>CAJAUM010000051.1 GCA_903945175.1 uncultured Bacteroidales bacterium | reverse complement strand
GACCAATGACCAATTACCAATGACCAATGACCAATTACCAATGAAAATTTTTTGATTGAATGATCATTATTGATAGCCATTTGCTTAATGCGGTTTCGGCTCAGGCGAAGGTTTCGCCACGCAGGCGCCAGAATTTCAACTTCCATAAGGATTATTCCGACACCCTGCAGCGCCTGCTTAATGCGATGGAGCCATTATCCTATATCCAGCCTCACAGGCATGCAGATCCGGATAAAAGGGAAGTTTTCTTTTCGCTGCGGGGAAGAATTGCCGTGATCGAGTTTGATGACCTGGGAAATATCACCGGCCACACGGTATTGGACCCATCGGATGGTAACTTCGGCGCTGAGATCCCTGAAAGAACTTTCCACACCATCATCCCCCTCGATCCTGAAACTGTTGCCTATGAAGTAAAGGATGGTCCCTACAGCCCGATTGATGATAAAAATTTTGCCTCCTGGGCCCCGAAAGAGGGATCGGCGAATGCAACGGAATATCTCAAGGGGATCCTGAAAAAACTGGGTATCCGGCATGACTAAATGAAGTGACTATCTTTCTATTTTTTTGTCGCTAACGTATCTAATTTATATATTCTGTATTGTTTAACACATTTCCCGCCCACTTTTTCGAGAATTGATTTCATCCTCAGGTTATTTTCCATCACATAGCAGGCCTCTCCATGGTACATTCCCAAAGCCATGCAATTTTCCTTTATTTTCTGGTACAGGAACAAATCGATCCCCTTGTTCCTGAATTCATCGAGCATCCCCAGGATCAAAATACGGGCATTGTTGATCTTTCGCTTATACCAGAGAAATTTCAGCATTCCAAGTGGTCCTAATTTTCCTGATCTGATGTGGCTGAATACCTGGTTCAGATCAGGAAGCGCCAATAAAAAACCAATGGGTTGCTTTTGCTTTTCAACGATCAGAATCATTTTTTCGGGCACAAATTGCCTGAACTGTTCCGCCGTGTTCCTGAATTCCTGTTCAGTCATCGGCAAAAATCCCCAGTTGTCTCTATTCGCCTTATTGTATAGGCCCAGCAGCGGGATGATTTCCTGATCAAGCATTTTATAGTTAATCGTTCTGATCGTGATATCCGAATCAGTGAGATAATCTCCGATTCGTTTTAATATTCTTTCCACGGAGGGTGATAATAAAAGCTGGTCATACATCAATGCGTAGGAAGCCAAATCCATCTCCTTTTCAAAACCAAACCTAACCAGGAAATCATTGTACCAGGGTTTATTGTAGGGCATCATCACAATGGGCGGTTTGTCGAATCCCGAAATAAGCATTCCGCACGATTCATTGGTGGAGAAATTTTCAGGACCACGCAGGGTTGTCAATCCTTCGTTTCTGTTCCAGCTTACTGCCTTGTTAAGCAGGGCTCTGGCTACCTCAAAATCATCTGTTGATTCAAAAAAACCAAAAAAGCCAGATGGCTCACCGGAATAGGCAATATGATTGTTATTTCGAATCAAAGCGATGCGGCCTGCCACCTGATTTTCTTTATAGGCCAGGAAAAAATCCACCCTGGAATGGAGGAAAAAAGGATTCTTCTTCCGGTCGAACAGGGTCTTCTGAAAGAGATGGGGCTCCGTAATATAACATGGATCATCCCTGTATAAAAAGTCGGGAAATTGAATAAACTTTTTGAGATCCTTTTTGGACTTTACTTCAACGATTTCAATCATAGTCTAATCAACTATCTGTTTTTCAAGTGGTTTGCCGTGACGTTTGAATTCCTCCAACCCACACGAAGGGACAAGCCGTCCTTCATACAGCATGGCATCGGGACATCCATCACACTCATCTCTTATTCCATTTACAAATCCGGGTGGAATGATGTAACAGAGCAGTTGTACGGTTGAACGTCTGAACAGATTCACGGGGTTCCGGATGATCTCTTTAATTAAATTACCCGCAATCACCCTGAAGTCCCGAAGAAAAATGGCCAACAACACAATCTGAAGAAAATTCAGGTAACTCCTGCCCTTGCCGAATTTATAGGCATACTTTCCGGTAAACAGATGATGAAACATCTGAAATGATTCGACAAATTTCGGGCCTGTATAGCCTAGTATCTTTTTGTTCATGACAATGTAGGATGACTGCAACCACTTAATACGGGCATCTTCCAGTCTGCTCCCCAGATAAGCAGCATACCTGATATCAGGCAAAACAGTCTGCACCTGTTTGCAAAGGTCCTCTGCATACACCCATTTCGAGCAATCAAGTTGCTCGTTTTTATCAAAAAGAACCTGCCGGATAGGGATAAAGGTAACAAAATCAACAAGTTTTGAATTCTCCACCGACCAGTTTATCACGTCGCCCATTTCGTTCAGGTTGTCGTGGTTCACCACGCAGAGGAAGGTCAAATGTATTCCACCAACTGCGTAAACCATTTCACCGTAGTGCTTCCGGAGGGAATTGAGTTTTTCTTCCGATGTTGACCTGTGCCTGCTTAAGGAGTCGACCCTGATGATAAGGCCGGCCAACCCCTCTTTTTTGAGCCCCGAGATGCTGTCGTGCGTCAAAAGCACCCCGTTGGTATGCACAAAGGGATACATCCCATTGTCCCTGATAAACCGGATGATGTTTCCCAGTTCCGGATGGAGAAATGGCTCTCCGCCGCTGAGGGAGATGATCTGGCAATTCCGCAGCCGCTTCATCTCAAGGATATTTTCCTTCACCTTTTCAATGGGTTCGTGAACCGGAATATTGTCATCCCTGTCGCAGCCCCTGTAACATCCCGGACATTTGAGGTTGCAGTCGGTGGTTATCTCGACCCACCCGTTCGGGTTGTCGTTCTTGGTAAACGGCAGCCGGTAGAGCGTCGATATTTCAGGAAGTGCGTTGGCAATATTCATAAGCATTGCAGTTAAAATGGATGAACATCTTCATTATACGATAAGCGGTGTTTCACCTTTCTTTATATAGGAACGGTAATGCAGATTTACGGCGAATGCAAAAATATAATTCATCGGATGCTTCAGTATCTGCCTGTTTAACAGCGTGCGGGAGATAATTCCGCCCAGGGAAAATATTTTTCCGTTCAGCCAGTGGTACATTTCGGTCAGATGTTCCGGGGATATTTTCTCAGGGAAATGAACACATTCAGAGGCTGTATAGTGTTCGAAATTCTCGTGAATCAACCGGCTTGCCGCTTTATATTCATTGTACAGTTCTGTTGCGGGAACCGGCGTTAAAAAATAAATCCGCAACAAGGGAATTTTACATTTTTTAATGAACGCATAGGTTGCCTTCAGTGATTCCGCGGTATCGCCGTCGGTGCCGATGATCATTTCGGCGCTTACCATGATGCCGGCCTTATTGAAAGCAGCCATTAATTTTTGATGATCCTCAATCCTGAGCCATTTTTTATTGAGCTTATCCAACCCCTCCTGCGAAATACTTTCCAGGCCAAGGCTGAGAATCTCACATCCCGACCGGGCAACCAGGTTCAACAAGGATTCATTCCGGGCCAGGTTCATGGTGCACTGGCTCGACCACTTCATGTTCAGGGGCAGTATCCTTCTGCACAGCTCCTCCAGGTAGGCGGGATTGCTCACAATGTTGTCATCAATCATATAAAATTTACGGTATCCGAGACTTTTAATCTTTTCAATGTCCCTGATCACGTCATCCACCGGCCTTGCCATGTGACGACCCTTATATAAACAGGCAATGGAGCAAAAGCTGCAGGTATGGTTGCAGCCCCGACCCGCCTGCACTGGCAGCATGTCGCCAATTCGTTTCTCAGCAAGCAGTTCATACCGGGGCAGAGGCAAATTGTTGAGGTCAACAATGGGATTATCATAAATTCTTTGAAGCGTACCATGCTGTTCAAAATCCGACAAAAGCATCGGAAAAGAGATCTCCGCATCTCCGATCACAATGCTGTCCACAAATTTCAAGGCCAGTTCCGGGACCATCGAGGCCATGTACCCTCCCATGAAAACGATCTTTCCGCGCTTTTTAAACTGACTGGCCAGGTCGAATGCCCTGAAAATGGCGTGTCCCATGGCGCCAATGCCTATAATGTCAGCATCGGTGTCGAAGTTGATCTCTTCAATAACCTCCAGTTTCACCTCTACTTCCCAGTTTTTGGGAGCCATGGCGGCCAGAAGGGGAAACACCAATCCCGGCAGGTAAAGCTTCTTCTGCCTCACCACATCCCCTGTTGAAAGATATTGGGAGGATTGTATCAACAGGACCTTAGGCATGTTCCGTCACCTCCATGATTTTCTTCCTGTACTGCCGTTTTATTTTAATCAGCCCTTTTGCCATTTTTATTTGCATGTGAAGGGGATACTTTAAAAGACTCAAAAGATTTTTCGGATTGAGGATGATCCGAAGATAAAGGTCCCTGATATTTTTATAATAATCCTCCAGGCTCATTTTTTCAGGCCGGATGGCCACATGGGCGAGGTCCCATTTTGCAAAGTCATCTCTGGTGATCACAAGATCTTCTTCCTTTACTTTCAGCCCGGTACCTTTCAATGGGGTTAAGGGCTGAAGGTTTACGAACTTTATTCCCAGCTCAAGCATGATATCACCCGCTTTTCTGAAATCGCCAGCACTCCATGAGGGTGAAACAATAACGGCCGCATAACAATCTACCTTGTATTTGTTCAGCACAGCCATGGCCATCCTGTTTGTGTTGCTGCTGGTTTGTTTATTAAAACCGGTCAATTCAACATCTTCAAATGATTCGAGACCTACAATGACCGTTCTCAGGCCAGTCTCTTTGAATTCCTTTATCAGACCAGGGTTTGCCGCGATAAAGTCGGCCCGTCCATAGACAAGAAATTTTTTCCTGATCCCCTTTTCATTTAATAATCTGATGAATTCTTTGGTTCGATTCGGGCTGACCAGGAAATCATCGTCCACAATATAGATCTCCTTTTCCCTGATGGAGGACAATTCATCCATTACCTCATCAAGTGGGCGTGCATGGTACTTATCACCGGTTATTCTTCTGCAGAAACAAAATTTACAATTATAGGGACAGCCAAACGAGGTTTTTATCAACGCCACCTTATTGTGAAACACATAAAAGTATCTGCTCCGGTACTTTGAAGTAAGTTTTCTGTTGGGCTGAGGAATATAAAAGTCGTAATCAGGCAGCATGGCTTCGTTTAACACCTCGTGCTTTCTCAGGGCCCCTGGGGGAAAGGATGATTTCCCCGTCAGATGATCTATCAGTTGCGGGAAGGATCTTACAGCATTCCGAACAATGCGGTAATCAACTGATTCATGGTCAATATCCTCAGGGAATTTTTCAAAATGTACACCGCCTGCAACGGTGATGATCTTGCCATTCATCCGTTTTGCAGTTGTACAATATTGAATAATAACGGGAATGTGCGTAATATACCCTGTCAAACACAAAATATCCGGTGCGAATGATTTTATAAAGAGATCCACCGGCTCCGCTTCAAGAATCATGTCGACAATCCTCACCTCGTGCTCATCCTGAACAAGCGTTGCAAGTATCTCCAGCTCCAGCGGTTCTACAATCATCAGATGTTGCAGACCGATGGTATCAGGTGAGGGTTTGGGCCGGACGAATAATATTTTCAATGAGCCAATTTTAATGACGAATCAGTTTTCATTTTTAAAAACCTGACAATGCTCAGGTGGTTTCGAATAGGTCAGTAAATTTTTAAATACCCGGAGACAATAAAAAAACAGGGGGTTCCGGTGATAGGCAAACATTCTTCTTTCGCTCAGATTCCCACCCAAACGGGTTTTGGCGATTTCGGCGGTTTGTCCGAAATCGACGTTGCCATATTTATAATCAACTGCGGCAGAAATAATACCCAGCAGGTTGTTGTTGTATGAATGGTATTGGTCCCTGAAGGCATAGTTGAGTCCGCCAAAATAGAAAAAAAGAACATCCGCATCTTTACAGACAACATGCCAGCACAACATCTTCTTTTCAGTGTAATAGGTGGTAAGCAGGAAATTTGATGGAAGATATCTGAATGCATCGAGGCTGAGTATTTCCAGTTTTGTCCTGGTCTTTTTCATGATTTCAAGGTACAAGGCATAATGCTCCTCACTGAATACGGCGCAATCAGATGTGACAGCCTTGACATTTGAGAATTTTTCCCTGATTCTGTGAATCCTTCTTCTGTAACTGTGCCTGAGCGATTTTTCATACCCTGAGATATCCGTATTCTCCAATTTCAGCACAATTGTAGGCAATGTTCTCAAGTTTAATACTTTATCTTTGAGATAATCTTCCATGAAATTTACCCCGAGAACCAGTCCTGATTCCATTTTAATTAGTTCTGTCAGGAAATATTCAAATTCTCCGGGATCACCGATCATAGGCGGAGTAGCAATGGATGCAGGCAATCCAATGATTTGCGCTTTGAAGGGACTTGGGATATTTATGAAGGTGAAAATGTCGATCTTCAAAGTGTACACAACTGTTCCTGCAACCAGGATATTGTCGCGATGGAGTTCATAATAACGCTGGGCGCACGGATTGTACCGGTGAAGATGATCCAGGAATTCTCTTTTCTGAAAATAGAAATCAGCCAGGGTGTCCCATTGAGGACTAAGATATTCAGGAGAGTGTAGTTTTATGATGGTTTTCTCCATTTTTTTTTGCAACTGACCTTCCAGGTCGAAATCAGGCTGGTTCACTATAAAGGGTTTTGATATTCCATACGAATGGTTTCAGGCTGGTCGCCGGCCGGGAGTATCAAATGCCTTAATGATCCCAGGAAAACATACCCTGAAAGAACAGGTAAAGCAAAAATGGCCATAATCCATCCAAGCATGCACCACAAAGGTCTCTCAAGAAACATCTTTCCCATCACTCGTCTCCACCGCTTCCGGAAACCTTTGCCATAAAACAGCAGTCCGCAGATGCACGACAACACAAACAATGGCGGAAGAATCTTTTTATAGCCTTTAACGCGGTTCCTGAATTCAGAACCCTCCTCTTTTTCCAGTGATTGAATGCCCTTATACATATTTTCCAGCATCCTGAAGGGCCAGGGACCGCCTTCATCCACCAGCTTTTGATAGGTATCGAGGATATAATTCATCGATTCCTCCTGGGTGATATTTTTAAAGCGGAAGGAGGATTTTTCAAGCCGGGCTTTATCAAAGGTAAAATCAGGGTTGATCCGCCCCTCCTTTTTCATGCGCTGCCAAAGCGGCGTTCCGGGCACCGCCTGTAACGGCATCACCTGGTATAGGGTCGGGTTCATCTGAATGAACCTGTTCAGTTCCACTGGAATTGATTCATTGGTATGGTCATCCCAGCCGATGATGATCGATCCGAGGGTATGTATGCCCGCCTTATGAAGTTTGCCGAAAAGCTGCTCAATATCAACCAGACTGCCACCCCGTTTTTTAAGTTTTTCGGTTTCAAGAAGAACATGGTCAAAAGATTCGACCCCTATGTACAGCATGCCGATGCCGCACCGGATAAGTTCCGACAGCGTATACCTGGCTACATTGTGTGCCGAGGAAAAAACAGTGAGATAAAAGGGGCGGGTGATCAGTTCGGAATCTTTTTCCATGCAATGCATAAATTCTAAGACCGCTTCACGGTTTTCCAGAAAATCCTCATCAAAGATCACCCCGGATGTGGCGCGGGGATACCGTTCGGCGCCCTGCTTTACTGACCTGTAGAGGTTTTCTCCGGAGAACAAAATCTTTTTTTGTTTAAACTGGCTGGAGGTGGAACAAAAGCTGCAATGAAAATTACATCCGAGTGCGGCGATGAAATTCAGATTCAAGTGCATGGCCAATCGCGTCCTGAAAAAACTCACCTTGATCGGCAGCAGGTTCTGCACAAGAGGTTTGTTGCTTGTTATGCCGTATTTCTCCTCCAGATAAGCTGACAGAAAATCCAATCCATCTCCCGTGCAAATGTGATCAACAGCGCTTCTTAACCGGTCGGAAATTTCACAGGGTTCACTGAAAACTGCCGTGCCATATCCGCCGATGATAACCTCTGTTCCGGGAGAATGTTTTTTCACCCAGGTAGCCATTTCGAGAATACGGGAGGTTGTAATGACGCTAAATGTAAGTGCAACGATATCATAATGGAGCCGCTTAAGTTCCTGTTTAAATCCATGTAATGTGGGATTTTCTAGCACCAGCGACGGGACCGGCAAATTTTGCGCAAGGAAATGAAGGGGATGCCAGCTTTGGTTTTGGCGAAGTTGAAAAATACCCTGCTTCAGGGTATTCCGGTAATAAAAAAAATCGATGTTATCCTCGAATAACCTGGCTTTTTGATAAGGAATATAAGGCGTAGAAAACAGGATACGCATCATGGATTTTATCTAAAATCAGGCTAATATATGGGTTTTTTTCATCCGGGGATATACTTTGCTTATTCCCTAATTATTCTTTAACAATTAATTTGGGACCAGTCTGTGGCAATTTTCTATATTTGCACAAACAGATCAACGTGGCAGTGCAGAAACCTTCCATTCCAAAAGGGACACGCGATTTCAACACCAATGAAATGGTGCGTCGCAATTATATCTTTGATGTCGTCAGGAATGTTTTCCAGATTTTCGGATACCAGCCGATTGAGACACCAGCCATGGAAAATCTTTCCACCCTCATGGGCAAATATGGTGAAGAGGGCGACAAATTGTTGTTTAAAATCCTCAACTCCGGCAACTACCTCGACGGGCTTCCGGAGGCGGTAAACGGAATGGAGGCCTCGCAAACCAACAGGCAGGACACGGGATCGAGGCTCCAGTACCTCACAAAACACATTGCAGAAAAAGGGTTGCGGTACGATCTTACGGTTCCGTTTGCCCGTTTTGTCGTGCAGCATCAGAATGAGCTGGTATTTCCTTTCAAACGATACCAGATCCAGCCGGTTTGGCGCGCCGATCGTCCGCAAAAGGGCCGCTACCGTGAATTTTTTCAGTGCGATGTGGATGTGATCGGGAGTAATTCGCTGCTGTATGAGGTAGAACTGGCACAAATTATCGATGCCATCTTTTCAAAACTGGGCCTCAAGGTCCTGATCCGTCTCAACAACCGCAAGGTGCTTGCCGGGATCGCCGAAGCCATCGGCGCACCCGATAAACTCACCGACATCACCGTGGCCATGGATAAACTGGATAAAGCCGGGATGGACAAGGTAACAGATGAGCTGGTCGAGCGGGGCCTTTCCTATGAGGCCATTGAAAAACTACAGCCGATCCTTACCCTGGAAGGGAAGATCAAGGAGAAGTTCGAGACCCTGACGGCTTTTTTCAAAGATTCTGAAGTTGGTCTGAAAGGGCTGGAGGAGATGAAAACCGTTCTGCTGTTCCTTAAAGATCTGGGCCTGAAAAATAAATTTGATTTCGACATTACACTTGCCCGTGGACTCAGTTATTACACCGGGACAATCATCGAGGTAAAAGCCCTTGAAGCGGCCATGGGCAGCATTTGTGGCGGCGGACGTTATGACGACCTCACAGGGATTTTCGGGCTGCCCGGCATGTCGGGTGTAGGGATCTCTTTCGGCGCCGACCGGATTTATGATGTACTCAACGAATTGAACCTGTTTCCAGAGGCCATTCAGTCGGCCACACGGGTATTGTTCGTCAATTTCGGCCCCGAAGAGGAGAAATACTGCCTGAAACTGCTCGCCGTCCTCAGGAAAGCCGGGATCCCCTCGGAGATCTATCCCGAATCGGCGAAACTGAAGAAACAGATGGAATATGCCAACCGGAAAAAAATTCCGTTTGTGATCCTGACCGGCCTGAATGAGATGGAATCCGGACTTCTGACATTTAAAAACATGCAAACCGGCGAGCAGAAATCCTGCACAGCCGATGAGATTCAAAAGACACTGACGTGGTAAAGAAAAATGTAAAGCAAACCTGGGCAACGGCTATTCTCAGCGCCCGCAGCATGATCATCGGGGCAGAGTGAGGCATTAATGACGAATGACGAATGACGAATGCTAATTTTCTTGTCCTTCAATCACTCAACCATTCGATCACCCAATTCAATCAACAATCACTCAATCAATCAATAATCATATGACATTAATTATAAAAGGCGCTGGTCTTACCATCGAGGATGTAGTAAGGGTTGCCCGCCACAACGAAAAAGTAGCTCTGGCTCCTGAAGCCATCGAACGGATCCATAAATGCCGGGCCATGCTCGAGCGTAAAATCCTGGCCCATGAAATCATGTATGGGGTCAATACCGGGATCGGGGAGTTTTCTGAAATGGTTCTGAACGACGACCAGGTTAAAGATTTCCAAAAGTACCTGATTTACAATCATGCAGCCGGTATAGGCGACCCGATGCCCCTCGATTGGGTGCGCGGTGCGATGCTTGGACGTATCAACGTTCATGCGCATGGCAATTCAGGGTCACGGCTGGAAATCACCCAGACCCTGGTGGATATGCTCAATAAAGGTGTTACGCCCATGGTTTGCCAGAAAGGGTCCGTCGGCGCGTGCGGCGACCTGGCCCCCATGTCGCAGATCGCCCTGCTCATGATGGGTGAAGGACAGGCCTATTACCAGGGAAAATTGCTTCCCGGCAAAGAGGCGCTCGACGCAGCCGAAATACCTGTTCCGGGACTCCATGCCCGCGACGGACTGGCCACCATCAACGGATCCAACGTACTGACTGCCATGAGTGCCCTCTACCTGTTTGATGCAAACAACTGGCTGAAACAGGCAGAAATCGCCGCCTCCATGTCGCTCGAAGCCATGAAGGCCAACATGCGTCCCTACAGTCCGAAGCTCCACGAAATCCGCGGATTCAAAGGCGCCGTGCGCAGTGCGGCAGCGATTCTGAAATGTGTCAGTGGTGGCGACCTCGCTGAAATGAAGGTGAAATGCAAAGTGCAGGATGCCTATTCCATGCGGTCAACCCCGCAGGTGATCGGCGCCGCGCATGATGCACTGGCCTATGCCCGTTCGCAGGTTGAGATCGAATTAAATGGCGTCGGCGACAATCCGATCTTCTTCCCCGACGAGAACCTCCAGCTCTCCGGGGCCAACTTCCAGGGATCACCGGTTTCGGTACCCATGGATATGGCCGGTTACGTGGTAACCATGGTCAGTGTGATGAGCGAACGCCGGATGAACCGGCTGAACAACCCTGCCCTGAGTGTCGGGCTCCCTGCATTCCTTACCAAGGGAGCCGGGATGTTCAGTGGCCTCATGCTCAGCCAATATACGGCCGACATGCAGATCGTCGAGCAACGCATCCTTTCAGCCCCGGCATCAATTCAGTCTATCCCGGCCGCTGCCGACCAGGAAGATTTTGTATCCATGGGGATGAATACGGCACTGAAAAATTTCCAGATTCTTGACAATGCTTATGGGATCCTGGGGATCGAACTAATGGCTGCCGCCCAGGCACTCGATTTCAGGGAATATAAATTTGGTGCAGGAACATCCAAAGCCAAGGAGGTGATCAGGAAATATGTCGCTTTCCTCGAGGTGGACCGCCCGCTTTATCCCGATCACAACGCCATGAAGGACCTGGTGAAATCATGTGAGATCCTGCACGAGGTGGAGAAAATGGTGGGATCGCTGGAATAATTACCAATGACCAATTACCAATTACCAATGATCAGCTAAGGTCTGAGTTGAAGATTAAAATTTGTATTTTTTTTTAATTTCAATCGACGAACCTTTAAATTTGTATTTTTATTGGTCATTAGTCATTGGTAATTGGTCATTCATTTAAACCCTTGTCCTATGGAAATTCTTGATTCTTGCCCCTATTGGCCGTTTCTGTTGGCCCTGATTGTCCCCATCATCATCTTCAGCATCATGGTTGCCGTGGTTGAGATCGTGGGCGCCTGGTATATGTTTCAAAAAGCAGGTGAACCCGGCTGGGCTGCCATCATCCCGATCTACAACTACCTCATCGCGATAAAAATTGCAGGAAAGCCCTGGTGGTATATCCTGCTGATGCTCATTCCCATTGTAAACCTGGTGATATACATCCTCATCCTCAATGGATTATCAAAAAATTTCGGGAAGGGAACTGGTTTTACTGTCGGACTGTTCTTCTTCCGGTTTATCTTTATCCCGATCCTCGGGTTTGGCAATGCGGTGTATTCCGGGGATAAATCAAACTTTGACGCTTAATCCATGGAAGAAAATCTCCTGCCCCTGCTCCCCGAAACCAACAAGAAGCGTCCAAACCTGCTCACTGTACTATGTATCCTGACCTTTATCGGCAGCGGGATGAATATGTTCTCAAGCCTGGTGATCGCTTCATTTTACGATATCTTTGTCCAGATTGCACAGGAATTTGCTGAAAAATTCACACTGCCCGGAATAGATATGCTTCTGGAGGCCAGACCTCTCTTTTTCCTGGTCTCGGGGATTTGTTATGCAGGATCCATTGTTGGCGCCATCCTCATGATGCGGCTGAAAAAAGCAGGGTTCCATGTATATACCATCTTCCAGATCCTCCTGGTTTTGGCCCCCATGTATTTCATGCATTATTCCGGTCCGGGTATTCCTGACCTTTTGTTTTCCGGCCTGTTTGTCATCCTTTACAGCATGAACCTGAAATACATGTCGTAATCATGAATGAAGAAATCCTTCCCGTAAAAATAAAAAAGAGCGGCCCTGTCAATTCAAGACCTGTTATTCTGACCCTTATCTGCCTTTTCTGCTATGTTTTCTTTTCACTGCTTGCGCTCTTTTTTTTGGCTGGGATTATCTGGACTGACTGGGTTATCACTGTTACCAATCAATATGCCCCATCTGAACTCTTTTCAGCAACCCGGATCCGCTTCTACTTTATTGCCGGGTTCCTTCTTCATTTGCTGGCATTAACCGGAAGTATCCTGATCTGGAGGCTTAAAAAAACAGGATATTTTCTTTTGGGACTTTCCTGTCTTGCGATTGCATCAATCCAATCTCTTGTGCCACAGATCACTATCACAACTACTGCGGCATATATTTTACTCCTTGTGCTTTTAGGAATTTTCTACAGGAGGCTGCATTAAATTTCCATCCATGCATCACTTAAAACCCCAACCTGACCGCCCGTTTTACTTCAAAACAGTGAAAATAACACCACGTGTTAACAATATGTTAATTAAATATGAATTTTTTGTTAATTTTTTTTGCTTGGGATTAAAGTATTGTTTAAACTTGCAGAGAAAATCATCAAGATTGGAACGAACCCAACCTATATATAATCCATGTTTAGCGGGATTTTACCCGCCTATTCAAAGTTCTTTTATTACATCACTGACTATTAACCCATTTACTAACAAAAATCAAACTGTATGAGAAAATTTACGATTTTCCTTGCCCTTATGCTTTTCATAGGGTTGCAAGTTGCCCATGCCCAACGAAATATTACGGGTAAGGTCACGAGTTCTGATGATGGCACCGGCATTCCGGGAGCCACGATTCTTGTCAAAGGCACTGCTGTCGGAGCAATTACCGATATCGACGGAAAGTTCTCCCTCACTGTGCCAAAGGATAAGGATGCCCTCCTGGTTTCCTATGTTGGAATGGTAACCCAGGAAATTAAACTTGGTACCGACAATGTTGTGAACGTTGTATTGGAACCCAGCGTGCAAGAACTTGAAGGAGTTGTTGTAACGGCCCTTGGTATTCCTCGTGAGAAGAAATCACTTGGATATGCAACCCAGGAGGTTAAGGGAGACCAGCTGAGTATCAGCAAAACAGACAATTTTGTCAATTCCCTGTCCGGCAGAGTCGCCGGTGTTCAGGTCAAGACCACTACCAACATTGGTGGATCAACCAACGTACTTTTAAGGGGTAGCAAATCATTGACCGGAGACAATCAGGCACTTTTTGTTATCGATGGGGTACCTATTAATAATGACGTGACGAACTCCAGTTCACAGAAACAGGCCGGAACCGGATACGATTATGGCAATGCCGCCTCCGACATCAACCCGGAAGACATTGAGTCGATCAACGTTCTGAAAGGATCTGCCGCAACCGCTTTGTATGGTTCACGCGCAGCAAATGGCGTTATCATGATCACCACCAAAAAAGGCGTGAAGGCCCCCGGTGACACAAGAAAAGGGATTGGCGTCACCTTCAACACGTCGGCTACCATGGGTTTTGTTGATAAGAGCACCTTTGCCCACTACCAAAAAGATTACGGCGCTGGATACGGTGCATATTATGGTGGACCAGGAAACTTCTGGAATATGAGATATATCAATGATGACGGAACAATCACGGTTGATCCGAAATCAGAATCAAGTCAGCTGACCCAGTGGGTTGTAACCTCTGAGGATGCCTCCTACGGAGCCAAATTCGACGGTTCATCCGTTTATCAATGGGATGCCGTTGATCCCCAGTCTCCCAATTATCTTAAAGCTACTCCCTGGAAAGCAGCTGATAACGGACCTATCACCTTTTTTGAAAAACCAGTTACTTTTGTAAATACCCTCTCCATCGAAAACGGTTTCCGTGGTGGTAACTACAGGGTATCCTACACAAACTTTACCCAGAACGGGTTACTTCCCAACAGTAAACTGGTGAAGAACAACGTTTCAATGAATGCCACCTGGAATGTAAATGACAGGTTGACTGTTTCTGGTTACGGCAACTATTCACTTAACAAGGGAACAGGTCGTAATTCAACCGGTTACAATGACAATATCATGGGATCTTTCCGTCAATGGTTTCAAACCAATGTTGACATTAAACAGCAAAAGGATATGTACGAGCTCACCAAACGTAATATAACCTGGAACTATGCTGACCCATCTGATGCTGTTCCTATTTTCTGGGATAACCCTTACTGGACGCGTTATAAGAACTATGAAAACGATTCAAGAAACCGTTTCATCGGAAACGCATCGGTGAATTATAAGGTTGCTGACTGGTTAAACCTTTTCGGCCGTTTTTCAGTTGACACCTACTCAGAACTCCAGGAAGAGAGAAGAGCAGTTGGTAGTGTCCCCGGCACATTTGGTATTGGTACCGGAGCTGACGGCAGCGTTGGCAGAAGCGACCAGGGATCAGGTTATATGAGAAGAGATATCAACTTCAGCGAGTTCAACTATGATGTGATGGCCAATTTCAATAAGGATTTGTCCAAATCATTCAACCTGAAAGCTGTTTTGGGTATGAACATCAGAAAGACCAATTACAGCCGTTTGATCTCCTCCACCAATGGTGGTTTATCTGTAGCTGACCTCTATTCCTTGCAAAACAGTGCCGGCCCGTTGCCACTTTCAAAGGAACTTGCTTCCTCTGTTCGGGTAAATGGCATCTATGCCAGTGTTTCGCTGGGATATAAGAACTTCCTTTATTTGGACGGTACGATCAGAAGAGACCAATCCTCGACCCTGCCTGCTGATAATAACTCCTATTATTATCCATCCGTTGCCGGTAGTTTCATTTTCTCCAACATCATGCCTGAGGCCAAATGGCTCTCTTTTGGAAAACTCCGCTTAAATTATGCACAGGTCGGCAACAGCCCCGGATTCGATCAGTTGGTTGACAATTACCTCGTATTGTCTCCATTCAACAATCTGACCACGACAAATCCAACCACACAGAAAAATCCTTTTCTGTTACCAGAAAAGACCGGTAGTATTGAAGGTGGTCTTGAAGTGTACTTCCTGGGCAGAAGGCTCGGTTTTGACCTGGCTCTTTATAAAACCAATACCACGAACCAGATTCTTCCTCTCCCCGTATCAACAGCTACTGGTTATAACGTGAAAATCATCAATGCTGGTGAAATTCAAAACTCAGGGATCGAGCTTGCACTTACTGCAACCCCTGTAAAAACCAAAAACTTCAAATGGGATCTCACCTTAAACTGGTCCAAAAACTACAATAAAGTTGTAAGCTTACTGGAAGGTGTTAATAACTTGCAATTGGGAAGCTTCCAGGGTGGTGTTACAGTCAATGCCATGGTCGGACAACCTTACGGTGTCATCTACGGAACAGGCTTCGTTTATGCTGATGATGGACAAAGACTCATTGATCCTGCAAATGGAAGATATCTGAGAACTGCTACCTCTGATCAGGTGATCGGTAATGTCAACCCGGATTATGCGGGTGGTTTCCTTAACAATTTCAGCTATAAGAACTGGTCATTGGGTTTCCTCATCGATTACCAGGTTGGCGGCGATGTCTTCTCACTTGACATGTATTATGGATTGGCAACAGGTATGTACGAAGAGACTTCTTATTTGAACGACCTTGGCAATCCCGTAAGAGATCCAATCGTTTGGGTTGATCCAGCCGATAAGAGCAAAGGATATGCTGCAAACAGCGGTGGATTTATCAATGAAGGTGTTAATCCTGATGGAAAGACCAACACCACCAGAATCGCTGCTTCAAACTATGGATCTTTCGGTTATTCAAGACTTCCGAATGCTGCCTTCGTATATGATGCCAGCTATGTAAAACTGCGTCAGGTTTCCCTCTCCTATTCCTTGCCTTCCGACATTTTGAAGAAGACCTTCATTACAGGAGTAACGCTGACTGCCGTGGCTTCAAACCTTTGGATTATCTTCAAGAATATGCCCCATGCAGATCCTGAATCAGGCCTTGGTGCAGGAAACCTTCAGGGATACTCGACAGGATCCTTACCTTCGACACGTGATTTTAGTTTGAACTTAAAACTCACCTTCTAAAACAATAGCTATGAAAAATATATTTGCAATATTCCTGGTATTCCTGCTATTTTCCTCTTGCACGAAACTACAGGATTTGAATGTCAACACCAAGGATCCCACCAATGTTCCGGGAGAATCATTATTCACAGGCGCCCAGCGGAACCTGATCATGCAAATGGTTACGCCCAATGTTAACAGCAACAATTTCCGGTTGTTTGTTCAGCAATGGACTGAAACCACCTACATTGATGAAAGCAATTATGACATCACCACCCGGCCAATTCCTGCCAACTGGTGGAATTCAATGTACAGAAGTGTGCTGATGAATTTTAAAGAATCAGCCGCAGTTTTGGCTGAAACAGGGAACCTCCCCGGTGATGGCCCTGCCGTTCTGAAAAACAAACTGGCCATTGTTGAAGTCATGACTGTTTATACCTACAGCGTGCTTGTTGAGACATTTGGAAACGTGCCCTATACCGAGGCGTTAGATCAACTCATTTTACTGCCTAAGTATGACGATGGACTTACCATTTACAAAGACCTCATCACCCGGCTGAATGCTGCTATTGCCTCCATGGATCAAACGGACGGTAGTTTTGGCGGTACTGATAATATGTATTATGGCGATGTGGCCCAATGGTTCAAATTTGCCAACTCCCTGAAATTAAGGATGGGTATGGTTCTGGCTGATGTAGATGCTGTCACGGCAAAGGCCACCGTTGAATCTGCCGCTGCGAATGTTATCGCTTCAAATGATGACAATGCCGATATCGTCTTCATGAGTACCCAGCCGAACAATAACCCTATCAATGAAAACCTGGTTCTCAGCGGAAGAAACGATTTTGTCGCTGCCAACACATTTGTAGATGTGATGAACGACCTGGATGATCCGAGAAGGGGCTATTATTTAACCGATGTCAATGGTGAATATATTGGCGGAATTTATGGTGCATCCAACGATTTCACGCAATTTTCACATGTAAACCCAAACATCACTGTATCCGAATTTCCGGGAACACTTTTTGACCTGGCCGAAACTGAATTCTTATTGGCTGAAGGCGCTGAGCGCGGATTCAATACAGGTGGAACCGCTGCTGAACATTATGCACATGGAATCGCTGCATCCATCGAAGGATGGGGTGGTTCAGCTGATGAAGTTTCTGCCTATCTTGCAAATCCAAAAGTTGCTTATGCAACCGCTGCAGGTTCCTGGAAACAGAAAATCGGCATCCAAAAATGGATTGCTTTGTATAATCGCGGATTTGAAAGCTGGACAGCCTTCAGGATTTTAGATTTTCCTGCACTTGTTGCTCCTCCTGACGCAGAAAGTGTACTTCCATTGCGGTTGACCTATCCTACAACAGAACAAACCCTGAATGGTGCAAATCGTGCTTCTGCTGCTACTGCCATTGGCGGAGATGCTGTGAGTACAAAACTTTTCTTTGATAAAAATTAAGCGTACCAATGATAAAAAAAGAGGGCTCCAAATTGGAGCCCTCTTTTTTTATATATCCCTGATCCAGCATCGCCGCCGGATATGGATGGTTTCATTTTCATCAACGATTCTGCCTTTTGCCTCCGTGTTTCTGCTTCTGTTTTATTACCGGAATGTTACATCATTGCTTCCCGTTGCGTTTATTTTACCTCATCTGGTTTGCTCCTGATGCGAATCTGACATTGGATTTTCTCCTTGTTTTCTGATAAATATACACTGCTGATGAACTCAACATTGACTTTTTTCCCGCCAGCAGTTTCAATCGGCAAATTTTTATATCGGACATATTTCTTAACCTGCAATTCTGAAAATTTCTCCTGATTCCCGATCAAATCATTAAGGGGACTGATTTCCCATATTGCTTTTTTAAGGAATTGTTCTTTTGAGAAACCCAGCAGCTCCATCATAAACGGATTCACTGCGAGAATCATTCCGGTTTTGGCATTGAGGATAAGCATTCCGTCTTTCGATGTTTCAAAAAGTCGCCGAAAGCGGATTTCGGACACCTTTAATATCTCATTTTTTTCTGCCAGGATTTTTTTCACATTTTCAGCCCCCGTGATGTCAATAAATGTGATCACCAGCCCTTCGATCCGGTCGTCAAACGTGCGGTATGGAAAAATCCTGACATTAAACCACCTTCCATCATTTGTTGAAATCGGAGATTCAACAGGTGCCAGGGTTTTTAATACCTGCCGGGCATGTTTTAACAATTCAGGGTAATTCAAATCGGTTGTTATGTCGGTAAAAGGCCTGCCAATGTCCAAGTTGCGTATTTTCATTATTTGGAACAACGGTTCAGTGAACCTGCGGATATTCAACTCCTTGTCGAGAAACAGCGTCGCAACTCTTCATTCATGCTTTGCATCTCTTCCTTGGAGGTGGTGAGTTCTTCGTTGGTCGATTGCAATTCTTCGTTGGTTGATTGCAGCTCCTCGTTGGTCGACTTCAACTCCTCCTCCGATGCCTGCATCTCTTCACGGGTACTTTGCAAATCCTCATTGCACCGCTGAAATTTATTTTCCCATTCCTTCTGCTTTCCGCCCAAACGTCGTTTTCCTGTTTTCGGGTTCACGGCATCTTGTTCAACCAAAGCCGGCACATCGGTAAACACCACCATGACCATACCTCTGAGCGACCCGGGATTTTCGATGCGTTGAACCGTAACATCCACAAAACGGGTACCTTCGTTGGTTCCGATTTTTATGTTTCGCACAATCACCGGGTCGAAGTTTTGCATTGCTTTGCGCAAGGCACCCGGCAGGTCGTTTCGAAACCCTTCACGCGCCATGGCATGAATGTTCCAGTTTGCTTCTCCGGCAACCAGTTCAAGATATTTCCCGATGAGACCGGTCATGTAAAGGATATCGCCTTTGTCGTTTACCAGCACACTGGCCGGGGCAAAGCGCTGCAGCAACAGCTGATCGGCAAGGGTCCGGATGCCTTCAATGGCTGTTGGCATGATCTTCTCTTTTGTTGCTGTTGTTTTTTTAGGGTAAAAGGCGCTTGGAAAATCAATGAGTCCGGGCTCCCGGGATGTAACCGTGCGTTTGAATATCTTGTTCCAGCTATCAAGTTCTTCAAACCCTTCGTGATTGTTAACCATTGTTTCAGCATTGCCAAGCACTAAGATTCCACCCTGATTAAGGCTGTAGTTAAACAGCGTCATTAGCCTTCCCTGCAATTCGGGCTCCATGTATATCAGCAGATTGCGGCAGGTGAGTATGTCGAGCCTGGTGAAAGGCGGGTCTTTGATCACATTCTGGGGAGCAAATACCACCATTTCGCGAATGATCGTATTCACCCGGAAACCTTCAGCTTCAGGCGTAAAAAACCGGCTGAGGCGATCGGGGGATACGTCGGCAATGATGTTCGATGCGTACACACCTTTGCGGGCAATCTCAATGGAATCGGTGTCGAGATCGGTGGCAAATATCTGCAATGTCAGATTGTTGTGGTTTTGAACTTTTTCCAGGACCTCCTTAAAAACAATTGCCAGCGAATAGGCTTCTTCGCCGGTGGAGCAGGCGATAACCCAGGCGCGCAGTACATATCCGTAGGGTAATTCTCTGATCAGTTCGGGAAGCGCTTTTTCTCTGAGCGTTTCCCACACCGCGGTATCGCGGAAAAAGCTGGTGACGCCAATCAGCAAATCTTTGAAAAGAATTTCGACCTCTTTGGGAGTTTCCTGTAAATAGCGGACGTAGGTGTGTATCTTGTCAATCTGGTGAGCGCCTTTACGCCTTTCGATGCGGCGAAACAAGGTGTGTTTCTTGTACAACGAAAAGTCGTGGCCCGATTGCTCTCGCAAAAGGATGATAATTTTGTCGAGGTTGCTTAACACTTTACTGTCTAAATCGGGATCTGTTTTAACTGCCGGGCTAAACTTAAGCAAAGCGATGAGTTTGGCCGGCAATTCCTCAACCGGCGCCACCACATCGGCAATGACGGCCTCGATGGCGCTGGTGGGCATGCCATTGAATTTTGCCGTGACGGGAGACTGCACAAGCACGATACCGTTTTTTTCTTTGATGGCCTTCAGTCCAAGGGTGCCGTCTGAGCCCATGCCCGAAAGGATGATGCCGATGCTGTTATCCTGCATGTCGTCGGCCATTGAACGAAAGAAAATATCAATGGGTAAGCGCAATCCGCGCGATTCAACCGGCTCGAACAAATGCAGTGTTCCCCGGAGTATCGACAGGCTCTTGTTGGGCGGGATCACATACACACAATTCGGTTGCACATGAAGGTTGTCACTTGCCTGGAAAACCTTCATGGGGGTGATGCGTTGCAACAACTCAGGCATCATGCCAATGTAGTTTGGATCGAGGTGTTGAATTACGATAAAAGCCATCCCGTTATTTTCGGGCATGTTCTCAAAAAACAGTTCCAGTGCTTCAAGTCCGCCTGCCGAGGCGCCGATGCCAACGATGGGGAACTGACTACGCTCTGTTTTTCCGGGTATTTTTGCTTTGTTTTTCTCTGTAGATGATTGCTTCCTGTTACTCATGGGAATAGGTTTTGCAATTTATCTCTGTTCTACAAACAGGTTTATGCTGCGTGCGCTGTGCATTAAACGACTGAATGAGAATGTAACTAAACACAAAGATAGGCAGTTTTTCCTTTTTTGCCGGCCACATTTTTTTATATATCCCTGATCCAGCATCGCCGCCTGATATTGATGCGGCTATCATAATTTTTCCAGATGGAAATCGCCTTAAAATTTTCCTCCAGCTGTGGATGGGTCCTGGCTGTCTTTATCCCCGCATGAAGGTATTTCTTATTTAATTCATGGTAGATGAGCGCCAGCACACCTTTCCCCTGGTAATCGGGGTGCACACCAATCAGGTACATGTCAATGACATCATTTTTACGTAAGGCCCGGAGCAGGTGAATGAATCCGAAGGGGAATAAAGATCCGTTGGCTTTTTGAAGTGCAGCAGACAGGCTGGGAATGGTTATGCCAAATCCCACAACATGATCTTGGTTATCTACAATTATTGAGACGAATTCGGGCCTGATAAATCCAAAATATTGCTTGGTATATGCCGTTATCTCCTCCGTGGTCAGGGCGGTAAAACCATAGAGATCGTGAAAAGCCTCATTATACATGGCAAACACCTTCGGGGCATAGGGCAACACCTCCTTGGGGGTGTTGAGCTTCAACAAACGCAAATCATATTTTTGCATAACGATCCGGGTCATCCGCTCCACCTTCTCCGGTATTTCAGCCGGGACCTTTACCTCAAACTGAATCCAGTCAACAGCCTTGGTGAAACCAAGCTTTTGCATATGGTCAACATAATAGGGGAAATTGTAGAAGACCCCCAGACAGGATATTTCATCAAATCCTTCAACCAGCATGCCTTCCGGATCCATATCTGTAAATCCCAATGGGCCATGAATGCCAGTCATCCCCTTGCTCCTGCCCCATGCAGCCACTGTATCAATTAAACGTCGTGAGACCTCAGGATCATCAACAAAGTCAATCCAACCGAACCTAACCAACATGGAATTCCAGCGTTCATGCTCCTTGCGGTTTATAATCCCGGCAATCCGGCCAACAGGGATGTTATCGCGATAAGCAAGCCAATACTCGGCTTCACAATACGCAAAGGCAGGATTCTTATCTTTTCTCAACGTATTTATCTCGTCACTTTTAAGTGGCGGACACCAGTACTTGTTGTGCTCATAAAGATGAAAGGGAAATTTGACAAACTGTTTCAGCTGTTTCCGTGAAGAGACCTTTATGACCTCCAGTTGGCTCATGTTAGATCCAGCCCTCTTTTTTATACCAGGCAAGGGTTTCTGCAACACCCTTTTCAAGGTCATACTCCGCTGTAAACTCCAAATCCTTGTTGAGTGGTTCAACCTCGCACCGCCAGTTGGTGCTGCTCAACACATTGTATTTGTCGGTATTGAGTGTAGGAATGGTCCCCCATAAACCTGCCACATGTTCACCAACGGTTGCAATGGCTTTGACAAGGAACAAAGGAACGGTAAAACGGATGGTTTTTTTCCCCAGCGCCCGCTTGGTGATTTCGGCAAATAACTCAGATGGGTATTCCTTTCCATCGGACACGAACCATGCTTTATGCACAAAAGATGAAGCCAGCGCCAGATATATCACGTGAACCAGGTCACGTACATAGATGAAGGTAAGAATCTGTTTCTTGAATCCGATATAGGGCTCCATTCCCCTGTTGATGGTCTGGAAAAAGATGTAGTAATCCTTTTCTTTAGGCCCGTAAACACCGGTCGGTCTGACAATGAGCCAGGGAAACTCTTTCAGTGAGGTGATATAACGTTCCGCATCCAGTTTGCTTTTGCCATACAGCTCAATGGGTTTGGGCTGATCGGAAAGACGCACCGGTTCACCTGTATCGGGATTTCCCGGCCCATAGGCGGCCAGACTGCTCACAAAGACAAATTTATCAGGAACCATGTCCGTTGCAATCAGCGCCTCAATGAAGTTGATGGTATTCTGGCAATTAACGTTGTAAAAATCCTCCTTTTTCTTGGCCTTGGTCAGGCCGGCATTGTGCACAATATACTCAAAACGGAGGTTGTTCTTTTTACATGCCTCCAGTGTTTGACATAAGGTTGCACGGGTTGTGAAATCGAGTTCAATAAAGTGAATCCGCTGATCCTGAAGATAGGCGCGTGAACTTGATTTTCGAATACCCGCATACACCTGAAAACCCTGCTTCAGGCCATCCTCAACCAGAAAACTGCCAATAAATCCACTGGCCCCGGTAATCAAAACGTTTTTCATTTGTCAAAGTGTTTTATCCAGCACCTCCGGGTCAAATGTTGCCTTCCATTGAAATTCTTCCAAATTGTAAGCGCTTTGGCATTGTCCTCCAATTGGGGATTGGTCACGGCCCTTTTAATGCCATATTTGATGTAAGCCCTGTGCATCTCATTATAATACAGTGCATTAACTCCCTTCGCATGATAATCCGGGCGAACACCATTCAGGTACATATCAATGGTGTCGTTCTTTTTCATGGCTCTCAGAAGGTAGATAAAACCAAACGGGAACAATTTTCCATTGCATTTTTGCAATGCCCGTGTGAGTGAAGGCAGCGAAACGCCAAACCCAACCACATCATCCTTTTCATCAATCACAAAAGAGATAAATTCGGGGCGGACAAATCCAAAATAGGCTTTAATATACATATCCACCTGTTTTTTGGTCAAGGCCGTATAACCATACAGTTCACTAAACGCTGCATTCAGGGTTTGAAACATTTTAGGCGCATAGGGTAAAAGCTCTTTTGCCTTTTTTGCTTTCAGCAGGCGAAGTTTATATTTTTCCTGCACCAGAAGTGATAAACGATCTACTTTTTCAGGAATGGAAGGCGGAATTTCAAATTCATACTGGACCCAGTCTGCGGCCTTTTCAAAGCCCAGCCCTTCCATATGTTCCACATAATAGGGATAATTATAAATAGAGGCCAGGGTGGCCATCTCGTCAAACCCCTTGATCAGCATCCCTTCGTTATCCATATCAGAAAAGCCAAGAGGGCCATGGATACCCACCATCCCCTTTGACTGGCCCCATTCCGTCACTGTATCAAGCAGGATTCGTGAAACCTCGGGATCATCGATAAAATCAATCCAGCCAAAACGTACCAGCTTTTCATTCCAGCGCTCATTGGCTTTGTGGTTGATAATGCCGGCAATCCTGCCAACTATCTCATTACCACGACTGGCAATCCAATACTCAGCTTCACAAAAATCAAAAGCAGGGTTTTTATCCCTGCTTAACGTATTCATTTCATCCATCCGCATTTGCGGACACCAGAATTTATTTCCTTTGTAAAGTTGATTCTGAAAAGCGATGAATCGTTTTAGATCTTTTTTTTTATAAACCCTTTTTAATTCAATCGGTTTGTTGTTCGTCATCAGGTCTATTTTGAGATAATATGGAGCTTCTTTCCCAGTTTCTCAAATTTTTCCAACGCAATATCAACCTGTTCGTTTGTATGGGTCGCCATGAGGGAAAAGCGAATCAATGTATCATCCTTGCTAACGGCCGGAGCCACAACAGGGTTCACAAAAACACCTTCATCCATCAACATCCGGGTAATGGTCAGGGTTTTGATCTGGTCGCGGATATATAAAGGAATGATCGGGGTTACGGTATTGCCGATGTCGAATCCCAGTTTTCTGAAATTATCAATGGCATAATGGGTCACTTTCCAGAGATTGTCAATGCGCTCTGGTTCACTTTTAATTATTTCAAGTGCTGCAAGTACGGCTGCGGCTGATGCGGGTGTTGCTGATGCACTGAAGATCAGGGTACGCGAATGGTGCTTGATATAATTGATTGTTTCAAAATCACTGGCAATAAAACCACCCAATGCGGCGAGTGACTTGGAAAAAGTACCCATAATCAGGTCAACTTTGTCAGTCAGCCCAAAATGACTTGCGGTACCTGATCCGTGTTTCCCGAGTACGCCAATGGAATGGGCATCGTCGACCATGATGGTCGCTTCGTACTTTTCAGCCAATTTCACGATTTCAGGTAGCTTGGCAATGTCGCCATCCATACTGAAAACACCATCCACCACAATCAGTTTGATCCGGTTGGGTTCGCATTTTTTAAGGACGGTCTCCAGGGAGTGCATATCATTGTGACGGTACTTAAGCACCTTGGCAAACGAGAGCCGCGTGGCTTCAATAATCGAGGCATGATCGAGCTCATCGATCAGGATATAGTCGTTGCGGCCCGTTACGGTAGGAATAACGCCAAGGTTTACCTGGAAGCCTGTACTGTAAACGAGAGCTGACTCTTTTCCGACAAATTCAGCCAGTTTGCTTTCCAGTTCAACATGAATATCAAGTGTCCCGTTAAGGAAACGTGAACCCGCACAACCTGTTCCGTATTTTTCAGTGGCTTTAATTGCAGCCTCTTTGATTTTCGGGTGGTTCGTAAGACCCAGGTAGCTGTTCGAACCAAACATCAGCACCTTCTTCCCATTCATGGTAACTACAGTATCCTGATCCGATTCAATCATCCTGAAGAATGGGTAGATACCCATCTTTTCAATTCGCTGGGGTTCAGTAAAGTGGGCTGCTTTTCGCTGTAAAATCCTCATTTGTTTGTGTTTCTGTGAAAAAATAGCGTGCAAAGATACGAAGAAAAGTTTACATATTCTGTTCTGCAAAATCGCGACCTGCCTTCAACGCTTTTAAATTAAGTTCTATTATTTCATCCCCCTTCTTGCGAAACGTGTAACGAATGGCATCCTCCAGCTTTTCGTAGGCCATCCCCAGAAAAGGAGAGGCGGCGCCGAGCATGACGATGTTGGCCGCTTTGGCAGATCCGGCCTCTTTGGCCGTTGCATCGGCATCCAGCGCTATGTGATGCGGAACCTTTGCAATTTCATCTATGATCTTATCAATCTCAGGATAGTTGGGGATATTGTTAAATGGGCGTAGGTTGGTAATTACCCATCCCTCTCCCGAAAGATAGGGAAGATATCGAAGTGCTTCGAGGGGTTCAATTGAAATGATCATATCGGCCTGGCCAAAGGGGATCAGATCGGAGGCAATTTCGCTGTGGGAGATACGAAGATTGGACATGACATCGCCTCCACGCTGACTCATGCCATGAACCTCCGACTGTTTGAGAAACATCTCCTGCTTGAGGGCTGCATATCCAATAATGGAAGCGATGGAGATGATTCCCTGCCCGCCAACGCCTGCTAAAATAATATCTTTCTTCATCAGCTGGTAGAATTGGTTTTTTTAAACTTTTCGCGCATGCGTTTATCAATGGAAACGATACATTCACGACGCGGAATGAGCACTGAAACCCCATGATAGGCGAGTTCTTCTTTCATGATGGCCACATTTTCCGCATGGTACTTTTTCAAGGGTTTCAGCACACGGATGTGCGATTCCTCTACCCCGAGACCTTTGCAAATATCTTCGATCTTTCCGAAGGCCTGGGAATCCTGTCCACCCGTCATTGCCGTGGTTCCGTTGTCAAGGATCATCACGGTGATGGGGGATTTTTCATTGATGGCATCCAATAAGCCCGTCATGCCCGAATGGGTAAAGGTGGAATCGCCGATTACGGCAACGGAAGGGATTAATCCGGCGTCGGCCGCACCCTTGGCCATTGTAATGGAGGCCCCCATATCCACACAAGAGTTAATCGCTTCATACGGTTTCAGCGCACCCAGCGTATAACAACCGATGTCGGAAAAAACACGGCCATTGCTCAACTCCTGCAGGGTTTCCGTCATGGCATGGTAGGAGTCGATGTGGGGACAACCACTGCATAAAGAGGGTGGGCGGCCTACCACAAGGTCAGGAACGGGTAAACCAAAGGTATCCTTTATCCCAAGGGCGACTGCAATGAGATTCGGGTTCAACTCCCCATCGCGGGGAAGCGTTCCATCAAGACGGCCCTTCACCTTCAGTCCACGTCCAAGGTATCCCTTTAACAACTCCTCAACCATCGGGTAGCCATCTTCGATAACGAGGATTTCGTCACATTCATCGGCCATCTTTTCAACCAATGAGCGGGGAATGGGATATTGGCCGATCTTAAGCACCGGGTTAGGTACGTTGCGGTCGGCAAAATTCTCTAAGAGGTAATTGTAGGCAAGGCCACAAACAACAATACCCAGCGACTTATCCGATCCGTCGATATAGTTATTGAAGGGGGATGACTCTGATTCAGAGGTAAATAAGCTTTGCGCTTTCAGCAGGTTTTTATAACGTTTTTTAGCAATATTCGGAAGCAAAACAAATTGCCTCAGATCGGAGGGCAATTTCAGTTCATTTTGATTTCTGATCTCCTTTTTTCTCACAACGCCTGAACGAGAATGGGCCAGGCGGGTGGTAATGCGCATCAGGACCGGAACCATGTATTTTTCAGAAAAATCAAAGCCATAGTGTACCATATCGTAGGCCTCCTGCTGGTTGGCCGGTTCAAGGATCGGAACAAGGGCAAATTTTCCGAAAAACCGCGAATCCTGCTCGTTCTGAGAGGAGTGCATGGAGGGATCATCTGCCGCAACCACGACCATCCCTCCGTTGGATCCGGTTATCGCCGAGTTGATAAAGGGATCAGCCGCCACGTTCAAACCGACATGCTTCATACAAACCATCGCCCGTTTGCCAGCGTAGGACATCCCCAAAGCCGACTCCATGGCCGTTTTTTCATTGGTCGACCATTTTGAATGGATGTGGTTGTCTTGCGCAAATTTTGAATTCTGGACAAATTCAGTTATTTCAGTGGAGGGTGTTCCGGGATAGGCATAGATACCAGAAAGCCCTGCATCCAGCGCGGCCTGGGCTATGGCTTCATCGCCCAATAACAATAACTTCTGCATAAATTTTCTTAAAAGTAGCGTTCAATTTCTACAAAATTAAGAAATTTTTTCCAATGCAAATTGAAATGATTTTAACTACTTTTGCATGTTTTTCCTGATTTTAATCAATCCAAGAAAATGAAGTTGACTCAAGGATTTCCTGTCTTTTTGCTGCTCGCACTGCTGTTTGTATTTCCATTGCATAAGTCCCTCGCTCAAAACGGGTCAGTTCGTGGTTTTGTGTATGAACTGGAAACCGGTGAGCCGGCTTTGTTTACCAATGTTTACCTTCAAAAAACAACGATTGGCGCCACTACCGATGCCAATGGATATTTTGCCATAACAAAAATACCTCCCGGAGAATATTTTCTGATGGTCACCTATGTTGGGTTCGATACACTGAAAATGCAGGTCACCATCAAGGCAAACGAGTTGCAGACTAAAAAACTTTACCTTTCGAAATCCACCTTTCAGCTCGATGAAATAAATATATCTGCAGCCCGCCAGGATAAGGTCAGGGAGACCCAGACCAGCATCATCAAAATTACGCCCAAGGAGATACAATCAATCCCGACCATTGGAGGCCAGCCTGACCTGGCGCAGTATTTACAGATCCTTCCGGGTGTCATTTTCTCGGGCGACCAGGGTGGGCAGCTCTATATCCGAGGCGGTCCCCCGATTCAAAATAAGGTTCTGTACGACGGAATGATCATTTACAATCCGTTTCATTCCATTGGCCTGTTTTCGGTATTTGATGTTGATATCCTGAAAAATGTGGATGTTTATACCGGCGGATTTGGCGCCGAATATGGCGGGCGCCTCTCCTCGGTGATGGATGTGACCACCCGTGATGGCAACAAGAATCATTTGGCCGGCAAGTTTGACATCAGCACCTTCGGGGCCAAAGCCCTGCTCGAAGGACCCATCCATAAGCCAAAAAATGACGATGATGTCAGCGCCACTTTTATTCTGTCGGTGAAGAACTCCTATCTGGCGGAGTCGAGTAAGATATTCTATACCTATATCAACGAAAACGGACTTCCATATAATTATCTCGATATCTATGGAAAAATTTCCATCAATACCCCGAATGGAAGCAAGGTGAGTGCCTTCGGATTTAATTTTACAGATAAGGTGAATTATTCCATCCTGAATGACTACAATTGGAAAGCTTATGGGGGAGGATTGAATTTTCTGGCCATCCCCGGGAAAAGTTCTGTTTTGATTGAAGGAAATTTTGCTTACTCCTCCTATCGCGTTGAGATGCAGGTACAGAATCAGACTCCACGCTCAAGTTCGATAGCCGGGTTCAATGGCGGATTGACCTTCACCTATTTCTTTGGTCGTGATGCCCTGAAATATGGCCTTGATTTGGCAGGCTATAAAACCACGCTTGACTTTTACAACAGCGTAAACCGGAAAATTGGCGGGGATCCGCAAAACTCAACAGAGGTGTCGGCCTTTGTTAAATATAAATGGATGCCGGGCAAATTCATTATTGAGCCGGGATTGCGATTCCAGTATTATGCATCCCTCTCTGCCGCATCGTTCGAACCACGGCTTGCTATTAAATATAACATTGCCAGAAATTTCCGCCTGAAAATGGCAGCCGGCATGTACTCGCAAAACCTGATAAGCACGACCTATGATAAGGATGTGGTCAACCTTTTTTACGGATTCATCACCAGTCCGCTGAGCCTGCCAACTGAATTCGAGGGTAAAAAAGTAACCAGCAGATTGCAGAAATGCAACCAGGTGGTTTTTGGCTTTGAATTGGACCTGCTCCCCAACCTATCGCTGAATGTGGAGGGATATTACAAATATTATCCCCAGCTTTTCAGCCTGAACCGGAACAAATTATATGATGATACCCCCGAGAATGCGAACATCCCCGATTATTATAAAAAGGATTTTTCGATGGAGACGGGAGATGCTGAAGGGGTAGATGTTTCAGTCAAATATGATTGGAAAAAAATTCATCTATGGGTCACCTATTCGCTTGGATTTATTCACCGTAGCGATGGCAAGGTAGATTTCGTTCCACCTTACGACCGCAGGCATAATCTGAATGTTGTTGCCTCCTTCAACTGGGGAAAGAAATCAGACTGGGAACTCGATGCCAGGTACAATTTCGGCTCCGGGTTCCCATTTACCCAAACCGGTGGCTTTTATGAGCAACTCACCTTTGAGAACATGGGGACCGATTATACAACCTCAAACGGATCTCTGGGTATTCTTTATGGTGATTACGACCAGGGTCGACTCCCCTATTACAGCCGTCTGGACCTGAATCTGAAAAAAATCTTCTTTCTTGGAAAAGGGACAAAACTGGAAATAAATTTGAGCGTTACCAATGCCCTCAATCAGCAGAATATTTTCTACTTCGACCGTGTGTCGTATACACGTGTTGACCAGATGCCCCTGATGCCAAGCCTCGGGATTAGTTTCAGCTTCTAACAATGTATATAACAAATGTTTTCATTTTCACTGCTTAAGGGGATTTCATTCGATAAACTTCCAGGAAATCTCCGGTCAATCCTTGATACAAAACCCTCTATAGCCAACAGCAACCAGGCTTTGCGTGAACTTTTCTCCTTCATGGACTTCACCTCACTGGATGGATCAGATAATCAGGCAAAAATTAAGAAACTGTGTGAAAAGGCTGTTTCATTTGGGGAGCAGGGGCTTCCATATCCTGCGGCCATTTGCATTTATCCGCCATTCATAGCCACAGCAAAGCAGGCGCTTAAAGGGACTCCCATCAAAGTGGCTACCACTGCAGCTGCATTTCCGAGCGGGCAGATGGCTCTTTCGGTAAAACTGGAGGAGATCAGATATGCCCTCGGCGAAGGTGCTGATGAAATTGATGTGGTGATTTCACGCGGAACTTTTCTTGCGAAAGAATTCCATATCGTTTATCGCGAACTGGATGCCATGCGGGAACTGGTTGGAAAACAAACCCTGAAGGTCATCCTGGAAACAGGAGAATTGGGCAGTTTGGAAAATATTGCCAGGGCGAGTGAAATAGCAATCGAATCAGGTGCAGATTTTATTAAGACCAGTACGGGAAAAATCACACCTGCTGCAACAGAGGAGGCTGTTTATACCATGCTGCTGGTGATCAGCGAGCACTACCGCAGCACCGGAAAGAAAATCGGGATAAAACCTGCCGGAGGAATTTCAGATGCGGAACAAGCGCTGAACTATTATTGGCTTGTGAATCAGGTGCTTGGCCCGGAATGGCTCACACCCGGATTGTTTCGAATCGGTGCCAGCCGTCTTGCCGACCGTATTATTGAACATATTCTTTAACGCCATTGATATTGCAAATATTGATAAAATGAAATCAATCTCTCTGAAGTTCATACTTCTTTTCCTTGCTGTAGCAGCTTCATTTACCAGTTGTACAAAGACGGAAATAAATCCGGGTCCGAACGATGAACGGGCTGCATTCCTTGGCCGGTGGAGTGTAAATGAAACATGGACAAAACTGGCCTATGAGGTAAATATTACTGCCGATCCCGGCTCCACCGACGGGGTCTTCATCTCCAATTTTGCCAATACCGGTTCCTCTGGCACACCAGCCGGTGCAGTGGTTGCAGGAAGTTCAATCATTCTCGATGCAGATCAGGTAATTGGTGAAGGGCTTACAATCAATGGTTCCGGGAACCTCTCCGGAAGCAAGATCATTTGGAATTACACCCTTGACAATGGGGCCGACCTCATCCATGCCATCGCAACCTATACCAAGCTGTAATTATTTTTTGGAAGGAAAACTTTTCTGCCTTATCTCTATTTCCCGTATTACCTTATCATACATTTTCGCCATTTCCATGGGGTTCTGACTGTAATACTTCAGGTTCGCATCATACCGGCTACGGCTGATTTTATATTTTTTAAAGAGTCCGTTATAATAAAAAACCGACTTCTCCTTAACCTGCGCGCCATCATTGCGTTCAAAATTCAGTCCGGCTTCCAGTACCTGCATATCAGCCAGGATATGAATCATCTTTTCAGGTGAAATCAGGGAATCGGCAGGCAGTGCGTTGGTGAGGGGTGGTCCATCCCTCTTTTCAGCACAGGAAACCAACATGAATAGCAGGGGAACCGCTACCAGCGCATTGGTAAGAAATCTCATTTTTTGCGCTGCTGGTATTCCTTATTTAATTCAATCACCACCGTTTTGGTGATATCGAGGGTGTCGTTTGATACGAGAATCTCCCCTCCCGTTTTGTAACCCATGATGTAATCGAACTGATATTGCCGGTTAAAACGTTTCAGAAAGGTGGTTACACTGTCGATCAGCCGGAGGTTCATGTTCATCTCCTGCTCAGATATTTGTTGGGAATAACGATCCTTTTTCTGCATTAAAGCCTGCTGTTTTGCCATCAACTGCTCGTATATGACCTTTGCTTTGTCCTCCGGTATCGAATTGCTGGAAATCTGTCGCTGAAAATCGCTTGCCTCTTTTTCCAGGGCTGCTTGTTCCGACAATACCTCCGACTGCAATTTCTTTCCGGTACTTTCCAGATCATTGCGAAGAATTTTGATATACTCATACTGACTATTCAGACTGTCGATATTAACAAAGACCACTGAGAGGGCCTTTCCTGAAGATTTCTGGGCTGTAAGCGGGGTCAATAATTCCGGTGATTTCCGGCTTGTGAAAAAAAGTACATATAAAACAACCAGGCCTATGAACAGGATAATTCCCAGAGCCGTGTTGAAATTAAATACAAAAAATGAGGGAGTTTTAGGCTTTTCAATGTTTTCTTCTTGCATGTTGTTTAGTTTAATTTCCTAGTTCAGACATAAATTTGATTCGCATCAACCGTATTTCGTCCTCCGTGAATTCATCTTCGCCCAATTCTTTCAAGGCCTCTTCAATAGAATCAGATTCTGCTTTCCGGAAGTATTCAAAAATTTCATCCTGATGGTAGGGATCGACGAATTCGTCAATGTAATATTTGACATCGATTTTGGTTCCGGAACTCACAATACTTTCTATTTCTGTGACGAGTTCATCAAAACTCAGGTTTTTGGCCAGGGCAATGTCTTCAAGGGCCACTTTGCGGTCGATACTTTGAATAATATAGACCTTGATCCCCGATTTATTCACGACCGACTTTACAACCATATCCATTGGGCGGATAATCTCATTTTCCTCAACATAATCTTTGATGAGGTCAAGGAATGGTTTTCCGTATTTAAGCGCCTTTCCGGAACCCACACCTGTAATTTGCTTCAGTTCATCCAGGGCAATCGGATATTGAATGGCCATATCTTCCAGGGATGGATCCTGGAATATCACAAAGGGGGGAAGTTTCTCTTTCCTGGCAATTTCCTTGCGAAGATCTTTCAAAAGGGCGAACAGTGTTTTATCTGCCGTACTGCTTTTAGAGCCCAGCGCTTCGAACAGTTCCTCCTCTTCGGGATTTTCAAAATCATGATCATCGACGAGCATGATTGAATGTGGATTTTTCAGGAACTCGGCGCCTTCCGGACTAAGTTTCAACAATCCGTAATTCTCAATATCTTTTGTCAGCAGACGTTCGATCAGGGTTTGCCGGATCACCGCATTCCAGAATTTTTCATCCCGGTCGGCGCCTTTACCGAAAACGTCCAGTTTGTTATGCTTGTAAGATTTAATCGTAGCGGCGCTCTTACCAAGGATGATGTTGATGATGTGTTTGTTTTTAAACTGCTGTTTCACAGCAATTACAGTCTCCAGCACCAGTTGAACGTATTGTTTCCCTTCAAATTTTTTCTTTGGATGCATGCAATTGTCACAGTTCTGACAGTTATCTTCCGTATAGATCTCTCCAAAATAATGTAGCAGCTGTTTGCGCCGGCAAACGGATGATTCGCTGTATGAAACTGTTTCCATCAGCAGCTGCTTGGCAATTTCCTGTTCTGCAACGGCCTTGCCCTTCAGGAATTTTTCCAGTTTCTGGATGTCATCATAGCTGTAAAAGGCGATGCAATTTCCTTCGCCGTCGTCGCGCCCGCTGCGGCCAGTCTCCTGGTAATATCCCTCCAGACTTTTGGGCATATCGTAGTGGATCACAAAACGTACGTCGGGTTTATCGATTCCCATTCCAAAGGCAATCGTAGCCACGATGACGTCCACCTCTTCCATGAGGAATTTATCCTGGTTCTGGCGACGTGTCGAAGCATCCAGTCCTGCATGGTAAGGTAATGCCTTGATCCCGTTCACCACAAAACTCTCAGAAAGTTCTTCTACCTTCTTGCGGCTAAGGCAATACACAATACCTGACTTTCCGGTATGTCCCTTGATAAACTTGATGATATCCTTGGTAACGTTTTTTGTCTTTGCACGAACTTCATAATACAGGTTCGGTCTGTTAAAGGAGGAGAGAAACACAGAAGCATCCATCATGTTGAGGTTCTTCTGAATATCCTGCTGAACTTTAGGGGTTGCGGTAGCTGTAAGCGCAATGACGGGTACCTTCTGGCCGATGGCATCAATGATGGGTCTGAGACGCCGGTATTCGGGCCTGAAATCATGGCCCCACTCAGAAATACAGTGGGCTTCATCGATGGCGTAAAACGAAATTTGAATATTCTGAAGAAACTCGATGTTTTCCTCTTTCGTGATGGTCTCCGGCGCCACATAGAGCATTTTGGTCTTTCCGTCAACAATATCCTGTTTCACCTGCAGAATCTCCTGCTTGCTGAGCGAGGAATTCATGAAATGGGCAATGTTGTTTTCTGTGCCAAAACTCCGGATGGAATCCACCTGGTTTTTCATAAGGGCTATGAGCGGCGAGACAATGATGGCCGTCCCCGGTTTCATAATGGCAGGAAGCTGATAGCACAGCGATTTCCCCCCTCCTGTAGGCATGATGACAAAGGTGTCGAGATTTGCCAAAACACTGGTGATGATGGCCTCCTGATTTCCCTTGAAACTGTCATACCCAAAAACTTTCTTCAAGACCTCATGAAGCTTATGCTCGTCCTTGGTGGCCGTCATGTGTTGACTTTGATTTATTTTAGTACTTTTGTTCAGGTTAAGCTTTTTTTCGAAATTTGATCGTGCTAATACAAATGTAAGTATAAACGAACGGAATAAACAAATTTTTTAAAAAAAAATTGTGCATTGAAAAATCTTAAGGCGTTAAAAGCGATCGCAATCAATACAATAAGGGATGAGGCCACCGCCATAACAAATTTAATAAAATTTGTGGATACTGATTTTTTAAATTGCGTTGACCTCATCCTCCATTCAAAAGGGCGTGTAATCGTAACAGGCATTGGAAAGAGCGCCATTGTCGGACAAAAAATAGTTGCAACCTTAAATTCCACCGGGACCCCTGCCAGTTTTTTACATGCTGCCGATGCCATCCATGGAGACCTTGGAACCGTACAAAAAGAAGATATCGTTGTTTGCCTTTCTAAAAGCGGGGAGACCGCTGAAATAAAGGTGCTGGTGCCCCTGCTCAAGGAATATGGCAGTTCACTGATCGCCATTGTGGGGAATAGGGAATCGTACCTTGCCAGGCAGGCTGACCTGGTGATTGATACGACCGTTTCAAAAGAGGCATGCCCCAATAACCTGGCACCCACTTCAAGTACCACAGCGCAGATGGTCATGGGCGATGCCCTGGCTGTTTGTCTTCTCGAAGCCCGCGGTTTTACCTCAAACGATTTTGCACGGCTTCATCCCGGCGGTGCGATCGGCAAACAGCTCTATCTGAAGGTGAGTGACCTTTACCCCGGGAACCGGATTCCACAGGTTCAGCTTGATGATACCATTCAAAAGGTCATCATTGAGATCTCTTCGAACCGGCTGGGTGCAACGGCTGTGTTGAAGGGAAAAGCCCTGAAAGGGATTATTACCGATGGGGATCTCCGCCGCATGCTTGAAAAAAATACCGATATCGGCAGTCTGACCGCAGGAGAAATCATGACCAGGAGTCCAAGAACGATTGCCTCCGACACCCTCGTTGTAAATGCCTTGAGCCTTATGCGTCAGAACAACATAACCCAACTGCTGGTTGTCGATAAAAACACCTATAAAGGGGTTATTCACCTTCACGATATCCTGCGTGAAGGAATTTTATAAAATGAGGCCTTTTTTTTTACTGTTCATTTGCTACCTGGCGGTCCAATTTGCTGCATCTGCCCAGGTGACCAAAATCATGGGATCGGTTCATGATCTGCAATCCAGGGAGGCCATTCCCTTTGTGAATGTTGTGATCCCGGGAACGACGGTGGGGACCCTGACCGATTTTAACGGGAATTATTCCCTGGAATTCAAACACAAAGGGGATTCAATTAAAGCATTTCTGATCGGGTACAACGGTATTACCAAAAAAATTCAGCGAAATCAGTTTCAGACCATTCATTTTGAGCTTACTCCGCAAAACCTGAACCTGCCTGAGGTTACCATCAAATACCAGGGTAATCCGGCCGAGGTCCTCATCGGAAAAGTGATCAAAAACAAGGATAAAAACACATTGCAATCCTTCCAGTCCTATCAGTATGAAGCCTATACCAAAATAGAGCTGGATGCAAACAATATCAGCGAACAGTTTAAAAACCGAAAAATACTCAAACGATTTGACTTTGTATGGAGCTACCTTGACACCTCCACGCTGAGCGGCAAAACATATCTGCCGGTTTTTATAACAGAGACCATGTCGGACATCTATTTCCGTAAATCGCCCCGTTCAAGGAAGGAGATCATCAAGGCCTCTTCCATCTCAGGGCTGAAAAATGCCAGTGTCTCACAATTCCTTGGAAATTTATCTGAACAGGTGGAGGTGTATAAAAACTTCATCCCCATATTCGATAAGAATTTTGTAAGTCCAATCTCCGATTTTGCCATTGATTACTACAAGTTTTATCTGGTCGACAGCGCGTTCATGGGAAATAAGTGGTGCTATCACCTCATGTTCAAACCAAGGCGGAAACAGGAGCTGACCTTTACAGGAAATCTATGGATCAACGACACCTCGTTTGCAGTCAAGCAATTTGAAATGCGCATCGCCGATGATGCAAATATTAATTTTATCAATGAACTGGAGGTTGAACAGGAATTTGAATGGACCAACAATCTTTTCTGGATGCTCACCAGGGATAAGCTGAATGCCGATTTTAACATCCTTGATGATTCAAAAAAAACCATCGGATTTTATGGTCACCGGACCACGATTTACCGGAATTTTCAGTTTGATATCGCGGAAAGCAAGCAGTTCTTTCGTTTGCCGACCGCTGTTTTCATTGATCCGGATGCCACAGAGAAATCCAAAGATTGGTGGTCGGATGCAAGACCTGAGAAACTGAGTGAAAAAGAGGAGGGCATTTATGCGATGGTCGATTCAGTGGAGGATATACCCCTCTTCAATACATTCAAGGACATTGCTTACGGCATTTTCACCGGTTACTTTCCCTGGGGTAAAATTGAACTTGGCCCCTATACCAAGGTCTTCAGCTACAATGGTGTGGAGGGTGCGCGTTTCAGATTTGGACTCAGAACGGCCAACAGCTTCAGTAAAAAAATACAGTTAACAGGCTACCTGGCATACGGCACTTACGACCAGGCCTTCAAGTATGGCGGAGATGTCATTTATATGTTCAGTAAAAACCCCAGGCGCGACCTCACAGCCGCATTCAAATACGATGTTGAACAATTGGGATCAAGTCCTTATGCCATTTCTCCCGACAACTTGCTCTCATCGCTCTTTCACAGGGGGTCGAACGATAAACTCACCATGGTCCGCGATTACCGTATCGCTTATGAACACGAGTGGTTTACCGGCCTGATCAACCGAATACATTTTATTCATCGAGAATTATTTCCGCTCGGATCAACGGAATTCATCGTATTTCCCGATCAACCCATGGATCCGCAATTCATGAATTCCATCTACACCTCCGAAATACAGTTTGACACAAGGCTTTCATTCCGCGAACGCTTTATTTCCGCTGAATTTGCCAGGATTACCATCAGCTCGGCTTATCCGATTATCCAACTATCTTTTACCTACGGCCTCCCCCGCGTGTTTAAAAGCGATTATGAATATCAAAAACTGGTGCTGAGTGTTTCAGAGTGGTTCAATTTTAAAACCATCGGCTGGTCGAAATACATCATTGAAGCCGGAAAAATATGGGGGACCCTTCCCTACCCCTTGCTGAAAATTCATGATGGGAACCAGTCTTTTTTTTATGATGACTATGCCTCAAACCTGATGAACTACTATGAGTTTATCAGTGACAACTGGGTGAGCGCTTCCTATACCCATCATTTCGATGGACTTTTATTCAATAAAATACCGCTGTTCCGGAAGCTGAAGTGGAGAGAGGTGGCTCACATACGGGGTGTTTATGGCACCTTAAGCGACAAAAATGCCCAATACTCCCTCTTTCCGGGGAACCTGCGTTCATTCTCCAGCCAACCCTACTGGGAGGCTGGGGTCGGCATCGAAAACATTTTTAAAATCATCAGGATTGATGCCATCTGGCGCATGAGTCACCTCCATGATGATGGCAATCCAAATGTTCCTAAATTCGGAATTTTCGTTTCCCTATCCTTTTCTTTTTAATTTTGTGGCCACGCAAGGGCTGCTGCCCATTAAAAAAATGTCTGCATGATCCTCAGGACTGAAAAAATTGTTAAAAGATACCGGAACCGTACGGTGGTTAATGAGGTTTCAATCGAGCTGAACCAGGGTGAAATCGTTGGATTGCTGGGTCCGAACGGCGCCGGAAAGACAACCTCCTTCTATATCATTGTCGGCCTTATCAAGCCCCTTGCCGGAGAAGTTTTTCTCGACGACCTGAATATTACCCAGGAGCCCATGTATAAAAGGGCGCAGCGTGGTATCAGCTACCTGCCTCAGGAGGCCTCCATTTTCAGAAAACTGAGCGTTGAAGACAATATCCGGGCCATCCTCGAATTCACAGGCCTGACAAAAAGCATGCAAAAAGAGCGTCTTGAAAAATTATTGGATGAGTTTGGATTGCAGCATGTCAGAAAAAGTCAGGGCATTACCCTGTCGGGCGGTGAGCGCAGAAGGTGTGAAATTGCGCGCTCCCTTGCCGTGGATCCGAAATTTGTTTTGCTCGATGAACCATTTGCCGGCATCGATCCCATCGCAGTGGAGGATATTCAACTCATCGTAACCAAACTGAAGGAAAAAAATATCGGGGTGCTTATCACTGACCACAACGTGCACGAAACGCTTTCGATAACCGACCGCTCCTATCTTTTATTTGAAGGATCCATTCTTAAGGCGGGCACAGGACAGGAACTTGCCGATGACCCGCATGTTCGCAAGGTTTACCTTGGCCAGAATTTTGAATTGCGGTAAAACCGGGAAGTCTTGACCCATCAATCCAAAATATAGTGCTGAAAAAAGATCGACATCAGGATGTAAAGAAAGATGATGATCGGGATTGCACTTAAGAAAAACAGGATAAACAGGACAATGGATAGGATAAGAAACAGATAACGAAGCTGGTTCCCTTTCCAGTCAAGGCTTTTGAACTTCATTGAAAAAATCTTGAAATCCGAAATCAGCATATAGGAGAAAAAAACCGCGAGTATGGTCAAGATTCGGGTATTGGAAAAGAAGGGAACCAGAAAATCAAGCTGTACGATGCTGAATAACTGGGGCTGAACAAACAGAACCAGCGGGATGGAGGCAAAGAAGATGGCATTTGCCGGCGTGGGCAAACCGATAAAATTTACCTCCTGACGCAGGTCAATGTTGAATTTCGCAAGCCTCAGTGCAGAACAAACAGGAATTAACATGGCAAAATAGGGGGTGATGTGCATGCGTTCGAGCACATTGCAGCTCCCGGTGCATTGAGCTGAAATCATCTGGAAAATCATCATTCCGGGGGCCACGCCAAAGGAGACCAAATCAGCCAGTGAATCGAGTTGCTTGCCCAGTTCGGAATGGGCATTGAGCAAACGGGCTGCATTGCCATCGAGGAAGTCAAAGAGGGCGGCAATAAATATAAAAATGGAAGCGTAAATATAATTGCCCTCAAAGGTTAGTGTCAGCGAAATCAAGCCGCTCAGAAGGTTTAAGGTCGTAATCGTATTCGGAATATGCTGCTTGAATTTCATATACTGGAATTTGTGGTAAATTTACCTATTATTTTACAATGAATGACCAAAGATAATCAACTATGAGACAGCTGCTTTATAAAATAATTATTCTTTCATGCTGGATGTTGCTCCTGGCCGAAAATCTACATGCCCAGTTCAATATCTCCGCTGAATTCAGGCCACGCCTTGAGTATCGTGATGGATATGGCAAGTTAAGGGATTCAAGCCAAACGCCCTATCTGGACATTCTGGGGCGAAACAGGGTGATCTTTGATTACAGGAATGATCAATTCATGGCCAAATTCTCAATCCAGCATGCGTATGTATATGGAGAGAACAATTATTCTTCAGATACCATTACCCGCAATACAATCAATATTTACGAAGGATGGTTCAGGTATAACTTTACCAAAGGGATTGCCATCAAACTTGGTCGTATGGAACTGATTTATGATGATGCCCGGTTGTTTGGGAACTCAAACTGGGGCCCCAAGGGGGCCACGCATGATGTGGCTTTGCTTCAATGGGAATCAGCAAACGTGGGATACAAAGGAGATTTCGGCTTTGCCATCAACAATTCCGCCCCTGCGGGATCATTCCTGGCCTCCTATCCCTTAAAAAATTACAAGTACATGGCCTACCTTTATGAACAAAAGAGGTTTTTTCAAGATAAGCTGACAATCAGCATGATCGCCATCCTCGATGTGTTTCAAAAGCCTGGTACCACTAGCAAAACAAAAACCACGCGATACGACACACTTTATGTCACCAACAGTGACCACGACACCATTGGAACCACCGTTCTGCCCACAACAACAACCTCTTCAGTCGTCACCGCCTATCCTACCCAATTATACGGCCGATTTACATTTGGGGGAACCGTTGGATATACAAACGGAAATCTCAGGTTGTTTGCAGCCGGTTATTATCAGTCGGGACATTTTAACGATGGTAGGAAAATCAATGCCGGTTTTTATGGTGGCTACCTATCCTACAAAGTGTTGAAGCCGCTCACGCTGATGGTGGGATATGAAAGACTCAGCGGAAACAACTATTCGGACACATCCGGGTTGAAAACCGAATCGACCTCTTTTTCAGCTTTGTATCCCACCAGCCATGGGTTCTACGGGTATATGGATATGTTCACGAACCAGGTCATCAGCGGAAACAGTGCGGGATTGACCGATTTGTACGGCAGGGCCACCCTGGTACTGGGCGGCAAGACCTCCCTTGAAGCGACCTACCGGATGTTTGGGCTGGCAAAAGGCTATCTGCCTGCAACTGTTAAAAAAGCCGGAGACCTTCCCTATGTTGAAACAGGTAAAAATCTTGGGTCTGAGGTCGATTTAATGTTTCTCTACAAACCGGTGCCCAATTTTGAGATCAATGCGGCCTACTGCATTTTCCTGCCTACTTCAACCATGGAGCGTCTAAACGGGTTGAATGAGGGGACGAGTAAATGGGCTCAGTATGGCTATATCATGCTAACCTACAAACCCAATTTTTTCAATTCAGAAAAGCACTAGCAATCTTCAATTTTTCCCGATCTTTGCCGGAAACCAATCCTGATGTTTGACCCGTTTGCAATCAGCATAAAAGATTACAATTATCAGCTGCCTGCAGACCGGATTGCACAGTTCCCTCTGGCTGAAAGAGATGGATCAAAATTGCTTATCTGCAAGCAGGGTCATATCAGCGAAGATATTTTTTCAAACATTCCCCTGCATCTGCCAGAAAACAGCCTTCTGGTTTTTAACGATACCAAAGTAATCAGGGCAAGGCTTTTTTTTACAACATCTACAGGTGCAAGGATCGAGATTTTTTGCCTTGAACCCATGGCTCCATATTCGGAGATCCAGGCAGCTTTTCAGCAGCGAACAGCCTCCACCTGGAAATGTCTGGTCGGCAATCTGAAGCGTTGGAAAACCGGCATCCTGGCGCGTGAAATCATATTTGAAGCCCATGAGCACCATCTGTTTGCGGAACGCATGGGTGATTGCGGGGATGGTTGTCATGAAATTGCGTTTCATTGGGATCCGGTAGAAAAATCATTTTCGGAGATGCTTGACCTGACAGGGTTAATTCCATTACCTCCATACATACACCGGCAAACGGAATCGCTCGATGCAGAAAGGTACCAAACGATTTATGCCATGCATGATGGTTCTGTGGCGGCGCCAACCGCTGGGCTTCACTTTACCGGCGCCCTGATGCAAACGCTGCTGGACCAGGGAATAGAATGTGAACAGGTGACGCTGCACGTAGGCATCGGAACATTTCGTCCGGTAAGTGCCGACAATATCGGGGATCATGTTATGCATCATGAAAAAATAGTCGTTGCGCGCAAAACGATTGAAAATCTGCTCAATAACGCGAACAAGCCCATATTTGCCGTCGGAACAACTTCAGCAAGAACCCTGGAAAGCCTCTACTGGCTTGGCGTCAAATTGCTCAGGGAGGGTCCTGGGTCTCATCCCGCTGTAACGCAATGGTATCCTTATGAGCAGAAACCACCCGACCATATCACAATTGAAAATTCCCTGGAGCGGGTTCTGGATTATCTTCGGCGAAACAACATGGAGGAATATGTGGGGGAGACCCAACTCATGATTGTTCCTGGTTATCAGTTTAAGCTCATCTCCGGGCTGATCACAAACTTTCATATGCCGCAAAGCACCTTGCTGCTGCTGGTGGCCGCTTTGATCGGTGAGCGATGGAAGCAAGCGTATGCCTATGCGATTTCCAACGGGTTCAGGTTTCTCAGTTATGGAGATTCCTGTATCTTTTTTAACCCCGGGAGATAATTACGTTAAGATTTGTATCTTTGCAAGGTAATGCATTTAAAAAACAGGAATCATGACCTCAGCCATTTTATTAATTTTCGGACTCGGTACCACGGAATTATTGCTCATTGCATTGGTTGTCCTTCTCCTATTTGGCGGCCGGAAAATCCCTGAACTCATGAAAGGTTTGGGTAAAGGGGTTAAAAGCTTCAAAGATGGTATGGAAGGCATGGAAGAAGAGCTTAAAAAGCCTGCCGAAAAGACTCCTTCTGCCGATCAAACGGAAAAGAAATCCTAATTTTTTCCACCCTCCTCGCTCCACTCTGTTTTCCAAATTCCCTGGAATTTTTGTTATTATATTCACAATAGGTGAATACAACCTCTTTTTGGATTCAATCTGAATAAAAATATTGTTAATTTTATAACAAAAGTAAACGTCATGTATAACAGATATGTACTTTTGTACATATTTCAGTATGAAACCATGCAACTATGAAACGACTGTTAATTCTTGGAGCTGGTACCGGAGGTACCATCATGGCCAACAAGATGAGAAAAATTTTGGATCGTGAAGATTGGGACATCACCATCATCGACCAGCACAAAACCCATTATTACCAACCTGGGTTTTTATTCATCCCTTTTGGGATGTACACCCGGAAGGATGTGGTGAAGCCCAAAACAAGCTTCCTTCCAATTGGCGTTCATGTCATTTTTCAGGTTATTGACCGAATTGATGCGCCCAATAACCATGTGATACTGCAAGATGGCATCTCTCTAAAATATGATTTCCTGATCATTGCCACCGGAACGAGGGTTGTTCCTGATGAGACCCCCGGGCTCAAAGGCCCTCTTTGGCATAAAAACATATTTGATTTTTATACCATCGAAGGGGCCTTAGCGCTTGCTGAGTTCCTAAAAACCTGGCAGGGCGGTGAATTGGTTCTGAATATCGCCGATGTCCCCATCAAATGCCCGGTAGCTCCCCTCGAATTTGTCATGTTCGCCGATGCGTTTTTCGTAGAACGTGGCATGCGCAACAAGGTAAACATCTCCTATTCAACCCCCATGTCGGGCGCATTCACAAAACCGCGTGCATCCAAAATGCTCGGGGCGTTGCTGGAACAAAAAAATATCAACATCATCCCCGACTTCTATCTCGAAAAAGTCGACAACGAAAAAAAGATACTCGTTTCTTATGATGAACGCGAAATTCCGTTTGATTGCCTCGTTACTGTGCCTGTTCATAAAGGAGATCCAATGATAGGCCGCAGTGGCCTGGGTGATGAAATGGATTTTGCCAAAGCCCATAAGCATACCCTGCAATCAGATTTTTTTCCCAATATTTTTGTGATCGGGGATGCAGGCAATTTCCCGACCTCCAAAGCGGGTTCAGTTGTTCATTTTCAGGCAGATGTCCTGACAGAAAACCTCTTGTGCGCGATCGAAAACCGGCCATTTACCGAATCATTTGATGGACACTCCAATTGTTACATCGAAACCGGTTTTGGCAAAGGGGCCCTGATTGACTTTAATTATGATACTGAGCCACTCCCCGGATCATTTCCCTTCCCTGGAATCGGCCCTTTCGGACTCTTAAAGGAGACCAGAATGAACCATTACGGAAAGCTCATATTCCGATGGATCTACTGGCACATACTGTTAAAAGGCAAAGAGATGCCCATCGATTCCAAAATGACGATGGCTGGTAAGAAAATGTAATTCTACGTGCTATGTCAGAAAAAAACATGCAGGAACAAATCAACGAACTCAACAGGAAACTGGATCTGATTCTCGAACGTATTGAGGAACAGCACCGGAATCGGGAAGAATTTGATGATCTCGTATCAGATTTGAGTATCGTGGCAAAGGATGCCTTCCATCAAACGGTTGTGACACTGGATAAAGCACAGGTCGACCTTGATCACAGCGGAGTCCCCATGCTGCTCATAAAACTCTTGCAGAACATCGATACCTTTTATGAAATGTTGGAGATGTTGGAGAGTGCAAAGGATTTTATGAAGGATTTATCGCCGATACTTCACCAGATGGGGCTGGACGCCGTAAATAAAATGAATGAGTTTGAGCAAAAGGGATATTTTGATATTGTAAAGAACCTGAGCCAGCCCGATGTTATCGCTGCATTAAGCCGCACCTCAAAGGCCATTGCTGAAATCAAAATGGATGACACACTGGATAACAAATCTCTTTTCGGTATTTTGAAACAACTTAACTCCCCTGATGTCCGAAAATCAATGTCGTATGCCTTGAGACTTTTGCAGGCGATGACAAAAGAGGTGACACGTGACGCGTGACACGTGACAAAAAAATAAATCGTAAATTGTAAATCTAAAATCATTTTGTATGGCACAGAAAATTATTGCAGGTGTAACTGTCGATGTGAATGAAGAGGGTTACTTTACAAATCCGGCACAATGGACAAAGGAACTGGCAGCTGAAGTTGCCAGGGAAGAGGGAATCCAACTTACGGATAAACATTATGCGATCCTGGATTTCCTGCGTGAAAGGCATTCCAAAGGCGAGGCCCTGACGATTCGCTCGGTCGGGAATTCGGGAATTATCGACATCAAGGGCTTTTATGGCCTCTTTCCGGGAGCTCCGATGAAAAAGGCAGCCAAAGTCGCCGGCATTCCAAAGCCCGCCTCCTGCGTGTAAAATATAATTACAATTCAAGATGCACCGATGTGCATCCCCACTTTCAAAAACTATGAACATGGCAAACGAAGAATTTCCTTTGAAAAAAGTCTGCATCATTTGTGCAAAAGGCACCATTGAGGATGTTTATGCAGCGCTGGTGATGAGTAACGGTGCCGTTATGGAAGGCATCGAAACCAAAATGTTTTTTACCTTTTTTGGCCTTGATGCCATCACAAAGAAAACCATGAATTGCCTGCATACAGGAACTGTCGGGAATCCGGCCATGCGCATGCCTGGCGGTCTTCCATTCCCCACGCTCCTCGGAGTCATTCCGGGTGTTGAGGCAGGTGTTTCTTCCATGATGCGCAGCCAGATGGACAAACTGGATATCCCTCCTGTGAAGGAATTTCTTGAAATGATTGAAGCGGGCGGCGGAGAAGTATATGCCTGCAAACTGGCCATGGATATGTTCAAACTGAAGAAGGACGATTTGTGGGAAGGTGTAAAAGAGGTATTGACGGTTGGCCAGTTTTATGAAAAATGCGGTGGACTTCAAACACAAATTATTTTTACTTAATCCGGTTACCACCTTTTTTTTTTCAAACTTGCGCTTCAAACAATCCATATGAATCCCAGAATAGATCATCAATTCAAGCTTCGCTTCATAGACCTGTGGCGGCTTATCGGGAATTCTCCCCTGATAGCCGTTAACTTTACATACAAGGGTGAAAAAAGAGTAATCTATGCCAAGTCGGAACATTACAACGTAACGGGAAGTATCAAAGACCGCATGGCGCTCTATATTCTTGAGCGGGCTTATGCCGAAAACCGGATCAAACCCGGAGACACCATCGTTGAGGCGACCAGCGGCAATACCGGGATTGCATTTGCAGCCATCGGAAAGGCCCTGGGACACAATGTACGCATCATCATGCCCGATTGGATGAGCAAAGAGCGGGTCGATATCATCAAAAGCCTGGGAGCTCAGATTATTCCGGTATCAAAAGAACAGGGAGGGTTTCTTGGCAGTATCCGGATCTCTGAAGATATTGCAGTCAATGAACCCAATATATTTCTTCCACAGCAATTCTCCAATGATGCCAACGCTGAAGCACATGAAAAAACAACCGGACCGGAAATCTGGTACCAGCTTCGTTACCATGGTATAACCCCGGATGCGTTTGTGGCAGGCGTTGGGACTGGAGGGACAGTGATGGGTGTTGGCCGGTATCTGAAGGCCTTGAATCCAGCCATAAAAATACACCCGCTTGAACCTGCTGAATCACCGACCATGTCGACCGGACACAAAGTAGGATCACACCGCATTCAGGGTATCAGTGATGAGTTTATCCCTGCCATCATTAAGCTCGACCAGCTCGACCGGATCGTGGCCGTACCCGATGGAGATTCGATTATCCTGGCACAGAAATTAGCCCGCCACCTCGGACTCGCTGTTGGGATCTCTTCGGGAGCCAATTTTCTTGGAGCCCTCCAGATTCAGAACGAACTGGGACCTGATGCTGCCGTAGTAACCGTTTTTGCCGACTGTAATAAAAAATACCTCAGCACCGATCTCATGCGCGAAGAACCGCAAAGGGATAATTACGAATCACAGCACATTGAACTTACCGGGTTTAAAGTTTTCAAGCGTGTCTGCGATACGTGTTGCGAGATGGGGAGCTGTGACATTCGCCCGCTGGATTTTCCCTGCAGAAAATCTCAATAATCTTACCAATCCATTTTTTAAATCGCTTTAGTATCACTTTTTCATTATCTTTGCAGGCAAATCATCATCTTTATAAACCTTAATATTGCAAACAATGAAAAAGAACATGGGATTAATTGATAAAGTAATCAGGATACTGATTGCTGTCATCGTGATTGCATTGTATTTTGCGAATGTCATATCTGGAATTCTGGCCATTATCCTGCTTATTTTTTCCGGAATTTTCATTCTAACCAGCCTGCTTGGTTTCTGCCCGCTATACATACCCTTTGGCCTGAATACCGGAAAAAAAGAATAATTTTTTCCGGATCACCGCAAGTTTTTCATTTTTATGGTGTCTAAATGTTAATCTATCTCATTTAACAACAAAAATTAAAAACTATGAAAACAGCATCCAGAATTTTATTGTCGCTTGGCTTGGTCGTATTCCTTGCAGGCACGGTTTTTTCACAAGGGGCATCAACTTCAGTCCCTGCCAAAACTCAAACGGACCAGACTGCTGCTGCACCTGGAAAATTTGTTGACGCCAATGCCAACGGCATTTGTGATCATCATGAAACCAAAGCAGCTTGCGGACAAGGAAAAAAATTCGTTGATAAAAATGGCGATGGGAAATGTGACAACTGCGTATCCACAGGAAATTGCAAAGGATCAGGTTGTGGTAAGGGACAGAAACAGGGATGCGGTAAAGGACAAGGAAAAGGTAACTGCTGCGGAGCTGGCCAGGGTCAGGGCAATGGCTGTGGCCAAGGCCGTCAACACCAGGGTGGTTGTAAAATGCAGGGCAGTACAACGACCCCTCAATCAACAAAATAATTGATGACACATCATGGAGTCAGGATTTGCCGCATTCAGGGTAAATTCTGACTCTTTTGGTTTGATGAAACAGAATGACCGAACAGGAATTGATTCAAGGAGTGCTACGGCGTGATCGCAATGCCTTTCAATACCTGGTAAACCAATACCAGAAACAGGTGATTAAAACAGCATATTATTTTTTAGGGAATATGGAAGATGCTGAAGATCTGTCGCAGGAAATTTTTCTTGACATCATTCATTCGATGAAATCGTTCAAAAAATCATCAGCGCTTTCGACCTGGATATACAGGATTACTGTAAACAAATCGTTAAACCAGGTAAAAAAAAACCGGAGAAAAGGAATTTCGGTCAGACTTGAATCGATTTTCAACAATCCGTTTGAAAAAGGGAGACGGCAAGATGCTGAGCCATCAGTAATCAGCGCTGAATACGAAGAAAAAGAAAAGCGGGACCTGCTTCATACCGCCATCAACAGACTTCCCGAAAACCAGCGGATTGCCTTTGTCCTGAATAAATTTGACGAACAGCCTTACAAACAAATTGCCGAAATCATGGGTGTCGGGCTTTCTGCAGTTGAATCATTGATTTACCGGGCCAAAATGAATCTTCAGAAACATTTGGTTCATCAGTTTTCAGAATACCAAAACACATGACCATGCATTGTACCCATTTTCATGAAAACCTCTTTGCCTATCATGAAGGCTCGCTTTCCGATGAGATGCACCAGTCGCTGAAAGATCATCTTTCTTCCTGCGATGCCTGCGTGCGGCTGAGTGCGGAATTCGAAAATCTTTCAAACCTGATTGACAAGGAGAGGGTCTCTGAGCCATCCCCATTTGTCAAGACACGTATTCTTCAACGGATCGAATCGGAATTTGAGCACCCCGAAACCCGCAAGATTCCAGTGTTTGTTCGTATTTTACAACCTGCCTTGATTGCATCCGCGCTACTCGCAGGAATTTTAATAGGATCTTATTCAGCGAAAACCGGCCATGCCTCTGATGATCAATTACTTAGCAAAACAGATCACATTGAATTCCTGAAAACAGATTTGTACATTTCCGAAATGATGGATGAAGATAAAATCCTGGTTTTAAACAAATAGAAATATGAACTTTTTTCTCAAGAACCGTTACCTGTTTTGGGTACTCATTATCCTGATCGTGATCAATATTTCAGCACTGGTCAGTTTTTTTCTGTTTTCAAGATCGGCTCCTGGCGTTTCCTTCTGCCCCCCTGAAGGAAAGGGAGGCCATTCATTCAGCAATGAACTGGGATTATCTGCAGCACAAACAGCAAAAGTTTCCTCGATAAATCAAACATATAAGTTAAATGCTGAACCCATCGTGTCTGAGATTAAAAATACCAGGAGTGCCATCCTGAATGAACTGGAACAGGAAGCTCCGGACACGAACCTTTTAAACAAGTTGACCAACGAACTCTCTTTGCTCCAAAGGCAGGTTCAACAGGAGAACATTAAACAGTATATGAATTTAAAAAACGTTTGCAACCAGGAACAGGCTCAACGTTTATCTGCGTTATACAGGGATTTATACGGTTGTCCGATGAAAGGCAATTCAATGCGGCACCAGTATCGTCACGGACAGGGAAAGACCAGGGAAGTTCCGACGTGCGAATGATCAGTCCTTTTTCTCCTTCTTAACTTTTTTCTCTTTTTTAGGCTTCCTGCTTTTGTTCTTTTTGCAAGTGCAACGATCATTGGTCAATGCTTTGAGCAACTCGATCTCCTTTTCATGCAGTTCAATGAGGTGCTCAATCTTTTTCTCAAGCAAAACTGTATCAGCGAAAAATTGTTTATCGCACGTATTTGTTTCAATATCTTTTAAAACCTTGAGCATCTGTTCAAGGATAATTTCGCGTTCGGCCATAAGACATTTATTTATTCAAATGTACAAAGTAAAATTCATAATCCAAACAAATGAAAAATTTTTTATCCCTATCTTTGCTATGATAAAGCAAAAGAATGAAACAATCCTATTCAGAAGAACCGGAAGAGCGCAAGGAGATGACTTTTTGGGAACATCTCGATGAATTACGCGGAACACTATGGCGGATTCTCATCGCCATTTTGGTCACCTCAATTACTGCATTTATTTTTAAGGATATCCTGTTTGATGATATTATCCTGGCCCCAAAATCTAAAACATTCATTACCTACCGGGTTTTCTGCCAAATCGGCCAATGGCTCTCCATGCCCTCACTTTGTATTGATCCATCTCAATTCCAGCTGATTAACATTAACCTTGCCGGCCAATTTACATCGCACATGAATATTTCCATGGTAGCCGGATTGATCGTAGCCCTGCCCTATGTCCTTTGGGAACTATGGAGGTTTGTGAAACCCGGCTTGAATGACAAGGAGGTCAGGAATTCGCGGGGAGCCGTGACCATCATCACCTTTTTATTTATTCTTGGCGTGTTGTTCAGCTATTTCATTGTCGCTCCGCTGATGATCAATTTCCTTGGCGGATACACTGTGAGTGCATCCGTATCTAATCAAATCGCATTGACTTCCTATGTCAGTTCAATCACCCTGATGACGCTTTTAATGGGTATTTTGTTTGAGCTACCGGTTTTGGTCCTCTTCCTTACGAAAATCGGGATTATCACACCCAAACACCTGAAGAAATACAGGAAACATACCATGATTGGCATCCTGATCATTGCAGGAATTATCACACCCAGCCCTGATATTTTCAGCCAGTTGATTGTTGCAGTACCATTGTATGGTTTGTTCGAGTTAAGCCTTGCCATCTCAGGCCGTATGTACCGGAAAAAACAGGAATTGGCCGGATGATTTTCCTACAGCGGAGTTTGTAACCTTTTCACCTGGCCATCGTCTAAACCACGAAATCAACCAAATATCACATATTATGGAACCAAAACGCCTTTACCGCAGCATTGCAAACCGTAAATTTGCCGGCGTGGCCGGTGGTCTTGCAGAATATTTTGTGATGGACCCAATGCTTGTTCGTCTGGCCTTCGTTGTACTCACCCTGGCTGGCGGCGGCGGCTTCCTGATCTACCTTATCTTTTGGATTGTGACCCCTGAAAATCCATCGCGGGTGACTCCAAATATGAATCAGCCTGATCAGAATTTTCAGCAAGCAACCAATGAGGCCCCCGGCAACAATGCCGACCCGCTGAACACCCAAACAACCACTTCATCAACACCGGTACCACAAACCAAAGAACGGAAAAAAGGAAGTTTGATAGGAGGCCTGGTACTGATCACGCTGGGGGCTCTTTTTCTCGCGGATGAACTCATTCCGCAAATTAATTTTGGAGATCTCTGGCCTGTCATCCTTATCGTGATCGGCGTAGGACTGCTTATCAATGCAATCACAAAAAGAAATCATAACACAAACCAATACTAATACCCTGCACCAATGAAATATCGTCATGTATTTTGGGCCTTTATCCTGATTGCAATCGGGATCCTGTTTATGCTGAATAATTTTGGGGTGCTTGAATTTGGTTTCCGCACCCTCTGGAGCCTGTGGCCTCTGATTCTCATCCTGTGGGGTATTTCCATTCTTCCAATTAAAGATGGAATTAAAATCATTTCCCTGGCAGGCATACTCGCCCTGACCGTCATCTTTTTCAACCGGATATCTGAACGCTCATCCTGGTTTGATTTTCATAATTTCCATGGTTTTTCGGACCGGGATTGGGAGGATAATGAAGATACGACAAATACCTATAATTATCAACCCCAAAACCTGAGTGTTCCCTACGATTCCCTGACCGGCAAGGGAGAATTGCGTCTTGAGGCTGCTGCAGGCAACTTCATCCTTCAAGGGATTACCAGCGATTTTCTTACCTTCAATAAAACCGGTGATATCGGCAATTACTCCCTGACCACTACCAGTGATAGCAGTAAGAAGATGATCAACCTGTCACTTGAAAACTCAGGAATACGCCATTCTGTAAGCGAGAACAAGGTTGAAATCAAACTCAGCGACAAACCTTCCTGGAATCTCAACTTTGATATCGGGGCCGCTGAAATTCTGATGGATCTTCGGGATTACAAAATTGATACAACCACCATCAATGCAGGGGCCTCTTCGATCGACATAAAAATTGGGGCTATTCAGCCTCTCACCGTAATGACATTCAATGCAGGTGCATCCTCAATCAAGGTAGAAATTCCTAAGGAATCGGGGTGCCAGATTAAATCTGAATCATTTATGATCAGTAAGGAATTCGATGGCTTTACGAAGAAGGGAGATGGACTTTACCAAACGGCCAACTTTACAACCGGTAAAAACAAAATATATCTGACCATCAAGACGGCCATCTCCAAGATAGAGATTATCCGCTACTAATCAGCGGCCAAGGAAATTTTTCACCAGTCCGAAAAATTCCCCGGGAGCATCAGCGTGAACCCAATGTGAAGCATTCGCAATGGTGTTTACCTCAGCCCCGGGGAATTTCATTTTCAGCTCAGGAATATCCCCATCCATGATATAATCGGAACTTCCTCCCCGGATAAACAAAGTTGGTTTATTGAATTCGCCAGGAACTGCTACCCCTTCAAAAACGGATAGCAGGTTTTCGTTGATGGCATTGAGGTTGAGCCGCCAATCCAGGCTGTTCCGGTCGCGCCAATAGACATTTTTCAACAGGAATTGACGGAGTTTCTGACTCTTTACCGTTGCCTGCAGTTGTTTATCCACATCGCTTCGGGAGGAAGCCATACTGAAATCAACAGAAATCATTGCATTCAGTAACTGCTGATGCTGCCTGTTGGGGGGTGATTTGCGCAGAGAAATATCGGCAATAACCAGTTTACTGACCATCTCCGGATGATGCAGTGCGAAAAACATGGCAGCCTTACCACCCAGCGAGTGTCCGAGAAGGAATAGATTTTTCAATGCATGTTCTTCAACCAGCTCCATCAGATCATCTTCCAATGAAGGAAAATCGAACACCTTGCTATGGGGCGATTGACCATGATTTCGCAGATCGGGAATGATAACCCGGTAAGTTTCACTCAACTGTCGTCCAAAGGTGACCCAGTTGTCTGACAGACCAAATAATCCGTGCAATATCACGACCGGCTGACCGGTTCCAAACTGGCGACAAAACAGCTTCATTCAGTGTAGCTTTATTAACATAATTTTGTTGAAAAAAAATCGTTAGCAGTGTCAAAAATACATAAAAATGTTACCTATTTGCATCGGAATTTTCTTTGTAGGATTGGTTTCATGCTATTTAACGTAATGAATTGATTTACAAATAAAAAACTACAATTCGGCAGTCAGCTGTCACAATAAAATTTACTATCCAAACCGGCAAACTATAAAATGGAAAAAAGTCCAAACGAAAAATTGATCATCACCCATACCGAATTATCAGAAGAAGAAGAACCTCCAAGTCAGCCCACCTTCATAGACGAAGCAACCCTTTTAGACGAATACTTCAAATCACGCGTTGACCGGGACAAACCCGCCATCAGTGATCGTTCCCTTGAATTTTTACAGACCTTTTTTCCCGAAGCCACGGTGAAAGACTGGAATAACTGGCACTGGCAGATTAAAAACAGCGCCCGCTCCATTGATCAATTGGCCAGGTTTGTAACCCTTTCGGATAATGAAGTTAAACCCGATGGGCCCAATGGACAGTCACTGCCATTGCGGATTTCACCTTATTACATAAGTCTTCTTGACAGGAACAATCCCGAACAAGCCTTGCGAAAGAGTGTCGTACCTGTATTCGACGAATTCCTTCTGCATTCGGGAGAAGCATCAGATCCCCTGATGGAAGAGCATGACAGCCCTGTGCCGAATATTGTGCACCGTTATCCCGACCGGGTCTTGTTCCTTGTGACTGGCTTTTGTTCCACCTATTGCCGCTACTGTACACGAACCCGCATGGTGGCAAAAAGCAAATGCCACATCGGTGTCAAATCGTGGGAAGCCGGGTTGAATTATATTGAACAGCACCATGAAGTTCGCGATGTGCTTGTATCAGGGGGAGATCCGCTTACCATGCCCGATTTGCATGTTGAATATCTGCTTTCCCGTTTGCGGAATATCCCGCATGTCGAAATCATTCGCATCGGCACCAAAGTACCGGCGGTTCTTCCGCAGCGAATTACACGGCCATTGGTCAATATGCTCAGAAAATATCATCCGCTTTTTATGAGTATTCATTTTACCCACGCTGACGAAATTACGCCTGAAGTGAAAGAGGCGTGCGAAAGGCTGGCCAATGCAGGGATTCCGTTGGGAAGTCAGACTGTACTGCTCAAAGGGATCAATGATGATGTTCAGGTGATGAAAAATCTCATGCATGCGTTGCTGAAAATACGGGTTCGCCCCTATTACCTGTATCAATGCGACCCGGTAGTAGGTTCAGGACACTTCCGCACAACCATTGCGGAGGGTCTTGAAATTATTAAAGGGTTACGTGGTCATACCAGCGGATATGCAGTTCCAACCTATGTCGTTGACGCCCCGGGTGGCGGCGGAAAAATCCCTCTGCTTCCCGATTACTTTGTCGGGAGAGAAGATGGATATGCCATACTGAAAAACTATGAAGAGAAGATCTTCAGATACCCCGATTTTACCCAATAGCCCATGACCATAGGATTAACCTACGATTTACGGTCAGATTACCTGAAGGAGGGCTACAGCGAAGAGGAGACTGCGGAATTTGACCGGGATAGCACCATCGAGGCCATCGACCTGACTTTACAGCAATTGGGATATAAGACTGACCGGATCGGCCATGTCCGCCATTTAATTCAACGCCTTTCAAAAGGCGACCGGTGGGACATGGTTTTCAACATTTGTGAAGGATTGAATGGAGTTGGCCGGGAGGCCCAGGTTCCGGCCTTGCTCGATATTTTCAATATACCCTACACCTTTTCTGACACCCTGGTGCTGTCGCTGACCCTGCATAAGGGAATGACAAAGCGGGTTGTCAGGGATTTCGGGATACCCACCCCCGATTTTGCCATAATTGAACGCATTGAAGACTGTTCATCGGTCAGCCTGACCTATCCTTTGTTTGTAAAGCCCAATGCCGAGGGTACCGGCAAAGGGATCAGCGCCATGTCGAAGGTCGCCAGTCCTGAGGAACTGACCAGCATTTGCCAGGATCTGCTTTCAAAATATCCGTCGGGATTGCTGGTCGAAGAATATCTCCCCGGGAGGGAATTCACCGTGGGGGTGCTGGGCAGCGGCCCCGAGGGCTATCCGGCAGGCATCATGGAAATTCTTTATGTAAAGGCCGATACCAATAACATCTATTCCTATCATTCCAAATCAAATTACCACGACAGAATAGAATACAAAGTTCCAGAAAAAGAGATCGCTGACAAATGCATCGATCTTGCCCTTAGAACCTGGCGCGTATTGGGTTGCAAGGATGGCGGACGGATCGACATCCGTGTTGACCGGAATGGCATACCGAATTTTATTGAGGTGAACCCTTTGGCCGGACTGGACAACATCCATTCTGATCTGCCAATACTTGCCTATAAACATGGATACGATTTTCAGCGACTTATCCATGAGATCATGGTCTCTGCCAGAAAAAGATACGGGCTGCAATAATTAACTCCTCCGGAATGAAACAAAAAGTATTGATCCTTTACAATAAGTTATCAAAAAAACCAAAGGATGATGAGGCCGATGTCATTGAGCAGGTAAATCTTGTGACTGGCGCATTAAAAAAACTGAATTACGATGTTGACTATCTGCAGGTTGATCTGAATCTGAAAGCAGCCATCCGGCAAATCCAAAAGGGAAACCCGTATATCATTTTCAACCTGGTCGAAACGATCGGAAATAAAGGAGAGTTCGCATTTCTTGCCACATCAATTCTCAACTTCGTCAGGATTCCCTATACCGGATCACCCCTGATCCCCATGTTCCACTGTTCAAATAAATATCTTGCGAAGAGGGAGCTGAATGCCATCGGAATTAAAACCCCCGAAGGCTATACGCTTGACGAGTGCCACAAACTGAAACCCAACAAGAAATACATCATAAAGCCTATATGGGAAGAGGGATCGCTCGAGCTGGATGAGGATTGTGTTTTTATGGGATCCGATACCGGATTCATTCAAGGAATAAAAAAGAAAAGCCTGCAGCACTACTTCATTGAGGAATTCATTGAAGGAAGAGAGTTTAATAACTCTATCCTTTACAGTCCTGATGGGCCTGAGGTGCTTCCGCTCGCTGAAATGACCTTCGTCGACTATCCCGAAGACAAGCCAAAGATGATGGGCTATAAATCAAAGTGGGATGAGCACTCATTTGAGTATACCCACACCCGGAGGAGCTTCCGATTACCAAAGGCTGATGAACCCCTGAAAAACGAGATGATCGCCATCTGTAAAAAATGCTGGACCGAAATGGGATTCAAGGGGTATGTCCGCATCGACTTCAGGGTAACCAAAGAATCGGTACCCCTGGTGATCGACATCAACCTCAATCCCTGCTTATCAGAATCGGGAGGGTTCATGGCTGCTTCGAAGAAGAGAGGATTGACCTTTGATAAAGTTATTTCAAGGGTACTTGAGGATGCAATCAGGTAAAGCAACATTCACCCTGATGCGGTATTAACACAACAACAAATAAAAACACCATGATCACGTTTCGTTCAGAGGTTCGGCCGGAAGATGCTGAAATTGTCAGGGATATCATTGTATCCACAGGATTTTTTTATGATTTTGAGGTTCCTGTTGCCGTCGAACTGGTTCAGGACCGCCTTGATCTTGGCGATAAAAGCGACTACCATTTCCTGTTCGCCGAATCGGATGGAAAAACGGTTTCGTATAGCTGTTTCGGGCCCATTGCCGCCACCGAAGGCAGTTTTGACCTTTACTGGATTGCCACACACAACGACTTTCGTGGAAAGGGGATTGGGAACCTTTTGATTGAAGAGACGCACAAAGCCATTAAAAAGATGGGCGGCCGCATCGTGATTGCTGAAACCTCCACACTCGAAAAATACACGCCCACCCGCCATTTCTATGACCGGATCGGGTACTCAAAAGAGGCACAGATCAATGATTTTTATACGGAGGGTGACGGGAAGGTATTCTTCGTAAAAAGACTATGACAGGAGTCATCGATATTGATTTTTCAATGATTCCATCAGCTCGGGCGTCAGCTTTTCAATTTTCCGGATATCTTCAAACTTATTTAATAGATCCTCCATGGTCAGGTTTTGCTTTTCATTCTCTTGAATATCTTCAATTATCCGACCGTTGTGCATCATGAGAATGCGCGTCCCCAGCTCCAATGCATGCTGCATTGAATGGGTCACCATGACCGTGGTGAGTTTATTTGCGGTCACAAATTTTTGGGTCAGCCGGATTACCTGGGCGGCCGTTTTTGGATCAAGTGCAGCAGTATGCTCATCAAGCAGAAGCACTTTCGGTGTTTGAAGCACCGCCATCAGCAGGGTCACAGCCTGCCTTTGACCTCCCGACAGCGTCCCCATGAGGTTTTCAAGGCGTTCTTCTAGCTGCATGTCGAGTGAAGCAAGTTGCTGCTTAAACTGATGTTTCAGGGATCCCTTCAAGCTTATAACAGGATACCGCCTTCTTCCCCGAAACCAGGCCATCAGCAGATTTTCAGCGATGGTCATGCCTGGGGCAGTTCCGGTGTAGGGGTTCTGGAAAACCCTGGAAATATATTTCGCCCTTTGAAAATCCTGCTTACTGGTTACATCCCTGCCGCTGATTTCAATGGTACCCTTCTCGGGCCTGATGTTTCCCGCGATTGCATTCAACAGGGTTGATTTTCCCGAACCATTGGTTCCGATGATCGTCACAAATTCATGTTCGCCAATGTCAACATTGATCTCTTTGAGGGCTGTCAGCTGATCAAGAGAGCCAGCATTGAAGGTCTTGTGGAGGTTTCGGATACGGATCATGGTCAGTGGATTACAATTTTTGCATTCTTTGCAGCTCCCCTTGTTTTCCTGTTTTTAAGACCCCTCTTTGGGCAGAATAAAAGGGGGTTTCGTTAATTTTCCATTCTTCACGGATGCATCGGCTGCGGCTTGGATGGACAACGGAATTGAAATTCCAAGTTCCCTGGCCACATCATAATTCACTCCGTAGGTTACAATTTTATATTTCTCGAACGGGATTTGAGCAGGACTTTCTCCTTTGTTGATCCGGTCGATGAGATGGGCAGCCTGCATGCCACTCACAAAATACTCAAATCCATAAACGATCAGCGCCCCGTCCTTCAAACGTTCAGCATCACAGGAAAAAATCGGAATTTTGCTGTTCTTTGAAATTCGTACCACCGATTCGAATGAATTGAACACGGTGAGATCATTGATGAGGACAAATGCACAAATCTTTTTATTTGACAATGCAAGCGCGGCATGATATACATCATTGGTACCGGAGATGGTGACCTCTTCGAGGGTGATCTCCTTGTCGTTCTCCAATGCTTTCTTCAGGTCTCTTAAGTTAGAAACTGTATTTGGATAGGCAGGATTATAGATGGTGCCAATACGCACCTTCCCGGGATACATTTGCCTGAAAACAGCCAAAAGGTCTCCGATGGGCGACGGGCCGTAAACCCCTGTTATATTGGGGGGATGATTGACGGGCGATGTTCCTGCACCAATCATGAATGGATTGGCGACTGTGGCAAAAACGATCGGTTTGTCTTTGATTTTGTTCAGTGCTGCTTGTGTGGATGCAGTTGAAATTGGCACATAAATGTCGACTTGTTTATTCAGATAATATCCAATGATTGTGTGGTTCGTTGGAATGTCACCTTCCGCATTTTTTTCGAGAATGACACAATTTTTTCCATTGACATATCCCAGCTTGGTTAGTTCAGACAGAATGCCATCGCGTGTTTGCGTCACAATATCGCTGTTATTGGCCATGATCAGGCCGATTTTCACCATTTTCCCGGAATCTTTTTTAAGAATGACTGGTTTCAGCATCAGGTATCCTGCCATAAGAAGCAGCGCCAACATGAATACAATCAGGAAAGCCTTGCGGTTACTGCTGTATTGGTTCTGGACATACTTCAGCCATCCTGTGGAGCCTGATCCCAGGACCCCCGAAGCGATGAGCGTTACCAGCACAAAAAAGGCCGTAATGAGTTTCAGATCGTTCGGATTCATCCCGAAATGAAGCGCCATGGCCACAGCCAGCCTGAAGATGATGGATCCCAGAATAACGCCAAGTACTTTAACAAACATGGAGCGATGACGAAGAATGGCCTCGCCGATGATGACCGCTGCAAGGCTGAAAATAATCGAACCGATCCCCATGCCTATATCTGCAAATCCCTGGTATTGTGCAATCAGCGCCCCCGATAATCCCACAAAACCATTGGCCATGGATATGCCGAATATTTTCATACGGTTCACTGAAACGCCCTGTGCAGAAACCATTGCCGGATTGTTTCCGGTGGCGCGCATGGTGAGACCCACATCAGTTTTCAGAAACAGGGAGGTCAGCATCCAGAAGAGCAGAACCACCAAACAAAGAAAGATGCAGTGCCACAGTTCAGCGTTTAAACCCGGGTTCATTTCGGTGAGGATGGAGACAAAGGTATGGCTGTTCAGCAATGGGATGTTTGATTTCCCCATGATGTGAAGGTTCACTGAATAGAGGCCGGTCATCACCAAAATTCCGGCAAGCAAACCTTCAATTTTAAACCGGGTGTGTATAAATCCTGTGATAAAGCCTGCCATGGAGCCTACCAGGAACGCCACCGGTAGAACCAGGATCGGATTCCACCCATCTACAATAAGGATAGAGGCCACAGCGGCGCCTGTTGTAAAGGTTCCATCGATGGTGATATCAGGGAATGAATACAGTTTATAGGTTATGAAGGTGCCGATGGCCATGAAGGCGTAAAGAATACCAAGGTTTACGGCGCCGATCCACAGGTCCATCAGTTCTTCTCCAGGTTTATGACAGCGATAAAACCGCTTTTCAACTTTGTTTCCGGTAACAGATGAATGACTTTCTGTGGTTCAAACTCCATCATAATCCGATGCAGTTCAAGTTCGAACTCCATGATGCTGTTGCTCCACAAGCCATTTTCGAACACAGCGGCATGGAGATGCATGCCTCCATTTTCTGGCAAGATCCATTTCGATGCGGGATGCTGCAATACAGGATTTTTCACGACAATGCCACAAGCGACGATGGTTTTATTGATATCCTCCGATTCTATTGAAAAATTCATCCAGTGAGGGAAATGGCTGGCATCAAAAATATTGCCGTTTTCAGGTTGATGCTCAAGGATCGGTGATTTTTTCAGGTGCATGCCATAAATTCCACCGCTCATACCCAGTATCACGACACCAAATGTATCGGTCTCGGCAACCTCGCCGGCAGCTTTGAGAAGCATATCCAAACTGCGTGGATGGCTGCTCACATCAAAACGGAGTATCCGGGCGAATGCGCCATTGATCCCCAAGCCATATAAAAAATTCAGGGAATGCTGCGATTCCGGTGAAAAATAGGAATAGTCTACCTCTGGTTTCAAAACAGCCGGATAGGAGAAAAAATGATGCCCTATCACCACAGCCTCACCGAATAAAGATTTATAATCGGAGTAATCATCTCCCAGGGCCGCAAGACCCAATCCATACGTAATGTCAGCCGGTTTAAAAACAATGGAATCTGTCGGGCCAAAGGAGGAACTCAGCAATTTATCCTCTGATCCGAAGGTAAAGCATTTTCCGATCGAAGATGATCCGGCCCGCCATACAAAACTGATCCCATCAATCATCATTTCTTTGATTTCAGTACAATCGACTCCGGGTTGTTTTGTTTCAGGCAAGGCCTTCAACTCATCGTGAATTTCAAGGAAATTTGCCATGCCGCTGATGGTAAAAACATCCATAACAGCCAAGGGGACTGAAACCAGCGCCAGCTTTCCTCCAATCTGTTTCAGGGTTTTGTGGCTCTGGAGGATAATTCGAAGTCCAGCGCTGCTCATATAGGAAACATGGGTGAAATCAAGAACCAGGTTGCGCCGTCCATCAACAGCAGCCTGGTCTATTGAGCGCTTCAGCCCGGCTGATGTTAAACCGTCAATGCGTCCCTGTAATTCCAGAACGTCAAAATCATTCCATTTTTTACTGACGATTTCCATAATTCAACAGCAGGAAATGAAAATCATGGGCGCCCGTTGAATGAAACAGCAAGGTAAGTAATGTCATCAGATTGCGCCATCCCTGTCGAAAATGTATTTACATCCTGCATCGACTCCCTCACCACATCTTCGATCGAAGAGGCCAGGTGTGATCGCAGAAAGTCTTCAAGACGGTCATCTCCATAACACTGGTCAAGGGAATTGAATGCCTCTGTTACGCCATCTGTATACAGGAACAGACGCTCTCCTGGTAAAAGTTGTATTTTCTTCGATTTATAATTAAAATCTTCCATGCAGCCGAGGATCGGACCGCCGGTCATTTCAACTTTACGAATTCCGGTGGTTGACATGATATAGGGCGGATTGTGACCACCATTCACATATTCAATCTCTCCTGTTGCCGTGTTAAGTATGCCGTAGAAGACGGTCACAAACATGCAGGAGACACTTTCATTGCAAAGCAGGTTATTCACATAGTTCATGCATTCATCCGTCGGGAGTCCTTTCAGACCGGTTGCACGAATAAGGGTTCTGCTCACTGCCATGAAAATAGCCGCCGGGACCCCTTTGCCGGAGACGTCGCCGATTACAAAACCAAGCCGGTCGGCATCGATCATAAAAAAATCGTAGAAGTCGCCACCAACCTCTTTAGCGGCCACCATCGAGGCATATATTGTGAAATCGGTACGGCCGGGGAAGGGTGGGAACGTTTTCGGAAGAATGGCTTGTTGTATTTCGCGGGCCGTATTTAAATCCTGCCTGATTGATATCAGCTGGTCATGCTCCTCCTGCGACTGCCTGATCAGCAGGATCTCTTCCATGGTTTTATTGATCGTGATCTCAAGATCCTCAAAATTGACCGGTTTGGTCACAAAATCAAAAGCCCCCCTGTTCATGGCTGTGCGTATGTTCTCCATATCCCCGTATGCTGAAACGATCACTGTTTTCAAACCGGGATTTTTTAATTCCTTTAACTTGGAGAGGAGCGTCAACCCATCCATTTCAGGCATATTAATATCGGAAAGGATGATCCCTATTTCCGGGAATTCAATCAATTTTGCCAGCGCTTCAAGGCCGTTATGGGCAAAGATAAAATCATAGATGCCATCCCTGATTTGACGACGGAATTTCTGCCGTACCAGGGGTTCAAGGTCAATTTCATCATCAACCACGAGCGTTTTAATACTTATTTGTTGATTGCTACTCATACAATTTAGTGTTTTGGTATTCTGATTATAAATTCAGCATATTCGCCTTCCAGAGTTTCTACCTTCAGTTCACCATGATGTTGTTTCACGATGATATCATAGCTGATTGATAACCCCAGACCTGTTCCGGATCCTGCAGGTTTTGTTGTAAAGTATGGATTAAAAATTTTTTCCGTGATTGAAGGAGAAATACCTCCACCGTTATCATAAATCCTGATTTCAATCTGTTCACCCACCTCTTTGGTCGTGGTCTTGAGCAATGGGGTATAGTTATCGGGTTTTGCTTTCTTCTTCTGGTGTGTAGAATAACAGGCATTGTTTATCAGGTTTAAAAATACGCGTCCGATATCCTGGGGTACGATTTCGACCAGTCCGATGGAAGGATCATGCTCCTGTTCTATTTTGATATTGAACGTATTATCTGATGCCCTCAGACCGTGATAAGCCAAGGTAACATATTCCGATAACATGCTGTTGATGTCGGATGGGACACGCTCGCCCTCTTTGCCATGCGCATAAAGCAGCATTCCGCGAATGATGCTTTCGGCACGTTTCCCATGTTCACTGATTTTCAGAATGTTGCTACTCATGTCGGTGAGGATCGCATTCAGATTTTCTGCAATCTTAGGATCCATTGAATTGGACAGTATTCCTATTTCTTCACTGAACTCCTTGACCAGATCCAGCGTAAGCTCTGAAAAATTCTTAATAAAATTCAGTGGATTTTTTATTTCATGCGCTATTCCGGCGGTAAGCTGCCCCAGGGTTGCCATTTTTTCGCATTCCAATAGTTGCTTCCGGACCTCCCTGAGCTGATCCTGAAGTTTCCCAATCTCGGAAGAATTACCTGAATCTTGTTTCAATTCATCCATAGCACCGGTTTATAATGTGGTAAAATTAGAAGATTTTCAGGTCATTCCGGTTATTTTTTAAAAAGTTTTTCCACGTTTTTTCCACGATTATCATAAATTTGTTTTCATTTTTTTCAACGACCCATGGCAACCCCTCTGCTTCACGACAACCCATTTCCCGGGATCCGAAGTTACGAAATTTCTGAAGATGATCTGTTTTTCGGCAGGGAACTTCAGGTCAGGGAACTGATTGAAAAATTATTTCAAACACGGTTTCTGGCCATCGTCGGATCATCGGGATGCGGAAAATCTTCCCTCATCAAAGCCGGCGTGATTCCTGCCTTGCTCAAAAATAAAACGGAACATTTTTCGACAAAATGGAAGGTGAATATTTTTCGCCCTTCGGATGATCCCATTGGCAACCTTGCCAATTCCCTCGCAAATGCCCATTTCAACACAGAAGATATTACCGCTCAGCTCCGCTCAGGAAAAGAGGGACTGGCAAACTTTTTAACCACCATCGACAATCCCGCCGAACAGTCAAGGCTGATCATCATTGACCAGTTTGAAGAGTTATTCCGGTTTCGAAACAGCAGGACCTCCTTTCGCACCATCATCGAAACTTCTGCCTTTGTCGACCTGATTCTTACAGCGGTCAGTCACCCCGAAATTCCTGTTTATATTGTACTTTCGATGCGCACCGATTTTCTGGATGAATGCACCGAATTCAGGGGGCTCACGGAGACCATCAACAAAGGATACTACCTTGTTCCCCGGATGAACAATGAAGAACGCAGGCTGGCCATCACCGGACCTGTAGAAAGAAAGGGCTGCAAAATATCCGATGAACTGGTTGACCAACTTTTAAAAGATGTTGGCGACGATCCTGACCAGTTACCCATCCTCCAGCATGCGATGATGCGCACGTGGGATTATTGGACGTTGAGCCGTATAGGCAGTCAGCCCATCGGACTGGAACATTACACGGCGATAGGTACCATGAAGGAGGCGCTTTCGTTTCACCTTGAAGAAATTTTTGCTGAACTCGGGGATTTCAAAAGTAAATACGTTGCTGAAAAATTATTTAAGGCCCTCACAGAAATTAACAGGGAAAGCCGCGGAACCCGCCGTCCGACGCAGCTGAGCGAAATTGTCACCTTGGCCGAGGCACGACCCGAGGAGATCATCAGGGTTATTGACAACTTTAGAAAACCAGGTTGTGCATTTCTTATGCCTTCAGCAAATGTGGAGCTCAATTCAGACTCCACCATCGACATCTCGCATGAAAGCATCATGCGGGTTTGGAGCAGGTTGAAGAATTGGGTTGATGAAGAGAGCCAGTCCGCCCAACTGTACCTGAGACTTTCAAAATCTGCAGAGCTTTACCAGGAGGGAAAAACAGGATTGTGGATCAATCCGGAACTCCAGCTTGCATTGCAATGGAAGGATCAGACCAAGCCAAATGCCACCTGGGCCATGCGGTATGATCCAGCTTTTGACAGGGCCATCACCTTTTTGCAATACAGTAAAAAACAACATGAGCTGGAACTTTCAAAAAAAGAGGACCAGCAAAAAAGAAATCTCAAGCGGGCCAAGACCTCCGCTTTGATCCTCGGAATCGCCTCCGTAATATCTATCCTTTTTCTGCTTATATCACTGAATCTGAGGTTTAAAGCTGAAGCAAGCCGGAAAGAGGCGCTTGAAAAGGAGAAGCTGGCTGTGTTTGAACGAAAGGGGATGGAGGAACAACGCAAAGAGGCCATTCTCCAGAAGAAAATATCGGAACAACAACAGCAAATCGCCGAGCAACAAGAGATGATAACAGAACAGCAAAGGCAATATGCTGTCAAACAGCAGGTCATCGCCCAAGAACAAACCGTAGTTGCTGTTCAACAGAAAAAGAAGGCCGATGTATCGAAACAGGAAGCCCTGGTTGCCAGAGATGAAGCTCAGATGCAACGTAAGGAGGCCATTTCACAAAAAATAATTGCTGATCAGGAAAGGATAAAAGCAGAAGAATCAGAAAAAAACACCCAACGGCTAAGGCTGTTGGCTGTATCCCGGTCCATGGCCATCCAGGCAAGTCAGTTATTTAACACCGTAAAGGATGACTTGCCAGGCTTGCTTGCTGTTTCGTCATACCAGATCAATGACGAAAACGGTGGTTTGAAAAATGACCCCGGAATTTATACCGCATTGTCCACTATTTCGAACAATCAGAAAATTCTCCGCGGCCATGAGGATGGTGTGCGCTCCATGGTCTTGTCAAAGGATGGGAAAACCTTGTTTTCATGTGGCGATGACGCCCAACTGCTGATGTGGAAACTCGACAACATTGATTTACCCCCCATCCTGCTTGACCTCCCTAAACCCGGACAGGATGCCTTACGCACAGTTGGGTTGACATTTGATGAGCACTGGCTGATTGCAGGTTCTGTGACTGGAAATCTGATCATCTGGAAACGCAGTTCACTGAAAGAACAGCCACAAATAATCAGGGCACATTCGTCGGTGGTGAATGAACTCGCAATGCACCCTGCAAAAAATATCTTTGCCTCTGCCGGTTCCGATGGGAAACTCTTTCTGTGGAATTATAATAATTCCCTGTTTACCAAATCGTTGATCGACTCTGTTGCAGGAAAAATTACCTGCGCTTCATTCAGCCCTGATGGCGCCTGGCTCGCTTATGGCACAGGAGGCGGAGCGGTAAAAACAATCGCCATAAATGGAGCGCCCTCCCTCCCGTTCACCTTGCTCAATAAAGGAAATGCCATCCTTTCCATAACCTTCAGCAAAGATGGAAAGTCGCTGGCCGCAGGATTATCCAACGGAACGATTAAGGTATGGAGTATGGTGGACCGGGCAGCGAAGCCTTTGGAAATCCTTGGCCGTCATGCATCAGGGGTGACTGCATTGACATTCAGTCAGGATGGAGGTGAACTTGCTTCGTCAAGCTACGATCGTACCATGACGCTGGCAGGATTCCCTTCATTGGAGGCAAAACCCATTTCAATTGAAAACCATGACCTGTGGGTATATGACATTGTTTTCACCCCCGATGATAAACTATTGATTTCCTGCAGTGCAGATAAAACGATCCGGATTGTTTCAACTGAAAATTCCATGATGGCTGAAAATCTAAAAAAAGGATTAAAGCGGAATATGACCCTGGAAGAATGGCAGAAAATAGTTGGAGGAGATATTCCTTATAGAAAAATCAGACCTGACCTTCCCTGAAAGGCGAGTGCTTACATACAAACGAATTGATTATGCATCAGATTTTCAAATACAGGACATCGTTCCGGGGATTTCTGACCCTCACCTTTGTCCTTATCCTGTCTGTATTATCCAGGGCTCAGGAATGCAGTGATGTAACCCTGAATCAAGCACGCAAATTTTACGATATTGGGAAATTTTCGGAGGTGATACGCACGCTGAATCATTGTGTTCATCAAGGATTCAATGAAAAACAAAAGGTGGAGGGCTACCGTTTACTCGCCATGACATACATTGCCATTGATTCCAATGAGTTGGCTGCACAGGAAACAGGATATCTTTTGCAGATAAATCCCACCTACGAAGCAAACCTGTTTGATCCTCCTGCATTCATCCGTATGGTGAACAACATAAAACTCAGCGGAGGTGCACAGGTAGTTACATCCGTTTCAAAAAAAGCAGAATCTATTTACGAAGCTCCGGCAACCATCGTGGTAATTACCCGGGACGAAATTAAAAAACGAGGGTATAATGACCTTGTTGAATTGCTGAAAGATGTTCCCGGATTTGACCTGACCATGTTCTATGGGCCCGAATATGCAAATATTTATCAGCGCGGTTTCCGTCAGAACAATACAGAAAAAACCCTGCTGCTGTTTGACGGTATCGAGGAAAATGATCTTTGGACCAACTGGGCTTATGTTGACAGACAATATCCGTTGTCCAACATTGAAAGGGTTGAAATCATTTACGGACCGGCCTCCACCATGTACGGCCCGAATGCCTTTGCCGGCGTGATCAACGTGATCATGCGAAATTCGGTGGATGCCATTAAACCCGGCAGAAATATTGGTATCAGCGCCAGTGTAAACTATGGCACGTATAATACGCAGACGGTCGATCTCAGTCTCTCCGGTAAATATCGCAGCATCGCATTTACCGTTACCAGCAGGCTGTATCATTCCGATGAAATGGATATCTCCAGCCAGAAATATTTTGATTACGATCCCAATGTATACAACAGTGTAGATTATAACAAACTGCTTGATATGCCTTCAGGTGCCAAGGAATACCTGATTAAACAAAACCTTCCGTTCACCAATCCCTATTATTCGCTCTCTGCCGATTCCAGCCAGCTTACCCTGACGCCACTGGGTGCAGAAACAGCAAGGGATCTGGATAAATCGGCCTATGATCAGATTGTAAAAGGACATAAGATCGGCTTCTCCAATGAAACCAAAAGCTGGTTGCTGAACGGGAAACTTAAAATTGGAAATTTCACAATTGGTTTTCAAACCTGGAAATACTGGCGGGGAGGTCTCACCCAGTTTACCGACACCTATGTTGCAGGTTCCGACAACGGATTTAGCTGGATCCCTCAACTTTCCTATTTTTTCGCAAAATATGAAAACCAGATCAGTGAAAAGGTCTTCTTCTCTAACATTACTACCTATCGTCTTCATGCGGTAAGTGATGATTTTACCTTTGTAACAGTGTCCAATTATGCCCGTGGTAATAAAAAACTGCCTGACCTGGTCAAAAATAAAACCCCTGACTGGATCACCATGTACATGTATGAGCTGTCGAAACAACTTCGTACCGAATTCAAGGTTATTTACCGTCCGGTTTCGAGGTTCGACCTGGTTTCAGGACTTGAAGTACGTAACAGTACGCTGCAGGGACAATATTATTCCAGTTTGACTGATACGCCAGAAGATTCAGCTGTAATCATTCCTTCGCCAAAAGGGGGCAATGAGTACAATGTCTGGGATTTAGGAGCCTATTCCCAGGGAACTTTCCAGGCTTTTCGTAACTTCAAAATCACATTCGGACTTCGTTACGACTTTAACCTGGTGCGTACCAACGATGGATTTGGCAGTAAAGTCAGCCCGCGCCTGGCCCTGGTTTATTCCCCGGGAAAATTCACATTTAAAGCCATATACTCCAGTGGGATCATGAATGTATCGAACTGGACAAAATATTCGGTGGTAGCGAATCGGATTTCCAACCCGACGTTGAAAACAGAAAACATACAAAATATTGAGTTGTGTGCAGGATTTCGACTGAACAAGGCATTCCATGCAGATATGGAGATATATTACGACTTTATCGACAATGTAGTTGGTACGGTCAAGGTGGGAAATTCGGGATTAATCCAGAATCAGAATATCGGAAGATTCAGAATCATGGGAATACAGGCCAATGCCATATACCAGATTGAAACTTTTTCGGCCTATTTCAATTATACCTTCTGTGATCCCAGGCAAACATATTCCGAAACCGGAGAGGTTGATAACAGAGTAGGAGATATTTCAAGTCATCAGTTCAATATTGGCGCAAATAAAGAATTCTTCAATCAGTTGAACATTAACCTCCGGCTGAATTTTGTTGGAAACCGGCCAACCGGCCAGGGTACTACCGTACCATTGAATACGGATGTTTTCCCGTCCACTGCCATTCTGAATGGGGCCATCACCTATTCAAATAAGAAAATTGTTCCAGGACTTGCACTTCAGTTGGTGTGCAACAACATCCTGAATACAAACTATTTTGATCCCGGCACCAAGGCAGCCGATGGCGTCAACAGTCCTACAAGCATTCTCCAACGTGGAAGACATCTGCTAATCAAACTATCCTACGACTTTTAATCACGCGCTATTCATGAAAGAATACAAAAAAATCACTGATTCTGAATCCCTCTGGGGAGATTTATTTCTGCCAGACAAGCCGAAACTGAATCAGGGAAAAGGTATCAGACTTGTACTATTTGTAAGTTGCAATGGTGGAAATAATCTTTTAAATGCGCTTGCTCTTTATGAAAAGAGGTATCCGGATCAGCTCAACATAATTGGTGTTGCCACTGATGATTCCATAAATCCGAATGCCAGGATAACGAAAAAAAAGAGGGTCTGGAACGAATACAACGACGAAGAGAGAAGCGAGCTCAGAAGCAAAGTCCTCGATTCCTGCATGAATATTGGCGTTCCATGTTATACCGGGTCAGTAAAGACAGATTATTTCAGGAACATTTACAAGACCTGGAATCCTGAGCTCCTTTTTATGTTAGTCTTCGGACAAAAGCTTGATTCTTTTCTCTTTGACTACCCGACAATCGGAGCCTATAATTTTCATCCTTCCGACCTCCCGAAACATATCGGGATAGGGCCACAACCTTTTCACGAGGCAATCAGGAAAGGTTTGAAAACCTCCGTTTTTACCATTCACAAGATTACCGAACTGATCGACATCGGCCCCACCACAGGGATTTCGACGCCAATAAACATTTGCCTTGAAGATGGAACCTATCCGAAGAGCGTGATTACGATGTTTGAAAAGATCACGAGCGTGAGCACCTGGATGGGTGTAACACTGATCTCTAAAATCATCGCCCGGCAAGCCTGTGGTAAAAGTGGGCATGTTACGCGGATTGACTTCAGCAAAGAACTCCCGGAAGAGATCAAACAATTGCTGCTGAAACCCGCAACGGATGACCGCAACGAGTTGTACAAAGTTCCCGATCATCCCTTACTTACGAAATGACCGTTTTGGCATGAGACAGAGATCGTGGTTAACGAAAATGCTGAACATCCGCAACGAGGAATATAAACCGGTCCTCGTGTTGATGGTGTTTTCGTTTTTTATCGGCATGTCCATCTCCTTTTACTTTACCGCCTCCAATGCCATTTTCCTTAAGCACTTCAAACCCAAAATGATACCGGTATCATTTATTGCCTCTGGGGTCATCATCTATTTAGCGTGGTGGATATTTTCACTTATCGATAAAAAATTAAGTTTATACCACCAGGTTGTCATTAAATTCCTGTTTGTTTTTCTTAGCGTCCTCGCAATCAGTATCGGTGTTTATGCCTTTGATTCAAGCTGGATAACATTCATTATGTATACCTGGGTGAGGTTGATGGTGTACATCACCCTGGTCAATTTTTGGGGGATTGCAGGCCGGCTTTTCAATGTCAGGCAGGGAAAAAGAATTTTCGCATTGATCAGCATTGGCGAGGTTGTTTCATATATGATAGGATATCTTTCAATACCGCTGATCCTGAAATTTCTCAACACATCCAACCTCCTCTTCCTGGCTTCAGCATCTCTGTTTATCTGCCTTATCATGGTGCTGTTCATTTTCACAAAATTTAAAGATCAGCTTCAATCCGGAATCGCCCATTCCGTCAAGGTTGATAAATCATCCCCCTCGGATTGGAATTACTGGAATCTCTTGAAAAAACCCTATTTCCGCATCATTTCCCTGATGGCGCTGCTTCCTATTTTTGGATACTTGTTCGTCGATTTTTTATTCCTCGCACAAACCAAGGTTGAATTTGCAAACAACCCGCAGGACATTGCCCGGTTCATCGCAATTTTTCTGGGTTCCCTGGCATTCCTGGAGATTCTGTTAAAACTTGTATCCGGGAGGTTCCTCAATAAATACGGCATCCGTCCCAGTTTACTGTCATTGCCAATCATCCTTATTTTCAGCATCATTTTAGCGGCAGGATTCGGAGCGCTCTACGGCCCGATCGGCATGTTTTTCTCCTTTATCGCGCTGGCCCGCCTTTTTGAACGATCCATCCGGGGAGCTGTTTACGAACCGGCATTTCAGCTATTGTACCAACCTGTTCCCACCGAACAGCGTCTCCCTTTTCAAAATCAAATCGAAGGTATTCCAAAAGCCTCTGGAACCGTCATCACAGGCGCCGTAATCTTAATATTTTCCATCTTTCCGGCCATCACGCTGGTTCATTACACATGGATATTCATTGTTGTACTCGGACTGTGGATTTGGGTCGCTTTCAAAATGTATGAGGAATACAGGAGCATGCTTAAAACCAAGTTAAGCGAAATGAAAGTCAGCGGAGTGAATGAGCAGGATCCCATGGTTACCTTAATCACGCAAACGTTTTCCAATGCAAAGGCTGACCATTTTCAAAAATTAACTGACTTTTTTGATACGGTGGCGCCTGCCAGCTTCAAGGTGGCTGGTAAAGAAATCGCATTCCTCTCCTCCCATGAAAAAAAAAGGAAAGAGGGAGAAGATTATACCTTCGAGTACATGGTTGATATTGCTCACTCAGATAAAGTAAGGGAAAGACTGATGGCAGCCCACCTGCTGGGATCTTCCGGCAGGTATAACACCTACAAACTGCTCATTAACCTGATCAATGATGATGATCCGGGCGTTAAAAAAGCAGCCATTATTTCGGCCGGTAAAATTAAGCGGGTTGAACTCTGGCCACCTATTATTGAAAACCTTCTCATCCCTGAAAACGCCCATTCTGCCGGGGAGGCAATAAAAATAATCGGGGAGCCCATTCTCAAGGAGCTGGACCGGTTTTTCGAAAAAATCAACACCCACAAACCAATTCAACAAAAAATTCTTCGGCTTTTTGAGGCCGTCGGAGGAGCCAATTCTATAAAATATCTACGGGAGAAAATGTACCACCCCGATCATGATATTCGCTTCCAGGTCTTACTGTCATTGAGTAACCTTGAATATCACGCTTCTGCCACTGAGATCACCTTCATCAAACAAACCATCGAAGATTCTGTTGAAACCATGGTTTGGATCATGGCCTCTTTGAATGACCTCACCGCGAACATCAATACACGTTCTATCCGCCAGGCCCTTCTTCAGGAGTTGGAGGATAAAAAGGAGCATGTTTTTCTCCTGCTTTCGCTTCTTTATGATTCAAAGACCATCGGACATATCCGCGAAAACATCGAAAGTCAGGATACCAATGCAAAGATATACGCACTGGAAATCAGCGATATGACGATTTCAGATGATATCAAGGAGCTGTTTTTCCCAATTTTTGAGGATTTGTCGGTTTTGGAAAAGTTGCATCGTTTCAGCCTGCGTTTTCCACAGGAAACGATGACCATGGTTAAACGGATTGAGGATATCATCAACAAGGATTATTCAAAAATTAACCGTTGGACAAAAGCATGTGCCATCGATACACTTTCGCATATACCTGAAGACGATTCAGTAAAGGCTGAGGCCTTACTGGCAGCCAACATTGTAAACCCTGACCCGCTTCTCGGAGAATTGTCGGCATGGATTCTTTATTCAGGGTTCAGTGCCTACTACATTGATACCATGATCCGTTTTGAGAAAAAAGCGACGATCCCGTTGTCTGAAATTTTTCGAAAAATAAAATTGAGAGAAAAGAATGCTGATCTTCTCATCTATGAAAAAATTTTGCTGCTAAAAACCACCGAATTCTTTGCACCAGTTCCTGAAATAAAGATTCTTAATCTTATTATAAGTCTCCATGAGCCAACCGTTACTGCGCTAAGTAATTCGAAGCAATCAGAAGGAGCAGATGCTAATCCCATGGTTGTAAAATCAGAGGGTGGATATATGCTGCGCATTCCGAATGAGAAGATCTACGAGATGATGACAGATGATCCGGTAATGACAGCACGGTATCTTCAACTCTTTTTTAATAATAACAATGCATAAGCGAAGGATTATGAATAAACTGGTCATTGCCTTCTTTTTATTATTCCTGTCAGCGATTGTTACCGGGCAGCCCACCAAAGAAAATGAGCAGGGATTTCCATTTATAAAAAATTTCTCGCCTGTCATGTACAAGGCGCATGCCCAGAATTTTTCAATTACCCGTGACCCTTCAGGAATACTCTATTTTGGAAATTTTGCTGGTGTCCTGCAATACGACGGTGAATTCTGGCGGCTGATCCCAACTGAAAAAACCACCAGGGTCTCTGCGTTGGCCTGTGATAGCCTTGGGAATGTTTTTGTTGGCGCCTTGGGTGAAATCGGCGTGCTGGCGCCCAACACACAGGGAGACCTGATTTTTAAAAGCCTGATCGATTCAACAGACCTTTCAATTCCCTCCTTTCGGGATGTTTTACAAATATTCCCAACAAAGGATGGGGTCTATTTCATCACCAAAAATATTATTTTCAAATATCAGGGTGGGAAAATGGAATCGATAAAACCTGAATTTGAAATTATTGCCGGATTCGATGTTGCCAACATCCTCTATTTTCAGGTAAAAGAAAAGGGGTTGATGCGTTTCAAGGAGAAAACAATGATTCCAGTGCCCAAAGGAGAGAAGGTCTCTGGGGCAATTGTGATAAAAACCATGCTTCCGTATACTGATAATCAAATACTTATAGCTACAGGAACCCAGGGACTCTATCTTCTTGATTCAAATGGTGTCAGGGATTTTGTTACGCAATCAGATGAACTGTTCATGAAAAACCTGATTACTTCCGGCGTGGCCCTGTTTAATGGAACCTACGCCATAGGCACTTCACGCGGAGGGGTTATCATCATAGACCACAATGGCCATTTAAGGCAGATTATTGATAAAAAAGCGGCCCTGCGGAATGAGTATATTCAGGGGTTGTTTGCAGATGACAACAACATCCTCTGGGCCTCTCTGAACAATGGTATCGCCATGATTGAAGTACCTTCACCCCTGACATTCTTTGACGAAAAATCAGGTTTGAATGGCGCGGTCAACCATATTTTAAGGCACAACGGCAGATTATATGTATCAACATATCAAGGACTTTTTTACTATGATGAAAACTCGTTCGGGTTCCAGCCTGTCCCCGAAATCATTTCTGCGTGTTGGGCCGTCGTCCCATTTGGGAATCAAATTCTTGCAGCCACATCGCAGGGGGTTTTCGTGGTTTCAAATTTTCACGCCACACGCGTAAAAGATGGATTTGCCATGTCATTGCTCAATTCTTCCTCTGATCCATCGACGGTTTTTTTAGGTGAAATGAACGGATTCTATTCTTTAAGCAACCAACATGGAACCTGGAAATCAAGGAAACTGGCGGGTCCTGAAGAAGAAATCAATGATCTGTTGCAGGACGCCGAAGGAAATATCTGGGGTTCGACCCTGACCAAGGGTATTTTCAGGTACACACCCCGGGAAGATCAGCTCAGATTTTTTGTTGAATCGTCAGGATTGCCTGAAACCATTGGGAGTACCATCAATTTGATCGGAGGGAAAATCAGCGTATCCACGCGTAAAGGAGTATATCTTTTTAATTTCAACAACCTTTCTTTCGATAAAATCACGCTGATAAAATCGGATACATTGGCCGAAGATCAATGGTTTTCATTTATCACCGAAGATCCTCAGGGCAATTTATGGGTGAATGCCGGGGATGAAAGCCATTTGATGTTACTCGAAAAAAAGGGGGATGCATACCAGGTCAATCGCACGCCATTTCTTCCGATTGCCGATTATGTAATTTGGGCCATCGCCCCGGAACCAAATGGGATTACCTGGGTCGGCGGTCCGGATGGCCTTATACGATATGATCCTGGAGTAAACACATTAAAGCCAGAACCTTATCCTACATTGATACGACAAATCACCATTACCAACGATTCGGTCATCTATTTTGGCAATGAAGTTCCCGGGAGTGGAAAAATTCTCTCCGGCAATGAAACGTTCAGTTACCAGTATAACTCTTTGCGTTTCGAGTTTACTGCGCCATTTTATGCACCCAAAGGAGAAAACCAATACCAGTATCTGCTTGAAGGTTTCGATGAAACATGGTCCGATTGGTCTGTTCAAACAAATAAGGAGTATACAAACCTCCCGAAAGGAAACTACATCTTCCATGTGAAGGCACGTAATATTTACGGAAAGATTGCCCGGGAGGCATCCTACCAATTCAGGATCCTGGCTCCATGGTATGCAACAATATGGGCCTTTGGCATTTACATTCTTCTGGCGGTGGGAATAATCTACCTGATCTTAATAATCAGGAACCGGCAATTGCTTTTGGAGAAACGAATTCTGGAGCAAAGAATAGCCGACCGGACCGCTGAAGTTGTTCAGCAAAAAGAGGAAATTGAAAAGCAATCGGACGAGCTCTCCAATAAAAATGATGAACTTGAAAAGATCAATACAACCGTCAAATCTATCAATTCAGAAATTACATTCGAGAGCCTGCTTCAATCGCTGCTCGAAAAAATGAAAGTGATCAAGTCAGTGGAAAAATCGACTGCACTCATTTTCGATAACAAAGCCAATGCATTCAAATTTAAAGCAAGTTTTGGCTGGGATCTTCAGCAACTTGCCGATGTTTCCCTCAGTTTAAATGATGCGGAGAAGCGGTACCTGAAAAATGCAGAAGAGGTATTTGAAGATATTTTTCTGAAAACAGATTTCCCCGGATGGGAAAGTGAATCCATACTGAATGAACTTGCAATTCCAAAATCATTGCTTGTGCTGGTTATCAGGGTAGAGAACAGGGTGGAAGCGTTCCTGATCCTTGAAAACATGAACAGGGAAAATGCCTTTGAAGCCAAAGATCTGAGTTTTATTAAAAATTCAAAAGAGCACATCATATCTGCCTTTATCCGAACAAGGATTCTTGAAGATTTGCAAAACACACTGCAGAATTTAAAAGAGACCCAGGACCAACTTGTGCAATCGGAAAAACTGGCCTCGCTGGGCGCACTTATTGCCGGGATTGCGCATGAAATTCAAAACCCGTTGAACTTTGTAAATAATTTCTCCTCACTTTCTGCCGACCTCGCCGACGAACTCACCGATTTTCTTAAAGACATCCATGACAAAGTTTCTGAAGATAAGTATGCCGATATTGAAGAGGTGATCGGCATGATCAAGGGGAATGTCAAAAAAATCAATGAACATGGCAAACGCGCTGAAACGATTGTAAAAGGCATGCTCCAGCATTCAAGGGGCAGAACCGGAGAATACGAATTAATCGAAATCAACGGCATGGTTTCAGAATATGTCAACCTCGCCTACCATGGCATGCGGGCAAAAGACAAGAATTTCAACACCAGCATCAAAACAAATCTCGACCCCGAAGTAGGAAAGGCAGCAATTATTCCCCAGGATTTGAGCCGGGTTATCCTGAATATCGTTAATAATTCCTGTTATGCCCTGGATGAAAAAATAAAAAAACAGATCCCCGGATTCAGCCCTGAAGTGCTCATCATCACGAAGAAGAAAAACAACAATATTGAGATCACCATCAGGGACAATGGTACTGGAATCCCGGACCATGTGCGTGAAAAGATTTTCAACCCGTTTTTCACGACGAAACCCACCGGCCAGGGAACCGGGTTGGGATTATCGATGAGTTTCGACATCGTTACACAGATTCATAAAGGCAAATTAGAGGTAAAATCGAAAGAGGGAGAATTTACAGAATTTATCATCACCATTCCTGAAAAGCAGAGCTGAGTTCTGCGAAAAAAGCATGAGAAGGCTCATTATTCTATTCACAGCAGGGTTTCTGATTCATACTGCGGCACCCTGCCAGACCATGTTTAAAGTCAACCAGTACGACATCATCTACAAGGGTGATTTTTCACCCATTCTGACGTTATATGCGAACCATCAGATAAACAAGCGCTTTGGAATCATGTCCTATTTCTATGTGAATGCCGCTCAGAATAACAGCTGGGGTCAGGGATTGGTAGGACCTACCTACACCCCGGTCAAGGGGATAACCGTTGCATTTCTGGTGGGATATCAGTCAAACGAAGCGGCCTGGTGGCGTGTGTCACCCATCATCCTCCTTTCTAAAAAACAGTGGTCGTTTTTCGGATCCTTTGAATATGGCGGGACCCGGGTTCGCTGGGACTGCATGGGATTTTACTATTTCAACTCCTTTAAGTTCGGGGCCGAACTGATCCGTTATTACGAATTATATGCAGCAGGTCCAAGGATAGAGTTTTCCTTTCTGAAAAAAAAGACCCTGACAATCTGGAACGCCGAGCTTTGGGATTGGAGCTATGGCAACTTTATGCATGTTTTCGGCATCTATGCAACATTCGGGACATTCAATACGGTCGCAACCCTGGGCGACTGAGTCTGATTTAACATTCTTCAAATAACAAAAACATCCTTCATGAACGCACTCTTTTTTGACGGAAAATTATCACTGAAACAGGTTCCAAAGCCAAGGCCAATGGCTGGTGAAGTGCTTATCAGGATCATTTATTCGGCCATTTGCAATACCGATCTGGAGATTATCAAGGGATATATGGGTTTTAAAGGAATCCTGGGACATGAATTTGTAGGAGAGGTAGTTACAAAATCCAGCAATTTGTATGGCCAAATGGTGGCAGGTGAGATCAATTGCGCATGTGGAAGATGTTATATGTGCCATACCGGACGGGAAACCCACTGTCCCAATCGTTCAGTGCTGGGAATTCAGAATCATGATGGGGTCTTCGCTGAGTTTATTGTGCTTCCGGAAAGGAATTTGCACAGGGTGCCGGATACACTATCATTGGAATCGGCAGTGTTTGCTGAGCCTTTGGCAGCAGCCGTTGAAATCTTCGAACAGATTCATATCAAACCTTCCCGGAAAGTTTTTATTTTCGGAGCAGGGAAACTGGGGTTGCTCATCGCCATGGTTTTCAGGTTGAGTGGGTGCGATTACACCCTCTTTTCACGAAGCAGTGCAAAAGTCAATAAGGCACAGTCAATGGCGATAAATGCAGCGTTGGTGTCAACACTTACAGATCAGGATAAAGCAGAAGTTTGCATTGATTGTACCGGAAACCCCGATGGAATTTCAATGGCGCTTTCGCACCTTTTCCCAAGAGGGAAACTGGTATTAAAAACCACAGTAGCCGATCCGCAAAAAATTGACCTGAACCAGCTTGTGATCAATGAATTTGAGATCATCGGGTCGAGGTGCGGGTTATTTAGACCTGCCTTGAGTTTGCTTAGTCACCGGTTGGTCGATCCGCTGCCCATGATTACCAAAACGTTTGAATTTAAAGATATCCTTAAGGGATTTGAATTTGCAGCAAAGCCCGGGACCTTGAAAGTCGTTATAAGCCATTAAGTAAATCAGAAGAAATGTTTATTTCAAAAAAAGTTATCTGATTAAAAAAAAATCACTTAATTTCGCATAGTTCATTAAAAGGAATCGGAAAAAAAATATCTATCAAATTTACGGACCAATCTTCAAACGACTTTATGAAAGCATTCACAAAAATCCAATCCGGCATTGCACTGGTTGCCCTGATCCTGGTCATCGCCGCTTCAAGTTGTAATAATCCCGCCAAACAGGATGAGCAAGCCAATGCTGCTGCTTCCGACACGATCAAAAAAGAGGTGGCATTAAGTCCTGAATCTCAAAGCCTTCTTTACTCATTCCCTACGCCTTTTGAAGTGACCACCATGCTTGAAAAAGCAAAAGCCGGATTCATTTTCGACATTACCAATCCCCCTGCCAATGCAGGAAAATATGTTACGGAAATGAGCAAAGCCCTGAACCTTGGCATCTATAGTGCAGACCTGAGTTATTCTGCCACCTATAACCGTACGGATGAAACCAACAAATTTCTGGCCTGTACCAATAAGTTGGCTGATGAATTGGGAATCGCCGGCGTGTACGATCAAACCCTCCTTGAGCGGGTTAAAAAATACAACAACAACAGAGATTCGCTGGTTGACCTGATCAACAGGGTCTTTAGCCAGACCAACGACTTCCTTTCCAAAAACAACCGTAACCAGATTGCCGTACTGATTGCTGCCGGCGGATTTGCTGAAGGTGTTTATCTTGCTGCCTACCTTGGTGAAGCAGCCAAAGACAACACCAAAATCATGGCCGTTATTGCAGGCCAGAAGGATAACCACTCTAAATTGCTGGCGATCCTCAACGCTTACAATGCTGATCAGAACATGAAACCAATTGCAGATGCAATCGGCAAATTAGCTCCGATTTGGGTCAACTATGGAATTGAATCAGGGAAAAAACTCCCGATTCAGAAAACAGGTGCAATTTTAGATCTCGCAGAAAGTGTAAGGCTTGAATTTGTAAAATAGACAGCCCTTGTCTGAACCCATCCTGATGGCGCTTGTACAGCTTTTCGCCATCATCGCAGCATCCGGTAAAAAACATGTGCTTGGAAATTCAAGAAAAATACTTGAATCCTACCTGAGTCAGCATCTGAATGCACAGGAACTTGAGGAATATCTGAAGCTTTTTGATGAATTGTTTTTATTTCATCAACCCGAGGAGGCCGAACAACAGAATTCAGCTGTTCTTGAAAAAACAAAAACGATCTGCCAGAGAATACGGAAGCAACTGGCAGCCCAGGATCGTCAAATTGTCTTCATCAAATTTCTGGAATTTCTGGATGAATTATCCCGGGAGAATGATGAAAAGTTAACCAGAGACGATGAAAGGTTCGTCAGTTACATCAACATTTTTAAAACATCCTTCAATCTCCCCGATCAGGAGTTCAATGATGCTGTGGCCTTTATCACCGATCCCATGGGCCCTGATGTGCATCCTGATCATTATTTGGTTATCAGCGGTGAAAAAAAAGAGCCTTCGGCAAATAGAAAGCATCTTTACAGGGAACACCTTGAAGGCAACCTGTTTATTCTTTTTGTTCCGTCGGTTCGCACCATGATATGCCGGTATTTGGGCAATGATGAGCTTTTTCTCAACGGGCACGTGGTTCAACCCTACAGATCGTTTGTATTTTCGAACGGTACCATCCTGAAGAATCTGAAAATAGCGCCTGTTTATTACGCAGATGTATCTGCCAGGTTTTTGCAGGAATCGGAAAAAGTAAGCATTGAATTTACTGCAAAAGAGGCAGAGTACAGGTTCAAGCACAGTACAAATGGCATTCATCCATTTAGTTTTACCGCATCCTCGGGAGAATTGATCGGAGTCATGGGTGGCAGTGGTGTCGGGAAGTCAACGCTGTTGAATGTGCTCAATGGAAATCTGAAATTATTCAATGGACAGATTCTTATCAATGGGTATGATCTTGAGAAAGATAAGGAAAGCCTGCAGGGGATGATCGGTTTCGTGCCGCAGGATGATTTACTGATCGAAGAGCTCACGGTATTTCAAAACCTCTATTACAATGCGAAACTGTGTTTCCGCGATTTTTCTGAAAAAAAGATTATCCGGTCGGTGATGCGCGTTTTGATGGATATTGACCTGATCGGCACGCGTAAACTTACCGTAGGGGATCCGATCAACAAATTCATCAGCGGGGGGCAGCGAAAACGTTTGAATATCGCGCTTGAGTTGATTCGCGAACCTTCGGTACTCTTTGCGGATGAACCGACCAGCGGACTCTCCTCCATGGACTCCGAAATGGTCATGCTGTTGTTAAAGGAGCAAACCCTGAAAGGCAGGCTGGTGATTGTGAATATCCATCAACCCTCCTCCGATATTTATAAGCTCTTTGACAAACTCCTGATTATGGATAAAGGGGGTTATCCAATCTATTACGGTAATCCCATTGATGCCCTGACCTATTTTAAACGGGCCGGGAGCCATGTAAATCCCGACGAAAGTGAATGTCAGAGTTGCGGGTATGTTAACCCTGAACAGCTTCTCCAGATTACGGAGACAAAAATCATCAATGAATACGGACGATTCACCGGTAACAGGCGAACCACACCCACAGAGTGGTATGCCTCATTCCGACAGCATATTCAACCATCGCTGCCAATCAGTGAAGCACAGCATGAGGTACCCAAAAGTTACTTTAAGATTCCGGGAATTTTTAAGCAATTCCGAATTTTCAGCATCAGGAACCTGCTTACAAAAATAACCAACCGGCAGTATATGCTCATCAACCTGCTTGAAGCGCCGTTCCTTGCAGCATTGCTGGCCTATCTGACCCGATACAGCTTTGGCGAGCAGTACCTTTTCGGAGATAACCGCAACCTGGTGCCCTACCTGTTCATGAGTGTGGTTGTTTCACTTTTTCTGGGGATGATGGTCAGCGCAGAAGAGATCATCAAAGACCGGCGGATATTGAAAAGAGAGGCATTTCTTCACCTGAGCCGCTTCAGCTACCTCAATTCAAAGATCGTCCTCCTGTTTGCCCTTTCAGCGATTCAGTCGTTGCTCTATGTTGTCGCAGGGAATCTGATCCTGGGCATCCATGGAATGACCCTGTCCTACTGGCTAATCCTTTTCGCCACTTCCTGTTTTGCCAATATGGTCGGACTTAACATTTCATCCGGGTTGAATTCGGTTGTTGCCATCTATATCCTTATCCCCTTTATCATTGTGCCCCAACTGCTGCTAAGCGGTACGGTTGTTCCCTTCGACTACCTTAATCCCACCATTGCTTCGCGCGAAAATGTGCCAATGGTCGGAAACATGATGACTTCACGCTGGACATTTGAAGCCCTGGCCGTGGAGCAATTCAGCAACAACGAATATGAAAAGGTGTTTTATCCTTACGACAAAGAGATATCACGCTATTCCTATATTACAGCCTATGTGATTCCGACCCTGAAGGCAGAGCTCGACGAATGCCAGCGCAACCTTTTTAAAAATGAATTTGCTGATAAAACCGCCAACTACCTGACCATTCTGAAAAGTGAGATTCCCGCATTGCAGAAAGGGGCAGGATTTACCTCATTTCCATACATGCATGGATTGACTGAAAAAGGGTTGAATGATTCGATCGTTCAGCATTCAAAATCGTATCTCGACTCGCTGAGCAGGTATTACTCCTCCCGGCTGAGTGCGGTGTCAGCCAGGCGTGACGAAGCCTACGAAAAACTCAAGGCCAGGATGGGCGCCGATGAGGTATATCAGTTCAAACAGGCCTATTATAATGATAACCTGGCCGACCTTGTCATGAATAAAGGGGCTGAAAACAAAGTGATCGTCGGAAAAGGGAAACTGATTCAAAAGAAAGATCCAATTTTTATGGAGCCATTGGCACATGATGGCAGAGCTCATTTTTATGCCCCGGTAAAAATTATCGGGTCATGGCACATCAACACCTTCTGGTTTAACTTTTTCATCATTTGGCTGATGTCATTCGTTCTCTACCTGACACTACTGCATGATACCCTGCGGAAAACCATTGAGTTTTTCGAGCGGATGAAATTCCGGAAGTCCGGTTGAATCCTGACTATTTTTCTGTCCAGCCTGTGCTGATGGTTCCGTGCATTATTCCGGCTTCAATGTCAGCCAAGGCGGTTTTTATGCTGTCCGGAATGAGCGCATCGTAGTCATGATAGGGGGCTTTCCCAACTCCACCGTTATTCAAATTTCCATGAATGATGGTTCCTCCGGAAAATTTGAGATAGTAATAGTCAAACATGATCTGGTAAACCATGACATCGAGCTCCTTCATGCATGAAGTCAACAGCGCCGGGCCCACCGCAGGAATTGAATAATATTGGTCCACGTCAACGCCGATGGCCCATTTCCCGGCTTCCTTGGCCTTATACAGCGCTCCATTACCGGTTTTGCCCGCAAAGGCAAAAATCACTGAAGCGTTCTGTCTGATCAGGCTGTCTGCAAGCTTTGCCCCCTCTAACGTGTCGGCAAAGGAGGTAGAAAAATAACCCAGAGAGGCAACATTCCTGTTGTATTGCTTATTGAAATATTCCACTCCATTTAAATAGCTGACAGAGAACTGGCGGATTTCGGGAATTTCGGGCCCTGCAACAAATCCGGTAACCGGATTTGTATGATTTTGCTTGTCGGCCCAATAGGCAGCCAGAAAACCACATGGGAATGAGGCCTGATCAACATCGAATCTGACGCACATGAGATTGGGAGGAGGTGAGGCCATGGCATAATCAATGATCACAAAATCGATTGCGGGATTTGCATTGGCCGCATCGATGGTAGCCTGGGCGGCATCAAAGGTGGAGGTAATGATCAGATCGATTCCATTGGCCAAAAAATAATTGATCCCCTTTGAAATATCATCCACCGAGGTAATATCAAATGACTGGCAGTTGAGAGGCAGATCTTTTGCCGCCTTTAAATATCCTGCCATAATATTTTGGTTGAACCCGGCATCATTGAACCCTCCCATTCCTCCAATAAGGCCAACCCGCCATATCTTTTCCGGGTTGACAATCGGTTTCTGCTTGCAAGATGTCGAAACAACTAAAAGCATGAATATGATGCACCCCAATCGAAACGTAAACTTAGCCATCCCTTATTTGTTAAATATTAATTTTAAAAATATCTCCTGTTATTGAATCAGCTTTCCACTCAAAAGCATCAGTTCCGTTTCGGTAAGTTTCGCCTTGAATTCAGCGGTGACCAGCCTGGTTGAGGCATCCAGCAGATTTTGCTGTACCTCCCTTAGCTGAAGGGAAGATATTGAGCCAATCGCGTAGCTTTCTTTTGCGATCTCCATATTTCTCTTTGCCAACAGGAGGTTCTCCTGTTCAAATCCGATCATTTGGAGCTGGTTCCGGTAATCGTTGTAGATCCGTGCAAGGTATGCTTCGAGCCGGTTTTCAATCTGTTTGATTTCAAGGTCGCCTGTTTGAACCGATATGGCTGCATTTTTGTACTGGCGGGTCAGATTAAGGCCATCAAACAGCTTCATATTGAGCGCTACCCCAACAGAGGGGCCAAAATTCCGGTTATATTGAACAAAATTGGCTTCAGTTTCGGAACGGTAATAGTTGTAATTGGCATAAAAATCAAGTGTGGGCCACTGACTGGCCCGGGCAGTCTTTAATTCCAGCTGTCCCACCTGCTTATTCCTAATCGCGAGCAAGAGGTTCCGGTTGGACGAATTCATGGATAAACGCAGCGAATCATATTGTAACTGCCCGTTGACAAGGATGGTATCCCTCACGGTATAGGGGGTATTGACATCCCTGGATAACAGATCATTCAAGGTGGTTTTTGAATTTTCAAAAAGTGTTTGCTGGTTTGACAAATCAGACACATCGGCATTTAACTCAACCCTGGCTTTCAGGTATTCCATCTCTGACCCTGTTCCGGTTTCAAACCGCATTTTTGCAAGATCAAGCCTGAATTTGGATATCATAACCTGCTCAGAGAAAATCTGCTGAACCTGGCCCTGCCTGATAATATCATAATAGCTGCCTATAATTCTCGCAACGGTGTTCTCAATGGTGATCTTGGCGCTCAATTCGCTTATCTCCTCCAGTTTTTTCAACTTATCATAGGTGATGAACATTTTAAGACCATCGAATACCATCCAGTTAAGGCCAACACCGGCTGTTATCAAATCAGAGTGGGCACTGGAATTATCAAGTTCAGCACCGGTGACAACTTTGACATTTGCATCGCTCAGGCCATTCATATACCCGGCATTCAGTCCGATTTCGGGGAGCATCCCCGCATTTCCGGGGGATGCATTGTTGTGTGCAATCTCTTGTGATTTTTGCGCCATGATGATGCCGTAATTGTTGGCTAACCCAATGGCTACGGCCTTCTGCAGGGTTAAAAGCTCCTGGCTTTCAACCCCAGTGGCGAACATAAACAGTATCAATCCGGTAATTGAGAAGCATTTCATCAGCTGATATCGTCGGTCATGATGGCTTTGTTTTCAACGGTAAGTTCTGTATAATCAATTCTATCGTCGGTAGGATTTCGTGACAAATAGGAATAGATAACCGGGATGATATAGAGGGTAAGGAAGGTGGAAAAGAAAAGTCCGCCCACTACCGCGATACCCAATGATTGCCTGCTTTCGGCCGATGCACCCAGTTTCAATGCGATGGGAAGTATTCCAAGAATCATAGCGGAGGAGGTCATCAGGATAGGCCGGAAACGAGAGATAGCTGCGCGCTGTACTGCTTCAATTTTATCTATGCCGGTGGCCTTGCGCTGGTTTGCGAATTCAACGATCAGAATGCCGTTCTTGGTCACCAGCCCAATGAGCATAATGATCCCTATTTCACTGAAAATATTGAGGGTCTGATTAAAATACCACAGAGAAAAGAGGGCTCCCGCTATGGCAAGTGGAACGGTGAACAGAATAATCAACGGATCAACAAAGCTCTCGAACTGTGCAGCCAGAATCAGAAAAATAAGCACAATGGTAAGCAGAAAAATGAAGATAAGGCTGGATGAGCTTTCGCGATAATCGCGCGATTGCCCGGCGAGGGCCGTATTGAAGGTGGGAGGCAAAACCCTTTTCGACACGGCATCGAGCGCCTTTATCCCATCTCCCAAGGTAGCGCCCTGGGCAAGTCCGGCTGAAATGGTCGCGGAAATATAGCGATTAAATGAAAAGATAGAGGAGGGATTGATGGATTCTTCCATGGTGATCAGGTTGTCGAGTAAAATCATCTCTCCCTTGTTATTGCGCACATAAAGCGCCTTGAGTGCATCAGGACGGTCACGGTCCTGCCGCATGACCTGGCCAATGATCTCATATTGCTTGCCCTCCATGATGAAATAGCCATAGCGCTGTCCGCTCATGGTAAGTTGCATGGTCCTGGCAATTTCCTGTGTTGAAACACCAAGCTGGGCCGCCTTTTCACGGTCGATGGTTATCCTCAGCTCAGGTTTGTTAATCTTGAAATTGGCATCAACAAACTGAAGTGCCGGAATTTTCCGCGCCTCTTCCAGAAAACCAGGCAGTACCTCGTTAAGGCTCTTCAAATCCGGCGCCTGGAGAACATATTGAATGGGTTGCCCCGAAAAACGATCCCCAATCGTTGGCGGTTCAAACGGAAAGGTCCGGATCCCGGTTACATGCTGAAAATCCTTTGACATTTTTCTGAATATTTCGTGCTGGCTGCGGGTTCGCTTCTCAGGGTCGACCAGGTAAACGATCTGCTGCGCTTTATTCGGATTTTCGATCGTTCCAAGGCTGGGCGAAATCCATGAAAATGAGACTGAAATTTCAGGAATTGAATCGGCAATATACCGATCGATTTCAGCCATATAACTGGTCATGAATTCATAGGTTGATCCTTCAGGTGCAAGTGTCGGAATGCGGATATTCGACCGGTCTTCAAAAGGAGCCAATTCAGAATGCAATGATTTATATGTCAATACAATAACGAATAAAAGTCCCAAAAAGAGCGGAAATACAACCCACCGGTGGCTCATGAACCCCTTGAGCGAATAACGATAACCCCTGTTTAACGCCAGAAAGAATGGTTCGGTCTTGTTGATCAGCCAGTTTGAATTCAGGTGCCGCTGTGATTTCAAAACCCTGGAACACATCATGGGTGAGAGGGTGAGCGCCACAAATGCAGAGATCAATACTGATCCGGCAACGACGATGGCGAATTCTTTGAACAGCCGCCCGATCAGCCCTTGCAAAAACATGATGGGCAGAAATACCGCTGCCAGTGTGATGGTGGTTGACACAACAGCAAAAAAAATCTCCTTCATCCCCTTTAAGGCAGCTTCGATGGGATGCATCCCGGTATCGATCTTTGTATAGATATTTTCAAGCACCACAATGGCATCATCGCAAACCAAACCAATGGATAAAACAATCGCCAGCAGGGTCAGCACATTGATCGAAAGGCCCATGGCCGCCATGATGATGAATGAGCCGATGATCGACACAGGAATGGCCGCCACAGGGATGATGGTGGAGCGCCAGTCGCGGAGGAAAATAAAAATAATCAGGACCACGAGAATGAGCGACAGAACAATGGTTTGCTGAACCTCTTTGACAGCCCCCCGTTCAAATTTTGTAAAATCATATCCGATTCTGACATCATAATCCGCAGGAATCTCCTTTTTGAGATTTTCCATGCGCTTGTAAAATTCATTCGCTATGGCTACGTTGTTGGCGCCCGTTTGGGGAACAACCCCGATAATGATCACCGGAAGCAGTTCCATCAGCACGGTTGACCTGTCATTCTCAGGATAGAGCTCCGCAGATCCGATATCTGAAACTCGGACGATGTTTCCTCCCTCCTGTTTAATAATTACATTGTTGAATTGCTCTGGCGACTGCAGCAATCCGAAGGTCCGTATCGTTAATTCAGTCAGCCCCCCTTCAACCCGGCCGGAGGGAAGTTCAATATTCTCCCGGTTGACCGCCCGTTCAATATCTACCGAGGTTATTCCATTGGCAGCCATCTTGTAAGGATCGAGCCACAGGCGCATGGAATATTTTTTTTCACCGAAAATTTTAATGTCCCCGACCCCTGAAATTGTCTGCAGGCGTTCTTTAATCGTGTTTTCAACCAGATCATTCACCTCCATGATGTTACGCTCATAGCTGCGAACAATCATAAAAATGATGGCATTGGCATTGGCGCTGAGCTTTTCAACGATCGGCGGGTCCACATCCTTGGGCAATAAACGGATGGCCTTCGAAACCCGGTCACGTACGTCATTGGCAGCCGACTCCATCTCCTTTCCAAGGTTGAATTCGACCGTAATAAGACTTGACTGGTCTGTTGAAACCGACGACAACACCCTGATCCCTTCGATGCCGTTGATGGCATCCTCCAATGGTTCCGTGATCTGTGCCTGGATAATCTCGGGATTCGCCCCCGAATAGGTTGTGGTTACAGTAACCACCGGCGGGTCCATCTCCGGATATTCCCTGATTCCAAGGTAGAAAAATCCGACAGCCCCAAAAATGAGTATCAGCATGGTAAACACCATGGCCAGAACCGGTTTTTTGATACTCAGGGAGGAGAGACTCATTCGTTTATTTTTATCACCTTTAAGGGAGAATCCTTTTTAATTCTTAACAAATTGGTCTGAACCAAGGTATCACCGACCATTAAGCCATCCAGAATCTGGATAAAATCACGGTTTCGCACCCCGGTTTTGACCATATTTGAAGCGGCCAATCCGTTTTTTTTGATAAAAACACTGTACCCCTTGATGGATGGAATGAGGGCAGAGGTTGGAACAAACAGGCTATTGGTTAATTCTTTCAAGGTGAGTGAAATCCTGGCAGAGGTGCCTGCGACCAGCCTGCCATCGCCATTTCCGGCAACGGCCCTTACAAGGAGTGTTCTTGTTTTGACATCCACGGCAGGTTCAATGGCTTCGACCACGGCGCTGACATCCTCAATCAAATAGTCGGTGCGAAAACGGATCTTCGATCCGACATGCAAATCCCGGACATACCGTTCCGGAATAGAAAAATCAATCTTCACCAAACTGATATCCACCAGGTTGGCCAAAACAAGCGCTGGATTCACCAGCGTACCTTCACTCACATTCCGCAATCCGATTTTCCCGGCAAAGGGAGCACGGATTTCTGTTTTGTCAAGGTCAACCTTAAGTACATTAATTTCCGCCTGGAGGGTTTGATGAAGGTTCGACACGATATCATAGCGCTCCTGACTGATCCCTCCCTTTGCAAGCAATACCTTTTCCCTTGATTCATTTGCTTCGGCCAGCTTTTCCTCAATACTTAACTTTTTGATTCTGGCTGTGATGTCGGCATCATCCAGTTTAAACAGCACCTGCCCCTTTGAAACATTTGCTCCCTCCCTGAGATAAATCGACGTCACTTTCCTGTTGATTTCACTCACAATATCAACCTGTTCGTTTGCCCTGATCGATCCGACCGTCTCAAGCTGGTAAATCACCGACGTATCTTTTACAATATAACATTCAACCGGAATCGCCGGATTGGACTGGGTTTTACTTACCTGCTCCGGCTTGCCTGAAATAAAAAATATTTTGATAAGGGCGAGGATGGCCACCACGATGATACATCCAAGTATAATGCGAGTTTTTTTCATTTCCCCTATATTAAATTACAACTGCGATTGTGTAATTCAAGGCCTGTTCGCCTGATTACCTCCAGTTCGCCGGCATTGAATACACCCGCTTTGATCAGCTTAAGAAATTGTTCAGAAACCCCATCCCCGAATATCAGCACATCATCTGTGTTTAAGGTCACCCTTACCCCATGATCAAAAAGGATCCTGATTGGATGGACTTTATATGACCTGACCCGTTTCAATTTGATATTGCTGGTGGGACAAACATTTAACACTATTTTATGGTCTGCAAGCCATTTCATCACTGCCGGCGAACCTGTTGCTCCAATGCCATGCTGAACAGAATCCAGTTCAAGTGTCTCCACCGCCTCCTTTACAGTATCAGCCGACCCAAATTCACCCGCATGGGCCGTGCATTTCATCCCCTGTTTCCTTGCCAGGCGGTACAGTGTTTTAAAATTTGCAATGGGCTGAGCCAGTTCGTCATCATACAGATCAACGGCTCTAAAATAGCGATAATAGAGATAGCTTTCAAAATCTGCCATTAACTTCTCAGCAGAAATTTTTTTTGAGAATCCCAATGACGGCTGAAAATCAATTTCAGGAGCAACGCGTTGATGAAAATGTTTTAGGGTGGAGACAATACGATCGGGTGAAATATTGAATTTTCTGCCCAATGATGCATCGATGCTCATCTCCAGGCTGCTCACCCCATCAAACCTGGCTTGCACAAATGCAGCCTCCACTGATTTTTCAAAAGCGCCAGGCAGCTGAATAAAGGGTCTGAATTCATTCAATATCCAATGATTCAGATCGCCAATTCCGGCATCAGCCGATTTAAACCTGGTGAATTTCCGCCCGTAAAACTTCTCAATAACAGCGCGTTTTCCTCCCAGCATGCAATGGTTGTGAAGGTCTGACTTAGGAATCGCCCGGATGGCATTTAGATTCCTGTCTTGCAGTGCCTGGAAGAAATCAACCTCTATCATGGATTCAATCATTTTCGGCAGCAATCCTTAGAGTTTCAATGAAACCATAAACTGGTCTTTCGGCATCATGGGTCCGTAAGCCCGGGAGAATCCAAATGACAGTGTCGATTTCAGCAAGGTAAACAAAACAAGTTCCAGGTCCAGCTGGACGCCTGTTGAGAAAAAATTCTTCTGGGTTCGATCATTGAAAAAGTTGGTAAACAGTCCCATGCCAAACAGTGAAAAACGGGCGTAGGTTGAATAGAAACCTAAAAGTCCGAGTTTACGGAAGCGGATGGGTCGAAAATCAATTTCAGTCGTTAATTTTCCGTAGTTAAGCGCCGAGAGTTCATCGATTTCAACGCCCGGAAAACTGCTCATCTCCCGATATTGTTGTGCTGACCGGTAGTCGAGATAGTTATTTCCGAACCCTCCGAAATAGAAATAGGAGTTTGTTTTGTCCGATTCTCCAAAACTTTGTCCGACCGAAGTACGGAACCACAAAGATGTATTTCGCATTGGCAGCAGAAATCCAACGTCAAAATTGTTGATGAGCTGCGGGTAAAATGTCTCTTTTGCAAAACTGGTAAAGGCAAACACACTCCAATCATAACCCTGTTCTGGTTCTATAGCACCCAGGGATTTTCTGAGATAGCTTTTGTGGTAATTGAAGGTTCCAACATATAGTTCAGAGTAATCAGAGGCAATATTCTGGTAAAAAGGCAAGGTCTCCAGGTCGCCATAGGCCGTTAGTTTTACATAGAGGTCAGTTTTTGTAGGGGACATCCGGTTGAACAATTTGTAATATTTTGCCGAAACCGAATAGCCGGCCCTGCTGAATTTGGTAGGACCGAAGAGGTCGTAAAAGTCGGCATAATTATAATTTGCGTTGAAAGTCCAATTCCAGATGTTGTATTCAACCGCGAAATGAACTGTTTGCTTCAGCGGGAGGTTGGGTTGTGGTGAAAAGGACCATTTCAGCGTCAATGAATTCAATCCCATGGGATCCATAAAATTCATCCGGTAGCCGGCGGTAACATAACTCTTGTATCCCTGGATGATCGGATAGGCACTGGCCAGTTTCATCTCCTTGATGGCCACATAGCGTTTTTCGACCACACCAAGCGAATCGAGATTGATCTTTGAAGGCGGCTGAAGCATCCAGGATTCAACCTCAGGGTACTTGTTAAATATTTTTTGCCCAAGAAAGCCGATGGCGTTGACATCGGCCAGCGTATCAATCTTCATGATACCGGGGATCATGCCATCCTGGGTATATTCAAGGAGCAGCAATGAATCCTTTGACAGGGGTAGCGGTCTGAAAAACCCACTGGTGGCATTGGTGAGTATCTCAGGTTTTGAAGTTTCAATTGATATCCGATAGATGTTTGATACCCCGGTATAATATGACGTTCCATAGAGATCCTTCCCGTCGGGCGAGAAGACGAAATTGGCCGCAGGGTTATCCTCAAACTCATAGATCTTTCGGAATTCTGTTTTGCCGGCAAGCAGATCGGAAATGCGGAACAAAACCAAGATTTGTGTTCCCTGGATGTCAGAAAGGGTACCGGATAAGAACATCCCATCAGGAGATATATCAAGGTCTGAAAAATCTTTCCCAAATGAAAGGGTGTACAATTCCTGCCACTTTTTGTACGGAGGTAAGATCCGGATCAGGGTTGATCGTCCACTCATATTTTGGACACCGTAAATGGCACGATCTTTCGGGTTAAAAACCAGGTTTCCTGCCCGGTCAAATTTGATCAGGTTTTTTATTTTTCCGCTCCTTACATCGATGGATTGAAGACCGCGCCAGTCCCTGTTGTGGGTCGAGGCAAACAGTGTTTTTGTGGAATCATCGTAAGCAAGGCTGGTCACATAATACAAGCTCGGAGTAGGAACCGGGGCGATTTTTTTCATCGCTCCGCTATGGATGTCAACGCTGACAATATGCGCAAGCTTTCCGGGATAATTGACCGCCATATAAATCTGGCCTGCATCTTTGTCATAATAGGAACGCGATACGGAACCCAGCGGTTTATCGACGATTTTCCGGTATTTGCTGATAGGATTCTGGCGAATCTTTTGCATGTTCGCCTTCTGAAATTCATGTTCCCATGCAATCCACTTGTTCCATTCTTTCTGTATCGGGATTCCATAAACATGTTTGAACTGGCTGGCGTAAAACCTGCGGCTGGTATCGGTGCGTGCGTAAAACTCCTTCAGTTTATCCATGCCATAATGATAGGCCAGATAACTGACAAAGCGTGTCCCATAAAGATAGGAATTGACTCCAACCTGAAAATCGATCGCTGTTCCTTCCGTTTCAAGGCCAATAACATTATAAAAAAAGCTGCTGTCTCTTACCATGGTCCGGAACACCATTTCATCATACCCTCCCATAACGCGGCCTATGCCACCACTCATCCAGGTTTCCATGAAGACTGCAATCCCTTCATGATACCAGCGGGGAGAATACCAACGGGGGGTTGTAAAATAGCTGTAGGCCAGTGACAATGGATCCCGGTTATCGGGCATCACCTTCCCTCCGAATATTTTTTGAAGAATGAGGTCGGTTTTCGATCCTTTATCACATATCACCTGGTGTGTCAGCTCATGGTTCATCAACCACTGCAGACGTTCGTTGGATGGAATAACGGAGAAGGTATAATCGAAGGGGGAAACTCCGATATTCAGGTAATTCCATGGGATCACCATGGTTCCGCCATTTCCCACATCGGAGAAATCGTTAAAGAGGATGTTGGTCTCCCCGGTAGGGTCGTAATCCCAAAAATCTTCATGAAACATCAATGCATTCTCGAAGGAGCGGACGGTATGCGGAACCAGATAAGAGGTGCTCTTATTGAGAAATACCAGCCTCGCATTTGAAGTCTGGTATTTCATAAGTTTTGGCCGTTTCTGCGCTAACGCAGCAAATGGGTAGAGGATCGTGATTGCTATGGAGAAACAAACCAGCCGGAGAAAGATCTTCATCATGGGTGCATTTTTTAAAAACAGCGTAATGCACCTGCAATTTATAAAAAAGATCAAAGATTCCCCGTAAATATTGAGAAATCTTTATTTATTTAATTGTCGATGAACATCCCAATAGCCTGATTTCCGATGCCGGAAGTTGAAGCTACAAACTCGGATCCATAGTAAACAGATCCGATTGAAACGTTTGCACATACGTAAAACAATTCGATAGCACCATACTGGATTCCGATGTTATCCTTTGCCTCGTAAAGATTGCTTAACGGGAAACTCGAACCACACACACTCAATTCATTGTTGGAACACAAAGCTACAGCCAGGCTTCCCGATGACTGGATCACCCTGCTAAGGTCGGCCATGTTACATATCGAGAAGAGGATTTCCTGTTGATTATAGACGATGGCGCTGCCAACCTCGATGTGGGCTGCTACTACTTCTTCTATTCCTAACGTACTTTGCTGGGATTGAAGGATATATACCCCAATCTCCTGTGCAGAACCGATGGCTATTACATTTGCAGTGAAATCGAAACCCAAATCACCTGAATTTTTGATGATATTCAAAGAACCTTCGTTATGGATGGCATTGACTCCTTGATTTTGGATAATTTGACCCAACCCTGGCTCGGCGCCGATGGCGTATGAGCAAAGACTGACACCCAATGGCGCATCACTCATCAAACTGGCCATTTGAACGCTTTTGATGAGCAGCTGGTCACGGATGGATTTCAGGCTGGCTATTTCGGTTTTTCGTGTTTGAAGTACCTTTTTGTTCAACATAAAATTATCCATGCTCCTCAAAGCCAACTCCAGAATGGAGTCCTTTTCGTTCAGGTTGTTAACATAATTTCCAAAATCGCGCAGATTTTTCTCCACATCAGCCGATTGGTCTGATTTGTCCTTTAGATAAAAGCCTGTCAGCATGCTGATGGTTGTTCCCAGGGTTTTATTGTTGTTCTTAATATAATCAGAATAGTCCTGCAAAACAATCACTGTATTGCATCCTCCCTCCTGACTGCAAATGCCATGCTGCTGAAAGGTAGAGACACAGGAATCAATGCTGTGGCTGAGATCCTGGGTGAACAGGGCGAAATAGATCAACCCCTGGATCATGCCTTGTAATTTGGCTGTATCCGCAACAAACTCACTCCTGAGTTTTACATCAGCCTCAGTCATCTGACTCTTATGATATTTATCAGCCTTTCCAAAGGTGCCGGATGACATGTCTTTGAAAACAGCGGGGAAGAATAATGAAATTCCCACAACCAGGATGGCTATGACGAGGACAACCCCAATAATAATTTTGACTTGCTTTTTCATGGTTTAGGTATATTATATTGTTATTCTTTATTGACCTGAACTGAATTCTGATAAATGGGTGAATCGTTCTGATAGATTTTAAAGTCGAGGTTATGAGGTAAGCTGTTTTTATTATAAAGCTGGAAAATATATTTATTATCTCCCACATTGTTAATCTGAATAAAATTGCCAGCAGCCAGGGCAGTGGATTGATCATTCACGCTGACATTCTGGACATTCAACACGGTAAAATTGTTATAATCGAACTCGATGGTTGATTTAACAGGGTAAAGCGAAGACATATCCACCCTTACTTCAACAATTTTACTTGAATACCGCACATTGCAGATTGCTTTTGTAAGGGGGCTTTCATATTGCAACACATCGGCGGTCTTCATCTGGTCGAAGGAACGGGAATCATACATCGTCCCTGTCATTTCAGAGGTTGAGTTATCCGATCCTTTAAAATCAGCCTTTAAGAAACCGAACAGGACAAATCCTGCGAAAACGCCCAATACAAAGGTAAATCCGAATTTGACCACGGGACGCGACCAGAAGCTTTGGACGACTAAAATTTCTGCTTTTTTCGGAGGTTGTTTGTATGCTTCCATATTGATCCTTTTTAATATTTCCTGTTTTAAATCGATGTCGACAAAATTGGCCTGCTCCTGCCCGACCTGCGCTTTTATCAAATCCCAATCTTTTGAAAAGCGTGCTGCTTCAGGATGATCTGCCAGGTAGTTGTCGAGTTCGCGCTGATCCTCGGCGCTTAACTCCCCATCAAGCTTCCTGTAAATTTTTTCTATGATATCTTTTTCAGTCATTTTCAAAAAATCCATTTGCAATCAGTCCTTTTCTCAATTGATCCCTGGCAATGAATAATCTGGATCGTACTTTTTTAACAGGGACATGGGTTACTTCCGTAATTTCATCATAGGATAACCCGAAATAATATTTCAACAACACCAACACCCTGTATTCTTCCTCCAATTTGCGCAATTCCCTGTGAAGCAATTTGTTTTTAACCTCCATTCCGGTGGTTTCAGGCTTTACAGTCAACATCGGATCCACCTCTTCAAGCCTCGCCATCGGATGTTTTTTCCGGTTCCAGTTGATTGCTTCATTTACTGCGATGCGGTAAATCCAACTGAAAAAGCGATACTTGAAATCAAATCCACCCATTTTTTCGAATGCTTTTACAAATACATCCTGGGTGAGATCTTTGGCGGTTTCAAAATCACCAACCATGCGCAACATTATGTTAAAGATCGTTTTCTGATACCGGTCAACCAGTATTTCGAAGGAGGAAATGCTTCCATGGATCACCTCATAAACAAGCTCATTATCTTCCTTCGTTGTCATAATTACAAGAAAAATTCAAAAAGTTGGTGAAAGGTACTAAAAAAATAAACTATCGCTACCCTTTTTCAAGCAGGGAGAGTTTCCAAAGATCTTTCCGGTTCATTCGCAGCACCGGTGAAATGGCCAGATATCCACCACGGCCAATGCTTTTCCTAAGGGCTTTCAATTCACACAGTTTATCCTTCAACTCAGGATCTGATGGGATGACCAGATCATTCTCCTTCAGCATCATCAAGCTTTTGGCCTTCATCGAAAGTTCAAGGTACAGGCTGATAAAACAGTACATATCCAGGACCATCTCTCCTGGAAAATGTGCTTTCAGCGAGACAAGATAATCTCCTGTTTTAGTCTGGGAGAATTGCCCCTTTCTAATCATCCGGAGCATTCCGACTTCAGAATCAAACTCTAACTCCAGCCAGTCACGGATCGATTTTTCATTCAGATTAAAGATGAAAATAATGGAAAGCGGCACCATCAGGAGGATGAGCACGGTTGAAACCAGCGGAGAAACGAGGAACTGGTTGAAAATTCCATGGATAAGGATGGCTGCCGCAATGCCTGAGATGGTGGCCATCGTAAGGCTTGAATGCCGGTTCAGTGCACTCATACAAAGAATGCCAAATATGGCTGCGGTTCCACCATGCATCACGGCTGTGCCAAATCCGCGGGTGATCCAGATCATCAGATTACTGTCATTACCTGCAAATTGTGTAAGATAAAACAGGTTTTCGGCAAATGCAAACGCTGCGCCGATTGAAAAGCCATAGATGGCGCCATCAATCATGAACCCGATTTTATTTCGCTTTATCAGGAGCCATAACATTCCGCATTTTAACCATTCTTCAACGAAGGGTGCAATAAACCCCGAGTAGGTGCCAAAACTCACGTTCAAATGATTGATCAGGAAGGTATTCAGAAAAAAACTCATCCCGGCGCTTACCAGGCCCCATCCAAGGCAGATCAGCAGCAGCGATTTATTAACCAGTTTCAGGCTGTCGAGGTATAACAGCATGATCAGGAACAGAAACACGGGTATCAGGCTGACAAATACCTTAATTATCATTGCGTTGGCAGATTAACTATTTACACCGGCAACTTTGTTTATATTTACGGGCAATCAAATCTGTTTTGTTCATCACACGCATGAGATTCCCTCCCCATATTTTCCGGATCTCACTTTCCGGGTAACCGCGACGGACGAGTTCGAGGGTGATATTTCCCATTTCACTTACATCAAAACAACCATCAACACCACCTCCGCCGTCAAAATCTGTCCCGATTCCTACGTGGTTGATCCCGGCAACTTTTACAATGTGGTCGATGTGGTCAACCACGTCAGAGACTGTTGCCATTTTTTGGGGGAATTTATCATTCATGGCATTCCACTCATCGTGAGCCGCGCGCTCCTGCTGTTCATTTAATCCCCGAAAATTGTTGAATTTTTTGCGCAGTGCCTGCATGGCCGAATCACGTGATGGGTTGGCATCGGGCGTCTTTAAATAATCACTCAGAACACACAACTGCACTACACCTCCGTTTTTTGCAATGGCCCTGAGCAGTTCGTCGGTCAGGTTGCGCGGATTGTCGCAAAGTGCCCGGGCGCAGGAATGCGAGGCAATCACTGGCGCTTTCGAAGTGGATAACACATCCTTTAAGGACTTGTCAGACATGTGTGAAACATCGATCATCATCCCTACGTGGTTCATCTCAGTTACTACCTCATATCCAAAGGGACTGAGTCCATTGTGCTCAATCGTATCATTGGAAGAGTCGCAGATATCATTGTTCTTTGTATGACAGAGTGTGATATACCGGGCACCGCGAAGATAAAAGGTGCTGATCATTGAAAGATCCATTCCGATGGCATATCCGTTTTCAACACCGATAAAGACAGCACGTTTATTGATTTTTTTCAACCGGATGGCATCTTCAGGAGAGACTGCTGATTCCGCAAGATCATGGTTTCTCATGACCACTGCATCAATGGTATCGAAAAGCAGGAGCGCCTTTTTACGTGCCTTTTCAAAGGCCTCCGGATTGCGGGGTCCCTGTGAAAGGAACACCCCAAAAAAAGCACCGTCAAGGCCACCCTCCTTCATGCGCGGGAAATCGATTTTTGAATGGTCTTTGCGTGGATCATGCCTCAACGACATGTCAAATCCCTTCTGAGTTAACTGCAGGGGTGTATCTGTGTGCGAATCAACGGTTAACACTGAATGATGGATCTCAGAGGCTCTTTTTTTCAGATTTTCGGGCTTTTCTGCAGCGAAACAAAACCCAGTGAGGAGTGCAGCAGTAAAAAGGAATAGGGTTCGTTTGTTATATCGCACTTCTGGCTTTCTATTCAAATGTTATTGTAATTGTCGCTTGTAAAGTTGTACGGCATTCTCCAGACCTAAATAAAGCGCATCACAAATCAATGCATGTCCAATTGACACTTCAAGTAATCCGGGAATTTGTTCGGAAAAATATTTCAGATTTTCAAGGTTAAGATCGTGACCTGCATTGATCCCCAGTTCAGCTTCACAGGCAATGGATGCCGCCATGGCAAAAGGCTTGATCGCCTCTTCCCTGCCCGACCGATATTTTTTGGCATATGATTCTGTATAGAGTTCAATGCGGTCAGTTCCTGTTTTTGCAGCATTCCGGATCATGACCTGATCGGGTTCAATAAAGATGGAGGTCCTGATCCCTTTTTGATGGAAAAGGGCAATCACCTCCCTCAGGAATGATTGATGTTCAATGGTATTCCAGCCGGCATTGGAGGTAAGTACCCCCGGAGGATCCGGCACCAGGGTTACCTGTGCGGGATGAACACTTAAGACCAGGTCAATGAATGGCTGCGATGGATAACCCTCAATATTAAACTCGGTGGTTAAGATTGGCTTCAGGTCAAAAACATCTTTATACCGGATATGTCTTTCATCCGGACGGGGATGAACCGTTATGCCTTGTGCCCCGAAACGTTCGCAATCAATTGCAGCCTTCACCAAATTGGGAAGATCTCCTCCCCGTGCATTGCGCAACGTCGCAATTTTATTGATATTGACGCTAAGTTTGGTCATCGGCTCCTTGTATGTTGCAAATCTACAATAAAACTCAAAAAATAACTGAAACTTTATCTTATTTTAACCAGCTGAAAAGGAATATGTAATTTTATGATCGCGCAACGATCATTCATAACAAGTAATCCAACACCATATGAGAGCGGTAATACAGCGTGTATCAAGGTCTTCTGTACTGGTAGGATCGAAAATTGCCGGTGAAATTGGCCCGGGTTTACTCGTTCTCCTGGGAATCGAAACAATCGACCAGTCGGAGGATATAGCATGGCTTTGTGCCAAGCTGACCAATTTAAGGATCTTCAATGATGCTGCCGGGGTCATGAATTGTTCCATCAGGGATACAGGTGGCGAAATTTTGGTTGTAAGTCAGTTTACCCTGCATGCCAGTACAAAAAAGGGGAACCGTCCCTCGTATATCCGTGCAGCCGGGCCGGAAGCTGCCATTATCCTTTACAATGAATTCATACGTCACCTTGAATCTCTCCTTGGAAAAAAAATTCAATCAGGAATATTCGGAGCGATGATGGAGGTGAGTCTTGTGAATGACGGGCCTGTTACAATTATCATTGATACGAAAAATAAAGAATAGCATCGGTTGACCTCCACCTACTTAACAATAAATTAACAATTTGCTATTGCACAATTAAAATAGTTAATGTAATTTTGTGACATTATAAACTAGTAAACAATCCAAAATCCAAATACCATGAAAAAAGTAGCAATGTTATTTTCAGCTGTCATGCTCTTCGCAAGTCTGACTTTTGCACAAACTCCTCAAACACAGGACAAAACTGCAAAACCAGCCGACAAGAAGGAATGCACCAAGGAAGAAAAAGCTGGATGCGATAAGAAAACAAAAGCTGCCTGCAGCGAGTCAAAAAAACCTTCAAGTTGCTGTGCAAAGGATGCAAAGAAAGCTGCTCCTGCAACAACCACTCCTGAAAAGAAGTAATCTATCTGCAAGTTCTCTTGCGTACAATTATAAAGGGGCCTCAAGCCCCTTTTTTTATGTTATTTATGAAGTGCGCCCCCCAGGTATCCTGAAAACAATCGGCATCCGCACCATCACCCGAACGGCCCTGCCGTTGCGTTTGCCCGGGTCCCAGCGGGGCATCTCCTTTGTGACCCTCATGGCCTCTTCATCACATCCCGCTCCGATGCGCTTTGTTACGTCGATGTTGCTCAAGGTTCCATCCGTTTCAACAATAAATACGACCATCACCACCCCCTGAATTGCGTTTTTCAAGGCCGCATCAGGGTACCTGATCTGTTTGCGCAGATAATAGAGTCGTGATTCATCACCGCCGGGGTAGCGGGGATACACATCGATCGCGGTGGCCAAACCGGTATCATCACCCTTTCCATCACCCAGGCCTGACCCTCCCGGATTGGCAGATGAGTCGATTTTTGCCTTATCATTTTCCTGTTTTTGTTCAGGAGGCTCCTCAACGGGATCCTGTTTTTCAGTAATTGAATCTTTTACAACAGGTATCTGGGGCTCCTCCGGCGCCGGCTTTGAAAGTGCAAGCGCAAGTTTGTTCATCTGATCATCAGGAGGTGGACTCATACTGTAATATTCAACTTCGAACATCAGGTCACCTTCAATGAGCGGAACAGGCTCAAAATAATAATAGATCCATGGAATCAACACAGAAAGCAAAACAATGAAGGTCCCCGACAAGAGAGATATCAATAGGTAACGGGGATATTTCTTCCGAAATTCATAGGCGCCATAATCCTTGTTCCTGCCTTCGAAAGCGAGGTCATCCAAGCCTGGTATTTTGACAGGAATCATACGCCGGAATAATTTTTAAGATATTCTATGGCCCGTCTCTGCTGTTTCGTCGGACGCCCGATTCCGTGCTCCCGGAACTCGAAATTCGCCTGATGGTCTCGTTTCAATTTCAGGTATTCCTCCTCCGGAGTCAGATCCTCCATTAAAATCGGCACCAATTTGGCAGAAACCCGGTTGGGCGTAAGGTCAACAACCCTTATTGTTCTTACAATGGGGGGTATAGAGATGTTGATCACCGCTCCTGTCTTCACTTCATGAGATGGTTTAACAACCTGTCCGAGGATTTTTACCTTTCCCGACCTGCATGCTTCTGAAGCAAGGCTGCGCGTTTTAAAAATCCTGACGGCCCAAAGCCACTTATCGATCCGGATTCCCTTCTCCATCAAATTATTTTTGCCGGAAATAAATCTCCATCGGGACACCGTTGAAGTCAAATTTCTCGCGAAGCTTGTTCTCAATAAAACGCTTATAGGGCTCCTTTAAGTATTGAGGATGGTTGCAAAAAAACGCAAATGACGGGAACGCGGTTGGCAACTGCATGGCATATTTGATGCGCACATATTTTCCCTTTGTTACGGGTGGCGGCATGGCCTCGATGATGGGCAGGATGAAATCATTCAGGGCAGATGTCCCGATTTTTCTCGACCGGTTTTTAAATACCTGGATGGCCGTTTCAACTGTTTTAAAAATACGTTGCTTGGTAACCACTGATGTAAAAATAATGGGAACATCCACAAATGGCTTGATCTGATCGCGGATTGACTCTTCAAAAACCTTATGCGTATTGGTCTCCTTCTCCACAAGGTCCCATTTGTTGACCACGATGATCACCCCCTTATGGTTTTTTTCGATCAGCGAATAAATATTCAAATCCTGGGCCTCAAATCCACGCTCAGCATCCACCATCAGAATACACACATCGCTGCTCTCAATCGAACGGATGGCACGCATTACAGAATAGAACTCAATATTTTCAGTCACTTTGGCCTTCTTCCTGATTCCTGCGGTGTCGATCAGGTTGAAATCAAGTCCGAAATACTGATAGTGCGTATGAATGGAGTCTCTGGTCGTTCCGGGGATTGGTGTAACAATATTCCGGTCGTTGCCTAACAACATATTGACAAGGGATGATTTTCCTGCATTCGGTCTGCCGACGATGGCAATTTTTGGCAAGTCGTCGAGTGGGGTCTGATTGTCAACATTGGTTTCCACCTCTTCGAACCCTTTAACAACTTCGTCCATTAAATCACCGGTTCCACTTCCGCTGGTAGAGGCAATGGAATATATCTCGCCCAAACCCAGACTATGAAATTCATGAATATCATCTATCATCTTATAACTGTCGACCTTATTTGCAATAAGGAGAACGCGTTTCTTTGATTTCCGCAGCATCTTGGCTACATCATCATCCATTGAAGTCAACCCCTCCTTTGCATCGACCATGAACAGGATGACATCCGACTCATCAATGGCCAGCTTTACCTGTTTTTTGATTTCATCTTCAAATATATCCCCCGACTGATGAACATACCCCCCGGTGTCAATCACTGAATAATATTTCCCGTTCCAATCTCCATGCCCGTAATGACGGTCACGGGTAACCCCGCTCGTCGGGTCGACGATGGCATCACGCCCTCCGCACAAACGGTTAAAAAGGGTGGATTTTCCAACATTCGGACGGCCAACAATTGCGATGATATTTGTCATATGGTTAATTCTCTAAAATTCACTTGATTTGCACTTTGATGATATAGATCTAATTTGCAAAGGTACGAAAGAAAGCGCTTTCATTCATTACTGGTTAGCCACATCTCCCAGCACCACGCCTGAGCATTTAAGTTCGATCATTCGTTTGACACATTTCACCATGTCCCCGACAGCCGATTCAGGTGTTTTTCCCCTGGGATGTATGCTGCATACCGCGGTGGTAAAGGCATGGTCCATTGCAGGGCTCCAGCGGGATTTACCTGCGGGATCTTTACCGTACGTCATATACGCTGAAAGCTGATTCAAGCCCGTTCCCGGCCGCTCACCAATGAGGTGAATCAGGACTTCAGGATCAATAAGCTGCGCCACATGATATCCGGCGCGCACACGTCCGTTCTTGATCACAACATCTTCATCACTCACGTTGTATCCTGTTTCTCTTAGCGACCATTTCAGTTTTGGAAGAACATTGCGCAGATTTTCATTTACAGCATCGGCATTGAGTCCGTCGGAAATGACAACCATAATCTGAGGTAGAATCTGGTTTCCCGCATAGTGTCTGATGATTGAAGAGGCATCTCTTTCATTAATCAGTTCGCCTGAAGCCGGATGTGCCAGATAATCCTCCCTATCGGTCGAATTTGTTGCGACATCCAAATAATTCTGGCAGCTATCGCGGATGACCGCTGCGTCAAGGGTGGCATAAAGGGCGTTTCTGGCATGCTGGTACAGCGACTCAAGTCTGGCAGATACAACCGGAGGATCAGAAAAACCGGGCCCAAAGCCATAGCCCAGGTCGCATCCCTTTTCCTTCAGAATAGATATTTTTTTAAGGCCTTCGATCCTGAGATCATCTATTGTCCTGGTATCTCCGCCCTCCTTCATATACTTTGCGTATAGGATGGAGGTCTTTTCCGGGGCTCCCGTTGCTGAACCATCGGAATCCATGACGCCAAGCGTTTGAAGCCGTTCAAGCATGGCGCTTGAAATCTGCTTGTTGACGGCAATCCGCAAACGCGGGTGTTCGCGGTAGGAGGTGGTAAGATACCCCAGCATGGGATCGGCTTTACCTGCAACTGACATCAGATAGGCAGGAGCCGCCATTTTTACGATTGTTTCAGTCAGCGCCTGGAGCTCGGTTGGGTTGATCCCCATATGGAAGGTAGAGCAGACATCGAGGCCCATGGTAATGCCGTGAAGCTTTGCCATAACCGTATCTTCAAGACAGGCCCTCATCAATTGCGCGCCTGTCCTGAATACTTCGGGGCCTATGAAGCCTGCAACATCGTTGACGATCATCCATTTCCCCTGACATTGTTGCCTGACATGGCGGGCCAGGCCGTAACAACGCGACTCCAGGGTAACCATGTCAACACCTTCGGCAGCGCCGTTGGTTACTTCGGAGCCCTGACCTGTTTCAAAATAGAGACCATCAAACCCTTTGGATAAATCCAAAAGTCCATCAACATCGAGACCCAACATGCCGACCAGTGATTTCGAAGTTCCGGCCAAACTCTGAAAGCCGACATCGACCTTAGTCATTCCGCGTGCAGTGGACTGTTTCACCATATCAGAAAGGACACAATACCGTGTGGGGAGCTGAAGCCGTTCGACAACGCGCTGGAGGAGCTTTTCCGTTCTGACAATGGTTTCGATATCATCGCTGGCGGGATTGAGCCCGATGATTACGTCGCCGCAACCAAAAGCCAGACCTTCAAGAACCGACATGAGGATCTCTTGCTCGTCATCGCCGGGGCTGTTGGGCTGAATGCGGGTGCCGAAATGGTTTGAAGACCCAACCACAACCGGCCCTTTTTGCATTTTATCAGGAAGGGTATTGAAAATTGAACCGGAGACCTTTGAAAGCTCACTGTTGGTCATGATCTTCACCACGGCGGCAATGACCTCACTGGGCAGTCCATCCGAATATTTAATAACCCATTTGGCGCAATTGGGGCCTAAAAGAATATCTTTCAGCTCCAGCATCGTCAGGTGGGATATCTCAGCAAGCAAATTCCTGCTGATGGAACGGGAGATTGCTTCCGTGAGTGCATCTTCAACAAACACCCATTTCGAAATGTCGGCAATTTGCATCGCAGAAATCTCCCTTTTTGCGTCCATTCTGACAGCTTCGTCCGTTGTTCCGCCAACAGAAAGGTCTCCCTCCTTGTATTCATTGGCCCTTGCAAAAATGAGGCGAACTTTACCCATATCCATATTATCCCTCCTTGATGTTTTCCCCTGGAGCAACCGGCGCGATCATACGTTCATTTCTTTCATTCTTTGTCATTCGGTCCCCAATCATAACGGCCAATAGCACAGCTGTAATTCCACCGGTAAATTTACCGACCATCATGGGGAATATCATCTCTTTTTCGACGCCCGCGGTAAATCCAAGGTGATCTCCCAAAACAAAGGCAGCGCTAACCGCGAAGGCGATGTTGATGATCCTGCCCTTGGGGTTCATATCTTTAAGCATGGTGAGCATGGGGATCGCATTGGCCAGGGTGGCGATCATTCCGGCAGCGGCCGAATCATTCATTCCAAGAAGTCCGCCTAATTTCATCAATGGTTTTGCAAAAAGCCTGGTGATGACCGCAACCATCGGGAAGGCCCCTATCAGGACAATGGAGATTGAACCGATGATCTGAATGCCATCCCATATCGGAGTCATGCCGGGAATAATGACCAGGCCGGTAAGGGTTTCCAACACAATAAGTACGGTGCAAATTGTGATGAAGATCATGAGACCTTTCCCGAATATCGTAAATCCTCGGATCATTTTTTCGGGTGCAACCCATAAGCCGAAGGCAATAAGGATGGCAAAGAGCGCAATGGGTATCAAATTGTGCAGAATCATGCCAATCTGATATCCTGCTACGAGTCCGCCGGTAAGACATCCCAGGGGGATGGTAACCATTCCGATCATGATACCGGAGGCCAGGTATTTGTGGTCCTCCTTTCTGATGATTCCCAGGGCGACAGGAATGGTGAACACGATCGTAGGTCCCATCATTGACCCGAGAATCAGCCCGGCAAATGAACCTGCCTCAGGCGATAAAGCCATTGCCTTTGCAAGCGGGTATCCGCCCATATCGTTGGCAAGCAGTGTCGTTGCGAACATCGCGGGATCTGCGCCTAAAAAGGTATAGAGCGGAACTACAACAACACCGAGTACCTTGGCAAGCACAGGTGCAATGGAGACCACGCCGAGCATGGCAATTGCCAGCGGGCCCATGGCCATGAAGCCCTCATCGAACTTCGCGCCAATTTCAAACCTGTTGCCGAAAATTTTATCAAGGGCCCCCAGTACCATGAAAAACATCATGATATAGAGAATTATCTCATTGATACCCATTTGATTGTTGTTTTCAAAGTGTTATCCTTGGCTATTCCACCGAATATCCAAATCTTTTCAGCGCCCGGTCATCTTCGCGCCAATCTTTGGCAACCTTCACGCGCAATTCAAGAAAAATATGCTTATCAATGAAGGCTTCAATATCCTTCCTGGCATCGGTGCCCAACTTTTTAATGGCTGCTCCCTGGTGTCCGAGCAATATGCCCTTCTGCGTTTCCCTGGCAACAAAAATCGTGGCGGTGATCCGGGTCAGATGATCTTCTTCCTTGAATGATTCGACTGCCACTTCAGTAGAATAGGGAACTTCCTGGGAAAAATTCAGTAAAATCTTCTCCCGGATGATTTCTGAGACGAAAAAACGCTGACTGCGGTCGGTCAGTTCATCCTTGGGATAAAAGGCAGGTGATTCCGGCAGATGATGGAGGATGGCCTTGAAAACCTGGTCAAGATTAAGTTTAAGCAAGGCTGAAACGGGCAAAACGGTAGCCTTTTCGAAAGCTTTCATCCACTTGGCCGCCTCCGCTTCAAGGATCTCCATGTTGCCCAAATCAATTTTGTTAATGACGACAATTACGGGGACAGTTGCCGCTTGTATTTTTTTCAGGATATCCTCCTGTTTGAATTCATTGCCAGGTTCGGTGACCAGCAAGATCACATCAGCATCGTCGAGGGCCGCAAACACTGCAGACATCATGGCCTTGTGCAGTTTGTAATGAGGCTGTATTACGCCCGGCGTATCGGAATAGACCACCTGGTAATCATCCCCGCTGAAAATTCCCATGATGCGATGGCGGGTGGTTTGGGCTTTGGGTGTAATGATCGATAGCCGCTCTCCCAGCAAAGCGTTCATGAGGGTAGATTTTCCAACGTTCGGATATCCGATGATGGAGACGAATCCTGCTTTGTGTGACATATTTTTTATGAATGTTGGATAACACGGAAACAAATACTATCTTTGCACCGCGAAACAAAGTACAAAGGTACGAAAAATATACTGCGGGGTGGAGCAGTGGTAGCTCGTTGGGCTCATAACCCAAAGGTCATAGGTTCGAATCCTGTCCCCGCTACTCATAAAGCCTGTAAACGTCAATGTTTATAGGCTTTTTCATTTTAGCGAGTAACGATATGGTAACATTAAAGCCTGAAAGGTTCATTATTTAGCTATTTATTGACATGGAATGACAACTTTTGACAACATCAAAAAGTATGGTTTTCTTAGGTTTCCATCACGCGCGTGTAATGATGTATAGAAATTGCATCTTTTACTTATATTGTTAATCTCCATCGCGCGTGTAATGATGTAGGAAAACTCCTTTCATCGCTGTTAATTCACCGGCACAATATTGAGTTAACTCCAATCAGTATCCCAGGGTTCACCGTGTCCAGGTATCACACTTTCAACCTTTGGCAGTACATAGGGCAGTAACTTGGTCAATAACTCAATCCTGTCTTTTGGCTCAAGTTTATCAAGCCTATCGGGCAGGGCTGCAAATTCCTGGAATATTATTTCTTTTAATGCTGCCCTGAGTTCTTTTGTTAGCCGGTTTGGTGTACCCTGCCCCCGGCCACCTGTTTTAATTCCTTTTGCCATTGCCTATTGAATTTATTTAATGCCTGTATTATCTCATTATTGGGCAGGTAGCTGACTGAATAAAGAACTTTGAAAAACTCATCAGCTTTCTCCTGACTGCCAAAATAGAGCCTCCCGGCTCTGTTCATAGCTTTTTCTCTCTCTGTCATTTTCTATTTTAATCTACTTTAGAAAGGTCACAATAATAACCCCTCGCGAGAACATTGCATACACACGGCTGAGGAGGTGCTATCGATGTATAGAAACAAACCCCTGGAGATTTTGACCGCCCTCCCCTCTCTTTACAAATAGAACCTTGCAGCCTCTTTTACCTTTTTATCCAGCTCCAGGATAACATCACTGGAGGAGGTGAATGATTCACATTTGCAGGCCTCCTCTACCTGCTGCCTGAGATCATGAGCCTGTTTTTTACTTAGCTCTCCTCTTTTGTATGCCTCTTTAATCTCACCAATAACTTGCAGCTCTCCTCCTCTCTGGCTCACATACCAAAGTATTGCCTGGTTTGCCTGGTCTTTTTTGGTCTTAATCATGGAGTAATTTATTTGAATGTCGTTTATCTTTTTAATCTTCTCATATTCACCCCTCCATCGGTTCACCAGGTCACAATAAAACCCCGGCTCATAAAGTTTGGAAGCCCTTAACTCTGGCAGGTTGAAAGTTTGCAGCAACCGCCTCTTGTATCTCTGCTCATATCTCAGGCAGGTTTTTGCCCGGTACATCTCAGGAATAGGCTGCCCTTTAATGGTTTGTTCATGCACCTTTTCATAAAATACCAGTGTGTTATTGCCATTGGAGTAATACAGTCCATTGCTTTGCTGGAGCCTGTTGAAATATTGGAGGCTGCCTAAATGGTCAAAGTAAACCGCTTTTTCATGCCTCATAATGAAGTTTTGAGCCACATCAACCCTGGTAACTGCTGCTCTGTCCATCGGCAACCTCAACTCATCACTGAGCCTCTGGATTGCTCTTTTTGTGTCACCCCGGCTCAACCCCTGGAAATTGTCACCTAAAAACCATTTGCAAATAGAACTATCCTGAATTTTCACCGCCTGGCCTGTTACTCTGACTTTGAGATTGTCCAGGTAACCAGAGATTGAAACGGTTCCATCTGGAAAGGTTGTTTCACTTTGCCGGGTCAATCTGGCAGGTACATCATGGAGGAGGTTAACCCCTGGAGCCTCCTCATAACTCAACTTTAAATCTACATTGTCAAACATAAATAGTTACTAAATCGGTTACCAGAAACACCTTAACATAGAGAATGAGAAAAAGAGGGTGCAAACCTGCCCGGCTGCACTCCTCCTCTGCCCGGTTACTAAATTGGTAACTCTCATGTTTTTGCATGGCTCCTCAGTGTTTCAATTTCACTTTCCAGCTCATTATCACAAAGCAAATGATATAGGTTTCTCCTGTTGTTTCTCTGGCCTCTGGCAATGAAAATTTCAATAACCTGCCAATCATTTGAGAAAATCAAAAGGATTGCATCAGTGGTATGGTTTACATCTCCAAAGGCAAAAGGGAGGGTAACATCTGGCACAAAGACACTTGAAATATTATCACCTCTGGTAATTGCCATATCTGGTTTGTCCTTACCTGAAAATCTGAACCGGTCAGGCACATCACCAAAATTGAATGATAAACCACCTATATTTTCTCCTCTCTTAACCCTTAACATGGTTTCAAAATGTTCATATTCACCAGTGGAGGCAGTCACATCATAACGGGTCTTTGCCTTTGTTTCAGGCAGTTTTTCACCCTTGTAATAATCAGTTAAGATCATGACCGGCCTCCTCTCTTATTGAGGGTTACATAGGTGCTGGCCTGGTTTTCTATCTCCTCATGAGCAACCTGGTTTGTAAGGAGCCAATTTTCCAGCTCTGCCCGGTCAAAAAACAACATCTTACCAGCCGGTTTGCTGCATGGTATTTTCTGTAAATGGGTCAGTTTGTACAAATAGCTCTTTGAAAAACCGGTGTACCTTGCTGCCTCTGAAAAGGTCAGTACATTCTTTTGGCTCAAACTGTTGGCCTGTAAATCATCAACCTTTTTTTCCAATCGGCTGAGGGTTTCAACCGTGTTACATTCATTACTCATCTGTTTATAATTTAAGAGTGAAACAAATGAGCTGGCCAGCTCTGTTAAACATCTGCAAAATGTGAAACAAAAGTATATCTATCTGAAAGACAAGTCAATTACTCATAGGTCAGGCCTGAGCTATGAGCTTAACTAAAGGAAAATAAAGGGATTTTAAAGGGATGAGATTATTTGCTGGAGGAGGTCAGTATTTTCTTTGGAGTAACTTGTATGTTTGTGTTCAAACTTTAATGGTTTCCCGGCCTCATCACAAAAACAGGATTGCAATTTTCTGAATAATTCAGCCCCGTTTGTCGTTTCAGCCTTTGGAATTTTACCAGCATTTGCCAAAATATCAAACAGGGCAATAACTGCACTTTTTGCAACCTGTTTACTCTTTTGAGCTTTCTTAATCCATGTTACCCGGCTGAGGCTATTATCTATTGGCTCCCCTGAAAAGATTGCTGTAAATGCCTTTTCTGTTGTTTTAGGGTCAATGTATTCAGCATCTTTTAAAGCCTGCCACAATGCCACTAATTGAGGCTGGCTGCCTGTCCAGGAAAAGGATTGCAGTCTGGCCGGTGTTGGTTCCTTTGTAATTGTTTTAGATACCCTTTTATTTATCAGCATTGCCACTCTTTCAAGCTGTTTAAACCCCTCACTTTTGGCCTCCTCCAGGGTCATTGTAGGGTTTAATAATAAGAGATTGTTAATTTCTACAAACTCCCGGCTTTTCCATTGTTGAATATAGTCCAGGCACTTTTTAAGCTCATAAGCTGAGGGATTTATACTATCTAAATATTCAGGGTAACGGTCAATTTCCTGAACCCAAACACTATATTTATTTATTTCTGTCCTGTCATTCATAACTGAATTTCTGAAAGGTTCATCACCTGTTTTTGCTTTACTCTCAATGGCTGCCTTAATTGATAATCCAAACTCGTGCAAAGGTTCCAGTATCTCCAGTAAATTTTCTCTCCCAAAACTCCCGTTCACTCTGCCACCTGTATATTCATTTAAGAAAAGATACTGCTTGTCAAATACAGGGTTCCCGGCCTCATCTCTGCCCCACCTCCTCATATCATCGGTATTAACATACTCCTCAATCCGTTGGTAGGCCTCACTTAAATCTTTATAAAAGGTAATCGGGTCATGATTGCCCTCTTTTGCCTTAATCCTGAAATAGTCAGCCCTGGAGTTTGGAGTTTGGAGTAATGCCTCCAGTAAAATTATATCTGCCTCTTTTGGTTTCATTTATTTGAATATTTTATTTTTGGCAACCGGTTTACTGCCTGCTCTTTTCTCTCATCAATTACCCTGAGATACTTGTCAACGTGTTTCAATCCAGAGTGACCTAATACAGAGGCAACCGTTTTAACATCGGTTCCATTATCCAGGAGGTTAACTGCTATTGAATGCCTTGCACAATGCCAGGTAATATGTTTCTCAATCTTTGCAGCTTTCACCCAGTTCTTTAAATCCTTATTGCAGGCATTGGCACTTGGAAGGGTAAATACATTTTCATCTGGTTTGCCCCGGCTCCCAATCATTGTAATTGCATTTTGATTTAAGTCAATAGTGAGGTTTGCTGCTGAGGAGGTGTTTTTGGTCTTTGCCTGAGTAAACCGGATTTTCTTATTGTCAATATTTTTCCAGGTCAGAGCTTTCACATCACAAAACCTCAGCCCGGTATTGAGGGAAAAGAAAAAAGCCCGTTTCACCTGGTCATTGCCACACCTGGCCTTTGACAATGAAACAATCTCATCCAGGTTCAAAATGTCCTTTTTAAGCCCACCAGACTTTGAAACCTTAACCCCGGCTGTTACATCGGCTGAAATCAATTTATCTTTTACCGCTGCCTGAACTGCTGCCCTGAATTTTGTAAAGTAATTAGATATAGTTTCACCATGTACTTTTGTTTCCAGGTAGCTTTTAAAATCTCTGGTTAGCTGCTCATCCAAATTTTTAATAGGCAGGTACTTTATTTTTTCATCGGCAATAAACAGGGTGAAATATTTCAATGAAGCCTTAACCAGCCTCACATCTTTGTTTTTATAGGCATCTTTAAAGGCCTCAAAGTATGCCAGGAAATCGGTATCTCTTTTGAATTTTGGGATATAGTCATGGTCAGAGGCTGCCAAATCCAGCTCTCTTTTTGCCCTAATATTTTCTGCCAGTTCTTTTATTACCTCATTGCTTTTCTTCTCAATCGGGTTCCTGGCCTTTGTTGTATAGAGCTTTAAAAACTCATAATGCCTCTTTTCTTTATGGATAATGTCCAGGTAATAACTTTGCCTGCCTCCAGATAGTTTCTTTTTCCTGAGATAGACTGCCATATTGTTGCTTTTTATGTATTATTCTTTTCCTTTGTTATCACAAAGATAATACAACTTTGTTACTTGGTAACGATATAGTAACAAAATAAAGCAAAATATAGGAAATAAAGGGAAAACAACTGACTTTGAAAAATGCTAAATCATTGATTTATATTGCTTTTAGCCGGTCAATATTTTATGGTTATGTAGCTGTCCCCGCTACACAAAAAGTCAGCATTTTAGCTGACTTTTTTTTTTGACCATCGATCAGAGGTAAGGTATGGATCAAGAGGAAGGGTGTCATCCAAAAAATTCATTGTATGCTTCTTCGATGTTTTTTACTTCTTTCTCAGTGATGGTGATAAATTCTTTTTCTTTGGCTCTTTGGGAGAACTTGCCATTGTTTTGAGCCAAAAACCTTATTAAAAGTGCAATAGTCTTGTCTGGCATTTGAAAATGATCATCCAGCCACACTTTCATTGCATCGAATTTCTCCAAATAGGCTACTTCATCAGGTATGATGGTGCTGATTGTATAATCAACGCATTCAAACAAAAATTCAGTTTGCGCCGTGGCATCAAAATATCGATAGTAATCTAAGGTGTCGTTCAGAACCTCCACGTTGTTTTTTGGGGTCTTCTTCCATTGAATAAAATCAAGTATGGGATGCGAATAAGTTTCCAATACTTTTCGGTAATCAGAAATGCGTTCTAAAATGGCAGCAGACACTGGAAAAATTATGCCTTGCGGAGTAAATTTCATCGTTGTTAATATGTGATGAATCAAATATCGATGTAGCCTTCCATTACCATCAACAAACGGATGAATAAATATGAAACCAAAAGCTATCAGAGCTGCCGTTAGAACTGGGTTGAAAGATGTGGATTCCATTTGCTTGGCAGATTCCAGCAGTCCCCCCATCAGTTTTTCAATATCCTGCCATCTGGCAGAGATATGTTCGGGAATTGGCTCGCCAGTATTACGGTCGTGTTCTCCAATAAAGCCGCCTTCACTGCGATACCCCATCTGAACAAATCGGTTGTCATCAATTACTATTTGTTGTAACCTGAGCAGCTCTTCTTTGCTAAGAGGTTTACTTCCTGCCTGACCGATGGCTTTACCCCACCGAACAGCCCTGTTTTGGGTGGGATTTTCGCCTTCAATCGTAAAGGATGCCTTCGAATCTTTCAGTAACAGAAATGCCGACATCCGCAATAATATATCCTTATGCACTCCACTAATGGAAATACTGTTTTTATCGGCAAGGTTTTCTGCAATATAACGCTCAAGTTTAACGGTTTTACTAATGAGCGGACAAAAGTTAACATTCCCTGTCAGGTTGTTCTTAATTCGGTGTCGGCTTGAATTAATGCTTTTTGGACTTGCGTACTGTTGCTTTTCATCTAACAGTGGAATGTAATTTCCTTCACGCAGATCGGGAACCTGTAATGACTTCTGCATAAGCCATTCATAAAGAAACCAGATTCTCCGACCGTACTGGCTCTGCGGCTCTTTACGAATCCATTCTTCGATAATACTGGGCTGTGTCGCTTCAAATAGCTTCTTAAATGCTAATATGTTAACCCCTTCATATTTTAAAGCAAAGACAAGGTGGGAGTATAAGTTATCTTCAGGTTGGTGCCTTGTAGTAAAAACCAGCCATCCATCAGCTTTGTACTGCCTATGCTTTCTGCTGATTAAAGCAAGTTGTATCGGGGTAGGAACTGGAAGTTTATATGCGGTAATTATTGCCCCATATCCCACCAATGTGCCCTCCTCAGGAACTGTTCTTCCCTGAAAAACACTTATCTCTTGTGAAATGTTGTTGTTTTTCATAATGGTTTGTGAAAATTGCTTATTGCAAAAGTATGAAAAACTCTTATTCTTTATGAAATATTATTATATTAGGTCAATAAATATGAAAATCACTTATTTTACGAATCCAGAATTGAACAATTATTTAGCATGACTTTTTTTTATTTTATGCAGGTTGTCTGTACGAAAATTTTACTTTTTCGTCGTATCTTTCGCTCACCATGGGATGAATGCCTGGAGTCATGAGGGGACAGTGCGCACAATGATACGCTGAGCCTAATCGATTATGCTTACAATAATGCCGCAAACAGTTTAATTAATGCGGAACAGAAAGAATGAGTGATATGCTATTCGCATGAAAAAACGAATTTTCATTGTTCTGGGTGTGCTTTTCCCCGCCTTTTTAACCTGGGGTGTAATCTACCTGAATTCTTTGCTTCCGATCATTACAGGTTATTCAGCGAAATACCTGTGCTCTGCGGTTTTTATCTCCCACCGCCAGGCTGTGGATGTGGAGGCAACCGATCTCCATTTTTCCTTCATTCAATTTGCACATAACGAGGTGAATTACCGGGAAAAGACCGTGACAAGCCGCTTTTTATGGGGCAAATCCAAGGCCATCTTCCGGGAAGGATTTGGAAGTACCTTGCTGCGTGGCACGGATGAATATGCCTTGGGTAAAATAAAATTTCCTTCCCTTCCGGCTTTATGCTTTGACCCGGATACCATGGCATGGCCTCTTGGAAATATCATACCAGAAACAAATACGCGAATTGACAAGGTGAAATTAGCGGAAATATCCCGAAAATTGATGACGGAGGATGGTTACAACGGCCATGTCTATGGATTTATCGTAATTCACAAAGGGATTCCCGTTGCAGAAAAATACAAACCGGGATTCAATAAAAAAACCCGTTTTTTAAGCTGGTCGATGGCCAAAAGTTTTACCAATGCCATGGCCGGGATCATGGTTATGGAGGGGAAGCTGGCCCTTGATCAACCGGCCGGAATTCCAGCCTGGCAAAACGATGATCGCAGGCACATTACCATAAACCACCTCATGCAGATGAAAAGCGGGCTTCGTTGGAATGAGGATTACGGCAACAGGTCGGATGTAACGCTGATGCTTTACGAAAATCTGAATTTTGCTGATTTTGCCTCCAACCAGTCCATGGAATTTCCAGCCGGAAGCCATTGGTATTATTCATCCGGCTCGACCAATATCGTTAGTGAACTGATGCGAAAAAAATTCGATCGGGATGATCAATACTGGGCTTATATCCATACCCGCTTATTCAATAAAATCGGCATGCATGATGCGCTGTTCGAGGTTGATCCGACCGGAACCCAGGTGGGTTCATCCTATATTTTTGCGACTGTACGTGATTATGCCCGGTTTGGCCTGCTTTACCTTCAGGATGGCGTTTTCAATGGCGAACGCATGTTACCAGAGGGGTGGGTGCGTTATACAACCCAGCCGTCGTCGGACAGCAAGGGCAGTTATGGCTCCTCCTTTTGGTTAAACAGGGGAAAATATTATCCATCTGCCCCACCCGACATGATTTCATGCAACGGATATAACGGTCAACGGATATTTATCATCCCATCCAGGGATCTCATCATTGTGGTGGTTGGAAATTCACCAAAATCAGAAGGGGGAATGAATTTCGACATGCTTTTAGGGGATATTATACGCACTGTGAAATAATGTAAACAATGAATGAGGGTCAGCCCAATAATTTTTGCATGGCCATCCTGTTTTTCTCATTCTGAATATCCTTTCCTTCAGGCGTATACAAGAAATCAATCCGCCCGTGGTATTGTTCCACCACTTTGCCGCGGACAATCTTCATTTGAAAATTGATTAAATGGTTTTCCTCCGTGAAACCCGCGTCAAGAACGGCAATCGCTGATGGTAACCACCGCTGGGGAAACATGGATCCATACCTGTTTTCACTCCGGTACTCCTGAAATTCCTGTTTGATTTTTTCCAGCGCGGCCTTGGTTCCCGCCATTGATCGGGGATCAACATCCTTCCCGGCCAGGTATTGCAATAAGGTCTCCCTGTTCGGAACCACAAGCGCTATGGTATAGGGATTCTGGTTGTTATACAGCATACACTGGTCAATGAATACTGATTGTGAGGTAAAGGCCTCCTCCATCCCTTCCGGACTGTATTTCTCTCCGTCATCGGCAATGAGTAGACTTTTGAATCGGCCGAGCACGTATAGAAATCCGTCATGATCAATATAACCCAAATCGCCGGTATGCAGCCAGTCCTCTTTGATAGAATTCCGGGTTGCATCCTCATTCATCCAGTAACCCGCCATGACGTTCTCCCCTTTGATCACTATTTCTCCTTTTTCACCTGTCATCCTCGTTTTTCCATTTTCATCACAGATCTTTAATTCAAGGTTGGCTACAACATTTCCGGATGAGCCGAGTTTGTGCCGATGGATTGCATTCGATGAAATAAGGGGCGAGGCCTCCGTCAAACCATATCCTTGTAACATGGGGATGCCGATGGCATAAAAGAATTTCTGCAAATCAATATCCAGCAAAGCGCCGCCTCCAATAAAAAACTGAAGCCTGCCACCAAATCCTTCGCGGATTTTCTTAAAGATCAAAAAGTCAAAGAATTTGTTTACCGGCCACAAGAGAAATCTGAAGCCTCTCCCTTTATCATATCCACAGCCATTGAATACATAGGCAATTTTCAAAGCAACATTAAAAAGGAATTCACTCAGCGCCCCAGCGGATTTGATGGATTTCTGGATATTTTTTCTGAAGTTTTTAGCCAGCACTGGAACAGTAAAAAGCAGATGGGGCCTTATTTCCTTTATGTTTTTCGGAATATTCTTCAATGTTTCCATGTAGGTTTTTCCGCCCTGAACAGAAGCAATGGAGGCTCCTTTTCCCATAAAACAGTAGATGCCGGCGGTATGGGCAAAAGCATGGTCCCAGGGAAGGATCAGCAAGGTTGTAAAGTCATCGCCGATATCCATCAAAGAATAACTTTGCTGAATGTTGGTTACATAATTCCGATGCGTCAGGATGATCCCTTTCGGATCGGCAGTTGTACCTGAAGTATAGCTGATGTTTGCATAATCATCAGGAAGAACGGAGGCCATGCGCGCTTGAAATGCATCCTGATGCGCAGCAAGAAACAGGTCGCCTGCTTTCAAAACGGCCTGGAACATGATCTCATCAGATGAATCAGGCGAAAGCTCATCCAGAACGATGATCTTTTCAAGTAAAGGCAGTTGTTCCCTGTTCTTCCTGATTTTGCTGATCTGGCCTCCGGAAACGATCACCATGCGTGCTTCAGAATGGTTCAGTCTGAATCTGATCTCTTCGGGTTCATTCATGCGCACCGCGAGGGGGACATTCACCGCCCCGCAGAACAGGATTCCCAATTCACTGATGACCCAATCATTTCTTGCATCAGATAAAAGGGCAATCCGGTCGCCCCCTTTAACACCCAGCGACATGAGGCCTGCTGCAAAACGATAAACCTGCTCTTTGGTCTCCCCATAGGTCATTCCGGTATAACCATGGCCCCAGTTTTCCCATAAATAAACATTATCATGGAACCTGTCAACGCTCTGGTGGAAGAAATCCAAAAGATTTTTCATGTGATGAAAAAGATGTTTCGAACACAAATATAATACTATTTTATTTGGTCTAAATAATACATTATATTATCTTCGCATTACTTTATACAATAAATGAATAAAGATGAAAAATTATCTTCTCCTTCTTTGCCTTCTGCCCGCGCTTTTTTCATGTAAATCGGCCCAATACACGCCCAAAAACTATGGTAAATCCCAGCTTATCATTGGCAGCAGTGGTGGTGTGAGCGGAATGATCAGGGAGTACAGCCTGCTGGATAATGGTCAGCTATTTCTCAGCAAAGGGGTTAAAGGAGAATGGAAAGCATTAAAAAAAATTAAAAAACCGGAGACCCATGAAATATTTAATAAGGTCGATGATCTGGGCCTGGCAACCCTGAAATTCAACCATCCGGGCAACATGACCTATTACATCCTCATTAAACAACCACCCAGGTCAAATGAGATCAAGTGGGGTGAATCAGGGGTAAAAACACCTGAAGCCATAAAGGAATTCTATAATTACCTGATGACCATTTTTTAACCTTAAAACCCACATTCTATGAAAAATCAAATACTTTTTCTAGCTATATTCACGCTGTTCATCCTGCTACCCCCGGCTGCTTCGGGTCAACCCAATCCATTTTCGATCAAGGCAAAATCGGCAAAATCGGCAGGATTTATGCCAAAGCAGGTTCAGCCCATTCCCGGAGTTGCAGGATCCCAGGACTCCAGGTTAAACAACGCTTCTACATTCAAACCCATCGGACATCCATTGCCCTCTTTTTCAAAGGATAAGCAAGATTTTGGAGAAAGGCATTTTAATCAGAACGGGCAGCTAATTTTTCTTTCGGGGAAACTGGCCAATGCCATGAACATTAACCTGAAATCTTCAGGCAACCTGGAAGAGGCCTGTTTTGAATACCTCGGGGCACTGCAGGCTGATCTCAGGATAAAAGATGTGCGGAAGGAATTCGCAGTCAAAAGCCAGCAATCGGATGATCTGGGTATCAGCCATGTCAAAATGCAGCAGGTTTACCAAGGAATTCCGGTTTACGGGGGTGAAATCTACCTTCATTCTTCCGGAGACCAAATCAGCTTGTTTAACGGAACCACCTACCCTACGGCAACCTTTTCTGACATTCACCCTTCAATAAGTTCATTCCAGGCCCAAATGACGGCAACCAGTGATGTGTCAAAACGAACAACCATGCATGAACTTGATGCCGGGCAAAAATCAATGCTCAACTACAGCGAACCGATCCGGGAGCTCGTCATCTACCCGAAGAACCGTGATCCGCGGCAGCAATATCTCACCTGGCACATCACCCTGAGGCCAAATTTCCTCGAGCGCTGGGAATACTTCGTTGATGCCAAAACGGGAGCCATCCTCCACTTTTTCAACAACACCCAAACGGATGGGGATGTGACAGCCAACGGCGTGGACCTGAATGGGGTGAACAGGACCGTTCATGCTTACCTGGAGGGAGGAACTTATTATGTGATCGACGTATCAAGACCCATGTTCAACCCTCAAAACCAAGAGGGCACCATGCGCGTCTATGATGCAAACTACACCAGTCCTTCGGTTCAGGGATTCAACCCTGCCATTGCTTCCTCCACGAACAACACCTGGAACCCGAAAGTCATCTCTTCACAATACAATGCCGGGGTTACCTATGAATATTTCAGAACCACCCACGACAAAAATTCCTGGAATAACAAGGGTGGATCTGTCTTCAGTATCATCAACGCAACCGAAGATAACGGGAGTGGAATGGATAACGCTTACTGGAATGGCGTTTGCATCGTTTATGGCAATGGGGATACCCATTTTAAACCCCTTGCCGGAGCCCTTGATGTAAGTGCCCATGAAATGGGTCATGCATTTGATGAAGCATCTGCCAACCTGGAGTACCAGAATGAGTCAGGGGCGCTGAATGAAGCATTTTCAGATATTTCCGGCGCCGTTGTCGAACGGTTGAACTGGAAAATAGGGGAAGATATTGTCAAACCAGGCGTATACCCTACAGGATGTTTGCGCGACATGTCCAATCCCCACAACGGAGGTTCAAGTTTAAATGATCCGGGATATCAGCCTGCTTCTGTGAGTGAGATGTACACAGGAACAGAGGATAACGGCGGAGTTCATATCAACAGCGGGATTGTCAATTTTGCCTTTTATAAATATGTCACCGCTGTCGGGATGGAAAAGGGGGAAAAGACTTTTTTCAGAGCGCTGTTTCAATATTTAACCAGGTCTTCCCAATTTATTGATTGCCGCCTGGCTGTTGTGCAGTCCGCAAAAGATCTTTATGGTGACGGTTCTGCAGAGGTCAATGCTGCGAAAGCTGCTTTTAATGAAGTAGGAATTACAGATGGAAGCGGAGGGAATTACCAGAACGAGTTACCCATAAATCCGGGGCAGGACTATATCATGGCGATAAATACGGCCTCAGGAGACCCCAATTCATTGTACATAGCTTCAACGACAGCCACAAATTTCCAAGCCATCTCTACAACTCCCCTTATGAATAAACCAAGTGTTGTGGATGACGGAAGTGTTGCTGTTTTTATTGGGTCCGACAAGAAAATGCATGCCATAACCTTAGGCAGTCAACCCGTGGAAACCGTGATTCAGGATGAGACCATCTGGTCGAATGTGGCCATTTCGAAGGATGGGACAAAAATAGCCGCCGTTACCGAGTTTCAGGATTCTGCAATTTTTCTTTACAGCTATCAGAAGCAACAATGGGTAAAGGCACATCTGTACAATCCGACTACCCAGGAGGGGGTGGTGACCAACAATGTTTTGTACGCTGATGCGCTTGAGTGGGATTATAGCGGCGAGTTCATCATGTATGATGCCTATAATATGATGAATAGCTCTACGTCGGGTCAGAATGTTGATTATTGGGATATCAGTTTCATGCGGGTTTGGGATAATGGTTCGGGCGGCTGGGGCAATGGCGATGTTTTCAAGCTGGTCTCAGGGATTCCTGAAGGGGTCAGCATCGGTAATCCATCTTTATCCAAAAATTCACCAACTGTATGTGCCTTTGATTACATGGATGCCAACACAAATTCTGTGAGTGTGCTGGCCTCCAATCTCGAAACCGGTGATTTTGTCGAGGTTTTCAAAAATGGTTCCACTTTGAGTTATCCCAATTATTCGAAGCTGGATGACTTCATTATTTTTTCGGCCCTCTCTGGCGGGTCTCCGGTAATTGCTTCCATTGCGATGTCGCCTGATAAAATCAATCCGGCCTCAACCAATGCCAACGTCTTGATTTCGGAAGCCAAATGGGGGGTGTGGTTTACGCAGGGAAACCGATCATTGGGAGTTCCTGAGGAGCAACGCCATGTGGGTATCAAGATTTATCCGAATCCTGCGCATGGCCAGATACGTGTTGCTGTTGAGCAAATAGTGGCAGATCCGTATACGATAGAAGTATACGATTGTCGCGGACTCCGCCTTACTTCATCAAATCATGCCGCTGCCGGGGAGGTTACGATGGATATCTCCGGATTTGCTTCCGGACTTTACCTTCTGAAGGTTGTCGGGAAAGACTTTTCGGTGACCCGGAAGCTGTTGGTACAATAAAAAGGTGACAGGGTGACAGGGTGACAGGGTGATGCGATATTAGCTTACCTCCAGAATCAATCCTTTCAGGTATTCTCCTTCCGGATGGCAAATGTCGACCGGATGATCAGGCCCCTGGGCCAGTTGATGCAAAATTCTGACCTGTCTGCCTGTTTCTATGGCAGCCGATTGAATCGCAGCGCGGAACATTTCCCTGGAGATGGGCTGTGAACAGGAAAAGGTGAATAATATTCCACCCCGGTTTAATCGTTTCATGGCCTCCGCATTGATATGAACATATGCATGCAGCGCGTTGTTGGTTACATGATGTGTTTTGGCGAAGGCGGGCGGATCGAGTATGATCATATCATATTTTTCCTCTGTTTCCACCAGATGCCTTTTTACATCGGCGACAAATGATTTGTGTTTCCCCTGATCACAGCCATTCAGCCGAATGTTTTCCTCAGTCCAGTCTATCGCCAGTCTGGAACTATCAACAGAATGTACCATTTTGGCGCCTCCTTTCAATGCATACACAGAAAAAGAGCCTGAATAGCAAAATGCATTCAACACCTTTTTATCTTTTGCATAAAATTGTGCAAACATGCGATTTCCGCGCTGATCGAGAAAAAATCCGGTTTTTTGTCCCCGGATAAAATCTATGGAAAAGCGATGACCCGTCTCAAGAATCTCAACAGGGCCGGAAGAGCCGAAGATGAAGTGATCGGTATAACTGTCAGACCCGTGGCCGGGGGATCCGGCAGATGGGCGAGCAGGGGAAGGGGTACTCTCGGAAACTGGGGCACTGGTACGTGAGTGAACTGGTGAATTGGTGATCGATTGGTCGGCGGGGTTTGGAGCTTTGAGAAAAAGCTTTGAGTTGCGGGTGATGAGTTTTGATTTTTCCATCGTTTCGGAACTCTTGTCATAAACAGCGATGAGCTTGTTCCCATACAGATCTTTGAGTGCATCCGTGAACACTGGCAAAAGGCGGTACATTCCGATGGAATGGGCCTGTATGACAGCCACTCCATTGTAATAGTCAATGATGAGGCCGGGCAGCAAATCCCCTTCGGAAAAGACAAGCCGGTAAGCATTTGCAACATTTCCCTGCGTAAGGCCAAGGCCGGCCCTGAATTGCCAGGCAGATTTCAGTTTCGATTTCCAAAAATTTTCGTTGACATCGGCTTTTTGAAATGAGAAAATCTTAACTGCAATGGAGCCTGGCAGATAGTGACCCAATGCCAGAAACTCCCGATGGGCGCTAAGAACTTCAATGATGTCGCCCTCCCGGGGAGCACCCTCCGTTTTATCAATGGCCCCTGAAAAAATCCAGGGATGAAAGCGCTTAACAGCCGCCTCTTTCCCCGGTTTTAAAATAATTTTAGTTGGATTGGTCATTTCAGATAATTTTTGGTAAAGTTAATGCTAGTTGATAAATAAAGGAGTGCATCTTTACTGTGAAATTTGTTTATTTACACATTCTCTAATTTTATTTGTAATTTTGCAAAAATTCAAAACTCTGTCAAATGAAAAAGTATTTGTTGCTTTTATTGATCCCGGTATTTTTCGCATGCGGTCGTGCCGCTGAGAAGAAAGCCCAGGAATTGCAGGCTAAATCAGATAGTCTGCTCAGTCAAACCATGCAAAAAGATGAAGCGATCAATGAATTTATCCGCTCCATCAACGACATCCAGGGAACGCTGGACACCATAAAGCAAAAAGAAAATATCATCAACCTAACCACCGACCGTGGAGGTGAATTAAAAATCTCGGCTAAAGAACAGATTAAGAATGACATACAGACCATTTACAGTCTGATGCAAAAGAACAAGGAGACCATTTCGGCCCTTTCCAAAAAGCTGAAACGTTCCAGCCTGAAGGTTGATGAGCTGAATAAGATGGTTGAGCGGCTCAACAAAGACCTCGCTGATAAAGCCTCACAGATTGAGGATTTACGTACGAAACTGGCGAAGCTGAATGCCTCGTTTGAAATGGCCAATCTGAAGATTGATACCTTATCCCGCACAGTAAAGGATCAGGGATCACAGATCAACAGTCAGACTGAAACGATTGCTAACCAGGATGAAGCCCTGAATACAGCCTATTATGTTATAGGAACCAACAAGGAGCTCAAGAAGAGCGCTGTTATTAAAAGTGGTGAAATTCTATCCGATTTCAACAAGGAACTTTTCACCAAGATCGATATCCGCAAGGTGACTGAGATCTCCATTCTCAGCAAAAAAGCAAAAATTTTATCGATCCACCCTTCCAGCGCGTATAAATTCACCGGTGACAAAAAGGTGATTCAGGCACTTCAGATACTTGACTACAAGGCATTCTGGGCAACTTCCAAATACCTGGTAATCGTGGTTGATTAATCCATTTATAAAAGAATATGAAGGGGTCTCCTAAAGGTGCCCCTTTTTTTTTGATCTTTGCCGAAATAAATCTTTTCAATTATGCGTAAAATCCTTATCCTGTCAATCCTGCTTTTGCTTTTTCATGTCAACCTTCAAGCCCAGAATAACAAGGGAGGTCAGTTCAAAATAGCCTTTTACAATACTGAAAATCTTTTTGATACCATTGATGATCCGACGAAAAGTGATGAGGACTTTTTACCCAACTCCAAAGTTGCATGGAACAGTGCGCGCTATGATCATAAGATTGATAACATGGCCAGGGTGCTTGTTGCCATTGACAGCATTGATCTGCCTGCCGTAATCGGCTTGGCCGAGGTTGAAAACATGTCAGTGCTCAATGATCTTATTTCGAAGCCAGGCCTTCGTAAAGGAAATTACGGTGTTATTCTGGAGGAGGGCAGTGATCCCAGGGGGATTGATGTAGCGCTGATTTACAGGAAAAATGTTATGCAATATATTGGGCACAAAGCTTTTCCATCGGCCACCTCATTTAAAACCCGAAATTTGCTGTATGTCAAACTTATTGATGCAAAAAAGGACACCTTTCACATTTTTATCAACCATTGGAAATCCCGCTCCGGAGGGGAGCAGGAAACGGAGCCCCAACGACTCGAAAATGCTTCAACATTAAAACATCTTACTGATTCTATTCTGGCCATGAATTCCCATGCCAACGTGGTGATCATGGGAGATTTCAATGATGAGCCCAACAATAAAAGCCTTTCAGAAATACTAGGCGCTGGAAAACCGGATAAACATCCATCTCTTAAGGGGTTGTATAATCTGCTGTTCGACAGATTTCTTCAGGGTGAAGGAACGCTATATTATAAGGATTGGGATCTATTCGATCAGATCATCGTCTCTGGAAACCTTTTGGTAAAGAAGCGAAAAGGGGCGTTTATTCCACCCCCGTTTGCCTACATCTTCAAGCCGGAATGGATTCTGTTTAAAAATAAAAAAGGAGAGATGATCCCTAACCGTACTGCCGGATCAAAGGATTATTTCGGCGGATTCAGTGATCATTTGCCGGTGTATGCGGTGGTGAAATATTAAAAAAGTAATGAAGTAACAAGGTAACAAGGTGACAGGGTGACAAGGTGACAAGGTGATACGCGTCACGCGTCTCGCGTCACGTTTTACGGCTTAGTTTCCTTTGGGGGTGCTGAATAATCCACCTCCTGCAATAGCCGGCCATTTTCATCAAAGAACTGCCATTTTCCCACACGCATATCCTCCTTATAGAATCCTTCATAGCGTACTTTGCCATTCTCAAAGTAGGTTATTCTTTTACCATTGGACTTACCTTTCACAAACTGACCATCGCTCCATACTTTTCCATTTTCATACCAGTAGCTCCAACGGCCTTCGCGTTTGTTATCCTTGTAGGTTCCTTCCATCTGGACCTGTTTGTTGGGATAATAGGTAGTTTCTTTGATCAATTCGCGGCCCTCCCCTTTTCCTTTGTAAAGGCATATGCGCTTGGGCGTACCATCATCGTAGGTCTCTTCAACCACTTTGTGTTCAAACCGGCATGAAGAAAGGATAAATGTAAGAAAAATGACGAAAAGTAGTTTTTGTTTCATGGTGATAGAAAAATTCAGTTGTATCGGTATATAAAATATTACTTGTTGAAGCAGCAAATTATGTCTTAAATGTCAGTCGATGGCCTTTGCTGGTTTCATCGAACCGTCCCTGATCAAACATGAGATGACCATTCACCCAGGTTTGGGTAATGCGCGATTTAAAGGTCACCCCTTCAAAAGGAGACCATTGGCATTTAGATAAAATATTCTCAGTTTCTACCACCCAGGGATCATCGGGATCGACCAATACGAGATCGGCAAAATAACCCTTGCGGATGAAGCCTCTGTTCTGGATCCTGTACAGAATGGCTGGAGCGTGGCACATCTTTTCAACGATTTTCTCAATAGAAATCTTACCTAATTGAAAAAATCCCATCATGGCAACGAGAGAATGCTGGATTAGCGGGCCGCCAGAAGGGCATTCGGTGTAATGGTTCTGTTTTTCCGACTTGAGATGGGGGGCGTGATCGGTGGCGATGAGGTCGATTTTATTGTTCAGCAAACCTTCAAACAACCCCTGACGGTCGTGGGTGGTTTTGATCGCCGGGTTCCATTTGATCTTTGATCCCAGGTCGGCGTAATCACGGTCATCGAACCAAAGATGGTGAATGCATACCTCGCCTGTGATTCGCTTTTCTGCCAGCGGAAGATCATTTTGCAGTAATTCAAGCTCTTTGGCGGTGGACAAATGCATAAGGTGCAAACGAGCCTGGTGTTTCCTCGCCAGATTTACTGCTTTTTCTGAGGAGGTAAAACAAGCCGCTTCACTGCGAATCATCGGATGGGCTGAGGCTGGAATTTGCTCGCCATATTGATCTCTGAAAAGGGTGAGGTTATGTTTAACGATCGACTCTTCTTCCGCATGAACGCCAATCAGTAACGGTGAATTTTTAAATATTGCCTCCAGGCTTTCAGGGTTATCCACCAGCATATTGCCGGTAGAGGCTCCCATGAACAGCTTCAATCCGCAAATCCTGGAAGGCTCGGCTTTTTTAATCTCTGGCAGGTTGTCATTGGCAGCTCCCAGAAAAAATGAATAGTTGGCCAGTGATTTGGAAGAGGCAAGGGAATATTTTTCCTCAAGAATTTCGATTGTGGTGGCGTTTGGCCTGGTGTTGGGCATCTCCATAAATGAGGTCACTCCCCCGGCTACGGCTGCCTTGCTTTCAGATTGCAGGTCCCCCTTTTCGGTCAATCCGGGTTCGCGAAAATGGACATGGTCGTCGATGATCCCGGGTAAAAGATAACGCTCTTTGGCATCCAGGATGATTGTGCCTTCAGGCATGGTAAAACCATCCGGCACTTTTCCATGGAAAATTTCGGTTATCAGGCCATCATGAATCAGCACGGCTCCGGGAAACCTGCTGTTTTCATTAACGATCAGTGCGTTATGAATGTAATATGAACTGTTCATTTATCAACAATTTGGGCGCCCCACATCATGCGTCAGGGTGTAAGACCAGGGTAATACGAGAAAAAAATTAAACGGGGCGGGACTTGCGATGTTCAAAAAGGCTTCGCCAGCGAAGGCTGATCACGCCCAATACAGCTTCCCGAAAAATCCCTTTACTCATTTTTGATTCGCCAAGGGTACGATCGGTAAAGATAATCGGCACTTCGATGATGTTGAATCCAAGTCTCCATGCGGTATATTTCATTTCTATCTGAAAGGCATAACCCGTAAAGCGAACTTTATCCAAGTCGATGGTTTCCAACACTTTCCGGGCATAGCATTTAAAGCCTGCCGTTGTGTCCATCACCTTCATCCGGGTAATAAACCTGACATAGATGGATGCGACATACGACATCAACACCCTTCCCATCGGCCAGTTGACCACATTCACCCCGGTGATATACCTTGAACCGATAACCAGGTCGCCTCCCCTGTTTTTTGCAGCATCATACAGTACCAGCAGATCATCGGGGTTATGCGAAAAATCGGCATCCATTTCAAATATGAAATCATAATCTCTTTTCAAGGCCCATTTAAAACCATGAATGTAGGCAGTTCCCAGGCCAAGTTTTCCTTTTCGTTCTTCGATATAGAGACGATTGGAAAATTCAGGCATCAGTGATTTTACAATGGCAGCTGTTCCATCGGGGGAGTTATCTTCTATGACCAGCAGGTCGAATTCTTTTGGCAGCGAAAAAACCTTGCGCACAATGCGTTCGATATTATCCTTCTCGTTATAAGTTGGGATGATTACCAGACAATCTGACACAAACCAATGATTTAAAGGTTTATACTACGTTTCAAAGATAACGAAAATGGGGTTCCCGTATTGCACAGGTTCCCCATTGATATTTACTTAACCATTAATTTTCTTCCGAGATCCCCGGCTGATGTTTTTAATCGCACCATATAAATTCCCGATGGGAGCTGAACATCCTGAACCTTGATTGAGTTTGATCCGGTAAGGGTATTTGCTTGTGTTTGCCATAATACACGGCCATCAACACTCAAAACTTCAAGGCTGACCGATTCATTTCGTTTTGCAGTAAATCCAACTGTGAAGGCGCCTGTGGTTGGATTTGGGTAAACCGATAGTTTCGATATCGATGCATTGAATTCATCGAAGCCAGGACTAAATGGCCTGAAGGTGATGCGAATGGTATCAGACTGGATGCCATATTGATTTGTAACGCGGCAATAGATCTTCTTAACGCCAAATCCGGTGCCTGAAGAATCGACCTTGATGATCTGCGTCAAATCGCCTGTTGACCAAACATAGGTATCAAACTGCTTGGCATCAAGGGTCACTGTATCTCCTGCCAAAACAGTGGTATCATTGCCAAGAAACAAAACGGGACGATCACTGACGGGAATGGCCAGATCATATCGTTTTTTAAATTCCTGGTAAAACAAATTGCTTATAAGGGCATCGTGAATAACGATCGAATTTTCGTCATTGTTCACATTGGCCGCATCACTCCAGTTGTGCGAACCAGTCCAAACAAAAGGATCAGAGGCTGGATTCGACTGATCAATAATCATCGATTTATTGTGAAGCATCCCCTGTTCATGATATTCCTTAAAATTGGTTCCCAGCGCAGTAACAAGATTTGCAACCACAGTGGCATCGGATGTTGCCCGGTTTGAAATGATCACCCTGGAATTGACACCCTCCTCCTCTTTTGCAATGATCGCATCACTGATCACCTTTCTTGTAATCAGCATGGTGCCGATCTCAATATCATCATCAGCGGTTGCAATATGATTGACTATCTGCTGATTAACACCATCGCTGGGACTAAAAAACAGCTCAACCCGCTTTCCTCCAATAATAAACTCATGCGGCGTATTATCCGATTTGGCCGATCCGAATTTCGCCTTGGCCATATCAGGTGTTGTAGTGGTCGAGCCAAACATTTCATTGAATTCGATGGTATACACTTTAGCAAGACTGGCATCCTGGATAAACAATACATTGTTGGCATCCGTGTTTACGTTTTGATCGGTCCAGTTGCAGGAACCGGTCCAAACAATCGGATCATTCGGGTTTGTTGAATTTACATCAATCACCATAAACTTATTGTGCATGATGCCAGCAGTTACAGGGCGACCAATTTTTCCAATACCAGCGACCAGTTCAGGGATGGCTGAATTATTCGTTCCGCCGTCGGTAACAACCCGAACTGCAACTCCGCGGGCATATGCTGCATTTAAAGCGCCTGCGATACTGGCCAGACCCTCCACATTGAAGTTATAGATCGAAACATCGATGGAATATTTTGCACGGTTGATATAGGCAATACAGGTGTCGTCAATGGCGCGGTAAATCTGAATCGCTTTGGTTCCTGTTGAAACCGTTGTATCGACCGGCCTGGAAAAATAGGTTTTAATGGTTCCGGAAGAGACTGATTGTGTAATAAAAGGCTTTAGTCCCGACCATCCGGTATCCTGACCGGCAACCGAAAAGGCCATCACATAAATCAAATCAGAGGCATTGAGATTGGTGATATCCATCGTATGGGAGGTTCCTGTACCAGCCTGGATGAGATGTCCAAGCTCCAGCTGGGGAGTGCGGCCAAAATAAAGTTCCGTAGTTCCTGATATATTTGTGCTCCAGCTAAGTGTAAATGATGAAGTGTTGATGTTCGAGATGGAGAGTGGGGTTGTGAAAAGTATCGAGCTGGCACTGATGATATCATTTTTGTCACGCAGTAAAAGCTGATACCCGATGGTGGGATCGTTATAATCAAACTGTGAACAGAGGCCCAGAATGGTAACCTGACCGGCAGGAATAATCTGGCCAACAATATTCGAACTGGCGTTTACACGAACCTTGGCCGTTTCTCCGTTTGCAGTCACGTTGTAATTGGTATTCCCTGCGAAAACTCCGCCTGCATTTTCAAAAGAGACATTGACCATTTTAACCAATTCTGCTTCATGTTGTTCACTCATCTGACCCGGCGTGATCACGAGTGGTGCCGGAACCGGCCTCTGTGCGATGGCAGCAATGGTATTCACCGGATCAAGTTCCAGAAGTTGATTGTAGTTTTTGGTAACACCCGTAACAACCACTGAATCACCCCTTATGATCACACTTACTTTTGAACCATAGGCCGCAATTCCTGCAGTTCCATCCTGCAGGTAACGGATGATACCCAACTCTGAACCATTGGTCACTATGCCACGGATGGTAACCGTCGAGCCCAATGGCATGGCCCTTGCTTCAGCGATCGTATTCTGTGAAAAGCCCTGCAATCCTATGAGAACAAGGCAGATAAAAAATAGAGAATGTTTTTTCATATATGTTTTTGATATTTAAATTAGGTCTTGTAGGCAATTTAAAAACTTAAGGCAACCGATGCGTTGAAGGTTCTTCCGACCCCAAAGAAAACCCCCGCCGATGCGGCATCAAAATTCGTGGTTTTTGCAGAATAGGAATCATTGTTCTTTGCATCAGATATATAAACCCTGTCGAGGAGGTTCAGCACACTGGCACGGATATCCAGTTTAATCCGATTGAAGGTGAACCGGTAACCGGCATTCACATCCACCAGATAGTAAACAGGGAGTTCCCATGAATCCCTTGGATTCCCGTTTTCATCCATGTAAACCGGGGTCAAAGAGGCCGGATCCATGGCAGAGTAGTTCTTAGCGAACAGGGTCATGCTTCCCGAAACATAGAGATACTTGATGATCTCCCAGCGAAGACTTTCCATCAACTGGAATTGGGCAGCATCGCCCACATGAACTCCTTTGGCATTGAAATCGAGGCTGTCAACCAGGTCGCCATTGGGTGTATAAATATAGGCTCTCCCTCCCGAGGTCCACCGCCAGTCACCAAATGACAGCACCTGATCCCATTGCAATGAGGGGATTGGCTTCCATCCGAATTCTATTTCAATTCCCTTGTGAAGGGCATTGATGCCGTTTACATTGTACGGGTAGGTATCCTGCGTTTTAGGATCGGTGTAGGTCGGCGTGGCATCGAGCGGCTTGTTCTTCCAATTGGTAAGATAACCATTGACATTCAGCGATACATGTTTGGTATTGAGGCTATAGCCAATTTCCACCGCCTGGACAATTTCGTTTTTCGCACCAACCACCTCCTGGTTGTTGTTGTTGAACACGTTGCTGAATCGGGGCGCTCTTGACAAATATCCAAGATTCACGTAGATATTGTTTTTGCTGTTGATATTGTAATTGGCGCCTCCCTTTATCGTGAATCCCGGGAAGATCTTCCATGCCGTACGTGTGTATATGGCCTGGGATGAATTAATGGTGTAATCAGTAGGATTTACAACATAGAGCGTATCCTTTAACGAACCGTATTGTTTTACGACAAATACCGTATCATTTGATGTATATTGCTGATCGCCGGGATTATAGGTCATATTGTTTGTGCCGTTTGAATAGAAAACATCGCCATAACCCACTGCTTCAGTAAATGTTTGACCATCAACAATCAGGTCCTTCTTCCTGAAATAATCCAGCCGCTGGTAAGCGCTGATTGAGGACGTGAGATTAAGGAAAACAGACCAGTTTCCCTTTTTCCATTCAGCCTGCGCAAACAGGCCGCCCCAACGAACTTTTGAATCATTCTGATAATAGATCTTATCCCCTTCATATAAGGGGCTATATGAATATCTGTTTCTATTTGAATTATTGAGAATGTAGTTACCGCCAAGCAGGTCGTACACTTCACCAAAATGTTCGCCACGATAGGTTCTGGCATCGATACCACCTGATAATGTCCAGTCAGCGTTAATCTCCCAGGTAAAAGTTGAGAGCAGTCCATACCAGTAGTGGTTGTTCACACTGCTGCGAAGAATGCCGGTGGAAAGTCCTTTGGGGTTCAAAATGGGATCAACCATATTTGCGTCATAGTATGTCTGGAAGTTGACCTGTCCGTTGGTGGGATCCAAAGGAGGGGTTGAACCACCCGGGGTCCCGTTTTTATCACTTGTAAATGTTCCTGTTCCTCCGCCATTACCGAATGATGTATAAACAATCGTGGAAAGGTAGAACTTATTGCTGATGCGCCAGAAATCGCGCAAACTTATCTGGGGTTTGAAATAATAATTCTTCGATTGAGCAAGGTTTTCAACATTATCAGTGTAAATAGGATTTCCTTCTGTATCTCTCTCTGTCCAGCGATTTAAATATCCCCAGTTTGAGTTATAACGGATACCCCAGCTGTTGGTATAATTGGGGCTTGCCTTGGATGTATCAACACCCAGTTTTGCAGCGTAATTTTTATCAAATGTTGCAATGGATTTCATATAGGAGCGCTGGGCATGTTGCTGGGGCGCGCCCATGGCTGAAAAGGTAAGGGTATGGGATCCCAGTTTTTTATCAATGCGAACATAGCCGAACCAGCCCTTTGTCCAGGTATTGTCTACCCAGCCATTTCCCTGTTTATAGGAACCGGCTACCGTGATTCCCCAGCCATGTTTCAGCTGTCCAGTAGTAAAGCCAATGGAAGTGCGCAAATAGCCATCACTGCCTACATCCTGTTTAACAGTGCCGCCGAGATTGGCATCAATGCCCTTGGTGATGATATTCATGGTGCCTCCCACTGATGGCAAAGCCAGCTTCGAGGCACCTAATCCACGCTGAACCTGTATATTCCGTGTTACGGCATCCAGTCCAAACCAATTAGACCAGTAGACCCAGCCATTTTCCATATCATTAACCGGGATACCGTCGATCATCACCGCCAGGTTGCGTTGACTGAATCCGCGTACATTGATGCGGGCATCACCATCGCCACCACCCTGTTGTGTTGCATACACGCCGGGAGTTTTGTTAAGGATCATCGGAATATCCCTGCTGGCAAGTTCCTCCTGGATCTGGATTGGACGAACCGTTGAAAAGGCCACCGGTGTTTCACGTGTTTTGGCTATATCACCTACCACTTCTACCTCTGTAAGCGTCAATGTTTTCAACTTAAAATCCTGGGAAATATCTCCTTTTTGAACAGTCACCGTCAACTCCTGGAGAATATATCCGACATAGGAGACCTTTAGGTGATACGTTCCGGGATCAACCTTGATATAATAACGTCCATCCATATCGGTAACCACGCCTTTTCCTTCGCTGTAGAGGATGGTGGCTCCGATCAGGGTCTCTCCGGAATTGGCATCGGTAACGACACCCATGATGGTATGTTTCTGCGCAAAAAGAATTACAGGAAATAACAAGGTGATGAAGAAAAGCGTAAATGTTTTTGTCATAATTTCAGGGCATTGGTGTTGATTTTGACACAACATAGGGGCAATCAGATAATGGTTGCCCCTATGATTCTTTGAAACAATTTTCCAAAATGATTTATTGCAGAATGATCTTTTTAACCACCGATTGGTTTTCAGCACTTCGGATTTTTACAAGATAAATACCCTGAGGCATATCATTGAGCTGAACCTTTATTTCCCTGGAACGGGTAGCAAAATCCATGGAATAAACAGTTTGTCCAACAACAGATACGACCTGTACTGAAGAGATGGCAAAAGATGCATTCACAGTAAATTGGTTATTGGTGACCGGGTTTGGCAGGATAACCACTGATTTGGCAGTTTGAATCTCAGTAACACCGAGAGCGCCGACGACAATATAGTCCGTTCTTTTTTTCGTATTTTTACCGTATTCATTTGAAACCATAAGTGAAACTTCAAAATTTCCCACTGAATTATAAACAATTGGAGGAGGTGTTTTCAAGGTAGAAGAAGCAGGATTACCTCCCCAAAATGTCCAAAGATAAGATGCTGGTGTACCTTTAGATTCATCGCTAAAAAGGACTTGACCTCCAACTTTAATAATTGTTGAATCACTCAGAAATTCGGCAACAGGATAATTAATATTACAGTCGCACCAATGTTGTCCAAGCTCTTCAAAAAAGTTAGAAGGAAATGAATCATATTGCGCTAAAGCATAAAAACTGTCGGGAAATCCACCTGTTTGGGTGTCTCCATAATGGCCCATAGCAATACGGTCAATCCCAAATTTTACAGAATTTTTCCGAACCAAGGTCTGGTCTTTCGTCAGATAAGCGCCTGCCCCTTTCCAATATGGCTTTGTATCGGTCCATGCACCGGTGGTTCCACCCTGCCAATCCAACGGACGGACCCCGATTTCACCAAAAATATCGATATCTTTCCAGGTGCTGCCGAGCAATTTTTGAAGGGAGATTGCATCATCGCCATTCCAAAAAACCACGTTGCCACCCGGGGTTGTTCCACCGTAATCGTAGGGAGCCAGCCAGGTTCCCTTTTTGCGGAGTTCAAGCCAAACCATGGTATCCTGACCGGGCTTTGCCGTATCCTGAATGATGACCATCACTTTATAGGGATCGATCTTCCCGGTCAGCGGCAGCACATAGAGCGGATCCTGATTAGATGTAGTGCTTCCGTTCGACCAGCGGATAAGACGGTATGTATTATCCAGCGTTATGGCAGCGTTGGTTGGGTTATAAAGCTCAAGCGCTTTATTGTTATACCAGCCCTCGACATATTCCGATATAAAGATGTCGGAACAATCGGTTTGGGCGAAAATTGCACCTGAAGATAACAGGGCGGTAAAAAAAAGTAGAAGTTTTTTCATATGTTTTGTTTAAGGAAATTTTATCCGAAAATGAGGAACAAAGTTAATAAAAGAAAGTGCAGTGAAGGTCTGGAAATCATTAAATGTTTGTAACTTTTGATATTTGGAATGCTTCCAATCTGGCAAGGGCTTCATCGATTCCCGGCACCTCCCGGAATGTCATAAATAATCTGTTTTTCTCCTCTGTCATTTTACACCAGGATGGATTATTCTTCATGAATTCAAGGATGGCTGTAAACTGGTCTGACTGGAAATAGGCTGATTCAGGGTTGCTGACAAAATAGCCTGTAAGTCGTTGATTTTTAAGAACAAGTTTTTCAAAACCGATTTTTCGGGCAAGCCACCGCAGCCTGATGGTATGAAGCAACGATTCGGTTTGATGGGGAATCGGTCCGAAACGGTCGTTAATTCGTTCCCTGAAACTGAAGAGGCTCATCTCTGACTCGATGGAATCCAGTTCTTTGTAAAGGTTTAACCGTTCAGTAATATTGGTAATATAATAATCGGGAATCAGAATTTCAAGATCGGTTTCAATAACACAATCCCTGACATAGTTTGTGGGAATCTCACCCTGAAACACATCTTTAAAATCGGTCTCTTTCAGTTCCAGCAGTGCTTCATCCAGAATTTTCTGATACATTTCAAAACCGATTTCGGAAATGAATCCGCTTTGCTCACCACCAAGGATGTTTCCGGCGCCACGGATATCCAGGTCGCGCATGGCAATGTTGAAGCCGCTTCCCAGCTCAGCAAACTCCTCAATGGTCCGAAGCCTTTTACGGGCTTCGTCGGTAAGGGCCGACATCGGTGGTGCGAGCAGGTAACAAAAGGCCTTTTTATTGGATCGTCCAACCCGCCCGCGCAACTGATGCAGATCGCTCAAGCCGTAATGGTGGGCATCATTGATGATAATCGTATTGACATTTGAAATATCCAATCCTGATTCGATGATGGTGGTGGCAATCAATACATCATATTCGCCTTCGATAAAGTCCAGCATCACCTTCTCCAATTTATGCCCCTCCATCTGACCATGAGCCACGGCAACCTTGACCCCAGGCACCATGCGCTGAACCATTCCGGCGATGTCCATGATGTTTATCACCCGGGTTGTGACGAAAAACACCTGTCCTCCGCGTGAAACTTCATAGGTTATGGCCTCTTTGATCACCTCTTCCCCAAAAGGATGGATTTCGGTTTGCACAGGATACCGGTTGGGCGGTGGTGTATTGATAATGGAAAGGTCGCGCGCTCCCATCAGGGAGAATTGCAGTGTTCGCGGAATGGGTGTGGCTGTAAGGGTAAGGGTATCCACATTCACACGAAGCATTTTGATCTTTTCCTTGGCCCCAACGCCGAATTTTTGTTCTTCATCAATCACAAGCAAACCAAGATCCTGAAATACAATGTCCTTGCTGAGCAGACGATGCGTCCCGATAAGGATATCGATTTTCCCGGCTTCAAGATCAGCCAGCAACGCCTTTTGTTCTTTGGCCGATTTAAACCGGTTGATGTAATCGACCCTGCAAGGGAATGCCCTCAATCGCTCAGAAAATGTCTTAAAATGTTGCAAAGCAAGGATGGTAGTGGGAACCAGTATGGCCACCTGCTTGCTTTCAGTGACCACCTTAAAGGCTGCGCGAATGGCAATCTCTGTCTTGCCAAAACCAACATCCCCGCATATCAGGCGATCCATCGGATAAAGCTCCTCAAGATCCCTTTTTACATCCACAGTGGCTTTGATCTGGTCGGGTGTATCTTCATAGATAAATGAGGCCTCCAATTCTGTTTGCAAATAGGTATCGGGAGAACAGGCCAGCCCTTTTGTTGCACGACGTTCAGCATAAAGTTTGATCAGTTCCTTCGCTATATCCTTGACACGGCTCTTCGTTTTATTTTTGAGTTTGTTCCAAACATCAGATCCAAGACGGTTTAGCGAAGGTGCAGTCCCCTCTTTTCCAATGTATTTTGATATCCTGTGAAGCGAATGAATGCTGACATACAACAGATCATCATTTTTGTAAATAAGCCTGATAGCCTCCTGTTCCTTGCCGTTGTTACTTAACTTTTCCAAGCCATCGAACCGGCCAACCCCGTGATCGATATGGGTTACAAAATCTCCGGGACGCAGGTCGTACAAATCTTTCAGCGTCAGAGCCTCCTTGGATGTATATCCTTCGCGTAAGTGGAATTTATGATACCGCTCAAAGATCTGGTGGTCGGTGTAACAGGCTATCCTGAGGTCGTTGTCGATGAAACCTTCGTGGAGGGAGAGGTTTAATGTGACATGTGACGCGTGACGCGCGACATTGCCAGTTTTACTTTCTTCGTTCTTTTGACTTCGTTCTTCTGACTTCGTTTCTATCTCTTCAAAGATGCTCTGCAATCGTTCGGCCTGCTTTGGATTATCGGCCAATAGAAAATTCCGGTATCCCCTGTCAGTATTCCTGCGAATGTCCTGGAGCAAGAGGTCAAAATTCTTGTTGAAAGATGGTTGGGGGCCCGTATTAAAAACTACTGGCTGTGCTGATTTAAAGTAGAACTGCTGTCCGAATTCGATGGTCGAAAAACCGAGCAGCGATTTCAGGAGCTCACTTCCGTGAAGCAACAGGTCAGAAGCGGGTTGTTTCTCCAGCAGGTGTGCCATCGATGCGGCATCATCCAGCCAGATTGTCGCTCTTTCAGGTAGAAAGGCAAAAACAGACTCGTAGGCAATCTTTTTTTCAGCGCTTATCCTGATATCGGGCACAATGCTGATCTCCTGCATTTTCTGAACCGAAAGCTGGGTAGATGGATCAAAAGTGCGGATCGTGGCGACTTTGTCACCGCTGAATTCAATGCGAAACGGATGGTCGCTGCTGAAGGAGTAAACATCGATCAGTCCTCCGCGCAGGGAAAACTGACCCGGTTCTACCACGAAATCGGCCCGTTCGAATTCATATTCCACGAGCAGGTCGAGGATAAATTCCATGTTAACCTGCTCATTCACTGAGAGTTTCAGTGTATTCTTTTCAAGATATTTTTTATTTACGACCTTTTCAGCAACAGCTTCAGGATAAGATACGATGATGAATTTCCTCGCCCTGCTGTTGAGTTGATTCAACACTTCGGTTCGTGACAACAACCCCTGGTTATCTTTGATCCCGGTATGAAAGCCACGTTTGAAGGAAGATGGGAAAAAATAGACCCTGTCTCCAAGGATTTGCTGAAGATCATTGAAAAAGTAGGCAGCCGATTCCTTGTCCTGGAGCAACACCAGGTGTGTTTGCATCGTATTCTCAAATACCGCTGCGGTAACGAGAGACCGGGAGGAACCAATGAGGCCTTTGAGGTATAGCCGGAAACGCGTGACGTGTGACGCATGACGCGTGCCGATTTCCTTGACGAGGGGATTTTCTTTGTAAAACGATAAGAGATCGGAGGGTTTCAATCGATCGTTAACCGATGTTAAATTCAGGTGAATGCTCCTGCATCATTTGTTCAGCTTTTTCAACCATATAGGCAGGTCCGACAAACAGCGGTGAGCGCTCATGCAGCATGGTTGGCTGTATGTCGAGTATGCGCCGGAAACCGTCGGAGGCTTTCCCTCCAGCCTGTTCCGCGAGAAAGGCAACCGGATTGCATTCGTAAAGCAACCTCAGCTTTCCCTTTTTATTTTTTGTAGTTCCGGGATAAAGGAATACCCCGCCGCGGATCATATTCCTGTGAACATCAGCCACCATCGATCCGATATACCTGGTTGAATAGGGTCTGTGGGTCGCTTCATCCTCATCCTGGCAATAATGGATATACTGCCTGACACCTTCAGGGAATGAAAAATAGTTGGCTTCATTGATCGAATAAATGGTCCCGACTTCAGGATATTTGATATCGGGATGGCTCAGGATGAACAAACCCACCGATGGATCGAGGGTAAAGCCGTTGACACCATAACCGGTAGTGTAAACAAGCATCGTTGAAGAACCGTAAATGATGTACCCCGCAGCGACCAGGTTGCGTCCGGGTTGCAGAAAATCTTCCAGGGTGGCAGATCCGCGAACTGTGCGGCGACGGTAGATTGAAAACAGTGTACCAATGGAAACATTTGATTCAATGTTTGAAGAGCCATCCAGCGGATCCATGGCTACCACATATTTTCCATGTTTTGATATATCGCTGTCGAGGATGATGATCTCCTCATTTTCCTCAGATCCAATGGCACAGCATTGCCCCCCCGATTTCAGTGCAGCAATGAACTGATCATTGGCATACACATCCAGTTTTTTCTGATCTTCGCCCTGTACATTCACCTCACCGGCATATCCCATCACGTCGCCAAGCCCGGCCCGGTTTACTTCACGATTTACAAATTTAGCTGCAATGCCGATGTCACTCAACAACCGGGAGAGTTCGCCGGAAGCCTGGGGATAATCAGCCTGTTTTTCGATGATAAACTCGGTAAGGGTCTTAAATTTCATAATGGTTGGATTTGGAAGAACAAAAATAGACAATTCCGGCGAATTCAATCTCACTTTTTCTTTACATTTGCGGCATGTACATCAACATTTTCAAATTTGGCGGCGCATCGGTAAACAGTGCGTCCGGGATTAAAAACGTGGCCTCCATCGTGAAAAAATTCAGCTCCGGGCCACTGGTGGTCGTGATTTCGGCCATGGGAAAAACGACCAATGCGATGGAGGAGGTGCTGAAAAGCTACATGACCAATGATCCTGTCGCTGTGGTTGATGCCTTTCAGGAGGTATGGGATTATCACTTTGCCATCGTGGAGGAGCTATTTGAGGATAAAGATCATGTGGTATATGGGGAAATCGGCTCCCTGTTCAACCAGGTGAGGGGCTATATCCGTAAAGGGCATCTGTATGCAGAACAAAGGCCGGGATATGATTTTGAATATGACCAGATCGTCAGTTACGGAGAGTTGATTTCATCTGCAATCGTGCATCACTACCTTGTTTTGCAAGGGATGAATTCACACTTGACCGATGTGCGGAATCTGATCAAAACAGATTCGACCCACCGCGATGCAAGGGTAAACTGGGAAACCACCAGGCAACTAATTCAACAACATGTTCCCGCCTTTTTTCAAAATCATCCCGAAGCCGGATCAATCGTTGTGACACAGGGGTTCATTGCAGGCGATTCCGCAGGCAACACCACCACACTGGGTCGCGAAGGCTCTGATTTTTCTGCGGCCATCTTTGCCTATGTGCTGCAGGCCAAAGAGATGACCATATGGAAAGATGTGCCCGGTGTGATGAATGCCGATCCAAAGTGGATGAAGGATGCGGTTCGTCTCGAAACCCTCTCCTATCGCGAAGCCATCGAGTTGGCCTACTACGGCGCCAGCGTGATCCATCCGAAGACCATCAAACCCCTTGAGAATGCCAATATCATTCTCAGGGTCAAGTCGTTTTTACATCCTGAGCTGGATGGAACATCTGTAGAGAATCTCCGGGAATGGAAAATTTCGACCCCCATCTACATCCGGAAACAAAATCAGGTGCTTATTTCCATTTCGCCCCGTGATTTTTCTTTTATCCTGGAGGAGAATCTGAGTGAAATTTTCAGGATCCTTGCTGCCTACAGGGTAAAAGTCAATATTATGCAAAATTCGGCCATCAGCTTTTCAATCTGCGTGGATGCTGATCCTCAAAAAATCGACCCCCTGATCGCCTTTCTTCAAAAAGACTATGAAACCCGCTACAATGAAGGACTGGAACTGTTCACCATCCGGCATTACAACAACGAGGCTTTCAATAAAATCACAGAAGGCAGAAAGGTCCTGATGGAACTCCGGAGCAGGAATACGTTACAGGTTGTTTTGGAAAAGGTGACAAGGTGACAGGGTAACAGGGTAACAGGGTAACAGGGTAACAAGGTAAAAAATTCGTCATTGGTCATTGGTCATTCCACATCAGGGTATCACCACCGGAAAGTCATACCGGAATTCATCAAATCCGGGTTTTTCAAGAATTTTACCGAGGAAATCGTGGTAGGCATCCGTAAATGCGAACTTGTTGATATCATAGTAATCATCTGACAAAGGTTTGTTTCCGACAGCTCCCATATCGATCGATGTGGTATTGAACTCCTCCAATTCTGCGTTGGTCACGATCTTTTTCATAACGGGCATCTGTCCATACTCTTCGCGAAGCAACAGATCGACCACCTTATCGGCCAGGGTTGAGGTCAACCGGCGGTCATAATGCCGGCAATGTCCCGAACGGGGATAATACCCTGAAATCTGGGCCCGGGCTTCCACTCCCAGGCGGCTGCTGATCTCAGAGGCAATTACACCGCTTACACCCCCAAATCTCGCGTGGCCGTATTCATCCAGCTCAGAACTGGCATACACCACATCCACTTTGCCTGTTTTCTCATCATACCAGCGCGTTCCTTCTGAAACAGGAATGACCAGACATCGTTTTTTTGAATTCATGTACGCCTCCTTCACTGTTTCAAAGAAGAGATCTTTGCGCTCTTTCGTGATCTCAAATTCCGGAATGAGTCCAAGCGACGCACCGCCAAAAACTGCAGAGCCGGTGAGCCAGCCTGCATCGCGGCCCATGACCTCCATGACCAGGATCCTGGAATGTGATTCAGCCGTAGTCCTGAGGTTAGCTGTAAATTCCATCATCGTTTGTGCGGCAGAAGGAAATCCCGGACACATAACGGCCTCAATATCTTTTCCCTGGTAATGGTGAATGGTCCGTGTACGAAGATCATTGTCGATGGTTTTCGGAAATCCGATCACCGGGATACCTTCCGTCTCAAACAAACGCTTGGCGGCGCCATTGGTATCGTCGCCCCCGATGGTAACCAGCACATCGATTTTATATCGTTCAAAATTACGTAATACTTGCGGCACGCGGCTTTCCGGATTTTTCTTCGATGCAAACGGATTTGTGCGGCTCGAGCGCAAGGCGGTTCCGCCATAATAACCATCGTACGGCTGGTGTGTAAGGTCTACCACATTACCGTCACCCAACAGCCCTTTCCAGCCCTGCAGGATCCCATATACTTTAAAACCCAGCAATGAAGCGCGGTTTCTTACCGCTTCGATACTTGCATTGATGGCTGGGGTATCACCCCCGCCGGATAAGATCGCCAGCGTTTTACCTTTGAATAGTTTATTTTCGTATTTCATCTGATTTGATTGGTTTTAATCGGCTGCAAACTTACGGCTTTTTTAGAAAACGGCCTTGCCTGATCTTTTCAACCAGAACCTGGGCAAGCCTGACATTCGACTCCTGTGTCCATCCTGCAATGTGCGGAGTCAGAATCACGTTATCTGACTTCATCAGAAACTCAAGTTCTTCCGGCATTTTTCCGGAGATCATTTCAAATGATGCATCTTCATATTCAAGCACATCAAGGGCAGCACCTTTGACTTTACCCGATTTAATGTTTTTTACCAGCTCCGCAGTTTTTACAACCGGCCCCCGCGATGTATTGATCAGCCATATATTTTTCCGAAACTTCAGTAGAAATGCATCATTCACCATGAAGGTCGTCTCGTCAGTTAGCGGAACATGGAGGCTCAGGATATCGGTTTTTTCAAAAACCTCCTCCAGGGTTGTTTCACGGGTATTTCCGTCGGAATAACCCATTTTATATTTATCATAGGAGATCACGGTTGCATCAAATCCTTTCAACCGCTGCGCAAAGGCACTCCCCATGTTTCCATAGCCAATAATCCCAATGGTCTTTCCCTTGACCTCCATCCCACGGTTGCCCTCCCTGTTCCATGTTCCCGTGCGAACCTGGTGGTCGGCCCGGTTAAGGTTATTCATCAGCGAGAGCAGCATGCCAAGGCAATGTTCGCCTACAGCATCCCGGTTTCCCTCGGGCGAGTTCAGGCAACGGATTCCTTTGCTTGCGGCATAATCCACGTCAATGCTTTCCATCCCGGCACCTACTCTTCCTATGAATTTCAGTTTCGCAGCCCTGTCTAAAAATTCTTTATCGAGGGTTATTTTACTTCGGATGATCATTCCAATGTACTGATCGGCGATGGATAAAAATTCCGGCCTTCTGTAGTCCGGAAACATATCACAATGAAATCCCATACCGGTTAACTCCTCACGGATCAGCGGATGGACGGAATCAATGAAGAGGATTTTATTCGCCATAGTAACAGGGTGACAGGGTAACAGGGTAATAAGTAAAAACGCCTTGTCTCTTTGTTACCTTGTTACTTTTGCAAAGATACCTGAGATTCTTAAATTCTACGAAGGATTTCTTAAATTTGCAATCCAAATTCATATACTGTGTGGAATTTTCTGGTGAGGATCATCTTGCGGCAACGAATCATCATTCTGGTTATAATAGCGCTTTTAACAGCCTTTATGGGCTACAAGGCGACCCAGGTAAAGATACAATACCAGAATGCAAGCATTCTCCCGGAAACAGATTCAACTGCAATAACCTATCAGAAGTTCATTAAACAATTCGGGCAGGATGGCAACGTGATGTTTATCGGGATTGTCGACCCGGAATTTTTTCAACTTTCCCATTTCAACCTGATATATGACCTCACCGACTCACTGAAAAACATAAAAGGCGTTGCAGGCATTATGTCAGTAACCCGCTTATTCAACCTGGTGAAAAATGATTCGTTGAAAAAGTTTGAATTCGTTCCCATCTCGCCAACCAAACCCCTGAGTCAACAAGCGCTTGATTCGATCCGATCGCTGATTCACTCCCTCCCATTCTATGATGGATTGATATACAACAGGTCAACTTCGGCCTACCTGTTTGCCCTCACCCTCGATAAAAACACCATCCACTCCAAAGCGCGCGACAGGCTTGTGGGAGATATTAAGGCCATGGTTGACCGTTTTTCGCAAAGGGCACAAATTGAGGCGCATTATTCGGGACTCCCCTATATCAATACACTGATCGCAAAAAAACTTTTGAATGAGCTAAAATTATTCGTCATACTCGCATTGCTTATTTCCGCACTTTTCCTGTTCATTTTTTTCCGGTCGGCCAAAGCAGTGGTATTCCCTATGCTCATCGTACTTATCAGTGTGCTTTGGGCTTTGGGTCTTATGGGGATTTTTGGCTATAAAATCACCATGCTCACCTCCATCATACCGCCCCTGGTGATTGTAATCGCAGTTGAAAATTGCATCTTTATTCTCAATAAATATCATTACGAATACAGCCATCACCGGAACCAGGCCAAGGCGCTGACACGGGTAATCCAGCGGATCGGCGTTGCCAACCTGCTTACCAATGCCGCCACTGCCGCAGGGTTTGCCGCCTTTACCATTACCAACAACAAGTTACTGGTCGAATTTGGACTGGTTGCGGCCATCAGCATCATGGTGATTTATGTTCTTTCGCTCACCATGGTCCCCATCTTTTTCAGTTTCCTTCCTCCTCCCCGCGGAAAGCATACCAAACATATTGAAGAAAGCCTTGCCAAGTCCCTGATTGACAAAGTTGTGTTCTGGGTTCAACACTATCGCAACCCTATTTACATGGTCATGGGCGTGCTCATTTTAATTGGTGTGGTCGGGGCATTCAGGTTAAAGACAAGCGGAACCATTGTGGACGATATTTCCAAACGTGATCCTATTTATAAGGATATGCTTTTTTTTGAAAAACATTTCAAAGGGATCATGCCATTGGAAATCACGGTCGATACCAGGAAAAAGAAAGGTGTGATGAACCTCGCCACCCTGAAAAAGATCGACCGGTTGCAGGATAGTCTGAAAACATACAAGGAGCTATCGAAAGCACTTTCGATCGTAGAGGTAATAAAAACCGCGCGGCAGGCATTTTATGCCGGGGATTCGCAATATTACGCGCTCCCCAACTCCAATGAGCTTACCTTCATGGCCGGTTACATCCCCTCCTTTAAATCACAAAAACGATCGATCCTCAATAATTTTATTGATTCAACCTACCGGGTGACCCGTATCAGCATTCAAATGGCCAATGTCGGGATAACAAAGATCGACAGCATTCAGCAAAGCCTGAAACCCAAAATCGACTCTATCTTCAGCCCGGCAAAATACGACGTCACGGTTACAGGGACCAGTGTTGTGTTTTTAAAAGGCTCCCAATTCCTGATCCGGAATCTCTGGGAGAGCATTGCACTCGCCGTGGTTGTTATCGCCGCGCTCCTTGCCTTTCTCTTCAGCTCCTGGCGAATGATCCTGATCTCACTGATTCCCAACCTGATACCCCAATTGATGACCGCCGCCCTGATGGGTTTTACAGGGATCCCGATAAAACCATCCACCATCCTGATATTCAGCATCGCACTTGGCATTTCGGTAGATAATTCCATCCAGTTTCTTTCACGATACCGTTTGCAGCTGAAACAAACCGGGCATGATATTCCCTCCTCGGTTATTTCGGCTTTGCGTGAAACGGGTTACAGCATGATCTATTCCTCCACAGTACTTTTCTTTGGATTCGGGATCTTTGTTTTTTCTACCTTTGGAGGCACACAAGCACTGGGATTCCTGATCTCCTTCACTTTACTGGTAGCCGGATCGCTCAACATGCTTGTTTTACCCTCACTCCTCCTGACACTTGACAAGTGGAGCACCACCAGGGCTTTTGAAGATCCATTGGTGGATATTTATGAAGACCATGCCGATATCGACCTGGAAGAGAAAAATCGAGACACCCGGGGAATAGAATCACAGAAAAAATAATTCAACCAGCAAATCATTCATTAAAATCAGGGACCATGAAAGGAATCATTTTAGCAGGCGGCGCCGGAACCCGGCTTCACCCATTGACGCTGGCCGTAAGCAAGCAACTGATGCCGATTTACGACAAACCCATGATCTACTATCCGCTCTCGGTGCTGATGATGGCAGGGATCAATGAAATCCTGATCATTTCGACCCCGCACGACCTGCCAAATTTCAGGCAGCTTTTGGGTGATGGCCAATCGTTGGGGTGTTCCTTCTCCTATGCTGAACAATCAGTTCCCAATGGTCTTGCTCAGGCCTTTGTAATCGGGGAATCCTTTATCGGGCATGACAAGGTGGCACTGGTACTGGGGGATAATATTTTTTTTGGAAACGGCCTTTCCCAGCTGGTTCATGAAAACAATGATCCGCAGGGAGGTGTCGTTTTTGCATATCATGTGAATGATCCTGAGCGATATGGAGTTGTGGAATTTGATCATGATTTTAACGCCCTATCCATTGAAGAAAAGCCAATAAAACCCAAATCGAATTTCGCAGTCCCTGGGCTGTATTTCTACGATAATTCAGTGATTGACGTAGCAAAGAACATGAAACCAAGCGCCCGGGGTGAATATGAAATAACCGACGTGAACCGCTGGTATCTTGAAAAGGGTAAACTAAAAGTTGGTGTGCTTAGCCGCGGCATCGCCTGGCTGGATACCGGAACATTTGAATCCCTGCTGCAGGCCTCCCAATTTGTCGAGGTGGTCCAAAACCGCCAGGGTTTGAAAATCGGCTGTATCGAAGAAATTGCCTATCGCATGAAGTTCATCAACCGGGATCAGCTGAACAAAGTTGCGCAACCCCTGCTTAAAAGCGGCTATGGACAATACCTGATCAACCTGACCGACTAGTTTTACACTATTTCACCCATTCGTCTTTTAAAATGCACTCCTTCAAATCACTCCAACGCCGAATCAATTTGGCATTTACCGATACAGCCTTTATGCATGAGCCCGTACAACTGTACGAACCCATCGCCTATACACTCGATTTCGGCGGTAAACGGCTGCGCCCTGTATTGGTACTGATGGCTTGTGATTTTTTCGGAGGTGACATCGACAAGGCAGTTTTTCCGGCGATGGGTGTCGAGATCTTTCACAACTTCACCTTGCTTCATGATGATATCATGGACCATGCCCTGCTTCGCCGCGGCAGGGATACTGTGCATCAAAAATGGGGGACCAATGCAGCCATTTTGTCGGGCGATACCATGTTTGTTCTGGCGTATGAATATGTGGCAAAAACAGATCCGGAACTATTACCCATGGTGCTCAACCTGTTCAACGACACAGCGCGTAAAGTATGCGAAGGGCAACAATACGACATGAATTTTGAGACCCAGCATGACGTCACCATCGATGATTACATGCGGATGATCCGGTTGAAAACCGCCGTGCTGATTGCATGCAGCCTCAAACTGGGTGCACTCCTGGCCAACGCCGATCAGGTTCACGCTGAAAAAATTTACGAATTCGGCATTGAACTGGGTATGGCGTTCCAGCTTCAGGATGATTTTCTGGATGCATTTGGAGATTCCAAAAAATTTGGAAAAACCATCGGCGGCGACATTGCTGCCTATAAAAAAACCTTCCTGTTTCTCAAAGCCCTTGAACTGGCCCGGGGAGATACCCTCATTAAACTCACAAACTACTTCTTTAACAAGGAGATAAACGGGGAACAAAAAATAGCTGAGACCATTGACATTTATAAACAATTAAAGGTGGATGAAATCACCCGCATCCAAATTGAACACCACCACCAAAAAGCTTTGGAAATCCTTCAATCACTTCCATTCGAAGCTGAAATGACAACTGAAATAATCGGGTTGATGCAGGAGATGCTTGGAAGAGAACGCTAACTCCTGAATAAATTGGTCATTGGTCATTGGTCATTGGTCATTTGCCCCGCGTTCTATCCCTCCAAAATGTCCAGTTCATAATTGAGTTCTTCCCAACGCTTCATCTCCCGTGCAAGTTCGCGCTTCAGATCTTCATAACTTGAATACAGGCTGCCATCCTGAATCTGCTTCTGATATTTCTCCGGGGTCGCCAGCATCCCTTCCTTTGACTTCAGTTGAGCCTCCAGCTTTTCAATTTCCGATTCGCATTTTCCAATCTGGGTTTTTACCTTTCTGACCTCTTTATCACTCTCCTTTCGCTTCTCCCAGTTTATTTTATTCTGTGAAACCAGATCATCGGAGGATTGTGCAGCAGCCTTTTTCTGGGTTGCCTCCAGTTCGCTTAATGTTCGCAAACGACGTTGCTCCAGGAAATCATAAATATCGCCCAAATATTCCTTGATCATGCCATGCCTGAATTCAAATACGCGGTTGGTAAGTCCCTGAAGGAAATCGCGGTCATGCGAAACAAGGATCAACGTGCCGTTGTACTGCAGCAACGCGCTCTTCAGCACATCTTTTGAATGCATGTCGAGATGGTTGGTCGGCTCATCGAGAATGAGCAGGTTGGCAGGAGTAAGCAGGAGTTTGGCCAGTGATAACCGCGACTTTTCCCCACCCGAGAGCACCTTTACCTTTTTATCAATGTCGTCGCCGCTGAATAAAAAACCGCCCAGGATCCCTTTGATCCTCGGACGAATGTCACCCACAGCTATTTCATCAATGGTCTGAAATACAGTCTTTTCCGGGTCAAGGTAATCGCTTTGATTCTGGGCGTAGTAGCCGATGACCACATTGTGCCCGAATTTCAGTTCACCTGTAAAATCAACCTGTCCGGTGAGTACCTTCGACAAGGTTGTTTTTCCCTCTCCATTCTTCCCGACAAAAGCAATGCGGTCATTTTTAATCACCGAGAAGGTCAGCTCATTCAAAACACGCTTCTGGGGATAATCCTTGTTCAGCTTTTTCCCCTCCAGGATGATCTTCCCTGAGTGCGGCGCAGGCGGAAACCGGAACCGGATCCCCGATTCGTCAACCATATCCACCTCGACCAGGTCGATCTTTTCCAGCATTTTAATGCGCGACTGAACCTGTTTGGCCTTGGTTGACTTTGACCGGAACCGTTCAACAAACCGTTCAATCTGGCGGATCTGCCGTTGCTGGTTATTGTGGGTTGCAAGCTGACTTTCCATGCGCTCCTCGCGCATCACCACATATTCTGAGTAGTTTGCCTTATAATCATAAAGCTTCCCCTGTGATATTTCGATCGACCGCTTTGTAACATTATCCAGGAATGCCCGGTCATGCGACACCAACACCACCGCACCCTTGAAGGTGGCAAGAAATTCCTCTAGCCATTGAATGGAATCAATATCGAGGTGGTTCGTAGGTTCATCAAGCAATATCACATCGTGCTGCTGAAGCAGGATCTTGGCAATTTCAACGCGCATCTGCCATCCGCTGCTGAAGGTAGACAGTTTGCGGTCAAACTCTTCGCGCTCAAACCCCAGCCCGCTCAGGACCTTTTCGATATTGACATGAACAGCCTGACCACCTATCAGATGATAACGCTCAATGGCCTCAGAATGCTTCCTGATGAGCTTATGATAACTGGCTGATTCATAATCTGACCGCTCTCCGATCTCCTTTTCATATAGTACGATTTTTTGCTCCAGGTGTACCACTTCGGTAAATGCATTCATGGCCTCTTCGATCACACTTCCGGCGCTATGGATATCCATCTCCTGGGGAAGGTATCCCACAGAGTAACCATCGGGCAGGATAACCTCACCCTCATCAGCCCGCTGCAGACCCTTGATGATTTTCAGCAGGGTTGATTTCCCGGCCCCATTTTTACCAACAAGGCCAATCCGATCCTTGTCATTGATGATGAAGGAGATGTGGTCAAAAAGGGATTCGCCGCTGAACTGGATGGAGAGGTTGTTTATTGAAATCATAGTGCGTGCAAAGATAGGAAGGAAAACGTGACGGAAAACGTGACGCGTGACGCGTGACGCATGACAAAAAACGTGACGCGTGACGCGTGACGAAAAAAAAAGGGCCGGCCAAATGGCCAGCCCTTTTCAGGAATATCCGACTAAGGATTAGTGGGTCACTGTGATTTTCACTGTGCGTACACCTTCGGAGGTTGAAACCTTCACAAAGTAAACGCCAGGAGTGAATGTTGAAACGTTGATCTTCGCGCTCTTCATAGCAACATCGCTGTTGGT
>CAJAUM010000050.1 GCA_903945175.1 uncultured Bacteroidales bacterium | reverse complement strand
AGAAAGCATCTTAAATTGAGGTTTTTTCATTTTTAAGATAAGATTGAAATTACTTTTGACTTATTTTATCGCAAATTTGAGTTAAAACAGTATATAAACTAGAAATTTGAAAAAATGAATAAAATTGCATTATCAAGAGAGGCAATCTGTGCAATTATAGTAACATATAATCCAAAGAAAGATTTTTCTAAGAATATAATTGATTTTATCACCCAATTTAATCGAATTGTTATAATTGACAATGCTTCCTCATCAGAAACACTCGAGGAACTGAATGAGCTGAAAAAATTTAATTCAGTAGTTATAATCGTTAATTCGATAAATAAAGGTATTGGAGCTGCTTTGAACCAAGGAATTCGACTGGCTTTTGAGATGAATTATAAATGGGCGCTTACATTAGATCAAGATTCGCTGCCCTCCAATCAAATGTTAATTGAACAGATTATTGTGTATGAAAAATATTCACCACAAAAGCTTATTGGTATTATTGGCGCAAATCCTATTGATAGTAAAACAGGCCAATCTCCTTATCGCTTTATTTACACGGGTAATCCTTGGTCAGAGCAGAAGGTTCTCATTACTTCCGGTTGCTTAATGCCTCTGGTTCCGTATAAAATTGTGGGCCCCTTTCGAGAAGACTTTTTTATTGATGGAGTAGATCAAGAGTATTGTTTGAGATTAAGACATTACGGTTATAAAGTCATTCTAGCTCACAATGCCATCATGACTCATTCTTTGGGAAGTCCAATTATAAAAACTTTTTTGGGAAAGGTCTTTATACCAACTAATCATTCCTCATTACGCTATTATTATTTTATACGTAATGGAATTTATATTGCAAGAATTTACTTTTTTAGTGAATCTAGGTGGGTTACGAGACATCTTTTTGCTCAATTCAAATTAGTATTTAAAATAATTTTGTTTGAGCATGAAAAAGTAGAAAAGCTCAAAATGGTTTTTCTAGGATTTTGCCATGCGTTAAGTGGTAAACTTGGATCTTTACAGGTAAGATAGAATTATCTGCCAGAATAACCCTTATTCAAATATTATTTCATCGCAAGCTTAAAGAATAACAATAGATATCATGTATGACCTTTCAATTATTATCGTGACATTTAATTCGTCTAAAGATATTATCCCCTGTCTTGATTCAATATATCTAACAAAAGAGAATTTGAATTTAGAAGTAATAGTTGTTGATAATTGTTCAAAAGATAATACTGTCGATTTAGTTGAAAATAAATATTCTTTTGTTAAAGTCATTAAAAATGAATTTAATGTCGGGTTTCCTCATGCAAATAATCAAGCAATAAGTCTTGTCCAAGGCCAAACAATTCTCTTATTAAATCCAGATACAATAGTACTTGAAAATGCATTAATCAATTTATTTGCATTTTTTAAAAACATCTCTAATCCCATAATAGCTGGAATGAATGTGAGAAATCCCGATAATTCATTTCAATCTTGTATAAGAAGGCTACCGACTCTAAAATATATTTTCTTTGCAATATTTGGAATAGATAAAAAATTATTTCAAAATGAATTTTTTAATGGATTCAAATATACGAACAAAGAACCCGTAACAATAACAATTGTAGAGAGTGTTTCAGGTGCAGCCTTAGCATTTAATCGCAGGGCGATTAAAATACTTGAAGGGCTGGATACTCAATTATTTTACTATGAGGACACTGATCTTTGTAAACGAGCCTTTATAAATAATATACCTGTTTATTTTCTACCAAATGCATGGATAAAACATTTTGGTGGTCAAAGTGAAATTAGTAACAAAGCTCGTGTAATTTTTCAAGTACCATATAGTCGTGTTGGGTATTTTAAAAAACATCATTCGACTCTGGTCTATTTGATTGTCAGGATATTAACAGTTATAGAATTGACCATCAGATTAGTATATCGTCTTTTACAATCTTTTTTAACAGGTGATTTCTGTAACAATGAACGAATTCGCGGTTATTGTTATGGTCTTGGATTTGCAGTTTTTGGATTGAAACCGTATTTTCTTAAGAGTAAATCTCAAAAACAAAATTGTTAGAGATGATGGAAATCTCTACTTTACTATTATATTTTAAATAATGGGTATCTTATGCCAGGAATTAATTTCGTATTATCTAAAAATTTTGCAGAAGATAAGAGTATTGCAATTTCAGAAATAGAAGGTAAAATGCTATATTCAAAGGAATATACTTCCAAGCAATTATATTTTGATGGTTCAATTTATTTGGGTTACACTGGATTTAAAGACTATCCAATCTTATTTGAATCGACAAAGAACTACTTTTTCGTTTTTGAAGGTTATGACTATTTGTCTTCGCAATACCAGATAATCAATAGACTCCATACTTTGTCTAAAAATCTCTGTGATAGGGCGGAGTCAATAGATTTAATTAAATCATTTAATAATTCTGCTGATGGAGATTTTGTTTGTATTATCTATGATAGAACAAAAAAACGAATATTCTTTTTTAACGATTTTTTAGGAAGACTTCCAATATATATAAATTTTACACAAGAAACAATTGTTCTCTCAAGGGAGGTGAAATTTATTACTGCATTGATGTCTGATTATGAATTCAATCGACAAGCTATAGCAGAAGCATTAATATTCGGATATACTCTTGGCGGAAATACATTAATTAAAAATATTAGTAGAATCGAACATGGTAAATTGATTACAATTGAACTGAAAACCTTTAGTATAAAATTCGATGATACATTTGAAATTAACTTTGATTCATTACTTGATCGACCAAAATATTCGCTTGATAAATATACTGTGATTCTTTTGGATAGATTTCTGGAAGCCTGCAAAAATATTAATAATTCATTTCCTGAATATAAAAAAATTGTTTCTCTAAGTGGGGGATTTGATTCCCGCATTGTTTTAGCTGGAATGAAAAGGGTCGGAGCTGATGTGAGTTCTTTTACATTTCAGGATGCTGGAATGGCAACACGAGGCAAGGATGCTATATACGCCAGAGAAATATCAAAAGAAATGAACGTTGAATGGGAATTAATTCCGTTACCAAAATTGAACATTAAAGATATAGAAAGGTTATTGTGGATTAAAGATGGATTAAATTTTTCGCAAGTTTCTTTTATTTTAAGCTTACATACTAAAATTAGAAATAATTATACACAGTCAATCGTACATCTTACAGGGGATAATGGTGATAGAAGTTTAGACCCTCAAGGAACATCCGTACATTTGAAAAGTTTCAAATCATTTTGTGATTTTTCTGTAGGCAGAAATACAAGAATAAATATTGATTTAGTATGCAAAATAGTTGGATTATCTCGGACCGAAATACTCGATGGAGTTTATTCGAGACTTTCCGGTTATCCCGAAAAGAACCCGAATAATTTATATCGGCATTTTATTATTTCAGAAAGATTATTTAATTGGAATTTTCAAGCAGAAGACCGAAATAGAATTTTGTTTTGGCATGTAACGCCATTCTCTTCATTCGAGTATTTTCACTTTGCTATGCAAATTCCTGATAATCTTAAGAGTAATTGGCTGCTAACAGAGAATTTTATGCAATCGCTTGATAAAACCTGTATCTCTGTACCATATGCAAATTGGGGAGCTCCAATATGTTCTTATAAAAGGTATATTGAACCATTAAAACAGAAATTGTATGAACGATTGCCCGACTCATTGAGAATAATTATAAGAAATAATACTCTTTACAAAGATTTAAAAATTGATGAAAATTTGCTTAAATATTTAATGGATTGTTTATACAGTATTAATGCAAAAGGGAATTTTATCGACCAGGAAGCAGTATATAATATTGCTAAAGAATCTAACGTAAACGAGTTTCATAACATTTTGACAGTAATTGCCTATATGGCAATGACAATAAAAGGGAAGGAATCTTCTTTATTGATAGAACCTAACAGTTAAAATTAAATTGGTTAGAAAAAGCTATCTTAGGTTTCGATTATTTATCAAAGAAGTTTAAAGCTACAAATTAGTGTCAATCATTAGTAATATGAGTTATTATGAAAATACTAAAGCTGATGCATTATGTACCAGACGTGAAGAAGCAAAATTAAATTCTGAATATTCTGACAAGGTAATCAAAACAAAATATTTGGTGTTGACAGTTCTTCTTACTTTTTTTGCTAGTTATTATGGAACTCTTGAGTTATTTTGGATTTCCCCTCTTTTAATTCTTGTTCTATTGCTCACCCAACTGAATATTTTTATAAATACAATTCACTTATCTGTATTTATTATACTTGTATCAATTCCTGCAGGTGCCATTGCGATTCCAATTTTGGATAAAACACCAAGTATCTATTTCCCATCCATTTTGTCAGTATTTCTGTTAATTCATTCGATTTTTAACCACAAAAAAAGTCATTCACAATTAATCGATGACTCCTGGGCTAAAGAGAAATCTATAATAATATATCTGACTGTACTTTATTGTATTTCTCTGTTGATATCAATGTGTCAGGCAAATGAACCTGCGAGAACTCTGTACCTCGGCATAGTTAGGTTAATAATACTTTTAGCATATATTTCTATATTAAAGTTTGATTATAATCAAAAGCAAAGAATATGTATATTAAAAATTATATCATTTATTGGAGTAGTGATTACCGTTTATTATATTGTTAATGCTGCTCTTGTGTACGGTACAAGTTATGAAAATTTGTCAATGGGATTAGCGGCAAAAGATAATCTTGCTCGGGCTGGTTTTTTAGGAACAACTAATACAATTGCTTCTTTTTTAGTTTTTACGATTCCTTTATCATTATCATTTTGGTATCATGTAGGAAAGGCTTCAATCAAATTGAAATTGCTAATGATATTTGGAATATTTGCACAATTAATATTACTCTCATCGATTAGTTCTCGTGCAGGAATTGTAGGACTAATTGGTGGTCTATTATTAGGTTTTTCTTTATCAGGTAGATTATTAACTAGGAACGCCAAATTAGGTAGATTTATCTTTACAATTTTAATTTTCCTTTCTATAGCATTTATTTTAACTCCTGATCCGGTAATTGTTAGAACTAAGAATGTTTTCTCTCAGGAGAGATTAGAAAATGAGTTTACCACTGATTATGGTCGTCTGGCTTTAATTAGATCAGCCTTCGATGCGTTTAAACAAAATCCTATAATTGGTATTGGGATAGGAAATTTTGCCAATTTTAATTTAAACTATAGTATGGGATCTGGTTCAGAAACCCATAATATCTTCTTTCAAACTCTTGCTGAAGAAGGCATTGTTGGTTTTATTTTATTAGTTTCGATTCTATTTTTATTGATAAAAAGATTAATTTATTTATGCAAGATATCCAATTCGATATCACAAATTTTAATATTATCATCTACCTTAGGAACTTTATTAAATTCAAGTTTCGAACCAACATTCTGGCATGTTCCTTTTGCCACTCTTTTCTGGCTTAGTCTGGCAGTCTTAACCACTGGTACAATTAGTACACCAAACATAAGAAGTCATTGATATAGTTTATAATCATAATATTTCATTGGTGTCCTATTAAAACATGTAGATTTTAATTGCATAAAGATCTGTTATATAAGATGAGAATAATAGTTTTAATGCCTACTGAATCACCATGGTCGAGAAAATTCGTTTTGGAGTTAGTGACTTTGAGGCACACTGTTTTTGTTATAGATATCGAGCGTATTAAAAATGTAGGAAATTATGTAAGCAAAAAAGACTCATTTCAGAAGGAAGAAATTAAATTATTTAGTGAAGCTGTTGCTGGAATAATTTATATCAAATCTAGGCATGAAACACTTTTATCAAGGATAAAGTGTATTATTCGGATAAGAAGGTTAGCACAAGAATGTAAAACGGAAGCAATAATCAGTCTTTATGGAGGAATGTGGGCCATGACAGCCTGCTTAACACGATTAAAACCTTTGATAATTTATTTAGTAGGAAGTGATATTCTTCTTGCGTCTAGAATAAAAAAGATTATAACAAGTAAGGTACTTCAATCTGCAGAATTAATCTTTACTAATGGTTTATATTTACGCAAAAAAGCATTAGAAATTAGACCAAAAGCTGAGATCGAAAATTTATATCTTGGCATTGACATTAAAAAATATAGTCCTTCTTGGGACAATTCAAATTATGATCAAAGGAATAATACCAAGCTTCCAAATGTAATTTATAATAAATTTAGTGATACAGCCAACGACGAAATTAGAATAATTTGTACTCGCGGATTCGAATATATATACAATAATAAGTATTTAATTGATGGTTTAAAAGAGATTTCTATAAATGATATCCAAAACTTAAAAATTATATTTACCTCAACAGGTTCCTTATTAGCAGAAATTAAAGCGTATGCTGATAAGATTTTAACCCTAAAGCAAAGGAAAAATATTGAGTTTTTAGGTGGGGTAAATGAAGAGTTATTAATTCGATCTCTTCAAAGTTCTCAAATCTATATATCTTTATCAAGATCCGATGGCGCTTCAATTTCTTTAATGGAAGCATACTCCTGTGGCTTGTTTCCGATTCTCTCAGACATTCCGGCAAACCAGGAATGGATTAATAATGACAATGGAATATTAGTGCCCTTGGATAAACCTGTTGATTTAGCAAAGGCAATAATTCGTGCTGTAAATGATCCTATATTAAGAAGGCATGCTGCAAAAATTAATAGAGAAATAGTTGTTCAGAATGCCTCTGGCATCAAGAATGTCAAGTACTTCGCTGAAAAAGTCAAAATAGCCATTGCAGAATATAATCGAATAATATAAGTAATGCAATTATGAACATTTGGCTTGTAACAATAGGGGAACCAATTATTAATCCTGAAAATAAGCTAAGATTACATCGTACTGGCATCTTAGCAAAATATATTTCTGAACAAACAAATCACAATGTTATTTTTTGGACATCAACATTTAGTCATTTTACAAAAAGGCATTTGTATAATAAGGACACGAGAGTCGAAATTTCTAATCAATTAAAAATAGTAGCGATTCATGGTGTTAAGTATAAGCGAAATATTTCAATTGCAAGAATAATCAATCATCGTCAGATTGCGACAAAATTTCGAACATTCATAAAGAAGGAAGCTAAGCCGGATATTATAGTTGTTTCTTTTCCAACATTGGAATTGTGTGAAGCAGCAATTTATTTTGGAAAATCAAATAAAATACCGGTGTTATTGGATTATAGAGATATGTGGCCAGAAGTTTTTGTTGACGTATTTCCAAAAGGTTTTCGGTTTATTATGAACAAGATTTTTTTACCATTATTTCTTAGAACAGAAAAGGTGTTTATAATTGCAACGGGAATTATTGGAATCACTGATGAGTTTTTAAATGCCGGACTAAATAGAGCAAAGAGAGTAAAAACTGATTTTGATTCTGTTTTCCCTCTTGCATATTTGAAAAATCAGTTTAGTGAAAATGAGTTTGTTTTGGCGGAGAAATTCTGGACTGATATGGGGATTGGAATAAATGACAAAATAGTGCGTATTTGTTTTTTTGGTACATTAGGTTATCAATTTGATTTTGAAACAGTGTTGGAAGCTGCTGAGGAATTAAGCAAAGAATCAATTTCAGTTCAGATAATAATTTGTGGAAACGGCGATAAATTCACTACCTTAAAGAAAAAAGCTGCTAATTTGAAGAATGTAATATTACCAGGATATATGAATGCAGCACAAATTGGTGTTTTATTAAAAGTATCGGATATTGGGTTGTGCCCATATTATCCAAATCCTGCATTCTTAAAATCTATTCCCGGGAAAGCGATAGAATATATGTCTGCAGGATTACCTTTGTTGAGTACATTGGAAAAAGGAGTGCTTGGTCGTATAATTACTCATAATGATATAGGATATCATTATGACTGTGGTAATACTAATAGTTTGATAAATGCGATCAAACAAATTGTTAATGAAGCCGCTATTTTGAAAATTAAGCACAAAGTAATTACTAAAATATTTTCAGAAGAATTTGATGCCCAGGTTGTTTATAAACAATACACAGACCATTTAGAAAAGGTGGTTATTCTTTTTCAGTAATCTAGAAGTAACCATGAAAGTTTCAGGTAAGGTAATAGAATACGAAAGATACAACAGTAAGTCTGAGGAAAAACTCAATGATCCGCATATTAATTTTGGATCATCAGGTTCAAAAGCTTTTCCGGTGTATCTGCAGTCACCTTATATCTTTTTCGAAGAATACGCGGCACGAGTTATTAGGTCTGAAATGAAGGTTTTGGATTTGTGTTGTGGGGATGGAGTTCATACAGTATCTTTGGCTAAATCGAATGCAAATGTTACAGCCATTGATATCGCAGAAAACAGTATTAAGATTGCCAAACTTCGAGCATTACATGAGAGGCTGAATAATATTGAATTTCTTGTTGCTGATGTCGAGAAATTGAATTTTGGAGAGCAAAAATTTGACATTATTATCTTGGTAGGAAGTCTTTCATATTTGGATCTTACTTCTTTGATTTCACAAATCAAAAAGTATCTGAAGCCGGAAGGCAAATTTATTTGTGTAGATTCATTAGACCACAATTTAATCTATCGCACGAATCGATTAATCCATTACTTATGCAGTCGAAGAAGTTGGAGTACCTTAGTAAGGATGCCAAACATGAGAACAATCAAATATTTTAAACGGGAATTTCATGATGTTAAGATAAAGTATTTTGGAATATTTTGTTTTTTAGGTCCGGTCTTAACTAGAATTTTCAATGAAACTAAAGCTAAGAATATTATTGATTATTTGGATATAAAGTTTGCATTGTTAAAAAAATATTCTTTTAAGTTTGTTTTAATTGCCTCAAATAATCAATTATAATTGCTGTTGATGTTTTCATTTATTTTATTAACCCATGCTAATGGAATTTAAATTTAAGATGGAATATTCGAAGGATATACTTTTAGGACTTTATCAAACAATGGTACGAATCCGTCTTGCAGAAGAGAGTTTGGTTGAGGCAATAAAATCGGGTGAAATAAAGACACCTGCTCACCTTTATTCGGGAGAGGAGGCTATTGCGACAGGAATATGTACTAATTTGACAAAAGAGGATTATATTTTTGGCAATCATCGCAGCCATGGTCATTACCTTGCAAAGGGAGGCGATATGGGGGCAATGATTGCTGAAATATATTGTAAAGAAACAGGATGCTCAAAAGGTCGTGGTGGTTCAATGCACCTTATTGATCCGGAAAATGGAATTATGGGCATAGTCCCCATAGTAGCGGGAACCATTTCATTGGCGATGGGCGCCTCATTGGCGTCCAGTATTAGAAAAGATAATAGGATTACCGTTTCTTTTTTTGGGGATGGTGCTACTGGTGAAGGTGTACTATATGAATCAATGAATTTCGCCGCCCTTAAAAAACTCCCTATTATTTTCGCTTGTGAAAACAATTTGTACTCCACTCATTTACCCATTAAAGAAATTCGGGTCAATGAAAATATTTCAGAATCGGCAATGCCATTTGGAATACAGTGTTACAGAATAGACGGAAATGATGTATTACAAGTTTATGAGATTTTTAAAAAAGCAAAACAAATATGCCTGGAGGGGAATGGCCCTGTTTTCATTGAATTTTTAACCTATCGATTGAGGGGGCATGTAGGTCCGGATGATAATATACAAGGCACACATACCGATATCAGGCCGAAATGGGAAATCGAAGAATGGTTAAGAAAGGATCCTATTAAAAGATTGGAATTGTATATTTATAAACAAAACCTTGCGACAGAAGTTGAAATTGAAAACATCCGGTATTTAGTAAATCTTGAAGTAAAAAAAGCAACAGATCTCGCCTTGTCAAGCAATTTCCCAAATCCCTCTGAACTTGAACATTATGTCTACCGGTAGAAAATTATCATACAGTCTTGCCATTAACGAGGCATTAAAGCAGCTGATGGAAATAGACAAATCTGTTTTCATTTTAGGACAGGGAGTAAAAAGTCCGTGGTATGTAGGAAACACATGCAGGGATTTAATAGAATTGTATGGAGAAGATCGAGTTATTGATACCCCCATATCAGAGAATGCGATGACAGGGGCTGCAGTGGGTGCATCCATTGCCGGCATGAAAGCGATTATTATCCATCCCCGTCTTGATTTTGCATTGTATGCGTTTGATCCGATCATCAACCAGGCAGCCAACTGGTCCTATATGAGTGGAGGCCGGTCATCTGCCCCGGTTGTATTCTGGATGGTTATAAACAGGGGAGGAGAACAGGCAGCACAGCATTCTCAGGCGCTGCATTCAATTTTTGCTCATATTCCTGGTTTAAAGGTTGTTGCCCCTTCAAATGCATATGATGCAAAAGGATTGTTCATAGCTGCAGTAAATGATAAAAATCCAGTTGTATTTATTGATGACCGATGGCTTTACAATAGGGAATGTATTGTACCGGAAGAAATGTATGAAATACCAATAGGTAAAGGTAAAATTATTAAAGAAGGAAATGACATGACAGTGGTATCTTCTTCTTTTCTAGTGAGTGAATCTGAAAAATGTTTGTCCATTTTGTCATCAGAAGGTATTGATATCGAATTAATTGATCTAAGAACGTTGAAGCCATTTGATGAAGACCTGATTATAAAATCTGTGAAAAAGACAGGGAAACTCATTATTGTTGATGGATCCTGGAAAACAAATAGTATAAGTGCTGAAATAGCAGCATCTGTGTATGAAAAATTATTTGGTTATTTAAAGGCTCCAATACAGCGTGTAAATTTGCCCGATACACCCGCCCCTGCGTCAAGATCTTTGGAATCAGTTTATTATATTACTGCGGAAACAATAATAAATGCAATTAAAAAAATTGTTTAAATAGACATTATGAAAAAAGTGAAATTTGTTGAACCTGCCAAACTTTATAAAACAATAAAAAATGAACTTGATGCTGCCTACTTTGATGTCATGGAAAAGGGTGCATTAATAGATCAACAGCACTTAAAAACTTTTGAGGTTAACCTGGCACAATTTGTCGGAACGAAATATGCTATCGGTCTTAATAGTGGGTATGATGCATTGCATCTTTCGTTACGTGCAGCTGGGATTGGACCCGGAGATGAAGTAATAGTTCCGGCACATACTTTTGTTGCATCATGTTCTGCCATTGTGAATGTTGGGGCCTCCCCGGTATTGGTCGACGTTGGTAAAGATTTTAATATCAATGTAGATTTGGTTGAGGAAGCAATTACCTCTAATACAAAGGGCATAATGCCAGTTCATTTGAGTGGGTTTATGGCAGACATGCCAAGGATAATGGAACTCGCCAAAAAATATAAACTTATCATCATAGAGGATGCCTGTCAAAGCCTTGGATCTTCCATAAATGAGTTAGGAGCTGGTTCATGGGGGTTTACGGGTTGCTTTAGTTTTTATCCGTTTAAGATACTGGGCGGGTATGGAGATGGTGGCGCAATTACCACGAACAGCGAAGAGGTTGCCACTTATGCTAAAAGGATGCGATATAATGGAGAGGACCGCATGACAGGGGAATATCATGGTCATGGTTTTACCTGTTTATTAGATAACCTGCAGGCTGCCTTTTTGGATGTGAAGTTGAAACATATGCCTGAATGGATTGTGAGAAGAAAAGATATTGCTCGGAAATATCAGGAGGGGTTATCTGACATTCCCGAATTGCTTTTGCCTCATTATGATCGGCCGGGGTTTGACCACGTTTACCAAAATTATACGCTTAGATCTGCCCAGGGAAGCATGTTTTCTAACTTTCTAATAGAAAATGGCATTGAGGTGCTAACCCAATTCAGGAAGCCCTATTACAAACATTCCGCTCTTAATCTTACCGACCGTGGTTTTCCGGAAACAGAAGCATTAAGCCGCGAAGTATGTTCTTTACCCATGAATGTTGAGATTAGTGATGAGGATATCAATTATGTGATCTCTATGGTCAGAAAATTTTATGAAAAATAAAACAGAATGAAAGAACTCTCAAGGATTACCGAAACTTTTACTGAATCTGTGATTCGGGAAATGACCAGAATCAGTGATTCACTTGGAGGATTAAATCTCTCACAAGGTTTTCCAGATTTTGATAGCCCTGTAGAAATTAAACTGGCCGCAATTCAAGCCATCGCGAACAATTGGAATCAATACCCGGTCACCTTTGGTGAACCAGAACTCAGGGAAGCAATTGGTGTTAAGGCAAAAAAATATAACAGGATTGTATGCAATTCCCAGACTGATATTACTGTTACATGTGGAGCTACTGAGGCCATGATAGCCACAATGAAAGCAATTATTAATCCGGGGGATGAAATCATCATTTTCGAACCGTTTTATGAAAACTATGGACCCGATGGCATTTTATCGGGCGCAACACCCAGGTATGTCAGACTAAATCCTCCATCTTGGGAGATAGATGAAATGGAATTAGAAAGTGCCTTTAACAATAAAACGAAGGCCATTATTATAAATACGCCCAATAATCCTACCGGCAAGGTCTTTTCGAAAAAAGAATTAACCTGTATTGCCACCTTATGCCAAAAATGGGATGTATATGCCATCACTGATGAAATTTATGAACATATTCTTTATGATCAATCGAAGCATATATCAATTGCATCTTTAGAAGGGATGAATAAAAGAACCATTACAATTAATTCCCTTTCCAAGACCTATTCAGTAACTGGTTGGCGGGTGGGTTGGGCAATTGCTTCACCTGAAATTACATCTCGTATTCGGAAGGTACATGATTTTCTGACAGTTGGTGCGCCAACTCCACTACAACATGCCGGTGTTATTGCATTGAATTTTAATCAAGATTATTATGATTCATTACGGGAAAAGTATCTTGTTTCCAGGAATTTTCTATATCAGGTCTTGGAAAATACTGGATTTAAACCGATTATGCCAAATGGAGCTTATTACATGATTGCGGATGCATCAAGTATTGTAAAGTCATTAAAGGCTGAAACAGACACAGATCTTAGTATAAACTTATTGAAAAAGACAGGTGTAGCAACAGTTCCGGGATTATCATTCTATTCATCAAAAAATCAATTCACCAAATCAGTTCGCTTTGCCTTTTGTAAGAAACAACAAACATTGCACAAGGTGGAAGAGCTACTAAGGAAAATTTAATCAGTAGTATAATTTTCATTCCAATTACAATGAAACGACTATTTGATCTTTTGCTTTCATTTACTTTGCTTTTACTCTTTATACCGGTATTTTTAATAATCACAATTCTTGTTTGGGTGCATGATTTTCGATCCCCCTTCTATGTCGCAAAAAGGATGGCCCGGTATCATGATACTTTTAATATGATTAAATTCAGATCCATGGTGGTTGACGCGGCGAAATCAGGTGTTAACTCTTCCTCTTCAGATGACAAGAGAATTACTCCTGTAGGGAAATTCTTGAGAAAATACAAAATTGATGAATTACCGCAAATACTTAATGTGTTCCTCGGCGACATGAGTTTTGTCGGACCTCGACCACAAGTACAAGCCGAAGCTGATTTATATACGGAAGAAGAGAAGAAAATACTGTCAGTCCGACCTGGTATAACGGATCTGGCTTCTATAGTTTTCGCTGATGAGGGAGATATCCTTGAAGGCAACAGCGATCCTGACCTGCTGTATAACCAGGTAATCCGTCCCTGGAAAAGCCGTCTGGCGTTAATATACATTCAAAAGTCATCATTACTCTTTGACATAAGACTTATTTATCTTACTTTGCTTAATGTGATTGACAGACAAAAAGTTCTGCTTAAAATAGGGGATCTGCTAAAAGGGTGGAATTGTGATCAAACGGTTATAAAAATAGTAAGGAGGGATTGTCAGCTTTATCCATACCCGCCTCCTGGGGCAACTGAAATAGTAACCTCGTACCCGGGAAGTAAACTGAAATCTTCCAACAGCAAATTATCCCGTCAGGTTTTCAATAAAAATGAAAACCAAAAAAATTCCTTGGACATTTAGTGTCAATTATATCATGCTTTATTCTACACCAATTTCATTCATAGAATAGTTGAAATCATTAGAGTCTAAATCCTTTAGTACATTTATAACACGAATAAGGAAATGCGAACTTGACGCATTACTTATGGAGTGGTTAATAATAATGACTTGTGTGGGATATCCACTTCAAGTTATGGTTGTATTTATTTTAAAAGGGAAGGCCTATCAGTACAATTATGATGAATCCTCCCTTGTCAATATAATCTTTAGAATAGTCTATTTAACTATAAGTTTATATTTAATCTTAAAAAAAATATTTACTCCAAAGAAGCTTAGCGCGCCAATTGGATTAATAGCTTTTATTCTGTTCTGGTTAATTTATAGTATACGTTTATTTTATGACCTAGAAATTAGAGGATTAGCATTTATGAGTTATTCCAAATACTATGTCTATTCTTGGGCATTTGGATGTACGTTTCTTCCAGCATTGGCAGTATTACTAAATGCTAATAAAATAGTAATAAGTCGTTTTACTAAATATTTATTTTTGATATTACTAGCTGGAAATTTATTTATTGCAGCAAGTTTGATGAATGTTACTCCCAAAATATTTTCGGGTATTTTATCTTCCAGAATCCAATTGTATGAAGTTAGAATCGGATCGACTTGGAATTATTTACTAAATTCAATTTCAATATCATATTATGGAGAATTGTTATGTTTGATAGCTGTTGTTTTTTTAATTGTTTATTATAAGGTTATTTCATTAAAATTTATTCTTCTTGTTTTCTTTGCTTCTATATTGGGTGTATTTAATTTACTTGCCGGTGCATCCCGAGGCCCTATGATTTTTTTTATCTTTATACTATTATTGATAATTGTAAATGCGGGTGCATTGGGGTTTAAAAAACTGATTAGACGGAGGTATTTTGGTTTGACTATAATAAGTTTGATATTTATAATAGTCTCTGTAATCATAGGCACCACCGTAATCGTGCGCCATAAACTGAATATATCAAATATTATGATTCAAAACAGAATGTCAGCCTTACTTGAATTACCAGTAAATGGAAAAAATTATGATAGAATTTATATGTGGGAAAGCGCATGGCAGCAGTTTAAATCAAGTCCTGTGCTGGGTGATCGTTTCATTAATAACATTGATAAAACCTATTCACATAATATTATTTTGGATTCATTGATGTCAACTGGACTTTTAGGAACGATCCCTTTTTTGTTCTATTTGGCCATGCCATTTTTAATGTTTTATAAACTTAATAAAACGAGAAAACGGCAATTATTAATTGTTTTTATTCTGTTTTTGGCAACCTTTATGTTATCGATGACCTCTGGAGGTCTTTTTACAGTTTCGGAATTCTGGATATTGTCTGCCCTGATAATCGGACTATGTTCTAGTCCTAAAACCTTGAAACTGACAACTTGAATACTGTGATTTGAAATCATTTCAACCTTCAACTATCATCCCTGTTCTTTTTTACTTCTTCCTTTTATTCGCGCTGATCAATCTCTATTTCCTGGTTGCTTCGCGATTCAATATTGTTGACAGCCCGGTTGACCGCAGTTCACATAACCGGCCGGTACTCAGGGGAGGAGGGGTCATTATACCGCTCGGCATTGTGCTTTGGTTTATCTGGTCGGACTTTCAGTACCCGTGGTTCTTTGCCGGGTTAATGCTCGTCAGTGTTGTGAGTTTCCTCGAAGATCTTTCACATGTAAAGCGTGGGATCCGGTTTTTGACGCAACTTGCTGCAATATTGCTTTTGACAATGCAATTTGAATTACCACCCTTTCCATGGTGGGGTTGGGTCCTGATGCTCTTTACTGCCATCGGCGTCATCAACGCCTTCAACTTCATGGATGGCATCAACGGAATCACTGCCGGGTACAGCCTGTCGGCACTCATCGGGTTGTGGATCGTGAACAACTACCAGGCCCCCTTCGTATCCAACGATCTCCTCTATGCCGCAGGCCTGGCTCTGGCCCTTTTTAGTTTTTACAATTTCCGCAACCATGCCCGTTGTTTTGCCGGCGATGTGGGGCCGGTTGCCATATCATTTATCCTGGTTTTTCTTTTGGGTAAACTCATCCTCACCACAGGTAATATGGCTTACCTGATGTTCCTGATCATTTATGGCGTTGATACCTTCTTAACCATCATCAAGCGGATGATGCGGCACGAAAACATCATTGAACCCCACCGCCAGCACCTTTACCAGATCCTCACCAACGAATCAGGAATTTCCCATGTAAAAGTTTCAACCGCTTACACCCTCGCCCAACTGCTCATCAACCTCGTTATCATCGTCCTGGCGGGGCAATTGTCTTTAACACAGCAGTTGCTGGTTTCGATTGGAATCACGGGGGGATTAGTAGCGTTACACATCTATGTAAAAGGTAACTGACGACGGGCGACGGACGACGGAGGACGGGCGACTGACGACTGACGACAGACGACGGTCGACGGTCAACAACATCCTGAAACTGTCAATGACTGAAATAGGTTGACCAAAATTTGGTTAAAAAGTCAACCTATGAAAACAGCAAAAAAGATTAAGCGACAGAATCGAATATTCAGTGAAGATGTTAAAAAACAGGTAGTTAGGGATATTGAGAAGGGTAAATGTACAGTTACCCAAGCTACAAGGGAACTTTCGGTTAGCTATACATCGATCTATAACTGGATGTACAAGTATAGCGTATCTTTGCATAAAGATCGTGTTCTTGTGGTGGAAAACAAGAGTGAGGCATATCGTACTAATGAGCTACAGAAGCGCATTACAGAGTTGGAGGCAGCACTTGGCCGAAAGCAAATGGAAATAGATTTGCTGAACAAGGTGTTAGAGTTGGCAGGCAGGGAGCAGCATGTTGATTTAAAAAAAAATTTCTTAAGCCAGCTCTCGAATGGTATAGAGTTCACAAAAGAATGACGCACTTTTATAAGATGAAAGAACTCCATTCAATTGCGGGAATAACTAAGCAGGCCATGTGGAAGTATAAAGAGCGACAGGAACAGATGGGAGAGATATCGGATCAAGTGTTGAACATTATGAGCGATATCCGAAGTCGTCACAAACGCATGGGATGCCGCAGTATGTATTATACCACGAAGGAACCGGTATTGGTTGGACGGGATATTTTTGAAAAGATTGGGTTTGCAAACGGTTTTAAACTCAAAAGAAAACCCAATAGGCAAAAGACCACCTGGTCTCAGCGTGTAACAGTATATCCGAACCTGATAGAGGGAAGGGAGATCACTGGAATCGACCAGGTTTGGCAATCAGACATTTTTTATATCAAGGTAGAAAATGTCGACTATTACGGGGTGAGTATCGAAGATGTTTATTCAAGAAAACTGCTTGCATTGCACTTGTCTCAGGATTTAAGAGCATTACAGGTGGAGTTAGCGCTAAAGAAAGCATTGATAGCCAGAAAAGGCATGGATTTATCGGGATGCATCTTTCATTCTGATCGTGGCAGCCAATATATCAGCGACCAGGTTACCCGATTGTTATTAGACTCCCATATGCAAATCAGCATGTGTAAATTGCCTCAGGAAAATGCTTATGTTGAACGAGTTCAGGGGACCATAAAACATCAATACCTGTTTGAGTCGGATTTAAAAGAGAAAAATCTCGGTAACCAGATCCGCAAAATCAGGAACTTGTATAACGATGAAAAACCGCACAGTTGTTTAAAAATGATGACACCATCGGCATTTGAAACAATGGTTGAAAAGTTGAATCAAAACGAGAGACCTAAATTACAGATATTCAAGTGGTCAAACGACTTATTAACAAATATCGAAGTTATTGACAAAAAAGAAAAAAGTAGCAAAAAAGAAAAAAGTCAACAAACAACAAAAGAGTTTAATAGTTATTGAAAAAAGTCAACCTATTTCAGTCAACAACACCATTACAAGATCAAACTATGAACTTGACATCAGCCGGCTCGCTCCGGGAAATTTCCTGATCAGACTGGGTTCGGGAACTGAAGCTGGCTGCGCTCATTTTATTAAAAAGTAGGTGTTGTCACTGCTTCTTTTGAAAAAACTGTTCAATTGAAGAACCCAGAATTCCATTATCAACATTCAATACAATGACGGCATCCTCAATATCTGTAACATCAAATTTCTGCCATCGAAGCCGGGGTTCAGCTGGTTATCAAAGATCAGCTTACTGTGTCAGCAGTGGGTTTGTACCTCGATGGGATTTACGGCAACGTGAGGGTTGGGTGGTTGTTTCAATAACCGCATTATCCGCAATCGGAAAATATATTCCTTTGATGCTGTTTCAAAGTTACAAATGTCATGCCACCATTATATTATCATAATAATTCGTTTTTATTATTCTTTATTTAACTGAAATATAATTTTTTGTAAATCATTTGTTATGTAAATAAACATTTTTTAATAATTATTGAAAATATCGTAATTTGCATACGATAAAAATATCCGATAATTCATAGAAATTGAACAAAATCATTCATGAAAGTTATCTATTATTTTAAACAAAGAATTAAAACGAGAATCATGAAAAAATCTTTACTGTTGTCTTTCATCCTTTTGTGCACCATAAGTTTGTTTGCACAAACAAAGATTTGGGGAGTATGTGGAGTAAGCGGGCCAAGCCTTGGTGGTGGCACCCTGTTTCGATGTGACGCAGATGGCAGCAATCCTGTTGTCATGTATGAGTTCGATCTTGCAAGTGGCTCCATGCCATGGAGTCCGCCAATAAGGGCTAACGATGGTAATTTTTATGGCACAACATACGATGGGGGGCAAAACAACATGGGGGTTCTATACCGTTTTGATCCGGTCAACAATGTTTACACCAAACTTAAAGATATGGACGGGGCCAATTCAGGATCCTATCCTGTCGCCAGTCTTATTCAGGCTTCCAACGGCAAGCTTTATGGAACCACATCAGAAGGGGGACTCGACGATTCTGGTATAATATTCGAGTTTGATCCTGTGAGTGGGATATTCAAGAAGAAAAAGGATTTTTATTATTCCATAACCGGAGGTTGTCCATACGGTAAATTATTTCAGGCCAACAACGGTAAATTATATCAATTACTCATTGGAGGTCCTACCAATACCGATAAGGGAACGCTGGTTGAATACGACCTTATCCAGGAAACCCTGATCAGAAAAATCACATTCAATGGCACCAATGGGGCATATCCGTATGGAAGCCTCGTTCAGCTTGCCAGCGGCAAACTGTATGGCACAACCAATCAGGGAGGGGCAACCTGGTGCGGGGTTATCTTTGATTATGACATAACCACCGAAGGATTCTCTGTGCTCTATACTTTCGATGGACCCAATCATGGCAGAGCGCCAACCTCCAATTTAAACATCGGTTTTGACGGAAATTTATACGGCATGACTGAGCTTGGAGGATTGAACGACAAAGGGGTCCTTTTTCGATTCAACCCCAACTCGAACCTGGTTGTAAATCTTATGGATTTCGATGGCGCTAATCTGGGTGCAAGGCCACTGGGGGATCTGATGACAGCCTCCAATAATAAAATGTACGGATTTACCAGTGATGGCGGCACCCAAAATCATGGTGTACTCTTTGAATTTGATCCAGTTTCAAATGTGTTTGCTAAGAAAGTAGATTTCGTTGATTCACTGGGCACCTTTCCTATGTATGGTGCATTATTTGAAGCTCCATTCACTGTGGGGGTCAACAAATCCCCTTTAGATATTACCTTCAACATCTATCCAAATCCTGCAACAAATAAGGTTATTGTCACCTTGCCTAAAACAATGACCGGAATTTCCGCAATCATCCTTACTGATATTTCGGGCAAAAGAGTATTATTCCAGGAGTATGACATTCCTGCTTCACATCCGGTGGTGGAGATCGATGTCAGTACTCTGTCAAAAGGAATGTATGGATTAATCATAACGAATGATGACAGAAGTTTGAAAAAGAAATTGGTGATTCAGTAGCATGGTGGACAAGCCGGTGCATCTGACCACCTTGCGCCGATTTTAACCTGCCACGCTAAATATCTGATAATAAAACATCTAAGCTGGTCCATTACGTCAGGCCTGGGATGATTTACTCTACAGGCTTCTCCACCTTACAATTTTTCACTTGTTTGAATATCATTTTTTTCAATTTCACCCAGAAAAATATTTATCACCGGTTTTTGTTCATAAATCATACCACGCTTGCATCCCATGACCATGAATGCCCATTACTTTTATCGTTGCAATCAAGGCATTGGTATCATGAAGAACATACGACATATAACGAAAGGTGATGCGGTGGATAACCGGATGGATATGTCAAACCATCAGGATAATGTTCCTAAGTCAAAACTGTCATCCGGTTCTGTGGTAGATAAATTCCCCATACTCCTTGACGATGGGAAAACGGTAGTTTTTATAGCCGATAAAAGCCGTGAGAAAGAGATCAGGTTACGGTACGCCCTGCGAAAGTGAAAATACGGTTTTCTTAGCCGGGCATCGATAACGGTTAAACAGCTTGCCTCCATTGCCAGTTCTTAGGCAGGCCTTTCTCTCTCAATTCCTTCACCAAATTTTCTGCCATCGAAGCCTTGGCCCAATTGGTCATCAAAGATCAGCTTACTGTGTCAGCAGGAGGTTTGTAACTCAATGGGTTTTACGGACATGTAAGATTGGGTTGGTTGTTTTAGTAAATTCTATTTTGTGTGATCTTAGTGGAAAAGCCATAAACATTGACCACTCATGGAGTGAGTAACCTTCCAATCACAGAGCATTGGTTTATAACAGGTTACGGTGACAAAACAAAATCGGCGCAACATGGTAAAGTCTCAGTTTTTTCTAACCGAGGTGTGAGGCAGATAAAATAATGAATAGTTATTCGTGTTTGATAAATAAAGTAAGATTATCCTTAAAATCTTTAATAAAGGAATAAAACTCCAATTCTTGTTTCGGAAATTTAAAAGTTTTTATCATCCTAGGTCCAACTATAAATTCCTGAGAACTATTCATTTTTTGAAGAATTGTTAATGCAGGGTTTTCATTATTTAAAGTTCTTTTTTCGGAATTTTCAAAAACCCGATCAAAAAACTGAAAAGAATATTCTTCCATTGTAACAACAATATCTATGTTAAACTCAGCATTATCTTGCTTTAAAGGTCCTAAAACAACAGTGTCCCCACCATATGGCAAAATTTTTTCGAATGGTACAGGATTATTTTTAAACGTATCAATTATTCTTATCAACCTATAATTAACAAGTTCATCGAACATATTCTTCAACGATAGTGCAGTTGAAAAATTTTCATCTTCGATCATTTTAGAATAAAATTTCTCCATAATCGGTTTATTCATGGCTTTTCCTCCTAATTGTTGAATTAATTTTTTATACTGTCGGATAATAAATAAAGCATCAACGCTATTGGTTAACATTTCACATTTCTGTAACCAACCGGTTACTAAATCTATTTCTGTATTATTAAATGCAGATACTACTATAAGTCTGCTATTTACATCTATCATTTCTTGCTCAGACCAGCCATTAGTATCAGGTTTCTTCTCGCCATTCAATAAAAGATATATAGAAATGGTCCCTGTCTGCTGGACAGTATTAAAAAGAACTTAAGGATATTATTGTTGTTTTAACCAGTACATGTGCGTAAGCACATGTGTTTTTTTTCTTTTTGGTTCTTTTTCTTTTGTTAGCAACTTGTTAATTCGTT
>CAJAUM010000049.1 GCA_903945175.1 uncultured Bacteroidales bacterium | reverse complement strand
CCCATAATAATGACTCAGAAAAGGCAATCCGAAATGTCAAAGTGAAACAAAAAGTCTCCGGTCAGTTCAAGACTATGTTAGCTGCCGAAAACTTTGCCATCCTGAGATCCATTATCGAAACAGCCATCAAAAACAAACAAGATGTGCTGCAAGCCCTCAATGTAATCGCTCATTATAAATAGGACTGATTAGTTACAAAATTTAAAATTGCTGAAAAAGATAAATTGTAAATACCACCTCTTATGTCGTTTTTTGAATTTCAGAAAAAGAATATCAATTTCACTGATGAAGGAAAGGGAAAGGCCATCGTGTTGCTGCATGGCTTCACAGAATCTTCAAAAATCTGGACCGGATTTTCCTTGAAGCTGATGAAAAAGTACCGGGTCATCACCATCGATCTGCCTGGCCATGGAAAAAGCGATTGCATCGGTAACATTCACAGCATGGAACTCATGGCAGATGTGGTTTTCATGCTGCTGAAGAAACTCAAAGTTGGCAAATGTCTGATGGTAGGCCATTCCATGGGAGGATATGTTACCCTTGCCTTTGCTGAAAAGTATCCGAAGCTGCTCCGTGGATTTTCCCTCTTTCATTCCCATTGCTTTGCCGATACATTGGCTGAGCAGGAGAACCGGAACCGAACCATCGGAATTGTCAACCAGGATAAATTCAGCTATGTGGCACAATTTATACCCAGCCTTTTTCCTGTGGAGGTGCATAAAACATTCTCAAAGCAGATTCAGCAGCTTATTCAGCGGGCTTCGAAGATGCCAAAAGAGGGCGTTATGGCGGCCCTTGAAGGCATGAAAAGCCGTAAGGATCAAACGGAGTTGCTTAAAACCACGAAGCTCCCCATTTTGTTTATCATTGGTTTGAAGGATTCGAAGGCTCCGATAACACGAATCTGGGAGATGATTTCAATGGCTGCCGTAAGCGAAACCCTCATTCTGCGCGATTGCGGGCATATGGGATACATCGAAGCGCCGGAAAAAACCTTTGAAGCGCTTGCAGGGTTTGCAAAAAACGTCTTGTAACAAGGTGACAGGGTAACAAGGTGACAGGGTAACAGGGTAACAAGGTGACAGGGTAACAAGGTGACAGGGTGACAGGGTAACAGGGTAACAGGAAAAAAATCATAATTTATAAATTTTCCGTCACGCGTCACGCGTCACGCGTCACGTATAGAAGTGCATCTCCCGGATATACTTCCAAACCTTTTCAGGCATGAAATGACGCATGTCACGACCCTTTTTGATCCCCTGGCGGATAAAGGAAGAGGAGAGGGTGATCAGCGGAGCATCGACATAGGTGAGTGACGGGTGGGCGTCGAATCTGCTTTTTCCGCTGTCGGGCCTTGGATAGATATAAAACCGGCACTGTTTCAGCAACGCTTCGAAGTTCTTCCATTTGTGAAATGTTGGAAAAATATCAGAGCCGGCGATCATTACAAACTCTTTTTCCGGGAATTTCTCACTGAGATAGGTCAGCGTGTCAATGGTATAGGAGGGCTGGGGCAGCTTGAACTCGATGTTGGATGATCTGAACCGGGAATCCTCCTCAATGGCCAGATTTACCATGGCTAGCCGGTGATGATCAGGAAGCAGCGTCGATTTTTCCTTCAATGGATTGTGCGGTGAAACCACAAACCACACCTGGCCAAGGTCGGTATATTCAGCCATGTAGGAGGCAATCATCAGATGCCCGTTATGGATGGGGTTGAAAGAACCGAAAAAGAGGCCGGTTTTGGGAGGAGAAGACATAAGAGAATGACGAATGACGAATGACAGATGACGAATGACAGATGACAGATGACGAATGACGAATGACAGATGACGATTTACGCTAAATTACTTCAGAAAATCGTTTACTAATTCTACGATTTCAGCACACTTTACCTCCAGGTTGTCGTTGATGATGATTTTATCGAACTGCGTTGCAAAGGTGAGCTCAAAGGCCGCCTTATCCAACCTTTTACGCAATGTTTCCTCTGATTCGGAGCCACGCTTTTTTAATCGGTTCTCCAGTTCTTCAAGGGATGGCGGGTGGATAAAGATGCCCAAACTCTGCTCCCCGAAATATTTTTTCAAATTTACAGCCCCGATAACATCTACATCAAAAATAGGAGTTTTGTCCATTGACCAGATGCGATCCATCTCTGACTTCAGCGTGCCATAATAACTGCCTGGATAGACCTCCTGCCATTCAACAAATTCATCCATGGCGATTTTTTCCCTGAAATCATCGGCGGAGATGAAATAGTAATCTTTTTCGTTCGTTTCGCTTTCGCGTTTTGTCCGACTGCAGGCTGAAATAGAAAACTCAAGCCAGGGAATTACCTGAAGCAGATGCTTTACAATGGTTGTTTTACCTGCCCCCGACGGCGCCGAAACGATAACTGCTTTCCCCTGCATAACCCTGTTACCTAAAGAATATTCCCCAACTGCTCTTTGATCTTCTCCAGCTCATCCTTCATCTGTACAACGATTTTCTGAATTTCCGCATCACTGGCCTTTGATCCGATGGTGTTGATCTCACGGCCCATCTCCTGGGTGACAAATCCCAGTTTTTTACCTTGTGTCCCGGTATCCTGAAGCGTTTCAAGGAAATACTGGCAGTGTTTCAAAAGGCGAACCTTCTCCTCGGTAATATCAAGTTTTTCAAGATAATAGATGATCTCCTGCTCAAACCTGTTTTGATCGGGAGCCGATCCGTTGAAATCTCCGGCAAACTTTGCAAAATCTTTGATCAACCGTTCACGCAGCTCATTGATGCGATTGGTTTCATAAGGCAGAATGGCATCAAGCAATTGCAAAATGGAATGTACGCGCATCAGCATGTCATCTTCAAGGACCTTCCCCTCATGGATGCGAAATTCATCGGTCTGACTGATGGCCTCTGCAATGGCGCCCCTGATAACGCTCCAGTCATCTTCACCCATCTCGTCGCGGCTGGTTTGCATAACATCCGGCATTTTAACCACGAGCGACAGCATGTCGGAGGCGTCCTTCAGATGAAGTTCGCCGGATAGCGCCTTCAGCTCCTCAGCATACTTTTTTGCAAGTTCATGGTTTATCGAGTAACTCAGCATCTCACCCGTCACCTCTGTCCCGATGTAAAAATCAATTTTCCCCCGCTCCAGCCGCTGGGTAAGAAGCGTCCGCACCTCCCACTCTTTTTCGCGAAAATAACCAGGGATCTTAAGATTTAAATCGAGTTGTTTGCTGTTCAGCGTCTTGATCTCAACGGTCAGTCTCCGCCCGGTAATGTCGACGACGGTCTTTCCATATCCGGTCATGGATTTGATCATATCTCCTAATTTTTAAGCAAACTTAAACAAAATTATACTATTTCAACGTTAGATAAGAAAGAGGATTCATTCCTTTTCGTAAATTTGAGGAGGAATTTAGTTACAAAAACCGTACTTATTTACCCCCTGTTTCGTAAATTCAAGGGTTGTTAACAATTTCAGGGTTGTTTTTCTGTTTTTTTTCTAAATCTAAACGATATCAACCGTTTTCGGTTGATTGATCGTTTGTAAGATAGCTGATTTTACTATTGT
>CAJAUM010000048.1 GCA_903945175.1 uncultured Bacteroidales bacterium | reverse complement strand
TTATAAAGAAAAGAAAAGGGGGTGTGGGGGAAAGGAAAGGAGAGAATGAGTACCCAAATTTGGATCAGGTTAAATCCTATTTCATCGAAAATGGATATTCAGAACAATCAGCGGTAAAAGCATTCAACTATTATTCGGTTGCAGGTTGGAAAGACAGCAACGGGAAACAAGTCCGGAATTGGAAACAGAAAATGCAGTCGGTTTGGTTCAAGGATGAGAATAAGAAACCGAGTGGTTCATCCTCAATCGTATTTCCAAGATGAAGATCAAATCAACGACCGGAAAAATTTACGAATTAGAAATCAGCCGCTCGGGCGAGAACCGGCAGAGCTGTCCTGAGTGTTCCTCCAGCCGGAATAAGAAAAGTGCGAAGCCCTTCTCATTCAACCTGCAGAAAGGAATCGGGCACTGCATGCATTGCGGCGTGTCGTTCTACACCTTCGTCGAACAGGTACAGAAAAAGGAATATTCCATCCCAGAGTGGAAGAATCGCACTGCGCTAACGAATCCAGCAGCCACCTGGATGCGTTCACGCCTGGTGTTGGATGATGTCTTGAATGCCATGAATATCAGCAGCGCCGTGGAATGGATGCCACAGGTGGCCGGGAATGCCAACGTGATATGCTTCCCTTATTATCGCCAGGGACAACTGGTCAACGTGAAGTATCGCGACGGGGCCAAGAATTTCAAGCTGGAAAAGGGTGCGGAATTAATCTTCTACAACATCGACAGCATCAGCAGCTGCAAGGAATGTGTGATTGTTGAAGGCGAAGTTGATTGCCTCTCTTTCATCCAGGCGGGAGTAAGAAATACGATCAGTGTTCCCAATGGCGCCGGATCGAAGTCCATGGAATACATCGACAACTGTTACGCAGAACTTCAGCACATCGAAAAATTCTATATCGGGGTGGATAACGATCCGGCCGGAATCGGATTGCGTGAAGAACTGATACGCCGCTTAGGCGCCGAACGATGTGCCGTGGTTGGCTACGATGATTGCAAGGATGCGAACGAATATTTGCAGCGTCATGGATCGTTCGACCTGGGCAATCTTTTAAAGTCAGCGGTCGACGTAAAGGTTGAAGGCGTGTTTACCTGTTATGACCTTTACGAAAGCCTGCATGATCTCTATCTCAACGGGTTCCGTCCGGGCGCAGATATTTGCATGTCACAGTTAGATGCCGCAGTCTCGTGGGTGGTTGGAAGATTAGCTGTCGTTACAGGAATACCTGGACATGGAAAGAGTGAAATCGTCGACTTCATTATCACACGGCTGAATGCGATCCATGGTTGGAAAGCAGCCTACTTCAGTCCTGAAAATCATCCGCTTTCATATCACTACGGAAAAATTGCATCCAAGATTTCAGGGAAGTCGTTCGATGAGCGGTATATGGTGGTCGAAGAATTTAACCGTGTGTTTGAATACATGAACGATAATTTCTATTTCATCTCTCCCGAAGAAGATGTTACAATTGATTCGATACTTGAAAAAGCCAGGTACCTCGTTCGCAAACGCGGGATTAAGGTGTTGGTCATAGACCCGTTTAACAAGTTAGATCATTTGTTCGACAGGTCAGAATCCGAAACCCAGTATATCAGTAAGTTCCTCGATAAACTGGCAAATTTCGCACGAATCAACGGGGTATTGGTTTTTCTGGTGGCCCATCCCCGTAAAATGACAAACAGGAAGGATACTCCCTCATTGTTTGAAATCCCTACACTGTATGATATTTCAGGATCGGCCAATTTCTATAACAAGGCTGATTATGGACTTACTATTTATCGGAACTGGGCTGAAGGTGTGGTATCTGTAGTCGTTCAGAAAGTAAAATTCAAACACTGGGGACCGGGTGGGTCTGTTGATTTTTTCTACAACACGGTAAACGGACGAATACACCACAAGGGAGAAACAGCCGACTATGACAGCTATCTAAACAGGTCATGGAATGAGCCTGTTCAACAGGTGATGAGTTATGATGATGAAGTTTTACCGTTTTAAAAACCCAAAGGTATGCTCAAACACAAATTCAATATTTTCCCACTCATGCAGCCGGACGACTACAATCGGTTGAAGGATGATCTGTCTTCAAATGGCTATGACCCAAAAAATCCGATATACACCTATCATGGAGAGATACTGGACGGCTGGAACCGTTACCGGGCGTGCGGTGAGTTAAACATCCAACCGGCATATCGGGAGTTTACCGGAACTGATGCACAAGCGTTAAACTTCGTCATGCGAACGAACAAGAGGCGGAACCTGAATAGTTCTCAATGGGCGGTAATTGCCGTTGAGGCGGAAGAAATAATTAATGGGATTCGCATTGAAATTGACATTGAACGTAGGGAGAAGATAAGAGAATCAATGGTCAGTAATAAAAATGCAAGTAAGGAAAAACAGATCAGTCAATTAATTGACGAATCTGTTACAGACGTTCTAAGCGCTCCCGTTCTTTCTCAATCAGAAGGCCCGAAAACAATCGGGGAAATGCAACGTAACGAGCATCGTACCGACCAAAAGATTGCCGCAACCTTCAACACCAACCGCACCTACATCAATGAAGCATCCAGGCTGCGAAATGATAAACCTGAAATATTTGAACAGGTAAAACGCGGCGAAAAAACAATATCACAGGCTAAAAAAGAGGTAACGCGCATTGAAAGAGAAATTGCCATAAAAGATCGCGCTGCCGAGCTAAAAAGCATTACCGAGTTTGAATCGGTATGCAGCATCAGGCATTGTGGATACAACGAACTCATGGCCACGGTAAAGCCAAACGCCATCATTACAGACCCGCCGTACCCTAAAAAATTTATATACCTGTATGATAGTTTGGCTGAATTGTCAAAAGAGGTATCCATCGTTGCGGTGATGTGCGGTCAAAGCTACCTGCCTGAAATATTAACCCTGATGACACGCCATTTGAAATACAGGTGGACTATGGCCTATCTAACACCCGGCGGTCAGGCCGTTCAGCAATGGGTATCAAAAGTGAACACATTCTGGAAACCGGTGCTCCTATTTGGCGATGCAATAGAGTGGATTGGCGATGTAACGAAATCAAACAGCAACGATAAGGATTTTCACCCATGGGGCCAATCTGAAAGCGGAATGATCGATTTGGTAAACAGATTAACCAGTCCGAACGACCTGATATGTGATCCGTTTGTGGGTGCAGGCACTACTGGTGTTGCTGCCTTAAGCCAGGGCCGGCGGTTTGTAGGGTGTGATATCGATTTGGACTGCGTAACTAAAAGTCTTGAAAGATGCAAAGCGGTGTTCCACAAGTAAGACAGGAAAGAACCTGTTGGCGTGATTTGGAATTATCACAACGACATAGGAAATGGGGATGGGATTTACCAGCCGTAGATTTGGATTTCCTGTTTTTGGAATATGACCGGGGAAAAGCTGTTGCCATTGTTGAATATAAGCATGAGCATGCCGCACCACAAAATGCAACACATCCAACATACCAGGCAATGATTGATCTTGGCACACGGGCTAGTATTCCGGTGTTCGCGTGTCGCTATAAATCTGATTTCACGCAGTGGAATATAGTGCCATTAAATAATGAGGCAAAACAATGGATGCCAGATGGGCGAATGCTTATGACTGAAAGACAATGGGTTACTTTTCTTTATAAGATAAGAGGTTACGATTTACCGCAAGGAATATTCAATTATGAAAATCTTGTATTATGAAACCACTGGCCACCCTCAACGCCATGATCCATGCCGATATGGTACGCAGGTATCCCGAAATACCCGAACGGCTATTGCCAAACAAGCCCATCAAGGCCACCAAAGCGAACGAACTAACCAAGGCAGTGATAAAATTCATCCAACTATCCGGCGGCCAGGCCGAAAGAATATCCGTCACTGGCCGTAGGGTGGATATGCGTAAAACCTATACCGATGTGCTGGGTCAACAAAGGCAGATAGGTTCTGTTCGCTGGATAAAGTCGAGTATGCAGAAAGGTTCGGCGGACATTTCAGCCACCATCGCCGGGCAGTCTGTTAAAATCGAGATTAAAGCCGGCCGCGATCGTATCCGGCCCGAACAGGCAATATATCAACAGCAGGTCGAAAAGGCCGGTGGAATCTATCTGCTGATCCACACCTTCGATGAATTCTATGGCTGGTATATGTCCAAATATCCGAATGGGACCTGAAAATAATGATCTATGGCAGGAATTGTAACCTTACAAGTAACCCTTAACATCCATTAAAATCACCATGGGCCTTGAAGTAACATACATCAACCGAAAACGATGCTACGGATTTGAGAAAGGCAACCGGTTCTTTTTTATGAAAGGGGTAGAATATGAATTGCTTGGGGCAGTATGCATTGAAGGAGACACATCCTGGACAGGCGTGAAGCACAGGTTTAAAAAAAGATTTCCCGGTCAGGATGATGACAAAGATGATCGATGGGAGGTCTCAATGTTAACCTTGACGAACAAAATCTTAGCAGATCAACAGGGCAAAAATTAATTTCGTAAATTGCATATTAATGGTCGACTGGAAGAAAAGAGATGATGACGTCCGATTTGTCAAAAAGAAAATAAAGTTGTAATTTTGAATGAATAATTTCCCTTGCCTTGGAATCAAAAGATAAAATACTAAGCCAGATCAGGACTTCTGTCTTTGAAGTACTTCCCGGATCAGAAATTATTCTTTTTGGT
>CAJAUM010000047.1 GCA_903945175.1 uncultured Bacteroidales bacterium | reverse complement strand
TGCAATGCCGGCATACCAAGATACCCATAGACGCTCTTTTTTACGTCTACGTAAAAACCCATTTTTGGTGGCATCAATTTAGTTCAGGAAATGGCACCGGTCTGGTTCAGGCCTGAAACTATACCTAATAGTCGAGAATTTTAGAAGGGGTTGATAGTGTGAAGTTGGTTAGCAGGGGTTCGGAATCGACCCCTTCTTCATAAAATGAGAAGACACACTATGCTAACCAACATTTTTACAAACATTAGGTCGCCTTACGTCCAATCAATAACAGAAATACCGGATGTCCTCCACGATATAAAAACTGGCCGATATCAGCACCAAATCACTGAGGCTAGATCCTACGGCAAAGGACACAAAGAGTTTGAAAAAATCAAATCAATTGTACCGACCTTCTCTCCTAATGGATGTTTCTATGAAAAACGATCTACAAGTAACCTAGTCTCATTATCAGGGTTTATCTACATAGATATTGATAATTATTCAGACAAGGAGAGTTTGTACCATCTGCCATTTGTTTATTCAGTGTGGAGGTCGTTTAGCGGAACAGGCCTAGGAGTCCTTGTTTCAATCTCTGGTCTTACTGAAAAAACTTTTCAGCAATCTTGGACTTACTTAAATGACCAGTTCTCAAAGTTAAACATTGAGATCGATCCACAAGCAAAGGACATTGCTAGGCAGTGCATCATTTCATTTGATCCTGAAATTTATATCAACCCTGATTCGGTGCCACTCAATATACCTGCTCCTATTCTCAAGTCCGATACCTCCATCTGTAGCACGAATACTTATTCTAATGAATACTACTCCACCTCCACTGTAGACGAAGAAATCCGATACGTAACAGCACTGGATGACTATCACGGAATGGACTACATCGTAATAGAGGAGGGTAAGGAATATAGAATAGCTTATTTGCCTAAAACAATTTCCGAGGGACATCGGCACAAATGGATGAGCTCGTTCATTTTGACTCTGATTTTCAATAATCCGACAATTTCATTTGAGAGACTTATTGCGGAGGTACAAAGTGCTAATTCAAATCATTGCGACCCTAAATTGCCAGTGGAGGAAATAGTCTCAATGACTAAATGGTGCTATAATAAACACGTTGATCGAAAGTTGAACATCAGAACCCGAATGAAAAAGATCTGGTTTAATCCGGAGTCAGTCCTATCGGGAAAAGAAAAGCAAGTGCTTGCTGGCAAAGAAACCGGCAAAATAAAAAGGCAGAAGACTATCGAGCATTTGGTAACGGTTTATTTAGCACTTCAGCAAACAGAGAAAAAAGTGACCCAGCAAAAACTGACGGATCATTCAGACAGATCTATCAGGACAATAAAGAAGTACTGGAAAGAAATAAGAGAAAGGTGCACTATGGTTTAAAAGTAGAGAAAAAGAGGATATTTGCGAGCATAGTGCACCTTTTTCAAAAAAATTTATTTCCTGTCAATTGATAGGAAGTTGATTATAAACTCTTTCAGACCGTCTGTGGATGATTCCGGTTGTCCAGGTTGAATCCTATTAGAATAGGTAGTAGTTGACATTTACAGTGTAATGATCAACCTCTGCAATCAAAACCGAGAATGGAAATATTTCATTTCGTTTGATTAATATATAACATGAAAAAAACGCCATGATTATATATTATGTCTTTGAAAAACAACCATACGTTGACTTTCATTCACTTATGGAATTATCGGAACGAAACAGATCATTTTTGTATAGGTTTCTGAAAACCCATAACATAAATTATATCAAGTATAAGAACACTATCCTTTACAAGTACGAAGATATATTGAAGAATCCACATGTATTTAGAAAAGGATAAAAAGAATAGAAAAGTAGTAAGGACCATCTTATTACCAAAAACAAAAAAATGAAATATGGATAATTATCAGGAGTATGTAAGGAAATCAAAAGAGATTGATAATCAACAGGAACAAATGAAAAGGAAGAAAAAGGAGTTGAAAAGACAGAAACTCAAACTCTTAATGGACAGGATTGATAAGAGGAAAGAAGACCTTCAAAAAAACATCATTGATGTAAACCAATAAACAACTTTTTTCACCTTCAACACAAAAAAAACATGAAAAAACGTTGTGAATACCAATCCTCAGGAGAAACTGATCATACTATATTCTATTCTTTAATTATTCTTCTTACTCCCACTCCTTTACTCTTGATTAATCTGATAAAGTAAACCCCAGATGGCAAATCAGCAATGTCGATTTTGGTAATAAAGTTACTAATGGGAAAGCGTTTAATTAATTGACCGTCAATTCCCCATAATTCCAAACTGGGTTTGTTAACTGAAGAATATTCTGGGAAATCTAAAATAAAATAATCATTAGCGGGGTTTGGTGTGATTATAAATCTGACTTCATCTTTGGATTTATTGTCAATGCCATAGGAAGGATTGTTGGTTGCAATATTTGATCTTGCCGAAGTATACCCACTCTTTGATGGATTACACGGGATTGAGCTCATCACTTCAACTTGATAATAGATAAATCCTGTTGGAGCTGTGAAATCACTGTATTGGTTACTACTGCCGGAAGTTGTTCCAATTAACAGCATGTTTGCTGGTGTCGTTCCCCGATAAATATAATAGGTTGAAACAGTGAATCCTTCATATGGCTCCCAAATTAGATTCCATGCATTGTTTTGACCTTGGTTTATGGTCAAATGCATCGTTTTATGTGGGGAACTTGGGGGAGATTCAAGTCCGCAATTATCCATAATGGAAATTTTGTATTTATTCGATTGTATCGCAGGGTTTGAAGAAGTATCAGTAAAAACGCAGAGACTACTGTAGCTGACGGAACCTATTTTCTGATAAACTCCAGTCACATTGGATTCTCTGAAAATGCTGAAGGTGTCTACCGCCGTTGAAGCAGGTTTTTCCCATACAACTATGTTTTTATTTGAACCATCCACCCCAACGAAACAAATATTTGGGGGATTCATTGGTGGTGCCAGAAATACGGTAACTGAATCTGTTGCAACACAACCATTAGGGGTAGTAACGATTACCGTATAAGTGATATCACCAGTAATTGTTGATGTTGGATTTGGAATAGAATCGTTGTTTAATCCTGTTGAAGGTGACCAATGATATTTTAACACACCGCTTCCAGTGTAGTTTGTTTCAACACTATCTAAAAGTGCAGTACCTCCGCAAAATATTGTTTTATCCAGGCCTGCGTTTGCAGTCAGGGGATATACATTGACTTTTACACTATCTGTGGCAATACATCCACCTGCAGTTGTCATTGTTACCGTGTAATTAGTTGTAATTATTGGATTAGCCAACGGGACTGCAATATTTGTGGCATTTAACCCTTCTGCAGGAGACCATGAAAAGAGTAAGTCAAGAGGATTAATCATATAAATAGCACCGCTCGAAAGGTGACCACCCGCAATATAAACCGTAGTTGCATTTGAAAAACACACTGAATTTAAATTATCATCAATTCCTGAATTCTGACTTTTCCAGTCTGCTCCTCCATTGGTTGTTTTTAGAATTAAACCATTGCTACCAACAGCGTAACCATTATTTGCGTCTGTAAAACAAACTGAATTTAAAGACTGATTACTCCCAAAAACTCCAGCTATCCATTCTGTTCCACCGTTTGTGGTTTTTAGTATTAAACTAAGGAACCAATATCCGTTATCATAACAACCAACAGCAAATCCAGTATTAGCATCTGAAAAATAAACGGAATTTAACCAATTTGAAAGCCCTGAATTCTGGCTAACCCAATCTGTTCCTCCATTTGTGGTTTTCAGTATAATGCCATGATCCCCAACAGCGTACCCTTTATTTTCGTCTGTAAAATAAACGGATTTTAACGGCCAAGAACTACCTGAATTCTGGCTGACCCAATCTGTTCCTCCGTTTGTTGTTTTTAGTATTAAACCAGGGTTGAAATTTCCGTTATCATGATAACCAACAGCATATCCAATATTAGCGTCTGAAAAATAAACAGAATGTAACCAATTTGAAGTCCCTGAATTCTGACTAGCCCAATCTGTCCCTCCATTCGTGGTTTTTAGTATAGTGCTCCCTCCCACAGCGTAACCAATATTTGAATCTGAAAAATAGACGGATTGTAACCAATCTGAAGTCCCTGAATTCTGACTAATCCAATCTGTTCCTCCATTTGTGGTTTTTAGTATAATGCCATAATTCCCAACGGCGTACCCTGTATTTACGTCTGTAAAATAAACGGAATTTAATATTGGTTGTTCGCCAATATTTAACCCTACCCATTGGCATTCAGCATTAAGTTGTACGGAATCCCCACAAATAATGGATGCATCTGCCCCTGCATCTACCGAACATTGAGTAAACGCTACAATTCTACAGGTGATAAGTATACCTGAAAGAGAAAACCTAATAAATGTTTTCCACATAAAAGTAAATTTATGTTCAAAATCAAAATGAATAGTAAAGATACACTTTAAATCAATATGTTCAAAGTTAATATATTTAATAACGACCTAATTTTTTTTAATGCAATTTTCAATTTTTCACCCTTACGTGGAAAAGCCGCTCAAAGTGACCCCCCTTGGCCGGTAATTTTTGACCACCCCTCGGCCGATTTAAATTGACCACCCCCCATTTGACCTTTTTTTGATCATTATTTTCGTCCTGTTTCTGGTTATACAAATATACTTTT
>CAJAUM010000046.1 GCA_903945175.1 uncultured Bacteroidales bacterium | reverse complement strand
GAGCCCCCCGACGGCATGTATCCTACCATAACCAGGTACCTGTTTCCACCCACCCTCACCAACCCGGGCATTGGCGACTATTTTATCGATTCGGCCCGAACGATACCCATCTATTTCACCCCCGGCAACCACGAATACTGGATCGCCCCTACAACACCGCAGGTATCAAACGACACCCTGAAATATTATACGAAATACATCACCCCCGACCGCGATTATGCAATCACTACGGATATTGCCGTGATGGTGGTGGTGCGCTCAGGACACAACGCCAGTCCCTCCGTTGTGCCCAACCCCGACGACATAGAGGGAAGCGGACTGGAGGACGATCAGATCACCTACCTGAGAGACATCCTGCTCCTAAACAGCGCCAAAAGAAAGATCATTGTCTTCCATCATCCTGCGGTCAATGCCATCGGAACAAACTCCGACGGCACGCCTTTCACGGGTCATATTTCCGATACGGCCGACAACTCCATCATCAGCAATAGGACCCGCTTTCTGAATATCTGCGACTCAAACCATGTGGACCTGGTGCTGAACGGCCATGAACATCAGAATGTGGTGGCCAACAGGCAGGGCGACACCATCGGGGAGAACTGGCCCTATGGTACCCGCTACGTGCAGACAGCCGCCGGATTCAACCGTTCTTACCGGATCATCACTGTTGAACCAGACTTTATCTCCGTAAGCAAACCGAAACGAAGCACCAGCGCCCCTTTCGGGATGAATGAGTTACGCGATTCATTTCACCTCTCTGTTTTTCCCAATCCGGCCGAAGATGATCTTACCATTGAATGCAGCCAAAAAGCGGACCTGGAGATGTTGAACATCCAGGGGCAAACCATCCGGGCAATCCATAACGCCGGAATCAGGACAACCATGAAGCTGGGGAGATTAACAAGCGGGGTATACATAATAAAAGCAACGACTGACAAAGGAATCGCGATCACGAAATTTGTAAAACAATAAACTGAACCTGCCATGAAACCAGAGTCGCATGCTGTTTGAAGGCCTGTAATATGGGTAAAACACCGATAATCATACACGTGCTGAGGGCATTAATCGCATTGTTGCTGATGGTGATGCTCCTTTTCGGCACGGCCATATTCCTGATCCAAAACAAATCAAAAAAGAACATTGTTGAGGCCACTCAGGTTCTGAATGAGAAAAACAAACCGCTTGAAATACTCGACCTGTGCATCCAGCAGATCTACAGCATTGACAATGATTTCAGGATGTATACGCTGTCATTCAGTAAAGTGTTATTCGACAAGTACAAGAACCGGCTAAAGGGGATGGACTCTCTTACCACGGCCCTTCAGGCCAGTCTTTCTTCTGGTCCTGGTTATCAAAATTCGGTCTATTCCCTGCAATCCGGCAATAAAGAGAAGGAAGCCATGCAGGCAAGTTTCGGTAAACTGCGCAGGATGGCCGATTCCCTGTTAAACAACGCAAATTCGCTTCAATCAATCGCCGAAGGGGGTATCAAACCCGGCCTCACGGAGATCAAACAATACAATCCCGACCTCACCTTCATTCCCATCTCAACCGATACCATAAACCTTACCACGGAAGAGACAAAGAAGAAAAAGGGATTTTTCAGCAAGGTGAAGACCTTTTTTAAAGGTGAAACACAAACCACCAAGACAAAGAAACAGATCATTTCCAAATCGGGTGCACAAACAGCGAATAAAAGTACAGACCAACCGATTACGATGGTTGACGTTGGAAGGGAGGTCGCACGGCAAACCAACACCTATTATGAAAACAAGTTAAAGGAGCAGTTTCAACTCAATGAAGAGATCAAACAAAAGGAAAAAGCATTGATTGAACTTAACTCCAGTTTAATGAGCAACATCTCCGCCATTTTCAGGGAACTTAAGCGCGATAATCTGCTCCGCGACGAAAGAGTGCAAAACCTGGCCGTTGTAAACATCTTAAAATATTCTCGGATTGTTGAACTTTGTGTGTTGGGAAGCATTGCGCTGGCATTCCTGCTGACTTTTCTTATCGCATTGAATATCAGGAAAATTATCAAGTACCAGAAGGGGATCATTGCCGGGCGGACAAAAGCGGAGGATGAGGCTGCTGAAAAAAGCAAATTCCTGGCCTTCATGAGCCATGAACTGAGGACGCCCCTGACCTCCATAGTCGGATTCACCGAGCAGTTAAAGGAATCCAACCTTGACCCGGTCCAGCAAACATATCTTCAGGCCATGAGCGGATCATCGGATATTCTGCTGACCACGGTGAACGATATTCTTGACATGTCGAAACTGGACTCCGGGAAATTTCGGTTTGTCAAATTCTCATTCCCGGTACAGCCTGTCATTGCTCAGGTGCTGAACAGCCTCCAACCCATGGCTGAAAAAAAGGGAATGAAACTTGAACTTATTTCCAGGGTACCCGATAACCTCTGTTTTGTCGGTGACGAAATGCGGCTGAAACAGGTCATCATTAACCTGGTGAATAACGCGATTAAGTATTCTGACAAGGGGACTGTCACCGTAACAATTTTGGTAGAAAAGTCAAAAGGAAAGTCTAAACTGCAGGTCGAGGTTGCCGATCAGGGAATCGGCATTGACGAGGATAGCCTGAAGGATGTATTCAATGAATTCTCGCAGGTACACGAACAATCGTCAAAGAAGTGGATCATTGGCACCGGTCTTGGGCTTCCCATCTGTAAAAAGATCGTGGAACAGCAGGAGGGCAAAATATGGGTGACCAGTATAAAAGGCGAAGGCTCCACATTTTCTTTTTCCATCCCCTATCAAACCTTTGCCGGCAAGCCTGAAGAACCTGAACCGGCGGAGATCGTGTTCGATAACAATATTTTCGTTGGTAAAAACATCCTGGCTGCCGACGACACTGAAATTAACCTGGTCCTGCTCGATTCCATATTCAAAAAATGGGGTGTTGTACTTGACAAGGCCCGAAATGGGGCAGAGGCGCTTCAATTGTTTAAATTAAAGGAATATCATATTGTGATCAGCGATGTGTATATGCCGGAGATGGACGGAATTGAACTTACACGGCAAATCAGGAGTTCCGGTCGCCCTGCCAATAAAAATGTCCCGGTCATCATCCTGTCGGCAAACATGATCCAGGACGAGATCGAAAAATTCAAGCTGGCCGGCGTGAACGATTACCTCCCGAAACCTTTCATGGCAAAAGACCTCTACAAAATCGTAAGCAAGTACCTAAAACAAGCGGCCATCTGATTTGAAAAAGAGAGATCAAAAATAATTGCGGAGAACGGAAATAATTCTGACATTTTACAGTCCCTTGACATCTATCAAATAGACCAACGTTGCCATGGCTGCAGCGCCCAATTGAAGTTCGCGTGGATTGATTTTGTCATACGTATCATTGGCGCAGTGATGATAATCGAAATAGCGCTGGGGATCGGTCACCAGTCCGAACAAACTGGCCCCCTGTGATTTCAACTCACGGATATCGACGCCGCTTCCCCCTTTTTCGAAAAACCAGATGTTGTATGGCTTGAACAGGGGCATCCAGCTTCTGACCCTGGCCATGGCCTCATCACTGGCATCCATAGAGAAGCCCCAGGGTGTGTCGCTTCCACGGTCGGCTTCAATCGCGGCGATCTGTTTTTCACCTTGCTGTCTGGCGAATTCGGCATAGGCTTTTCCACCCCGCTGGGCGATCTCTTCATCCATAAAAGCAACGGCCCGGATGGTGTGTTTGGGTTTGATCCCCAGTTCATTGTATAACCTTAGGATTTCGATTGACTGAACAACCCCTGCCCCGTCGTCATGAGCCCCTTCGCTGTTATCCCAGCAGTCAAGATGGCCGCCAAATACAATCACCTCCTCAGGATGGTCGCTACCCCTGATCTCGCCAACCACATTGGCGCTCATGGTTTCAGGGAGGTTGCGGCAGTTCATGATCATGTTCAGCTTCAGCGATGGATCTTCCTTCAGCCACGTAGCCAGAAGATCCGCGTCATTGGTGCTTACACACATGGCGGGGATCGCCTTCACTGTATCGGCATAATGTGTTACCCCGGTGTGCGGGAAATCGCTGCGGTTGGGGACCGGCGAGCGGACGATGACAGCAATGGCGCCATATCGCGCTGCCTGCACAGGGCCCCGGGAACGCTGGTCAACCGCTCCCCCATACGATTCAAACGGATTGATGCGCGACGCATCGGCAGCCCGGTTGAAAAAAACAATTTTTCCCTCAATGTTTGACCTGCCAATGCTTTGCAATTCAAGAAAATCATGAACCTCAATAACCTCCGCGTTTATCCCTTTATCTCCCGTCCCGATGGAGGTTCCCAGGGCACTGACGTTCAGATCCTTTGTCCCCCTTTTCTTCGAAATGATCTGTGCGATCTCCGTATCTCCTCTCTCCCAGTGTTTAACCATCACCGGCTGAAGGTATACCGAATCAAGCTTCATACCCTCCATGAGTCGCTTGATGTATTGCACCGCCTCCTCCGCCTTCACCGTGCCGCCAATCCTTCCGCCCACCTGTTTGCAGAGCGGTTCCAGATTGCGGTACGCCACCGGATTGGTGAGGGACCGCGTATACAGATTTCTGATGATGGCTGAATCCTGGGCAGCAGTAGGCTTTATGCAAACAGAGATTACCAAAGTCAATGTAAAGTAGAGGGCGTTGCGCATATATAATGTTTTGAGGCGCGAAATTACCAATAAATAATTTGCGTTACATCTCTTTATGCAATGGAGGCAGGTACTTCGCGTTGAGACTGTCATAGATTGACATCTGTGGCGATACGGATCGGTTTTTGTCGAAAAATCCGCTCCATGCATTGAGGGGTTCGAAGATGCAGGCTCCTTTTCCTAAATCCTCAGGAAGATTGAAAATGATATCATGAACTTCCTTCTTGAAATCAGAATATTCAGCCAACGCCAGAAATGAGCAGTTTCGCAAGCTGGTCAGGATTGCCAAAATGGATTGATTATTTTGACCACGATACTTTAAAAATCCAATGTCTTAGTTGGTTTATTCTTTCAATTATTGTTTATATTTGACAAGATTGAATATTAAAAGACCCAGCTGCCATTCATAAACTTAAACGCACTTCTGAATATTAGTTGAAATGCACGAAGACCAAAACACCGAAAAAAAGTCGCTTCGAATAATCACCGGTAAAACGGCCGATTGGAAAGAGTTAGCCAAAGATGCGGTATGTTTTGCCAATGCACGTGGTGGTAAAATATTCATTGGCATCGAGGATCATCAAACATTGCCACCTGCAGATCAAATTATCGATCCGGTTCTTCCATCAAGAGTCAGGAAGCGCATTGCAGAACTTACCATTAATGTTTCGACAATTGCTGAGATTAGTGTAGCGGAGAATGGCGGCGAGTGTGTCCTGTTGACAGTGCAAGCCAGTTCCTCCACAGTGGCCAGTACTACCGACGGGAAATATTATATGAGAATTTCCGATGATTGTAAACCAATACTCCCTGATGATTTGAATAGGCTGTTTACGGATAAGCCCGCATATACTTGGGAAACCCGGGTTCTGAGAAATGTCAGCAGGAATGTTGTGGATCAGGAGAAGCTGGAAAAATATGTTTCGGAAATCAGGAAATCAAAAAGGGTCTCAGATTTTGTCAAGCAAAAATCATCTGATGAACTGATGGATTATTACCTGATGGCAGAGGGAGAACATCTTACGAACCTTGGCGTCCTCTGGATAGGAAGAAGGACAGACCGTGCAAAGCTTTTATATGCTCCTGTCATACAGTTCATAAAATACGATGAAAACGACAACAAAGTTAATAAAATAGTGTGGGATGATTTCTCATTGAATCCCAAAGAGTTGATAGAAGCGGTCTGGAGTGAGATACCAGACTGGAAAGAAGGAATAGAAGTATCTGACGGATTATTCCAAAAATTCATACCAAATTACGAAGAAGAAATTATTCGCGAGCTTATTGCCAATGCCTTGGTACATAGGCCGTATACAACCCGGGGCGACATTTTTATCAATCTTTTCCCTGACAGGCTTGAAGTCCACAATCCCGGATTACTACCAATTGGGGTAACACCAAAAAACATCCTCCATAAAACTATCCGAAGAAACGAACACCTTGCGAAGGTTTTTTATGATCTCTTACTCATGGAACGGGAAGGTTTAGGGTATGACAGGATGTACGAAGTACTTTTAAGCAATGGAAAGCAACTTCCAGAACTTTTTGAGGATGATGACCGGGTTATGGTAACTGTTCGTAAAGGGATTCTGAGAAATGAGATTGTTAAACTTATCAGTCGGGCAAATCAGGAATATCAGTTAAGACAACGAGAGATTATTTGTCTGGGTTTAATTGCCCAGCATACCACTTTGTCAGCTATTGAATTTTCCAACATACTTAATCTTCAACAAGCCAATGCCATAAGAGACTGGATGGGAAGACTACAGGAGTTCGGATTGGTAAAGTCAAAGGGGAAAACCAAAGGAATGGTCTATTTCGTAAACCCGGAATTCTTGAGAAAAGTTAGCTTCAAAGGCAAGACAAATTTGAAGAAGATAGAAGACCATCGTCTTCGGGAATTAGTTCTTGAGGATTTGAAAACTTATCCGGGAAGCTCTTTATCCGATATTCATCAGAGAATCGGCAAGGAGATAAAAGTTTCTATCTTAAGAAAGCAGATAAATAAGCTTATAAAAGATAATCTTTCTAAACCTAACGGAAGTATGAAATTCAGAACCTATTCTTTATTTTCAAAATGACCGTGAAAAAAAGAACTAAAAAACGAAATATTATAATAAAAATTACACAAATAAAACATATTGGTCATAATATCAATTACTTATATTTTCTTTCTTTTGAATAAATAAGTGAATATTTATCTACTCCTTATGAAAAAAATCCCGCGACAATTTATCACCCTTCCACCCACACTGCTTGCTATTGCTGCGCTCACCGGATTTCGTGAAATACCCCCCACCCGAAATCAGGCTCATCCAAACATCCTTTTGATCATGGTGGACCAAATGCAGACTCCGCCGGAGGGATATGGTCCCAATGAGGGTGCGGTGCAGGATCTAAAGGAGATCCTTGGCTTTAGGCCGGTCTCTTCGGGAAATTCCTATCGGCAATTTTTCCCGGGGTTCCTGCGTCTGCAGCAAAACGCCGTGGTCCTGAAAAAGCATTATACCGCCTCTGCCGCATCTGTGCCAAGCAGATCGTGTATCATGACCGGTCAATATCCGACGGTTACAGGCGTCACCCAAACCGATGGGTTGTTCAAGTCGGCCGATGATGTGCCTTTCCTCGATCCCAATGGCACGCCCACCATTGGCGACTGGTTCCGTAATGTCGGGTACTCCACCCATTACTTTGGGAAATGGCATGTGTCGGAAGTCACGAAGCCTGATTATCTGGAGCCCTGGGGATTTTCGGAGTGGGAAAGCTCCTATCCCGAACCGCATGGCGGATCATCAGACAACCTGGGGACCTATCGCGATGTTGTATTTACCGAAAACGTCGTGGACTTTCTTACAGAGATGGGTTCAAATCCCCCCGGGAGTCCATGGTTGACAGTCGCATCATTGGTAAACCCGCACGATGTAAGCTCCTGGCCGATAAACTGGCAGGTCCCCGACACCAACGGAGTGGTCCGCTGGAAAAATTATCCTCCGCCTCTGTCAATTCCCGCCCTGGGTGACACCAGCCTCTGGGGCAAGGTGAGGACATTTCAACATGGGGATACGCTTTACAAGACTTTCCGGGTACCCCTTAATCCTGACGGATTTCCACAGAATAGCAGTTCTCTTCCTCCGACCTTTAATGAATCAATGAGCAACAAGCCACGCTGTCAGCAGGACTATGCCATCAAGTGGGGCATGGCCTTCGGGTCATTGACTGATTATAATTTCATGAGTACCGGCGCTCCCTTCAGGTCACCTCAGCCATTTCAACTCCAGGGGAATGATTATGCCAATTGGTGCCTCAACTATGACCAGTTCTATTTCTACCTCCAGTATCTTGCCGATCTGCAGATCAGGAAAATATTGCAGGCACTGGATAATAACGGGCTTAAAGATAACACCATCGTTGTTTTCCTGTCTGATCACGGGGAGATGTTGGGGGCACACAACGGTATGATCCAGAAGTGGCATAGCGCCTATGAAGAGGCTGTCAGGGTGCCCATGATCATCTCTTCTCCCCTGGTCAATTCAAACCAGGATGAAATGAGGGAAATCCTTCAACCTACCAGCTCTATTGACCTTGCTCCGACCCTGCTGGGTCTTGCCGGTTTTAATCCGGATTCCCTGTTAGGCGCCTGGGGTAGCGTTCCGGGGCACTTGACACCTGCCCGTTTTGCCGGGGCAGATTTGTCGCCGTTTATCAAGGGTACAAGTACCGGACCTGTCATCGGTCCCGACGGGACGCCAAGAACAGGGGTTCTGTACATGACCAGTGATATGATCACAGAATACCTGGATACCAATAAGATCAATCAGTACCAACTGTATCTTCATAAAGTCGATTCTTCGATCAACATTGGATATCCCCTGGTTCAGGGTTCCGTTCGCCAGCCAAATAACGCAAGGGCATTTTGCACCGGTGACTGGAAGATTGTTCAATATGTGGACCCGAATGGCGTTGAAAAGGATGAATGGGAACTTTATTGCCTGAAAAATGACCCCATTGAAGTGGACAACCTGGATGATTATGCCACAGGTCTTGTGCGGGCCGATGCCAGTGTGCCGGGTATGACCAAAGAGGAACTGATCCTGAAAAATGAATCATTGAAAAAGCAGCTTAACACGGCAATCGGCGTTTCTGAAATCATTTCTCCGCCAAGGCAAATGAAATTATTCCAGAATCTGCCCAATCCATTCAACCACCAAACGACCATCCCGTTCTATATTCCGGAATCCGGCCCGGTACGGCTCACCCTCACCGACCTGACCGGGAAAGAGGTGTTGATCCTGGTAAACCAAACGCTTCCTTCGGGTTATCACAAATATGCGTTGGATGCAGCCCTGCTGTCATCCGGCATATATCTGGTCACACTGAATTTTAATTCCCGGAAGGTGGTGAAGAAAATGATTTCAACGCCCATTTTTTGACATTTGCAGGCAACCGTTTATGCTGTAGTTCATTGGCCATGAAATCAAAGTAGGGTTCCGTGTGTTTATAAAACATCTTGAAACCGGGACAGAGATAGTTTAATCCGGGTTCTCCGTCTGGTGTGCTAATAATGCGGTTCTTCGGACATTCACCATTGCAGAGGTCAAGGAATTCGCATTTCCTGCACCAGGCTGGCAGGGTGTCGCGCTTATTCCGGCCAAACTGATGCTGAAACGGGGAATTCATCATGGTCATCAGCGATTTTTCACTGATGTTGCCGAGTTTAAATTCAGGGAAAACATAATGGTCGCAGGAGAACACATCTCCGTTATATTCAATCACCCCGGCATGGCCGCATGTTTCTGCAGAAACACAAACGGCGGGAGGAACACGCATCCAGTTGGCAAGCACACAATCGAATGTGATCACAAAGTAGTCGCCGACATCTTTTCGAACCCATTCATCAAATATCCGGATCAGAAAACCCCCATAATCGATTGGATCAACAGTCCAGTCGGTGACCTCCGCATTTTTCGTGGTATTGGCCGGTAATATGCTAAGTTCATCAGGTTTCGCCGCAGAATCGATCCATTCAACAACCGGGAGAAACTGCATATACCTGCTGCCTATATTCTTTAAAAACTGGTAAACCTCCTCCGGAAATTTTGAATTATAATCATTAACCACCGAAAGGGTGTTGAATTCGGTATTGTGTTTTACCAGCAATTCCAAGCCTTTCATGCATTTCGCGAAACTACCCTGTCCATTTCTGTGAACCCTGTAATGATCATGGCAATGTTCAGGGCCATCAATCGACAGGCCGATCAGAAAATGGTGGTCACTGAAAAACCTGCACCAGTCATCAGTCAATGTCGTTCCATTGGTTTGCAGAGAATTCTCAATCACCCGGTCCGCCCCATATTTTTTTTGCAATTGAATAACCTTCTCGAAGAAATCCATTCCCCGCATGATCGGCTCCCCGCCATGCCATGCAAAAAGTATAACCGGTTCCCGGGAAGAATATATAGTCTGGGCAATGTAGGTTTCAAGAAGCTTCTCGCTCATGGCCCATTGATGCGGATCCCGGGGATAGAGTTTTTCTTTTTCGAGATAGTAACAATAGGTGCAATTCAGGTTACACACAGAACCAATGGGCTTGGCCATCAGGGAGAACGGGAATTTCACGGAATCAGTTAAATTCATCGTGTTTTCAATATGCGAAATAGTTTAGAAGTCCTGTCTGAAAAGAGACCGGTCAAAATTACAAGTTTAATGCTCAGGTCATCAGAAATTTCTGAAAATTTGGAATGAACCTGAAAGGCCCAATAATTATGACTATATTTGACTCTGATTTAAAATTTGAGCCCTATGAATAAATCAAAAATGCGTCAGGTCTTTCTGTTGGTGACAGCCATCCTGTTTTCCTTCTCCCAGGTTGGTTGTAAAAAAAGCAATGAAGCGCCTGTTCCGCCCGATACACGCGGAAAGTTGGAGGTATATGCACACCGGGGAGCCAGGAGCTATGCTCCGGAGAATACGATTCCCGGCTATGCTGCGGGGCTGGCCATAGGGACGCATTGGGTTGATATGGATATTGTGATGTCAAAGGAGGGGGAGGTGATTGTATCGCATGACATACGGCTGAATCCTGATATTGTAAGGGGGGCTGACGGGAAATTCATCACCGAGCGGTTGCTGGCGAAAAACCTGTCGGTGGTTGAGTTACAGAAGTATGATGTAGGTCGCCTGGATACCACCAGGGCGTACAGTAAATTTTTCCCGGCCCAGCTGGGAATGGATGGCGTAAAGATGCCCACCCTGCGTGAGGTGATCCGCTATGTGAATGAAAAAACAAAAAAAAGGGTAGGCTTCCAGATCGAATTTAAGACCGATCCCGAACACAACGACTGGACATTTACACCGGCTGAGTTTGCCGTCGCACTTTATAGGATTTTGGTTGAAGAGGATATCGTTGGCATATGTGAGGTCCAGTCATTCGACTGGAGGTGCCTTTACGAACTTCAAAAATTGGATAAACGTGTAAAGACGGCTTATCTGACCGAATGGGATAATGAACCAGGGACCCCCTACAGTTTTTTTGATCCCAATCCGGCCATTGCGGGATTATGGACAGGTGGCATATTTGTGAAGGATCACAAGAATTCAATTCCCCAGATGGTCAAAGACATGGGCGGAGCTTGCTGGGAGCCGGAAGATGTCGTGCTTACCAAGGCCACGCTGGATGAGGCGCATGCATTGGGACTGAAAGTTGTAGTCTGGACCTGGCCTGAACACAGCGGCACTGTATTTAATACCGAACTTGTATCGAAACTCATCGACTGGGGCGTAGATGGCATCATCACCGATGATCCGGGGATGCTGATCTCCATGCTGGCTGCCCGAAACTACCAGCTGCCCGTAAGATACTGATTGTTTCTCCCTCCTATTTATCAGCCTTTTGATCGGCGAAGCGTGATCACCTGTGCCTGCTTTTCCTGATTTGACGGTCATTACATGATAAAATAGTAATTTACTCAACATGTTGAGATAATTTACTTACCATATTGAGTAAGTGATTATCTTTGTAAGAAATCAGGTCATGTTCGAACGTCCATATTATCCGCTAATCAGCAAACGGATTGCGCTAAAGCGTAAGTTCATCCAAGTTCTGATGGGCCCCCGTCAGGTTGGAAAAACCACGCTCGTTCGTCAGATTCTGGAAAAGTATCACCACCCCTGGCATTATGCCTCGGCCGATGAAGCCACGCATCCGCTATGGCTGCAACAGCAATGGGAAACCATCCGGCAGAAGGCAACTTCCACCAGGTCAAGTGAAGGCTTGCTGGTGATCGATGAAATTCAGAAAATTCCGGATTGGAGCAACCAGGTTAAAACACAGTGGGATAAAGACAGTTTTGACAACATCCCTGTCAAACTCATCCTGTTAGGCTCATCACAACTCATGATGCAAAAGGGCTTGAGTGAATCGTTGGCCGGGCGGTTTGAAGTAATCTACATTCCACACTGGTCATACACTGAGATGCGGGATGCCTTTGGATTTACCCCAAGCGATTACATATGGTTTGGCGGATATCCGGGTCCTGCAGAAATGATCGCTGATGAAAGCCGCTGGAAGGAATATATTCGCCTCTCCCTCATCGAAACAACCCTGATGCGGGATATTCTGCTGATGGTTCGGATTGACAAACCTGTACTTCTTCGCAACCTGTTCGATCTTGGCTGCGCCTGGTCCGGACAGATCCTCTCTTTTAACAAGATCCTGGGGCAATTAAAGGATGTCGGCAATACAACCACCCTGGCCCATTATCTTAAACTACTGGAAGGAGCAGGCATGATTATGGGATTGGAAAAATTCTCCCCTTCTGCGATCCGTCAGCGCGCTTCCAGTCCAAAGTTCCAGGTATTCAACACAGCATTGATGTCGGCAACATCTCCAAACCGACACATAGAGATACGCTCACAGCCGGAAATCTATGGCCGGTGGGTCGAGTCATCCATCGGGGCGCATCTTCTTGGACAATCCATAACACACCCGATCAATCTATTTTACTGGAGGGAGGGAAATCATGAGGTGGATTTTGTTTTGCAGCGAGGCGATAAAACCATCGGGATCGAGGTGAAAAGTGGTCGCAACAAACCATCTTCTGGAATCCCGGAATTCTCCCGGAGATTCGGTCCGGCAAAAATTCTGCTGATTGGCAGGGGCGGAATTCCGATAGAGGAATTTTTAACTATCACGGTTTCAGATTTATTCAGTTAACAAAGCAGGACTGGCATGGTTGAAATAATCGGTAAAATCCTTTTGGGTCTGGGATTAATGTTCACAGGGGTACAGTTACTCTCCTCGGGACTTAAACAATTGAGCAGCAGACGGTTTCGTAAGGTTGCCACCCGGGTTGTATCTTCCCGTGCAAAGGCGCTGCTTTTTGGCGTGGGATCGGGGGTGATCATGCAAAGCACCTCTGCGGCCCTGATGATCCTGGCCAGCCTGATCACGGCCGGGCTCATCAACGTTTCGCAGGCCATTGCCATCCTTACCGGGTTCAGTGTCGGAAATACCATCCTGCTGTTCTTTGTTACCATGCATCTTGAAGCAGCTGTGACCTTCATTGTCGGGGTGTGTGGAATCGCGCTCTATTTTTCAAAAAGTGATAAATACCGAAATGCATTCCTGATCGGGATGGGTTTGGGGCTGATTTTTTTCGGGATTGAAATTATGACTGCCGGGGTAAAACCATTGAGGCAGGAGGCATGGTTTACCGGGGCCATGACCTTTAGTATCAGTTATCCCTTTCTTTCGATCTTAGCCGGAATGGCGCTGGGGTTCATCGCCCAGTCATCAACTGCAGTGGCACTCGTGGCCATTGGATTGGCAAAGGCAAATATTCTGACCGGGCCGCAAACCTTTTTGTTCATGTATGGCGCCGCGATCGGATCCACCCTGTTTAAGGCGATGCTGGGGCAAGGGTTCCGTGGTACCTCGCAGCAGCTTGTCCGGTTTGTAAACATGTTCAATGTGTTCGGGGCAACCGTTTTTATCCTGCTTTACTATATTGAGGTATATTTCCATGTTCCATTGGTGATGGCGCTGCTGCAGTACATCACGCCCAGTCTGGAACATCAGGCCTCCATTGTATTCCTTCTCTTCAATCTGACATCGGCATCTTTTTTCACGGCCATCAACAAACCGTTGACAGGTTGGCTGGCAAGGAGGTCTCCTCCATCGGAGGAAGAGGACCTCGCCCAACCAAAATATCTGTTGGATTTCCAGCCCGAAGATCCTGAGTCGGGGCTGGAATTGATCCACCTGGAGCAAACCCGTGAGTTTGAACAGATCGCCGCATTATTTGCAAGTGCCAGAGAAAACCAGGAGGGGGCAGACCTTGCATCCCGTTACGAGGCCATTAACACCCTTTCACGGGCCATAGCAGATGCCAGCGAGATGGTTGCCGCCATGCCAATGCACCACCTGACCGCTAAAGATCATGCCTATTATCAGACCCGGCAGGCCCTGCTTGGTCAAATTGCCGAAAGTGTTACTGAGGGGGTCAAAACCATTGTAAATACCAGGAACAATAAGGTTCTTGAAAGACTGTCCATCTCCTGCATGGAATCCATCGACCTCCTCATTCAACTCGCCCTGGAAGCCCAGAAATCAAACATGGCCGAAGATATAGCCCTGTTCAAAAAACTCAGCTCCGGGAACAGCCCTTCGATGGAACGCGTCAGGAATGAGTACATTAACAGCGACGTGCTGGTAACGGCAAAGGACAAGGGGAGCATGTTGGATCTGACCATCATCACCGAAAAAATAATCTGGCTTCTCAATCGCCTGATAAGCCTCGTTCCACCTGAAATCAAATGAGAAACAAGATGAAACCAACCACGGGCCGCAGGGTATCACGACTGAATTTTTTGACAGGTGAAGTTCCCCTGTTTTTCTTATTGATTTTATCTGTTTATTCCTGCAAAAAGGAGGAAGATCCTTTACCGGTTACCTATGGAATTGCCCAATTTGTTTATACCGCCGACCTGCATTACGGAGAATCCCGAACCTTCAGGGGTGCAAAGGTTGAGGCTAAGATGGTTAACGAGGCGCTTGTGCAACAAATCAATAAGTTACCGGCCATGACCTATCCGGCTGATGGCGGAGTGCGTGCAGGAACCATGGTTGGCGCTTTTGATTATGTGATAATTGGCGGAGACATTACAACGCTTCAGGAGGTCGGACCTCCAAAAATTCAATCTGCAACTGTTTCCTGGGGGCAATTTGCGGCAGACTATCTGAATGGAATTACGCTCACCAACCGGGACAATCAAAAAGCCGGTTTTTTGCTTGAATGCGGCAATCATGATGTTTCAAACGACATCGGGCACCCGAAACCCATTTACCCGCTTTCAGATGCCTCCGCCATGGTAAATATTTACAACCTCATGCTGAATCCTCCTGTGCCCCTGACAAATTCGACCTATAACTATTCGACGGATAAAATAAACTATTCTAAAAATGTGGCTGGCGTTCATTTAATGTTTGTGAATATGTGGCCCGATTCGGCCGAAAGAATCTGGATGGAAAAGGATCTGGCCAATATCACCCTCACCACCCCGGTCATTATGTTCACCCACGACCAGCCCGATTGTGAAGCAAAACATTTTACCAATCCCAATGGCAATCATGACATTAATTCAACCGATAAATTTGAAAACCTGGTTGAAGAACGGTTCAAAGATGGCACCACCACGCAGGCTGAATCCACGATTGAACAAAGAAACCTGGTTGCCTTCCTGAAAGCGCATGCCAATATCAAGGCATATTTCCATGGGAATGACAACTGGAATGAGTTTTATATATACAAGGGCCCGGACAACGACATTAACCTGAATGTGTATCGGGTCGATTCTCCCATCAAGGGAGTGATTACAGGAATTGAAGCACCTGACAAGATCGGCGATGAAACAAAACTTTCATTTCAGACCATTGTGATTGACGGAGATTCAAAAACACTTACGGTGCGTGAATGTTTGTGGAATACTTCAGGAGTAACATCCCCATTAATCTGGGGGAGCAGTTCGACCATTTCATTAAATTGATCTCCCTGGTGGGGAGGTCCCGAATGTAAAAAAATTATTGACTTATGATCAAACACGTAAAAAGATTAAGCCGGGTTTTTATCATGTTCGCTGTATTTTGTCAGCCATTGGCATTTCATGGCCAATCTCAAACCCAAGAAATCAAGATAACCATTCATCTTCGTGGCGTATATGAAAGCAATATCAGCCTGTTGGGGCTTTCGAACAATAAGACCTTCAAGCCCATTGCAGAGATAAAGGGTGTAAAAAACGGGTCGACCGTCAGACTTCCCATAGCCAAGGATAAACTTCCCGGTGAATTCGTATTACGCTTCGACTACAAAGAAAATGAATCAAGTACCCCCTACCCATCGGAGAAGTATATTTTTATCAATGATCAGGATCTGGAACTTTGGGTAAGCCCGAAATACTGTAACAATGCCGACAGTACCTGGTTTCAGAAAGATGAAAGGGAAAATGCAGCATTTGTGCGGTTTTCGAAAGAAAATGGCAAGCAGAAAGAGAAACTCGGACTGCTGCAGAATTTTCTGATGAACTATGATGACACCGAATCAACCTTTTATCAGCAGGGAATCGGGGAATACGAAAAGCGGAGACAAGCATTCAACCAATGGCTTACAGATCAGACGCAACAGGATACATCCCTCTTTGTAAGCGCCCTCTACCCTTTTCAGTATGTGCCCCAAATTCCCTGGAAAGGCACTGAAACGGAGCGGATAAACAGCCTGATAAACCACTATTTTGACGGGATGGATTTTCAAAATCCCCTGCTGATCAAAACATCCGACCTGAACAAATGGATGGATGGTTACGTGAACCTCTATGGTCAGCTATCCACAACCGAAGCCCTGCGTGATTCCCTCTTCCCCGAAGCTGGCAGACGCGCCATTGAAAAAGCCAGGCGGGGTCATCCCCTGTTATATGGCTGGATGGTGGATTATTTCTACCGGGGTTACGAAAGCAACGGTATCACGGCAGGGATGAAAATACTGGAACCCTATATGAATGATCCGAACTGTCTTACATCGAAAAGACAGGAAATTGCCCGCCGGTTAAAAGGGATGGAGACCCTGGTGCCCGGAAGCAAGGCGCCCGATATCGCATTGACCGATATGTATGGCAGCCTTTTTAATCTGTATGGGTTTGAACCGAAGGTCAAATACCTGCTTCTTTATTTCTGGTCGGCCGATTGCAGCCATTGTGTTGAAATGGCCAATCAAATGTACCCGTGGCAACAGCAGCCGGAAATGCAGCAGAAGGTAAAGGTCGTGGCCGTCAGCCTGGATGAAACCGATACTGAAATTGCAGCCTGGAAGAAGAAGATCCCGGAATTCAAAGCATGGAAACACATGCGGGCCGAAGCGGGTGTGCGAAGCAAAGTAGCCAGCGATTACTATATATTGGCAACACCTGTGATGGTATTGCTCGATGCAAAGACCAAGGAAATCATCGCTGTGCCAAATACGCTGACTGAGCTGATGGTTGGCATAAAGTAACCTTTTGCGGAATGTGTTTAACCCCCATGCCATTTACTGTAAATCATGATTTAAACAAACAGGAAAAGTTATGTTTACCGACGATATTCTGAAAACAAAAAAAGAAATTAAGCGGTTTTTCATTGCAGGCTTCTTTACGTTGCTGTTGGAAACGATGATATGCCTGTATATCGCCTATATTTCAAATTCTGTGATCATTTTTACCTTCATGCTGCAAAACTCCCTATCGCTCATCGTTTATCTGTTCGCGATCATTGCGCTGAATCTTTCCATTAAAGACAATTCTTCTAAATTTCCATATGGAACCGGAAGACTGGAAAATTTTATAAGTTTTTTTCAGGCCGCATTGAGTTTGCCCGGCGCGGCCATTGTCATTTATTCAATCTGGAAATCTGCGGTTCAGGCCCCGCCGGAAATCAGCTTTGGATACACACAAATCGCCTTTCTTTACATCAATCTCCGCCTGGTTATGCTAAAATGGTGGGCCAACTCGATCATGAAGCGGTCCGACGCCTACTCCCCGATCCTGAAAGCCTACAACATATACTACACGATCTGCCTTGTTGAAACAATCCTTTCGGCAGTTATCCTTCTGGTTGCGCTCTATTTTCAACATTCCGACAGGGTCCTCCAGGCGAGGGTCATCGACATTTCGCTCTCGGTTATCTTCGCAACCTATTGGATTGTCAATTCACTGAAGGTAATGAAGGAAAACTTTGAAGCCCTCATCGATCTGCCCTTAAAAGAGGCTGATCAGCTGCTGATCTTGAAAATCCTGTCTGAGCAATTCGACCATTATGAAGGGATTGGATACATTTACTCCAGAACCACCGGCAGGCAGAAGATTGTCGAGATCGAACTGAGTTTTTCGAAAAACAGAAGCGTATCGGAGATCGCTGATTTGCAGGAAGCGATGAAAAAAGGGCTGGAACAACATTTTTCCGATTTCAAATTCAATCTGATTCCGGTTATAAAATAACTACGCCTGTTTTCCCATCCTGATATGAATACGCGTGCTACCCTGATTATTCCCGCTTGTAGGGATACCACCAGGGCTTTTCCTGCTGCACAAAATCCCAGTGCACGTGTTTGGTCTCCATAAATTCCTCCAGCCCCTCCAGCCCAAGCTCACGTCCCAGGCCGCTCATCTTCATGCCGCCGAAGGGTCCGGCGTCGTTGTCGGTGAGGGGGTCGTTGATCCAGATGGTTCCCGCCTTGACCTCCTCGAAGAAGGTCTTTGCTTTTAGGGCGTCGCGCGTGAAGAGAACGGCGCCGAGGCCGTATTGCGTCCCCTGCGCGAGGCGGATGGCCTCGTCGAAGTCATCGTAGACCATCACGGGCGCCACCGGTCCGAAGGTCTCTTCGGTCATCACCCTCATGGAGGATGTCACATTGGCCAGCACCGTAGGCTCGTAGTAGTATCCCTTCTGAAATCCCGCAGGTCGCTTGCCTCCGGTCAGTACGACAGCCCCCCTCTTCCTGGCCTCCTCGACATGTTCCTCCACGTTGCGACGGTAGCGATCGCGCGCCAGCGGCCCGATGTCGGTGGAGGGCTCGATACCTGGACCGATCCTGAGGGTACCCATAAAGTTTACCAGGGCTTCCAGGAAGCGATCGGCAATGGTGCGCTGCACATAGATGCGCTCGGAGGAGGTGCACACCTGGCCCGCATTGAGGCAGGCCGCCCAGGCCACCGCGCGCGCTGCCACGTTAATATCACTGTCTTCGCAGACTACGAAGGGATCCTTGCCTCCCAGTTCCAGCGTGACCTTCTTGAAACGTTCGGCACACAGGCAGGCGATCTTGCGTCCCGTCCCGGCGCTGCCTGTAAAAGCCACCACATGCGTATCGGGATGGGTAACCAGCGCATGGCCGATCGCTTCGCCAGAGCCGGTGACGATATTCACCGTGCCCGGCGGCAGCACCTCGAAACACGCGCTTAAGGCCAGCGTGGCGAGCGGTGTGATGCTGCTGGGTTTAATGATGACCGTATTGCCGGCGGCCAGGGCCGGCGCTACTTTCCACACCATCAGGAGCAGCGGATAGTTATAGGGAACGATGCATACCACCACCCCATAGGGCTCCTTCAGCACCATCGACAACTGGGTGGACTCGATGCTGGGAATGACCCGTCCCCGGCTGTTGCGGCCTAACTCTGCGTAGTAGCGGAAACAGGCCACACACCACCCGACTTCATCGAGGTTTTCCCTGAGTGGTTTGCCTCCTTCCATCGTCAGGAGGCGTGCAATCTCTTCAGTGCGTGCTTTCAGGCGGTCCGCCACTTCGTGCAGGAGTTCTCCGCGCGATACGGCGGTCATGCGGCGCCAGACCCCGAAAGCTTTGTTGGCCGCCACAACAGCCGCATCCGCATCCGCACGGCTGCCGTCAAGCACCTGCTCAAAAACCTCCTCCGTGGCAGGATTGATGATGTCAATGGGCTCCCTGATGGCCTGGCCCATCCATGCGCCTCCGATCCAGTGTTGCTTCATGGTTTGTAAGTGCTTTTCTCTATTGTTTGTTTTTTTTCCGGGGCACGCTGCGTTTTGAAGATGAGGCTGGCATACCGCGGCCCGCTTGCACCGCCAGGAGTGTCTCATGGAGTATTTCAACCACCCGGTTTACGTCATCAAGGGGGATGGTCAGCGGGGGTTCGATTCGAATAACCTGCGCATTGAGCATCGTCCCTGCAACCAGAACGCCGCGGTCGTAGAGCCCCCTGGCGACCTCAAAACCGATGTCGTCATCCGGGAATTCCATGCCGATCATCAACCCCTTTCCCCGAACTGCGACCAGGATATCCGGAAACGCACAGGACAACTGCTGCAATTCCTTCAGGAAATGGGCGCCGGTGACGGCTGCCTTCTCCGGCAGGTTCTCGGAGAGGGTGACGTGGATGGCCGCAATGGCTGCTGCACATGCCAGCGGGTTACCCCCGAAGGTGGATGAGTGCAGGAAGGGATTCGGGATCATCTTCTGCCAGATGGTTGCATTCGACATGAAAGCGCCTGCCGGCATGATTCCGCCACCGAAGGATTTTCCTATGCACAAAATATCGGGGACAACACCCCAATGTTCCGAGGCCCACAGTTTGCCGGTACGCCCCATGCCTGTCTGGATCTCATCAAGGATAAGCAGACAGCCGTATCGATTGCACAGCGCCCTCACCCCCTTCAGGTAACCGTCGGGCGGAAGATTTACGCCACCCTCGCCCTGGATGGGTTCCAGCACCACAGCGGCAACCTCTTCGCCGACCTTGTCAAGCGACCAGAGCGTTTTCTCGAGCATCGAAAGGTCGCCAAACGGAACATGGTGGAAGGCCGGAACCAGCGGGAGAAAGGCCCTGCGAAATTCGGCCTTCGCTGTGGCCCCCAGGGAGCCCATCGACTTGCCATGGAACCCATCCACTGCAGCAATGTAGTTTCGCCTCCCGGTGTGCAGGCGCGCCAGTTTGAGCGCCCCCTCCACGGCCTCGGTGCCGCTGCTGGTTAAGAAGGAGTACTGCAGATCCCCGGGGGTAATATCCGCCAGCAACTTCGAAAGGATCCCCCGCAAGGGATCAAGGAGCTCCTGGCTGTGAATGGCCTGGCGGTCAAGCTGGGCCTTCACGGCCGCCACGATGTTCGGATGCCTGTGTCCCATGTTCAGGGTCCCGTAACCTCCCAGGCAATCGATGTACGATCTGCCGTGCATATCCAGAAACCGGCACCCGTGGTCGGACCATTCTACGGCGGTGTAGTCGTTGGAGACAGACTTGCGGTATTTCAGGAATCCGGGATTGACGTAGTCGTTGAAGTTACTGACAGCCGACTCCGATATCCAGACCTTTTCTTCGTCGGTTAGCTCAGTCTTCTGTATGATATCCAGGACTCTGCGCGTGTCCTCTAAAATTTCTTCTATGGATTTCTTCATGTCAATCCCAAAAAGTATGGCAGCGTTGCCAAGGTACGTTCATTTCACACCTTAATCAGCCTGAAGACCCTGATCGTGCCATTGCGGCCTGTGATCTCAAGAAAGTAGGCTCCGGCCTTACAGAATGAAAGGTCTACTTCGGTGGCAGCTGTTCCGGTTTCATCCTGTTCATACCTGGTTAAAACGATGCTCCCTGTCAGCGAACGCAATACGATCCTGGCAACTCTTTCGTGCCCGCTGCCGGATGTCACCATCAACCTGTCATGAACCGGATTGGGGGAGATAACAAACTGATCCAAACGACCCAAATCAGCGACACCCGTCGCGCTGCACGATTCCATGTAGGTGATCCGGGGTGAATTATGAAGCGAATCGTTGAAGATAGTCCAGCCGAGGGATCTCTTTTTCAGGTAATAATCGAGGTAGGGAACCAGGAAATCAACCACTGCTTTGTGCTGCTGATCGCGCGTGATGGTAAATGATGGACAGCCGACCTCTCCGACCGAACAGATGAAGTTATAATCAGCAAAGTAACAATGTCCGCCCCCCTTGATGTTGATGAAAACCTTGCAGTCTGACGCCAAAGAATCGTACATCGGCACCTGGTTGGTGGCCGGAGGTGTTACGCAGTCCAAATCCGCAGAAAATACAAGGGAAGGAATGGTAATATGGCTGGCAGCGGCGATGGCCGATGGAGATGTTTCAGCTGCAGCAAAGGTGATCATCGCATCTGGAACGGGATTATTTTCACACCCCAGGAACGAGGCGCCCCCGCCCATGGAATGTCCCATGACAGCGGATGTGCTGTCGATATGGTTAAAGTAAGCGGATGACGGCGTGGTACCCTCCAGCTTCATCTGGTTTACCAGGAATGCAAGGTCTTTTCCCAGTTCAAGATGACTGGGCAATATTCCGGTTTCTGTTTTTGCAAATGCAAGGATGTACCCCAGCGGGACCAGTGAATCTTTCAGATACAGGTAGTAATCGTAGGCCATCAGGAAGCCATGCCCGAAAGAGATCACAGGGAACTTCCCCTCAGCCAGGGGTGTATTGATTCCGGCGGTAAGTCCCGGATAATATACCTCGGCCGGAACAGGACGGTTGCTCCGGGCCGGGTCGGTGAAATTCATCGTTCGCTGGCCGATGGGAAAGTTCTGGGCTGCAAGACCAAACGCAAGCAGGCAAAAAAGAGATGACAATAATCCGGTTCTCATGATACAAATTTAAGAAAAGGACAAAGCCAAATATACATTGCCACCATCCTGCGTTTAAATATTCCAAAGGAACAGTTCAACTTGCTTATCATCTGACCTTTAAGGCAGTCAGTTAAAACGGCATAAAGTGACCGGATGTTCTGGCCTCTCCAGATGTGCGCCAGGCTTTTCTTGAATCGCAAATCGATGAAGTAATCCTGGACTGCGGACTCAGCTATTGAAAGAATGTCCATGTTGTAAAACTGGAACAAACAGGAAATAGTGAATTTGAAGCAATAGTTTCGGGTAATGAAGATTATGAAGTCAGGTGGACTCGTACACCACTTCCTGTCATGCCTTCCCATTACATGCAATTATCCTAAGTTGATGCTGGCATTAACCAACGGTACATTTGGTTATGCTGGATTAGTGCATGAGAATCCTATGTGAAACTAATGACCTTCCTAAATATTGGCTTTTCCTGACTTTACATATACTTTTTGTTTGGTATATATTCGGGCTATTATAACTAACTTTAACATCCTCAATATTAGAGAAAAAGAATTATGGTGATACCAATACGTTTTTTTAATGCCTTGATAAAATAACTCCAACCAAAAAATTGAAGTATGAAAAATTCCAATAAATTATTCCGATATGAATACTCCTTACTGTTAATGCTTTTGCTTTCATTCAGCATAGATCAACAGGCCCAGCAACAAGCCCGGCTAGAGGCCAATGATTTTTTCAGCAATGCTGCCCCCACAAAAATTGCACTGGCGATGTCGCCCGATGGGAAGTATATAGCAAAAACCTTTTCACTTACCGGCATCCTGAACCTTGGAAAAGGAAAGGCCTACTCTACACAAATTTTTAACGCCACATCCGTACAACCCTATAAGCAATTTAAAAATGCGGAGGTCATCGACCAGCTCATTTTCACCCCCGACAGTAAATTCCTTATCGGAAAGTACGGCGAAGCGGCCTGGAGATCATTTGTCAGCATCTGGAATATGGAAACAGGCGAAATGAAAGAATTGGGGCTCGAATATTTCCCGATATCCATCGATATAAGTCCTGATGGGAAATTCCTGCTGGTTGGCGGGAGATTTACCTGCATTTACAACATAGCCACGATGCAGATTGTCAACAAGTTCAAATCACATAATTATTCCTATGCGAAATTCCTGGAGAATGGGAAATATGTCGTTACCCTGAGCGGCCCTAAAGTTCAGCTTTGGAACAGAACCACCGGGGTTCAGCTCGACGAGAAGAATTTGGCATCCAGTCTTATCTGGAGAGACATCTCTATCCAGGTCAGCCCAAACGGAAAATTCTGTGCCATCCCTCTGAATAGCGAAACAAGGATCTATCACGCAGTGAATGAGAAATTGCAATTGAGTGTTACGTTGGATTCCTATGCAAGAGGCTGTGTTTTTGATGACAGCAGAGAATCGGTTTTTTTAATTAACAATGCTTCCATTATCAAGTATAATATGGCAAATGGTGCCAGAACAGAGGTGCTTGGCATCTTACCACAGAAGGGAGGAAACGAAAACCGTTGGAAGTCCAATCAGAATGGGTGCCTGGTCAATCTGATAAGCATCAACAAGGGGAATCATCTTCTTATTACTGATTATCAAGGCGTGTCGAATATATATTCTGTTAAAAAAAACATCATTGAGGCCATCATCTACACAAAAGGAGACCAGGATTATGCTTTTGTTACACCTGATGGAAGAATGGAAGGAACCGCTGCCGCTATAGAGAATCTTCATTGGGTCATTGGCAATCGGGACGTGGCGCTGGGGAATACCTACGATCAGATGTATACCCCGCGGTTATTGAGCCAGATATTTGCCGAGGAGTTAAAGGGAAATGAAGTTACCCTGGATGCCATTATCAACATGACACCTGAAATAAAAATAACGAGTCCTGCCCAAAATTTTACGACCTCCTCCCTCAACCTTACTGTCACGTGCGAACTCAAAGAAAACGGGGATGAGATCAAACAGGTGCGCATTTATGTGAACGATAAACTTGTGAGTGATGAAACCCGCGGGATGAAGGCTGCTGGAAATACCGCTACTTTTCAAGTAACGCTGCTTCCCGGCGTCAATTCGGTAAAGGCTGTTGCCATCACAAAAAACGGCTACCAGAGCGGGGCGGCATCAGTGAGTGTTACCTTCAGCGGAACAACGGCAGAGTCAAGGTTGTTTGTCATGGCCATTGGAATTGACAAATACAAGAACCCTGCCTACAATTTGAATTTTGCCGTGGCCGATGCCTCTGCTATCCTTGAAAGAATTAAAAACTCAGCTTCCGGTATATTCAAGTCAATCCATGTTTTCAGTTATCAGAATGAATCGGCCAAACGGGATTCGATACTTGCCGGCTTTGATAAAGTAGCTTCACTAGCCCAACCTCAGGATGCTTTTATTCTCTTCTATGCTGGTCATGGAGTGATGAGCGAAGGTTCTCCTGAAACCCCCAAAGATTTCTACCTCGTTCTCCATAACGTTACTCAACTTTATGGGAAAGATGAACTTTTAAAAGCACAGGGAATCTCTGCTGTTGAGTTGAGAGAGGTGTCGAAGAAAATAGCAGCCCAAAAACAGGTGGTTTTTCTTGATGCATGTCAAAGCGGTGCGGCGGTAGAAACCTTTGCCATGCGCGGGGCTGCGGAAGAAAAAGCAGTTCTCCAATTGGCTCGTTCGACAGGCTCGTACCTGATTGCTTCCACCGGAAGTGAACAGTATGCCACGGAGTTCAAGGAATTGGGCCATGGTGTATTCACTTATGCTCTTCTTCAAGGTCTTAACTGCAATTCAGATGGTTTAGAGAAAAACAGAAAGGTTACTATCAAAGAACTAGAAGCCTATCTTAATGACAATATTCCGTCACTGACAGAAAAATATCACGGAACGGTCCAATACCCCAAGTCATGGTCAAAAGGGATGGATTTTCCGATAGCAGTGTGTCAATAATTTGTTAATCAGTAGAGATAATTATAATGATGGGAGAGGATAATAAATCCAATTGTGGATGAAGATTTACTTCAATTACTAAATAATGCTGATGAGACAAATGGCACTTTCCTCGAAACTTTTTTAGCTAATCGTATCAGAATAATAATCAATAGTTAATTTCCTCTAAAAATATAACGAATTTTGTCGTTCGGCTCTTCATCTTTGGTATTATCGTTTGTAAGCGCATGAGATTTCCGCCCCCAATTCCACCCAAAAAAAATCAGTCTTTCTAATTAATTGAATTAAAAAGACTTATATTGTATTCAATTTCAAATTATTTTAATGTATTGTAGCTGAGTTATGCGAATTTATTAATTTCATATGACGGATTTTAAAAGCGGAATTACAGCTACGTAAAAGGTTAAGAAGGTGAAGGTAATGGAGATGACTCATATTAGTGAATCTTTTTGCGCAGGGCATCCCGGGATTTCTTTGACCGGGATCTTTATGAAAAAAGCGATCCTCCATTATTTATTGAAATGCTTTTCTATTAACCCCAGTAATTCTTCTTTGGCAATGGGCTTTGAAAGATAGTCGTTGCATCCTGATTCTATGGCCTTCTCACGGTCGCCTGAAAGTCCAAAGGCTGTTTGGGCAATGATGATCACATCCTTGTTGAACCTACGGATTTGTCGTGTGGCTTCATATCCATCCATATTTGACATCCTGATATCCATCAGAACCAAATCAATGTTGGGATGATTGAGGCAGGCTTCCACTGCATCAAATCCTGTTCTTACTTCAAGCACTTCATTTCTATCCTTTTTCAGTGAGATGGAAAGGATCATTCTTGATGCTTCGTCGTCTTCAACGATTAATATCTTCAGGTTTTTCGCCTGTTTATTTTTTTTCAAATCTGAAGGAATATCTTGACCTATGGGCATTGGCTCCGTTTCATTTGCCTTCGAAAGGGTAAAATAAAAAGTACTTCCCATATTATTTTCACTTTCAACCCATAGCTTTCCGCCATGTTTTTCTACGAAATCTTTGCAGAGAATCAGTCCCAACCCAGAGCTCGGTTCGCTTTCAGTACCTTGACGGGTGGTATTTATTTCATTCTGAAAAAGGTTTTCAATCATTTCCCTGGTCATTCCTATACCAGTATCATTAACCGAAATCTCAACCCATTCGGACGAAATTGGCTTCGCACTAATCGTAATTTTCCCTCCATTTGGCGTAAACTTCATCGCATTGCTGGCTAAATTACGCAGGATGCCGCCAACCATTTTTTCATCAGCAAAAACCATTAAATCTTCCGGGATATCATAACTCAAATCTATTTCTTTTTTAATCGCCGACTCTTTCACAAACGCTGTATCAATCAAAACTTTTTGCTTTAATAATATGGATTCAGGATTATAAAAGATAAAACCTCTTTGTAACTTCGACCATTCCAAAAGGTCTTCAAGCAGGTTGTAAAGGCCGGTTGCGGATTTTCTCAGAGTCACGGCAATCTTTTGAGTCTGTTCTTGTGTCATTGTTGGCAGCTCAACTTCCAGTAATTTAGTAAAGCCAAGAAAGATGTTAAACGGGCTCCTTAAATCGTGGGCTATAATTGAAAAGAATTTGTCTTTTTCGATGTTCGCCTGATTAAGTTGAATGTTTTTTTGTTCGAGTTCTTGTTCTGCTTGCTTGCGAGAGGTAATATCTTGTCCTTGTGCGATGGTTGCTAAAATCTTTTTACCCCCTTTTTCATATATTGTGGCTGAGTTCCATAGCGCAATACGCACTTGACCATTCTTGTGGAGAATTGGAATTTCAACCGATTCCCAATGCTCACCAGTGGAAGTTTTCTCAATCTTGGCAAGTGATTCTTTGATGCTTGACTTGGGAAACAAAAAATCCAGTTTTTCTCCCATGGCCTCCTCTGCATTATAACCTGATAAATGTTCGAACGCATGATTAAACCTTGTAATCTTGTACTCAGGATCCCAAACTATGATCGGAGCATTTGCATAGGTTATCAAATTTTCAAGATAATCTTTTGTTGTGCGCAATTCTTCCTCAGTATGCACGCGAACGGTAATATCCCGTATATTACATTGGATAACCTTATGTTTACCTGCAAAATAGACATTGCTGACGAACTCTACATTTTTCTTTTGCCCTTCTGCCGTTTCAAGCGGCAAATCCTCATATCGTACATATTCTTTTTGCTGAAGTTCAAGAAATTTATCTCGATTAGCAACAATATCTTTGAAAAAACCAATTTCCCAGATTGCCATTGCAATAAACTGCTCTTTTGAATAACCCAGCAACTCAACTAAAAACGGGTTCACATCTACAATCATTCCGTTTTCAGCATCGAGAATGAGAATCCCGTCTTTCGCCGATTCAAAAAGGCGGCGATAGCTTAATTCAGAAGATGTGAGCTTTTTCTGAGTTTCCCTTTCTTTAGACTGGTCTTTGAATACTAAAACAACGCCGATTATATTACCGTCTTTACTTTTAATGGGGGCTCCACTGTCTGCAATGGATATTTCCCTCCCATCTTTTGAAATCAGCAGTGTGTGGTTGTTAAGACCAACGACAGTTCCTTTCTTCAACACTGCTTCCACTGGATTTTCCGAAGCTGTTCGTGTTTCTTCGTTTATAATTTTGAATACCTCAGCGATGTTTTTTCCCTTTGCTTCTGCCGAAGGCCAGCCGGTTAATCGTTCGGCAACCTGATTCATATAATTAACTTTCCCGTGTTTATCGGTACTTATCACCGCGTCTCCGATACTGTGAAGCGTTGTCGCAAGTTCCTCTGAAGTTTTCCATAATTCCCGGATGATTTTTCTTTGACGATTGCCATACAGCGCAATGAATCCGATGGCCATGATAAGAAGGAAAAGGCATAAACCCACGATGAAAAAAGTGGTTTGGCGATACAACTCCTGAAAAAATTCACGCTTATCAATCTTTGTCACCATAAACCAATTGGTTGCAGGTACAGCGCTCAGATACGATACGACATCGACATCGCGATAGTCCTTTCCATCCCACATTCCTGTGCGACCCAGGGCTGCTAAAACTGATGGCCGCTCAGTTTCTGTCAACGGGATTTTTGTCCTGAGTGCAGCATGAGGAAGAAATCGCAAATTATTAAGGAATACAATACTGTCCTTTTCTTTCCTGACAAGGAGGGTTTCAAATGTTTTGCTTGGTCTTGACCAAAATTGAATAAGAGGATACAGATTTTTTGAGGGGTCGATGCGAAATACCAAAGCGGCGATCGTCCGGTTCTTTTCATCTACCAAAGGAGCAATAAAATCGTAATTAATCTTATTTTCTTCTTTGCTGTAATAAAAATCCGTGCATGTGACTTTCTTCAAGGTGATGGCTTCAACAATTTTTTCTGAAATGAAAGCATCAAAATGGGCTGATGATCCCACTGTTAAAAGAAGGTCACCGTTTACCGATGAGAGACAAATACTTTTATACCCATAAACCTGATGAAAAACAGCAAGACGTTCTTTGACACTTTGGTTGATATAAACATTATTTTTATTATGGAGCCATTGATCTACCAATCCGATAAAAAAAGGCAAATTGGATAGGACCGTTGCATCTCCAAAACGCTCTTGTTGCCATTGAACAAGCTGGTTTATTTTCAATTTGGAAATGGCTGCAAATTCATCATTCTTTTCGCTCCTTAGTTTGGATACTTCATAACGGATATAAAAGGAACCGAACAAAATAATCAGAACAAAAGCGAGGGTTGCCATTAAACCAATCCGCCATTTCAGGGGCAAAATAAATCTGTTCCATCTGGCCATCGTGAATGGGTATTAAATCACAAATCAAAGATAGTGATCCAACATTGTAAAGTCAATATCTCCAATTATCTATTTTATTACTTGCTTATCGTTTGAAATGCTTTTGCATTAACCGCAGTAATTCATCTTTGTCAATGGGTTTTGAAAGATATTCATTGCATCCCGCATCTATTGCCTTTTTCCTGTCACCTGAAAGTCCATACGCTGTTTGGGCAATGATGATCACATCCTTGTTGAGCCTGCGGATTTGGCGCGTGGCCTCATATCCATCCATTTCGGGCAACTTCGTCCAATCCCTGGATACCTGTTGGAGTTTTAGAAAGGACCGTGTTCTGAAATGGTCTTGGTAAATCGGCCGAGGGGTGGCCAATTTGGTCGGCATATCCAAATACCTCTACACTGTTATTTTTAAACGCGTTATGCGAGGGTTATGCGAAATTGTATAAATAAAAGATCCAACCATTGATAATCAAATAGTTGGATCTTTATAAGTACCCGGAGCCGGTACTCAATGGTCAAATATAGGAAAACATCGGAAGCTTATAATACTGATTAAAAGCACTTTAATAATTTTGTCTTCCTTTATATTCCATCTTATTCCTATAATTTCCAAATTTTTGTTACCAGTTTGTTACTCAATATAATTTTTGTTTATCTTTGATATTCAAGCAAAATTAATATTTTTTCTATGAATAAACAACGATATAATCAAAAAATTGTTACTATTCGTGAAAAGAAAGTAGCCAAGGGTCGGGTCTCATTATACCTTGATATGTATAACAATGGTAAAAGATATTATGAATTTTTAAAGATTTACTTGTATGAAAAGCCAAACAGTCCTGAACAAAGAACACATAACAAGGATATGTTACAACTTGCGGAACAAGTCCGTTCAAGTAAAGAAAGTGAGATAAAACATACTGATTTTGGTATCTTATCACCAGTAAAAAAAAGATCAAACTTCCTGGACTATTATCAAGCCTATCTTGACAACTACAAGAAAAAAGATAAACGGATGCTGGATGCTTCCTTGGTTCATTTTAAAAATTTCCTCATTAAGGAATACAATAAAAAAACCATCGCTCCTATAGAGATTACTGGTACATTGATCACGAGGTATAAAGATTATTTGTTGCTGGGATTTAAAGGTCAGACTCCCAACTCATACTTCTCCCGTTTCAAGAAAGTGATCAAGCAAGCTTATAAAGAAGGGTTTTTCGTTAAAAATCCAGCCGAAGACATCTCCTGCCCCAACCAGGAGAACATTACCAAAGCAATTGTCAGTTTCGATGAGATTAAAGCGCTTGTAAAAACTCCCTGTGGCAATCCCGAAGTAAAAAGAGCTTTCCTCTTCTGCCTTAATACTGGACTCAGGTTTGTTGACATTAAAGAACTTACATGGAGGGACATAGACAATGACATTTTAAAAGTGGATCAACAGAAGACCGGTAAAGAAGCGGTAATTTATCTTAATAGCTCGGCATTGAAACTTTTAGGGAAAACGGGGGAACAAATGAAAAAAATCTTTAGCTTGCCGACACTTGATAGTTGTCTGAGAACGCTGAAAACCTGGACGAAAAAAGCTGGAATCCAGAAAAACGTCACCTGGCATTCAGCCCGACATAGTTTTGCTGTAAATTTACTAACGAATAAAGCAGATATAAAAACCGTCAGCAGTTTACTCGGGCACTCAGGTCTCAGACATACAGAAAAATACACCCATGTTGTTGATGACTTAAAAAAGCAGGCTGTAAGTACTTTTCCTGAAATGGATTTGGGAAATCAATAAATACGGAAAAAATTGAATGCTATGAATTGTTTACTTCTCGACAGTTCAACTGTTAATAATCCCATCTCTTTCTTCGAGGAGCTTTATGATAAGGGACATGGCCCAAAATTCAGAAAACTTTTTTTTCAGGAAGATGAGAGAAATTGTGAATTTCCAAATGAAATCAATGAAAAAAAAGATTATATTATAAAACGCGACTCTTGGTATGATGACGAAGGCAATTATCATCAAGAAGAAGAAAAAGTCATTTTTACCGAAGCTCTTACCACAGATTTATTGGCTGAATTTAAAATCAGCAAAGGATTATTGTCCAAGCATGTTATAAATCTCCCAACCCCAGATTCTGTTCTTGTATTTCTTAAAGATGTGCTTGGTTCGATTGATTATTTTAGTAAAAGAGCCGATGTACTTGAGTTCGCAGTTAAATATCCTATATATATCAAGCCGTTACAATCATTAAAAGATTTTATTTACAGCCGTTATGGAAAGCCCTACCCTGAAATATTAGGTGAGATCATTCCCATTTCCAAAAATGGACAACCAGCACCTGATGTCGAGGATCAAGCAGGAAAGTGTCGTGCATTCCAATGGCTCGGTGATCCACCGTATGCTTATACATTAAGATTATATCATGAATTAACTGCCACCCGCAAAATCATTAAATGTGAAAATGAAATTTCCTTTGCAGAAGTTTTTGATAATGAAGAACACGTCACTGCTAGAAAAATTCGTTGGCTTCCTCGTCATGGAGAAGTGGATACCAATAAAGCATTTTTGATTAATTTGTTTCAAGCAATGATGAACAATGGTCTAATCCAGAGTGTCACCAATAGGGAATTGAAAGAAAAGCTCATCTTCTTTTTTTCAGACCGGCATGGAAATAAATTCAAAGCAGATAATTTCTCCTCAAGTTTTTCCCAATCGAAGAAAAATCAAAGTAAATCAACCCCAAAGAAGGATTTAATCATTGATGACATCATCACGAAACTAAGTCAGTTGAAGGAGGACAAATTGGCATCTCCCCAAATTTAGCTAAATTTAGATACATTAAGGTGTGATTATCAACTGAATATGAATAATTGATTTTTTGCAATAATGAACCACCCGGCCCTATTGCAGTGAAATGTCTTCCTAACTTGCTTCTATGTGCCATAAAAGGCGGTCAGAAGCATTCTTATTAAAATTAGTCATCTCCTAAAACCTTTCCTAGTTTCCACATTTAGCTATCCGCCAATCCTGGCTACACTGCTGTCTGGTCTGAAATATGACGGTATAGGGTGTCGCCAATTTTGGCAAAAATTAAATTAACATTATGAAACCGAATTATTATGAATGAGCAAAAAAAATCTATGGAGGAATTGCTTTCAGAACATAACCTGATGTTCAAAGAGGTGCTGTCATTTGACGAGGCAGCAATTTTTTTAAATTTCAGTAAAAGCTATTTGTATAAGCTGACAAGCGGCAGGTCAATCCCATACTACAAGCCACAAGGAAAGAAATGTTACTTTACGAAAACCGAATTATTAGCTTGGGTCTTACGAAACAGACAAACACCAAAGTCTGAAACAGTCGAGGTAGCATACAATTACACTACAAAAATGGGAAAATCATGATGGAACAGATAACAACCATATTGAGGAAACCCGCCAAACCCGATGAACCCGATACTCCCGCTGTCGGAGAAAATGAGTCGCTAGCGACAAATATTGACAATTTCGAGGAGATACCGGAATTTATATTTCGTAAGCTTCCTCCTGTGTTAAAGGACCTGATGTGTGTTTTCCAAACTAGGCAAGATAAAGAAATTGTGCTGTTATCTTGTTTGGCTGTGTTCAGTGGGTGTATCCCAAAAATTTATGGAATTTATGCCGGTAAAGAATACAGCCTCAATATTTATGTTGCAATCATTGGTCAGGCAGGCAGTGGTAAATCAATCGCCGGGTGGGCACGGTATATTGTTGTACTCATCGAAAAATCATACATAGAGAGAGGAAAGATGTTGTTTTTTCCTGCGGATACCAGTTTTGCGGCCTTATTATCAGCGTTGTCGCGAAATAATGGCACTGGAATTTTATTCGCTTTTGAAATTGATACGATGACGCAGAATTTCGGTAAGGAATGGGGGAATATCAATACCCTCCTAAGGCAAGCTTTTCAGCAGGAACGTGGAAAAGCCGCTCAAAGTGACCCCCCTTGGCCGGTAATTTTTGACCACCCCTCGGCCGATTTAAATTGACCACCCCCCATTTGACCTTTTTTTGATCATTATTTTCGTCCTGTTTCTGGTTATACAAATATACTTTT
>CAJAUM010000045.1 GCA_903945175.1 uncultured Bacteroidales bacterium | reverse complement strand
TGGAGCGGAAAAGAAAATAAATTTTAAAGGAATATTAAGTTACCACATAAGCCACCTTAGGCTGGAACGGTGATTAGTTAATGGGAAGCCCTATAAATATAATCGAGTGACAGGCGCAGTGGCGTTGTGGTAACTCATATTCTCCCCACCATTAATATTCTCCCCAATCGAGTGACAGGCGCAGTTGCGGTGTGGTAACACATACATTCACCATCACCATCGGGTGACAGGCACAGCAGCGCTATACGATTTCCCGTTAAAACATATCTTCGGGCGAAAACCCTGCATGGGTTATTTCGTAGCCGGCTAATTTGTTTATTCACCCCGAAGACTTAAATTTAAGCTGATCGAGTCTGATTTTATTTTTATTTAGTTTAACCGCAGGTTGTGGGCCAGCAGGATGGCCGGGTTGAATTGATTGATGGATATACCGTCAGCGCATAGGCAACCTGGAATGCATGGTAAAAACCCAGGTTGGTAATATTAATTGCTGAAATATGTTCACCCGGAAGTCACGCGTGTAGCGTTTATTATTATCTTTGTATTACAGCTTATATATTATCTGTTAAATAGTATTTTTTAATACAATAGCTAACATGTTATCTGATAAGATTAATTTTTTAGATGCGTTCAATCCAAAGGCCCTTGCATCATTGTTAGCCGGCAAGGCACGGGAGCGAAGGTTGGCGGCCAGCCTGACCCAACAGGAGCTTGCAAAAAAATCGGGGGTGTCGCTTGGCACACTCAAACGCTTTGAAAACCTGCATGAAATCTCTTTGAAACATCTCCTGATGATCGCAGTGGCGCTACAGTCTGCTGAAGGATTCGACAAACTTTTCCCCCCTCCTCCGGCTCAGCGGCTCGACGATGTTTTAAAGTACCAACAGGAAATAAAAAGACAGCGTGGAAGGAAAAAAATTTAAAAACACCGCTGTGATCCGGGTAAGCCTGAACAATAACCCGGTAGGAAGAGTGGCCTTTGGATCCGATCGCCGCTGCCTTTTTGAATACGACAGCGCCTGGCTGGATCATGGCTTTTCCATCTCCCCGTTTTACCTGCCGCTTCAGCCAGGGTTGTTCACTGCCCGCCATGATCCTTTCAACGGACTGTTCGGGGTCTTCAGCGACAGTCTGCCCGATGGATGGGGAACACTGCTGATCGACCGCTGGTTGCAAAAAAAAGGAATTTTACCTGCAACGCTTACACCTTTAGACCGGCTGGCGCTTGTTGGCCTGAATGGAATGGGCGCCCTGGTTTACGAACCTGATCAGGGTCCTGAATCTCAGCCCGACAACACCGACCTTTGCTTCCTTGCCGGTGAAGCTTCAAAAATTCTTCGGGATGAATACAGCGCCAACCTTGAATTGTTGATTCAAAAAGGGGAATCATCGGGTGGCGCCCGCCCCAAAGTACTTGTTCATATCGACGGGGAGGACTGGCTCGTTAAATTCCCTGCCTCAACCGATCCCCACGGAATCGGAGAGTTGGAATACCTGTATTCGCTTGTTGCACGCAAATGCGGCATCATCATGCCGCCAACCAGGTTGTTCGAAAGTAAGTATTTTGGCGTAAAAAGGTTTGATCGAAAAGAGGGCAGAAAGATTCATGTTCATTCGGCCAGCGGACTGCTGTATGCCAGTATCCGGTATCCTTCGCTCGACTATACCGAACTGATGAAGGCTACTGTGGCCCTTACCCGCGATATCAACGAGGTTTCGCGGGTGTTCAGGCAAATGATATTCAATGTACTAACCGGTAACCGCGACGATCATGCCAAAAACTTTTCATTCCTGTTCGACGAGGGGCGCTGGCAACTCAGCCCGGCTTACGACCTGGTGAGAAGCGCCGGATTCAACGGATTTCATAGCACCACCCTCGCTGGGAGCGGCGATCCCGCCAGGCAGGATATTTTCAAGGTTGCAGAACAAACTGGTTTCCCCTTGAAAACAGCTGCCCTGATTTTTGATGAAGTATATGAAGGTTGCAAGGAAATCAGGCTGAAAGGATGGTAGGAGTTGCAGGTATCAAGTTGCAGCTCCACGTGACGAAAAAATTCGAAATGGGAATATTCAGTTACCACATAAGCCACCTTAGGCTGGAGCGGAAAAGAAAATAAATTTTAAAGGAATATTAAGTTACCACATAAGCCACCTTAGGCTGGAACGGTGATTAGTTAATGGGAAGCCCTATAAATATAATCGAGTGACAGGCGCAGTGGCATTGTGGTAACTAATATTCTCCCCACCATTAATATTCTCCCCAATCGAGTGACAGGCGCAACTGCGAATGTGGTAACTTATTATTCTCACCAACGAGCAACATCTGATCCATCCAAGGTGTCACGATTATAACATGCCGTGGGTTCTCAGGATTTCGGCCAGATCGGGATGCTTTTTTGCGTATTCGCGAAGCATTGCTATCAGGGTGCGACTACTTTCTTCGGCCCTCGAGGCTTGTTCCAGAGCTGGCCTCATGGCAGTACGACGATCCCAGATCATGTAGCCGAGCATGAAAATGAACAGGGTGATCAAAATGCCAAACCCCCAGTAAAAAAGTGTTTTGATGTCGTCAATCTGCTTTTGCTGGTACATAAACTGTTTATCAATACTTTTAAAATTCAACTCCATCCTGGCTTCGAGCGCACTTATTTTGGCTTCGGTAAGAATGGCGCGGTCGCGATCGGCCAGGGTATATGGAACTACAACCTGCTGCTCCTGTGCCAATGCCGGGAGGCTAAGCAATGAGATGAATAACAGACTGATATATACAAGCGTTTTCATGTTCCGTGAATTTGGAACGAAATTACAACAATATTTTGAATTCAGGAAAAGGGTTCAAGGTTTCGTTCACGCTTCCCACTTCTGTTCAACCCGGAACTAAAAAGTAGTATTGCTTCAACCAGAACCTATATATGGGATCAATAAATACGCTGGCCTCTTTTGAACTGAAATGGTTTTCTTCATTGATCATTGCTTCGAGATAATTCACCTGGGTCTTACTCGCAATGGGAATAATAAGTTGCCACATAAGCAGCTGCGAATGTGGTAACTTATTATTCTCCCCAACGAGCAACATCTACTCCATCCAAGGTGTCACGATTATAATATGCCGTGGGTTCTAAGTATTTCGGCCAGATCGGGATGCTTTTTTGCGTATTCGCGAAGCATGGCTATCAGGGTGCGACTACTTTCTTCGGCCCTCGATGCTTGTTCCAGGGCTGGCCTCATGGCAGTACGACGATCCCAGATCATGTAGCCGAGCATGAAAATGAACAGGGTGATCAAAATGCCAAACCCCCAGTAAAAAAGTGTTTTGATGTCGTCAAGCTGTCTTTGCTGATTTTCAAACCTCAACTCCATCCTGGCTTCGAGCGCACCTATTTTGGCTTCGGTAAGAATGGCGCGGTCGCGATCGGCCAGGGTATACGGAACTACAACCTGCTGCTCCTGTGCCAATGCCGGGAGGCTAAGCAATGAGATGAATAACAGACTGATATATACAAGCGTTTTCATATTCCGTGAATTTGGAACGAAATTACAACAATATTTTGAATTCAGGAAAAGGGTTCAAGGTTTCATTCACGCTTTCCACTTCAGTTCAACCCGGAACTAAAAAATAGTATTGTGCAACCACAATTTATAAATGGGATCAATAAATACGTTTGCCTCTTTTGAACAAAAATGATTTTCTTCATTGATCATTGCTTCGAGATAATTCTCCTGGGTCTTACTCGCAATGGGAATAATAAGTTACCATATAAGCAGCCTTAGTTTGGAGCGGTGATGGGTATGTGGAATACCTCATAAATACTTTCGAGCGACAGACGTAGCTGCGAATGTGGTAACTATTATTCTCCCCCATCGAGTGACAGGCGCAGCTGCGAATGTGGTAACTATTATTCTCTAAGCGTTCAAAAACATCGGATAGCAAAAGATCAAACCAGTCTGCTTTCTATTATACATGATATTTTAAAGTCATTGTTTTAAATATCCTGATAAAAGCAAATATACAAAACAATCCGTTAGCATCTGTGCGTTTGGTGTGTGTTTTTGTTTTATTGTTCACTGATTGAATATTCAAGGACGGAGGACCGATGACCGTCGTCTGTCGTCCGTCGCATAGCTCCCGTTCAGGCAAGCGCCCATTTCCAAACGGGCATCATGATGATCATGCCGTCGGGGGTTTTGATTTCCTCCTCTTCATTGTTTGTGAGGATCAGGCCTTCATAAGTTATATTGGTAATGCAAACATAAGTTATATTTTCACATTACTAATGTTGGTTCGGGCTTCAGAAAAAAATTTGCTTTTTATCCAATTTATTGCAGGTTTCACGTTTTTCGTCACGTTTTTCCCCGTCACGTTTAACATAGGGTTGACTTTATTGATACTTTTCCAAATAATATGGCTTACTTTGTGTTGTGAAATTGAAATAATATGCTTTACTTTGTAAAATGTTTCAAAGAAAACTAACTGATGAATTGGTTCGCTGGAAATCCAGCGCCTCCAGAAAACCACTCATTCTCCGGGGAGCGCGGCAGGTTGGCAAAACTACGCTGGTAGAGATGTTCGCCGAAGGCTTTGATTATTTTATTCGCTTGAATCTCGATAAAAGCGCTGACAGACAAATATTTGAAAAGAACGATTCTATTAATACCATTATTCAGATACTTTATTTACAGGCAAACATTTCGCCGGCCCCCGATGCCAAAGTATTGATCTTTATCGATGAAATTCAAAATTCACCCGAAGCAATAAAATCACTGCGTTACTTTTTCGAACAAGCCAATCATTTGTATGTCATTGCTGCCGGCTCATTGCTTGAAAGCATTCTCGACAATCAAATCAGCTTTCCGGTAGGCCGGGTCGAATACCTGATTTTGCGACCGTTTAGTTTTGAGGAATATTTAATGGCGTATCATGAAAATGAAGCATTAAACATTTACAACCATCTTCCCTTCCCCGATTATGGTCATAAAAAACTTTTGGCTTTATTTGTGGAATATTGTTTAATTGGCGGAATGCCCGAGGTAGTAAAACATTACCTTGCGCATAAAGATATAGTGGTGGTTGGCCGTATCTTTGAAAATCTGATTACGGCATATTCCGATGATGTTGAAAAATACGCAAAAAACGATAACCAGCGTAAGGTCATCAGGCATATTATACACAATGCCATCAAAATGGCCGGTGAACGAATAAAATTTGAAGGATTTGCCTCATCCAACTACAAATCAAAAGATATTGGAGAGGGCTTCAGAACGTTAGAGAAAACCTACTTCTTATCCCTGGTTTATCCTACTACAAATACAAAAGTGCCGTTAATTGAAAATAAAAGGAAATCACCCAAATTGCATATTCTGGACACGGGAATATTAAATTATTTTGCAGGCGTACAATTGACGATTTTAAACAATGATTTAATCGATACACTCTTTGAAGGAAAAATCGCCGAACATATTGTCGGGCAAGAACTTTTATCGATAAAATCGAATGTTTCGGCGAAAAACATTTTTTGGATAAAGGAAAAAAAGCAATCAAACGCCGAGGTTGATTATGTTTTGCAAATCAATAATCTGCTGATACCTGTTGAAGTAAAACTGGGAAAAACAGGCAGATTACGTTCTTTAATGGAATTTATTGACCAATGCCCTCATCATTTTGCTGTCAGAATATATTCCGGCGAGTATAAAGTGGAAACAACAAAAACATTGAAAGGTAAAGAGTTTACCCTGCTGAATTTGCCGTTTTATTTAACAGCGAAAGCGCCTGATTATATTAAACGGCACCTGACAGCCTAAAATCATCACCCTGTTACCCTGTTACCCTGTCACCTTTCTCAAAACATATCTTCGGGCGAAAACCCGGCAAAGGTTATTTTGTAGCCCGGTAATTTGTTTATTAATCCCGTGGACTTAAATTTCAACTGATCGATACTGATTTTGTTTTTATTGAGTTTAACCTCCGCGATCAGGGCTGTTTTTTCGAGGTCGTTGATGGCCACAATATCCAGTTCATTCTGGTTCCGTTTTTCCCAGTACTGACCAACCTGCGAATATTTTCCCGACAAAGCAATTTTTGCACGGAAATACTTCTCAAGATAAAGTCCGCTGAATGTATTGAAATCACGTTCAACAATGGATCTTACATAAGCAAAGTTTCCAATTTCGATGGCGCTGCGGTATTTATATATGAACCTGAACCAGAAACCCAGGAAATTATCCTCAATCAGGTATTTCTGAACCCTCCCGTTGGGTTTTGAAAGGAGCGGCCTGATGCTTCGGATGATTTGATAATCATTTTCAAGGCGATCAAGATATCCGCCTATATTTTTCTCCAGAATTGATTCTATGTCGCTTCTCGAGGTTTTTGCGGATGCAATCAATGACAAAATAGAGAAATAGGTTGTATACTCTTTTCCAAACTCCTCTATCAGCAGGTTTTTCCCCTCCTCAAGTAACAGTGAGTTCTCCCGGAATATCTCATCGAGCATCAGTTTGAGGGTGAACCTGCTTTTATCGGCAAACAGTTCGACATATTTTGCCACGCCTCCCGTAAGCATATAGAATGCCAGCAGGTCGCCAGGCTTGCAGCCGGGACGATGATCAGTTATAATCGCATTGATCACCTCAACTGAGAAAGGTTGTAAATGGATCCGTTCATTCGCCCTTCCGAATAAGGGTTCTTTGGCATTTTCAAAGATCTTCTTCATGAGCGAATATACTGACCCACTCAGGATCAGGTTCATCTTTGAGGTTGATTTATACCGGTCCCAAAGATTTTGCATTTCGCTGTAAACGCTATCATTGATTTGATAAAACTCCTGGAATTCATCAATAATCAGCGTAAATGGCTCCGATTGTGACATGATCAGGAGGGATTCAAAGAGCTTGATAAACGTTCTGAATTCTCCCGGAACACGCCTCTTCAAACCAAGTTCAATTTCTTCAGTAAACTCCTGGCAAAGCAGCGATTCTGTTTTTCGTGCCACAAAAAAATAGAGGAATGGCTTGCCTTCAAAAGCTTTTTTTGCCAGGCTGGTTTTACCAACCCGGCGCCGGCCAACGATCACCGTTATCCTGGCCGAATGCTCCGACAACTCCCGGGTTTCAGCTAAGAGCGATAGTTCATTTTCGCGGTCATAGAATTTCATTTCGACTATATTTTTTTACAAAGATAAATCATTTATCGCAACCCCCGTTACGATAACCCTGGTTACAATAAAAAAATTCCGTCACGTTTTCGTCACGTTATTTCGTCACGCGTGTCACGTTATTTCGTCACGTTATTTCGTCACGTTTTGTTTGATTCCATCAAATATTATTGTATTTTTGTAACAAACAAATTCGACGAATATGATATTGGAAAGTGTTATAGCCCGGGTTGTGGAACAGCAACAAAATCGATTACTGTCGCGGGATCACGGACTGCCCAGGGAACTTGTTCCTGCCACGCAAAGTTTGTCGTCGCACGCGTTGATCATCTCCGGCGTAAGGCGTTGCGGAAAAAGTACCCTGTTGATGCAAATAATGAAAGGTATGGATGAGAAGCGGTTCCTTTACCTTAACTTTGAATCTCCACATCTGTACGAATTTTCTATTTCAGATTTTTCCCGATTGGATAATCTGATCACCCAAAAAGGGGCCACTACGCTGTTTTTCGATGAATTGCAACTGGTCAAAGGGTGGGAAATGTACATCCGCCAAAAACTGGACGAAGGAGTCCAGGTGTTCATCACCGGTTCAAACGCATCGCTGCTGAGCAAAGAATTGGGCACAAAACTTACCGGACGGCATATTACCCAGGAACTTTTTCCTTTCTCTTACACAGAATTTCTTTCTTTTAACGCCCTAAGCCCTTCGGTTGACAGCTTAAGCAACTATATGGCTACAGGCGGTTTTCCTGAATTTGTGAAAACCGGCGACGAGGAGCAGTTGGCCACACTCTTCGATGATGTGCTCCTCCGTGATATCGTTTCACGCTATGGAATAAAAGATATAAAAAGCCTTCAGCGCATGGCTTCCTATCTTGTGGCAAACATTGGCAACCGCATAACGGCAACAAAACTGAAACAACCACTTTCGATCGGGGCAACCAGCACGATCCTGATTTGGTTTTCCTACCTGGAACTTTCTTACCTGGTTTGCTTTCTACCCATGTTCAGCCACTCAACGAAAGCACAACTTATCAATCCCCGTAAAGTATATGTCATTGATCCGGGATTGGTGAATGTCATTTCCAATTCGATGACCGATGATTCAGGCCGGAAATTAGAAAATCTTATTTTCCTTCACCTGCGGAGAAAGTATACTGAACTTTTTTATTTCGATGAAAAGGGGGAATGTGATTTTGTTGCCATGAAAAATGGTGTCGTTGCCCGGTTGGTGCAGGTATGCTACGAACTCACCCCTGATAACCTGAAAAGGGAGGTGAACGGCTTGCTTAGGGCCATGCGGTTTTTTAATCAGCATGAAGCTGTTATTGTAACCTTCGCAAACACCGACGTTTTTGAGCAGGATGGTTTTGTAATTAAGGTAGTTCCGGCATATACCTATCTCACAACAGACCATTAAGCGATTTACGATTTACGATTTATTTCGTCACGTTTTTCCGTCACGTTCCCGTCACGTTGATATTTTATACTTATCAATATGCACTTGCTAAGATACAAAATTTCACGGTTAAAATTGTTGCACCCCGATGGGGTGATCTGGAATGATCCCTTGTTCAACATATTCCGAGTTGAATGATTTCAATAGTTCCAGGATATCGGTGACTTTGATTTCCGCGGAATGGGCGATGCCAGTTTTAACAACAGCCGGTTTTTTTCCTCAATGGTAAGCAAATGGGTATTGTCGACCGGGGTGATCTGCACCGATAAGCCTCTTCGTGAAAACCATTCGTCGATGACTGAATTTCCGTAATCGTCGGGCAGCGAATCCGCTATCAGGCCAGGCAGGCCCTGAAAGGTTTTAAGGCTCAGGGCCGGAAACGAAAAAAAACGCTCTCCCCGCTGCAAGTCAGCCAAAGGCATGTTCAGGGGCGCTATGTCCAAACCAGCCCTGGAAAAAGAACCGAAAAACTCCAGTACGGCCGTTTCACGTTGACTGTCCCAAATCAGAGCAGCCACATCGCTTCCCCATAACGTGACTTTTAAAACGGTATCCATGGGCTAATCACAATTTCTGACGTACACGTTTTGTCTCTTTCGGGGTTTGTTTTAATAATGCAACCGGACTTACCGGTTGATCAGGCAGCAACAGTCCGAGATTAGGGAGCAGACGCAGAACCCGCATAACTGCGACCAGCATGCTGACCGACACCGAATGACCCTTTTCTATTTGTGCCACGGTAAACATGCTCACTCCTGCTTTCTCTGCTAATTGCTTCTGTGTCAGTTTTTTATTAATGCGCTCCTTTTTCAGTCTGTTGCCAATCTCCATTACTACCTGCGCGTTGCTTATGCTGTTCCAGTCCATACCCGTCATGCTTAATTTCTACCCGGTAAAGATAGGCGAATCATTTTGATAATAACTGTAAATACTGTTACTATCTCCCATTTTCGTTTTTAATGATTGAAAATACTGTTGTTAAAGGTTCAAAATTGCAGGTTTCATGACCGAGGACCGAAGACCGAAGACCGTCGTCCGTCGTCCGTCGTCCGTTTGGCCCGATTTTATTTCAACAGGATAGAGGCTTGTTCCATGGTCGATGATCACATCAATTTCATGACCCACATTATCCCTCCAGAAATAGAGATTATTTCCCAGGGCACGGTTGAATCGTGATTTTACCAGCTCTCCGATCACAAAATTTTCGAATAAACTGCCACTGAGCGGGTGGTACTGTAACTGTGATGCATTTTGAATCCCTAATAAACTGCATGCCAATCCGGTATCGTAAAAATATAATTTTGCCATTTTTACAACCCGTTTGTTGAAATTCCTGTGATGCGGTTGAAGCCGGTAAACGATAAAACTGTTTTCCAACACACCGATCCACGATGCAATGGTTTTATTGTCCACCCCCATTTCAATAGCCAGGGCGCTCATGTTGAGCAACTGGCCGGTCCTTCCTGCACATAGCTTTAAAAATCGTTCGAAGGTGTTTAAATCAGTAATGTTTTTCAGTTGGCGCACATCCCGTTCAACATAGGTTCTGAGATAATTGACATACCACACAACCGGTTGAACCGGCTGGTCGAAAACCGGTGGATAAAAACCATTGAACAGTAATTCCCCGAGCTTCTGATCATCTGGTAATGACAATTCAGATATGGAGAACGGAAGCAGCCAACACTGCTCCATCGGGAAACTGGGCCAGAAAACCCCTCGGATCCTCATAGGCAAAACGACGGGTATCGGGATTTTCGAGACTCACATAGGGTTTGCCGGGAAAGACAAATTGCGATAAGGTTGTTTTTCCCGATTGTCGCGGCCCGATGATCGCCACTGCTTTGAATTGCCCTGCCAGGTCACGGAGCGCTTTTTCAGCTTTTCTTGTAATCATGATGCGAATTTACAAATTTGGAATCGAATTCCGAAATTGTAAGCAAACTATTTTTACACGTTTTTTGTCACGTTATTTCGTCACGTCCTTTAGTCTTTGTTGTTTTGTGGTGGGATGTAAAAAATGAATATATTCTGAACTTATCCAACCATTTGGAGCCACTTTTTTATACAAACTCAAAGCGTCACAGAAAATATAATTCAATCAAGATTCAAATTTCCCCCCACCTTCGTTCCTTCATTCTCTGGAGTTATGCGGGCTGTGCGAGAATGGTGCTTTGAAGGAGGATAATCATGTCGGAGTTGCCGGCACTATTGAATTATCAGTCCGTCGTCAGTCAAATGTTTCAAGGTTTATAATCAGTAATTAAGGATTCGTATGGTATCTTCAACTTGTCATGAAGATTTCTTATCATTTTAAGGGTCAATTTTCTTTTACGATTAAAAATCTCAGAAACTCTGCTTTTATATCCTATCACATCGGCTAAATCCTGGTTATCCATATTCATCTGCTCCATTCGAAACTTAATTGCTTCGATCGGGTCAGGCGCTTCAATTGGATAATGCTCATCTTCATATTTTTCAATCAATATTCCCAATAGTTCCGCCTCATCGCCGGCAGGTGTATCTTGCGGGGCATCAAAAATGCATTCAAGCCGCTTC
>CAJAUM010000044.1 GCA_903945175.1 uncultured Bacteroidales bacterium | reverse complement strand
TGTTTATCAACTTTTAAAATAATAAATGTTAGTATGTGTAAGATTTCTAAAAGCCAAATTATTTTCAAAAATCAACCTGTTCATTACAACCAAATCCTGTTAATAACCCTTATTTTTTAATCACTGATTAGTTACTAAATTTTTAATTCATCCTCAAATCCTCACATCCTCAAATCCTCTCATGATTTCCTCCACCTCCGCCACTGTCTTGGGGATGGGTTTTCCAAGCACCCGGTATCCGCCGGAGGTGACCAGCACATCGTCTTCGATACGGATGCCGCCAAAATCCTTATAGGTCTCAACAACATCATAATTGATGAATTCTGCAAGTTTGTTTTCCGATTTCCAGATATCGATCAGTTCGGGAATAAAATAGATCCCCGGTTCGATGGTCATGACAAAACCCTCCTGAAGTTTTCTTCCGAAGCGGAGAAAAGCAAGGCCAAACTCTTTACTGCGCGTGACCTCCGCATCATACCCTACAATATTCTCTCCCATGCCCTCCAGGTCATGCACATCGAGACCCAATGGATGTCCGAGGCCATGAGGGAAAAAGAGGGTGTGTGCGCCCTTCTTGGCAGCTTCACCAGGATCGCCCTTCATGATGCCAAGGGCCGTTAGACCTTTTGCGATTTCGGTAGCTGCAAGCATGTGAATTTCCTTAAAGGGAACGCCTGGTTTTATGGCCTGGATGGCCGCAAGGTTGGCATTCAATACCACCTCATAAATGCCTTTCTGCCGGGCGTTGAATTTTCCGCCTACCGGCACGGTGCGCGTAATGTCGCTCGCGTAGTGCAGTTCAGTTTCACAGCCGGCATCAATCACCATCATGCGCCCTTCGGCCAGGGTATTGCCGTGGTAATGGTTATGCAGCGTTTGACCGTTGATGGAGAGAATGACCGGAAACGAAACCGGGCCGCAGTTGGATAAAGCGATACCTTCAATGGTCCCGGCAATTTCACGTTCATTCACCCCCGGCATGGCCATCTTCATGGCGGTGGTATGCATCAGCCAGGCAACATCGATCGCCTTCCCGATCTCCGCGATTTCGAAGGGCTCCTTCTTCATCCTGAATTTTACAATGGCCTTGATCAGGGGTTCTGAAACGCGCTTCGGCAATTCAAGATGCGGGATCCCAAGCAGATCGCTGAGCCAGAGTATGGTTTCACCCCGGTAAGCAGGGGCAAAATGAATGGCACGCCCACTACTTATTGCTTTGCTAACCAATTCATTGAGATCTTTCAGGGGAGCGGAATTTTCAACTCCGGCCTTCAGAGCCTGCTCTTTCATCGAGGGCTGCTTTCCCATCCAGATGATATCATCAATATCCACATCGTTCCCGAATATGTAATCCCTCCCCGCTTCAAGGTCGATCACCCCGGCCAGATCGGGATGATCCAGTCCGAAGAAATAGGAAAAATTGCTGTCCTGGCGGAACGAATAGGTGTTGGCCGGATAGTTGAGGGGGACCTCCTGGTTGCCTAAAAACAAAATGAGGCCGCCGGAGAGTTCGGCACGGAGTTTTTTGCGGCGATCGCTGTAAACGATGGATGGGAACATAATTTAGACTGGATTTGAATTGTGAAAATAACAGGTGAATTTATTTTTTAATAAACATTTCATTCTAATTTTGTGAATCAACGAACAAATATATTAAAAGCTTCTTATGAATTCCTCATTTTTACGATTTTCTTCGATCACAAAAAAGATCTGGATGGCATTTCTGGGTCTGTTTCTGATGATCTTCCTGGTGGTGCATCTGGGTATCAATTTATGTCTGTTGCGTGATGACGGGGGCGCCTGGTTTACGGCCGCTGCCCATTTCATGGGAACCAACTACATTGTTAAGGTTTTTGAGATCGTGCTGTTCGCCGGATTCGTTTTTCACATCCTGCTCGGGATCATCCTGCAGGTGCAAAACTGGATGGCCCGGCCGGTGAGGTATTTGGTTACCAATAAAACCTATACCCCCTTCCTTTCGAAATATATGATTTACACCGGAGGCATTGTGCTGATCTTCCTGATCCTCCATTTTATAAATTTCTATTTCATCAAACTTGGCTGGATTTCCAATCCGAACATAACACCCGAAGGAGAGCCGGATTTTTATTTTATTGCTCAACAGCTGTTTGCGTCGCCATTTTATTCCATCCTGTACATCCTGCTGTTCATCGTGCTTGGCTTTCACCTGAACCAGGCATTCCAGGCTGCATGGCAAACGCTGGGGGTGAACCATCCGCAGTACAACAAATGCATACAGCAATTTGGAACCGTGTATGCCATCGTCGTTCCCTTAGGTTTCATCATCATTCCCATTTACTTTTTACTTATCCGTTAGTCATCATGGCTGAATTAAATTCAAAGATTCCCAAAGGTCCGCTGACCTCAAAATGGACCCATTATAAAGACCACCAGAACCTCGTTAACCCAAGCAACAAACGCAAGCTCGACATCATCATTGTGGGCACCGGTTTGGCCGGATCTGCTGCTGCAGCTTCACTGGGGGAGATGGGTTTCAATGTTAAGATTTTCTGTTACCAGGATTCTCCGCGCCGCGCCCACAGCATTGCAGCCCAGGGCGGGATCAACGCTGCCAAGAATTATCCGAACGACGGCGACAGCATTTACCGGCTCTTTTACGACACCATCAAGGGCGGTGATTATCGTGCCCGTGAAGCCAACGTTTACCGTTTAGCAGAGGTCAGCAATGCCATCATCGACCAGTGTGTGGCACAGGGGGTGCCCTTTGCCCGGGAATATGGCGGGTCGCTTGAGAACCGCTCCTTCGGCGGCGCCCAGGTATCGCGCACCTTTTTTGCCCGCGGTCAGACCGGACAACAGTTACTTTTAGGCGCGTATGGCGCCCTGAGCCGCCAGATCAAACTGGGGACAGTTAAACTTTACGAACGCCATGAAATGATGGATGTCGTGATAGTGGACGGAAAAGCACGCGGCATCATTGCCCGCAACCTGATCACCGGGAAGCTGGAACGCCATTTCGGACATGCGGTGGTTGTTGCCACCGGCGGTTACGGAAATGTCTTTTATCTTTCCACCAACGCCATGGGTTCCAACACCAGTGCCATCTGGCAGATGTTTAAAAAGGGAGCCTTTTTTGCAAATCCCTGCTTCACACAGATCCACCCCACCTGTATCCCCGTTCATGGTGATTACCAGTCGAAACTCACCCTGATGAGCGAAAGTTTGCGTAACGACGGCCGTATCTGGGTTCCCAAGCACAAGGAGGATGCTGAAGCGCATCGCCAGGGAAAACTGAAAGCCAACGATATCGCTGAAGACCGGCGCGATTATTTCCTTGAACGTCGCTATCCGGCCTTCGGGAACCTCGTACCCCGCGACGTGGCATCGCGCGCGGCCAAGGAGCGCTGTGATGCCGGTTATGGCGTTGGCCCGACCGGCCTGGCTGTATTTCTCGATTTCAGGGAGTCTATCGGACGCCTCGGAAAAAATGTGATCGAAGAGCGTTATGGCAATCTCTTTCAGATGTATGAAAAGATCGTGGATGAAAATCCCTATGTAAACCCGATGATGATTTACCCGGCTGTACATTACACCATGGGCGGCACCTGGGTGGATTATGAGCTGCAGACCACCGTGACCGGTTTGTTCGCTGCCGGTGAAGCCAATTTTTCGGACCATGGCGCCAACCGCCTCGGCGCCTCTGCGCTGATGCAGGGACTGGCCGACGGATATTTCGTGCTGCCCTATACCATTCAGAATTATCTCGCAGGCGAGATCCGTGTTGCCCGCATGTCAACAGATAAGGCAGAGTTCGTTGAGGCCGAAAAAGCTGTCAATGCGCGCCTTGAGAAGTTAATAAACGTAAAAGGGACCAAATCCGTTGACCATTTCCATAAAGAACTGGGAAAGATCATGTGGGAAAATGTGGGGATGGCCCGCACCGAAGCCAGTCTGAAAAATGCCATGGAGCTGATCCGGAAACTGCGTGTCGCATTCTGGAAGGATGTAAAAATTCCAGGGACGCTGGATGAGCTGAATGTTGAGCTGGAGAAGGCCAACCGGGTTGCCGACTTCCTTGAATTAGGCGAACTGCTGGCACTGGATGCCCTAAACCGCAACGAAAGTTGTGGCGGCCATTTCCGCGAAGAGTTCCAGACCGAAGAGGGTGAATGCAAGCGCAACGACGAAGATTTTAAGTATGTGGCGGCATGGGAATATATTTCTGAAGGGCAGTTCAAGTTGCACAAAGAAGATCTGGTTTATGAGGAGATTGAGGTGAAGCAGAGGGTCTACAAATAGGCATTGGGCATTGGGGATTAGGCTTTGGCCATTAGCCATTAGGCTTTGGCCATTAGGCTTTAGGCATTAGGGATTTGATTTTCACGGAGATGGAGAATAAAAAAATTGAGTCATATAAAGATTTGATTGTTTGGCAGAAGGGGATTGAATTGGTAAATGAAATCTATGTTCTTACAAAAATGTTTCCAAAAGAAGAGATGTTTGGTTTGACAAATCAGATGAGAAGAGCCGCTGTTTCGATCCCGGCAAATATTGCAGAAGGCTGGGGACGAAATTCGACAAAAAGTTATATTCAATTTGTCCGAATATCCCGCGGCTCATTATATGAAATAGAAACGATGATGGTAATTGCAAAAAATCAAAATTATATCAATGAAGAACAAAAATCATCAACATCTTCCAGGATTGATGAACTTGGCAAAATGTTAAATAAACTTTTACAAAAACTTGATTCTTATATTGATAAAAATTAAAACCACCATTATCCAAAGGCCATTTTCACTAATGGCCAAAGCCTAATGGCTAATGCCTAATGCCTAAAATTATGAAACTTACGCTGAAAATCTGGAGACAAAAGGATTCAAAATCCACCGGCAAATTTGTTACCTATTCCCTTGATAACATTTCCCCCAATTGTTCCTTTTTGGAGATGCTGGACATCCTGAATGAAGGACT
>CAJAUM010000043.1 GCA_903945175.1 uncultured Bacteroidales bacterium | reverse complement strand
TCTCAGAAACTGCAAAACCTTTGATCCATCTTGAGTACAAATCCATAATGAAGGTGAGATAATAAAAACGATCTCCTATGCGATAATAGGTTATGTCACTCACCCAAACCTGGTTGGCATGTGTCACTTCCAAACCCAAAATCTGGTTAGCAAACCGGGTCACGCCAAGAGAATTTGTAGTGCGAATGAATGATTTTTTGATCTCAAGTTTAAATCCATTCTCAAAACAGAAGTCTTCAAACCGATCACGACCCATTGACTGTGGCTGTATTAAGCGATACATCTCCCGGGATCCCATGCGAGGATGGTCTGTCCGTATCTCAAGGATCATCGGGATTAATTGCTGCTGTTCCTCATACATCTTCAATTGCCGGTCCAGATGTTGATGAAAAGCCTGTTTTGTCAAGCCCATCACCCAATATACCCTATTCATTTTGTGCCCGTGCCTTTCTCTTTCGACCCAGAACCAGTAGAGTGCTTTGAAGAAAGTTTTTTTTTGAAGTCAGGACCATATTCTTTTTCAGCAATCTCAATCATCTTCTCCAGAAAATCAATTTTTAATTGTTTTTCCCCGACTACCCGGTGAAGTTCATTGACCTCTTCGCGTAAATATTGCAGTTTACGCGTGTCACTCTTGGTTTCAATAACCTGTCGCTCCTGTTTCTTGCGCATACGAGAGAATTTGTCAAGCCACCGATATATACTGGCACGGCTCACATGATATTCACGACAAATCTCTGAAATAGAAGTGATATTCCGATCAAGTTCGCTGACTTTTTTGCGCTTAAAGTCTTCACTGAAATAACGATGCAAACGCTCCTGGAGTGTTAACTTTTCAAATGCCTCAACTGTTGCCATTGTAATTGTTTTAAAGGTTCTTGTAACCCTTAAAAACGGTCAACCTATTTCAGGCAAGCACAAAAATTGGTCATTGGTCATTGGTCATTGGTCATTGGTCATTTTCCCAGGCATATTCTCGCATCCACGGCAATCACCTTGTCTTCTTTCCCAAGCAACGGGTTGAAATCCAGTTCGATAATTTCGGGGGCAGCTAGCAGAAGCGCCGATAACCGAAGCATTACATCGGCAAACAAAGCTTCATTAACTCCCTGCTGTCCGCGCACCCCTTTGATGATCTTATAGCTCTTCAGGCTCCTGATCATACCAAGCGCTTCGTCATTGGAGAGCGGCGACAATCCTGCGGCTACATCTTTCAATACTTCAATAAAAATACCGCCAAGCCCGCAAAGGATAAGATGTCCAAACTTTGGTTCAAACTTCGCACCGATAAAGAGCTCCACTCCCGAAAGCATGGGCTGAATAAGAATGGCCGTTGTATCCTTGATGAGGATCATACGGTCAAATTCACAAGCCACGGCTGATTCATCCTTTACATTGAGCACGACACCGCCTACATCAGATTTATGAACAGGTCCGACAACCTTCATTACGACAGGAAATCCCAGCTGCGAAGCGCACCTTGTCGCTTCATCCGCAGAAGTAACCACCGCCTCGCCGGCCCGAGGAATCCCGCAGGCATCCATGAGCCCCTGGATCGATTTTGGCGCAAGGTAACCTTCGCCGGCATGGTCAACAATATCGCGGATCCGTTGGAGGTCAACCTTGGGCAATTCAGGATGCTCACAGGCAGGTCGATGCGCCTGATAAACCCGTGCCAGGGCATTTCCGAAGACTACCTCATCAGGAAAAAAAACATTGCCTTTCCCGATAAATGCGGTCATCTCCTCTTTTGCAGTAAGGAGGGATGGCAAAATCGGATAAACCGGCTTCTGTGACCGCTTCATCTTCTGGTCAAGCAGGTCATAAACGTCAAAAACCGGAGTGAGACCGGGGGTGCCGAAAATCACAGCCATCCCGTCGATTTCATTGAATATCCTTTCCGTATAATCGATGATGGTCCCCAACTGTTGCGCCGTTCCTGTGGCGAGAAAATCGATCGGGTTGGCAACAGACGAACCAGGATACAATTGGGCCAGGAGCTCTTTGGCCGCAGGATGACCAATGTGGGGCACATCCATTCCTGCATGGGAAAGGGCATCGGTCAACATGACAGCCGGTCCCCCGGCATGGGTGATGATCGCCATATTCTTCCCCTTCAGCTCAGGAAAAGTAAACACGGAGGCGACGCTGATGAGATCAGCGCGACCGTAACAACGAACAATGCCCGCTTTACGAAACAAGGCATCCACTGCTAAATCGGGGCTTGCCAGTGCACCGGTATGGGATGAAGCGGCACGGCTGCCAGCCTCTGACGAACCTGCCTTCACTGCAGCGATCCTGCAACCTTTCCTGATCAGCGAAGCAGCATGCTTCAATAAGAGCTGAGGTTTCGAAATGGTTTCTAAATACAGCAGTTTCACCCTGGAACTAGTTTCAGGCTGAAAACTTTCGTCAAGATAGGCCAAAATCTCCTCAACCCCAAGCTGGGCACTGTTGCCGACCGAGAAAACCTGTGAAAAAGTGAGTCCGTTTGGTATTCCTGCCTCCATAATAAAAACGGCTGTAGCTCCTGAACCGGAAATAAAATCGCATCCTTTCGGGTCAAGCCTTGGAATAGGTTTCGTGAAAACGCCGTGATAAGCGGGGGTGAGTACCCCAATGCAATTCGGACCGATCAAGGAGCCACCTACTGCATTGATGGTCTCAATAATTTCATGCTCGAGTAATCTGCCCCCTTCACTTTCCTCACTGAATCCTGCTGAAAGAACAATAAAGGCCCTGGTATTTTTAGTGGTCGCCAACAATTCAACGGTCGCCGGAATATACTTTGCAGCGATGGCAATGATGGCCAGATCAACATGAGGCAATTGTGCGGGATCCGGGAAACTCCGTATTCCCTGAACTTCGCTCTCCTTCAGGTTCGTGACATATAATTTCCCCTGGAAGTCCCCTTCAATGAGGTTTCGGAGAACCGCCCCGCCGGGCTTCTGAACATCGTTGGAACCACCAACAACAACAATACTTTTGGGGTTCAGCAGTGCTTGGTTGATCATACATGGAAGTTTTTGGCAAAAATATTAAATCCGGAGATCAATCGAAAATCGTCATTCGTCACTCGTCACTCGTCATTCGTCATTCGACACTCGTCATTCGTCACTCGTCACTCGTCATTCGTCACTCGTCATTCGTCACTCGTCACTCGTCATTCGTCACTCGTCACTCGTCATTCGGACAGGGCTACAGGAACTTCACAAACGGAACAAAGGCCGCCGTATTTGCTTTATATTCCTGCCAGTCGGGGTGATTCTGATATTTCTTTTCAAGCATGGGAACTCCGGATACAAAACGAAGCAACAGCGTAATGATCAACGGGCTGATCAAAGTATACCACCCGTTTGGAAAACTCAATGCATAAAAGCTGATGCCCAGCCAAACAAGGGCTTCTCCGAAATAGTTGGGATGCCGCGTAATGGACCACAGTCCGGTTGTCATGATTTTTCCTTTGTTTAAAGGATCCTTCCTGAATTCTGTAAGCTGGTAATCGCCGATGACCTCAAACATAAAGCCGAAACCAAAAATAAAAAGTCCGATGGAATCCCACATCCCGATTGGGCCGCCTGAACTGAAACTGATAAACCAGATGGGGGTGGAAATAATCAGCATGAAAAGGCCCTGCAGCATAAAAATCTGAAAAAAACTTCGCAGGAAGAATAGCTTCCAGGTATCCCGCCAGGCCTTGTATCGGAAGTCTTCACCTTTGCCGCTGTTCCGCACCATGATATGAAATGACAAGCGCAAACCCCACAGCAGCACCAGCAGGCTTACGATCATTTTCCGGAGGTCAATCTCCCCAGACTGAATGATTGAGTAAACGGCTATGATGATAAAACCCACTCCCCACGCAATATCGACAATGGAGTTATCTTTGCGGATCAAAGCCAAAATGAAGATGATGGTCATGTACAAACCAATGACCATACCTACTTCCAATATAATGTTTTGTAAATCAATCAAAGGTTAACTATTATAATCACCTATCAATACCCTGTCACCCTGTCACCCTGTCACCCTGTTACCCTGTTACCCTGTCACCCTCTTGTCATTCAAGCATCAGTGAAATACAGGCGATGCCGGGTCCCGTATTGGCTGCGATTGCAGGAGAGGCATGATCGATATATACCGGTTTCTTCCCCGTCAATGCTTCCATCTGTGTGGCATACCACTGTGCAGCAGCTGGGTTATTGGCATGGGTAATCGCATATTCCCACACCTTTTTCCCTTTGGTGATTTGTGCAATATTATTCATCAGTTTTTTCATGCTGCTCTTCTCGGTAAAGGACTTGGAGAAAAGGGATGCTTTGCCTTCCCGATCAATCCAGATGATAGGCTTCAGATCAAGCAATTTAGCAACAAAACTTTTGAACGGGCTCACCCTCCCGCTTCGGATGATATATTTCAAAGTCAGCACACTGACACGCAAAAAAGATTTTTCTTTCCAGTCCTCCATTTGCGCCATCACCTCCTCATGTGAGGCTCCATTCTCAAGGGCGCGGGCTGCACGAAGAACAATCAAACCCAGACCGCCAGTGAGCGTTTTGGAGTTCACCACATCGATCTTTTTTCCGGTTCGGGCTATTACATCCTTCGAACCCTTGTCGCTGCTTGAATAGGTTCCGCTCAATCCCTGACTTAAATGAATGCCAATCACCGATTCATAGTGGGTGGAGAGGTATTCAAATTTATTCTGAAATTCTTTGGAAGCAGGCTGGGCTGAAGAGGCATTCTGATCTGACATTTCCTGCATCGCATAAAACTGGGGCGGGTTAATGGTGAGCCGGTCCAGAAAATAGGTCTCGCCAAAATGTACCGATAACGGCACTACATGGATCTGGTATTGATCAATGATATCTTTAGGCAGGTCGCAGGAAGAGTCGGTAACAAGCGCAATTTCGGACTTGCGGTTAAATTGTATCTCATTCTGCATCACCATATCATCCACCTTCTGATAGGTGATATTTCCAAACTTTTGCAATTGCGAAAACACTTCAGCAGGGAAATCGGTATGGATATGAACCCTGACCTTCTGAGGCGTCCCGGCTACCACGATAGAATCACCACAATGCTGGATGAAGTTCCTCAATTTGTGTTTATCCAGATCCTGACCATTGATAAGGGCTTCGGTGCAAAACCTGAAGGTAATCTGATCATGTGGCATCTCCACGGCCTCATCGGCTTCCACTGCAATAACCCCTGAAGCCTTCATCGCCTGCTCAGGACCCATCGTAAAAAAATCGATGATGCCTTCAAGCCAGAAAACAAAGCCCTTGGCACCCGCATCAACAACATGTGCGCGGGCAAGCACTTCAAGTTGTTTCGTAGTTGATGCCAGCGATTCAAGCGCTTTGCTGTAGGCTTCAATCAAGAACTTAATAAAATCGTCGAACTGGTCCTTCAACAAATACATGTAATCTGCCCAGGCTTTTATCACAGTCAGAATGGTTCCCTCAACCGGATTGGAGATGGCATCATAGGCATAAGCGACAGCCTTTTTCATGCTTTCTGCAAACGACTGAATACTAATGGTGGCATTCGAGTTGATTTCATTGCTGAAACCATAGAGAAACTGGGCGAAAATAATCCCGGAATTGCCACGGGCACCTGTGAGGGCGGCATCAGCCATGGCAACGGCCGTTTGTTTCAGGTTATCTGTCGGAATGATCGCGTCCATGATGGAGCGCATGGTAGAGGCAAGATTCGTTCCGGTATCGGCGTCAGCAACCGGAAAAACGTTTATTTTATTGAGCAGTTTTTGATGTTCGAAAATCCGTTGAGCGCCGGCAAGAAACGAGTAATAGAGTTGTTTTCCGTCAAGCTCCCTAATCTGTTGAACTGATTCTGTCAAGAGGTCAAGTTTTAAAACTGTGCAAAGATACTATTTTTTTATGAATGATATTTCCGCTGCATTTTTAAGATCCTGCTGCAAATAATTCGTATTTTTGTGAAGAAATTTACCGATACATTCATTTAAATACTTTATTCATTATGAAGAAATTTGTTTTTTCATTGGTCGTTTTGGCAACCATGACCTTTTCTGTGATTGCCCAGGATGCTGCACAGCAGCCTGCCAACCCCAATGCGGCCGAGATCACCTTCAGTAAAACCGTTCATGATTACGGAAACATTACACAGGGGAGCGACGGCGCTTGCGAATTCAAATTTACCAACACGGGCAAAGAACCACTGATTCTGTCAAAGCCTCAGTCTTCATGTGGCTGCACAGTTCCCACTTGGCCACAGGAACCCATTCTTCCCGGTAAAAGCGACGTTATCAAGGTAACCTACAACACGAACAATATCGGCCCCATCAACAAAACAGTTACGGTATCTTCCAATGCAAAAACGGCACGCATCATTTTGCAGATCAAAGGAACTGTTGTTGCCAAGCCAGCTACGACCTTACCGGAAAAAACCGGTGACCAGGGAGCAACACCCATAAGTAAATAACTCCATTGCCATGCCAACGATCTCACAACGCGGTCAGTCTTGCCCTCCTTCTCCGATTCGTAAGCTTGTTCCTTTCTCGGATGAAGCAAAAAAGAGGGGGATTAAGGTTTTTCATCTGAATATCGGACAACCGGATATCGAAACTCCACCGAACGTGCTCGAAAAAATCAGGCACACCGACCTGAAAGTGATTGAATACAGCCACTCTGCCGGCATACTTTCATATCGCAAAAAGCTGGCTGAATATTATAAAAGGGTAGGCATCGAAGTCTCCCCTGAGGAGATGATCGTAACGACCGGCGGCTCGGAAGGGATCCTCTTCGCCATGATAACATGTATGAACCCGGGTGATGAGATTATTATCCCGGAACCTTTTTACGCCAATTACAATGGGTTTGCAGTTGCTGCCGGTGTCGTCGTTAAACCCATTGAATCATTTATTGAAGATGGTTTCAGCCTTCCGCCCATGAGCGCTTTTGAAGAGGCGATTACACCGCGTACCAAGGCCATCATGGTTTGCAATCCGAACAATCCCACCGGATATCTTTATTCAAAGGAGGAGCTTGGCCTGTTGCGCGACATCGTTAAAAAGCATGACCTGTACCTCTTTGCAGATGAAGTGTACCGCGAATTTTGCTATGACGGACAGGAGCATTTCTCCGTCATGAACCTGGATGGCATTGATCAAAATGTGATCCTCCTTGATTCCATTTCAAAGCGATACAGTGCATGCGGTGTGCGAATCGGCGTCATGATCTCCCGGAACAAAGAGATTATGGGAGCGGCCATGAAATTTGCACAGGCACGGTTAAGTCCTCCTACTTTTGGTCAGATTGCCGGGGAAGAAGCAGTGAACACCCCCGACAGTTATCTGGTAAAGGTGCTGGCCGAATATGTTAAGCGCCGCGACATCGTTGTTCAATCCATCAATAAAATGCAGGGCTGCTTCTGTCCAAACCCGGGAGGAGCTTTTTATGCCGTTGCCCGACTGCCAATAGACGATTCCGATAAATTCTGCCAATGGCTTCTCGAAGATTTCAACTACCAGGGACAAACGGTTATGCTTGCTCCTGCTACCGGTTTTTATTCCACCCCGGGCCGCGGCAAAGACGAAGTGCGCATCAGCTATGTGTTGAATGTGCCTGACCTGATATCTGCCATGAAATGTATGGAAGAGGGCCTGAAGGTTTATCCGGGGAAAAAATCAGTATAAAAGATACTTTGCCCGTATTTTTTTAAATCTTTCTATTCCGGGTTTCCAGCTTTCCCTGATCTCTTTTTCCGTTTTCCCCTGGATGATCTGTTGTTGCAACAGTTCGTTGCCTGCAAGTTTATTGAAATATCCGTTAAAAAACCCAGGCCTGCCTCCCCAGTCACGGTATGCAGAAAGGAGCCATTCCAGATTGATTTTCTGAGGCCCGTCGGGATTTTCCCGTGTATATCGGCGCAAATCCACCCCCCTGCACAGGCTTCCCTCACAAGGGGGATGCACACTCACTCCCGGTATACTTTCAGGGGTAAATGTAAATGATCCGATCTTCATCTCCGGGTGACCAAAAACCTCAAAAGGAGATGAGGTTCCCCTGCCCACACTGATAGCGGTTCCTTCAAAAAAGCAAAGTGACGGATAGAGGTAAACCGCATTGCGGTTGGTCAGGTTTGGAGATGGCCTGACCGGAATATCATAGCGGGTCTTGTGGCTGTAGTTCGACAACGGAATCACCTGCAACCGGCATTTAACTCCCGCTTTCAGCCACCCCTCTCCATTGACCATGCGACCATATTCGCCAATGGTCATTCCATAAACCACCGGAACCGGGTGCAACCCCACAAAGGAGGCCTGTCTCTTTTCCAGAACAGGTCCATCGATGTAAAAGCCGTTCGGGTTCGGCCGGTCAAGCAGGATCAGCGGAATTTTGTTTTCAGCGCAGGCCTCCATCACATAAGCAAGGGTTGAAATATAGGTATAAAAACGAACGCCGACATCCTGAATATCAAAAACCACTGCATCAATACCATCCAAATCGGCGGCCGAAGGTTTCATGTGGTTACCGTAAAGTGAAACCACCGGGATCCCGGTCGCCGAATCAATGTCATTGCCAATATGGGCGCCAGCTTCCGCATTCATCCGAAAACCATGTTCAGGGGAAAAAATCCGTTTTACAAGAAACCCCTCTTTCACCAGGAGATCCACAATGTTGATCCCCTGCACGTCCGAAGCATTGTTTGCCACAATGCCGATTTGCTTCCCCCTGAGCAGCGGATAATATAACTGCGTTTGCACCGCCCCGGTCAACACCTGGGCAAAGGTCTCGACTGAATAACTGATCAACATCAGAAAGAAAAACAGGCTGGTTAACACCTGTATGCCCGGCAGGCACGAATACCGGTTCTTGGTTCTCATAACAGAATAAAAAAACTCATACTTTTGCAAAGTAAAGATTTCTTTCCTTTGAATACTGAATTTTTTCTGGCCTCCCGCATCGTTTCACGAAGTAAGGGAAATTTCTCCTGGACTTTTGTCGTGATCGCCATCACCTCCATTGCCCTTGGCTTTGCCATCATGTTCATTGCCGTGGCCATCCTCACAGGGTTTAAAAAAGAGATTCGCGAAAAGGTGGTGGGATTCAGCGGTCACATTCAGATCAGCAGGTTCTCCCAAAGCGCCTCCTTTGAACCCCAGCCCATTGAAAAAAACCAGCGGTTCTATCGCAAGCTCCAACAAAACAGGGAGATCAGCCACATTCAGACATTTGCGGTCAAAGCCGGTATCATTAAAACAAAAGATCAGATCCAGGGTGTCATTTTGAAGGGAGTCGGCTCCGATTTCGACTGGAAGTTCTTTAACGATAAGATGGTGGAGGGGCGCACCTTCAGGGTGAACGACAGCACCCGGTCAGACGAGGTAATCATCTCACGAAAAATTGCCAACCTGTTAAACCTGAAGGTAAACGACGATTTGCGCATGTATTTTATCGTCGGGAATACTACCCTCGGACGGAAGTTCAATATATCGGGTATATATGATACCGGGCTGGAAGAGTTTGACAAGCTGTATGTGATGGCCGATATTCACCACATACAGAGGTTAAACAACTGGTCTCCGTTACAGGTAGGAGGTTTTGAAATATTCCTTAAAAATTTCAATGACATCGACCGGATGGGCGTTTATGTTTATCATCAGATAGGCTTCAGCCTCGATGCTTCTACCATAAAAATGCTGTACCCGCAAATATTTGACTGGCTTGATTTGCAGGACATCAATGTACTGATCATTCTGATTTTGATCATCCTGGTTTCGTCGACCACCATCATCTCCACCCTGCTGATCCTGATCCTGGAACGCACCACGATGATCGGTGTACTGAAAGCCCTGGGAATGCGCAATGCCGCTATCAGGAAGCTGTTCCTTTACAACGCCATGTATATTGTGGGATGGGGAATGATTTGGGGGAATGCGATTGCCTTTTCCCTTTGCCTTCTGCAGAAAAAATTCGGACTGGTCACCCTGGCACAGGAATCCTACTATGTATCTGTAATTCCGATTAACCTGAATGGCTGGAATATCCTTTTGCTGAACCTGGGAACGATCCTTGTATGTTATATGATCTTTGCGATACCCTCTTTTGTAATTTCAAAGGTCACCCCGCTCAAGGCAATCCGCTTCAGCTAATGTTGATGCAGCTAAATTGGTTTCAGCTAAATCCGGTTAAGGATTTTAATCAGCTCCTCCAGCTTGAATGGTTTTGAAATGTAACTATTCATCCCCGACTGATAACATTTTGCTTCATCATCAGGAGATGTATTTGCCGTGATGGCGCATATATAAGCGGGATGTCTCTCTGGTTGCAAAGCTTCCATTTCACGGATCTTCTGTGTCGCCTCCAGACCGTCCATTTCCGGCATAAACATATCCATAAGGACAAGGTCATATTGCTTTTTTTCAGCCATGTGGACAGCGATTTTTCCGTTTTCAGCCAGATCGGTTTCATGACCCATTTTCTCAAGCGTAACAAGAGCGACCTTCTGATTGATGAGATTATCCTCGGCCAGTAATATTTTCAGTGCCCGCTTCTGACCATCTTTAACATGAAGACTGACCTCATCCGGCAACCCGGAAGCACCCTTTTTTACTTTTGTCAGGGCCTCCATGATCTTGTTTTTAAGACGGCTTAAGGTGTAAGGACGAATAAGAACACCCTGGATGCCAGCCGCTGCAAGTTCTAAGGTGGAAACCGGGAATAAACGTGTGGTGGTCAGCAACAGTTTTGACTTTTGAACAAGCGGGTCTTTTTTAAGAGAGGCGGCAAATTTCAGGCCATCCGTTCCGGTCAGGTGATATTCAACAACAACAAGGTTAAATGCCTTTTTTATTTGTGCCTGGTGATGGATCATTTTAACTGCATCCGCAGGATTTGCACATTCATCAACTTCTGCGTCCCAGCGTTCGAAGTAATTCCGTAAAATGGAACGACGGCTTTGTTGCTCATCAATAATGAGCACCTTTAAACCGTTCAGCATCTCCTTCATCGGATCAGCGATTTCTGCATCCTTATACCGTTCGAAATGCACAATAAACGAAAAAATCGTCCCGGCTCCCGGAACACTTTCAACTGCAATCCGGCCATTCATCCGGTCGATAATTCTGCGGGCAATCGCCAGTCCAAGCCCGCCTCCGCTATATTTCATCGACTCTGGCGACTCAACCTTTGAGTAGGATGTAAATAATTTTTTTATCCCGGCATCTGAAATACCTATGCCCGTATCACATATGTTAAACCTGACCTTTACCGTCTCATCATCCCAGGCCAAAAATTCAGCTTCAATTCTGATCTCTCCATGGTCGGTAAACTTGATGGCATTGTCGGCAAATATTTTCAGGACCTGCCGCAATCTCACAGGATCTCCCACCACCTCAACCGGGATATTGGGATCCTGGTATGATAAAATTTCCAGCCCCTTTTCATTGGCCTTATCGACAAACGAAGCAGTTACCTCCTCCACCACCTGGTGAATGCTGAAAGGCTTTTCATGAAAATCAAGCTTTCCGGATTCGATTTTTGAATACTCAATGATGTCATTCAGGATCGACATGAGGTTGCCAGCTGATTTAACAATGACATTGAGATATTCTTCCTGTTCCTGGCTCAGTTTTGATTGCTTCAGAATATCGGCCATCCCAATAACACCGGCCATCGGGGTGTAAATTTCATGCGAAATGCCGGCAAGAAAATGACTCTTTGCACGGTTATCGGCGACAGCCTGGTCCCGCGATAATAGAAGTTCATTTTCAATATTTTTCCTGACGTCAATGTCAATCAGCACACCGGCCAGCCGTAAAGGTTTCCCGAAAATATCGGTTTCCACAATTTTTCCCTTGTCAAAAAACCATTTCCATACGCCCCCTTTGGTCTTCAACCGGAATTCAGCCTCGTAGTTTGGGTATTTTCCCGAAAGATGTCCATCCATCCTTGCCATGGTTGATACATAATCATCCGGATGGATCATCCTGGAAACTTCAGTAAAAGTTTCAGGCAACTCCTCTACTTTATATCCAAGCATGCGAGCCCGGTTTTCATTGAAATGAATTGTTCCGGTAAGGTAATTCCAATTCCACCAGGCCAGGTCCCCTCCAAAAAGGGCATGTTTGGTCTGCTCATGCGTGACCGACAAATCCCGCTCCATCTTTTCGAGCCGGTCGTTCGACTCCTGGTACACCTGCTGAAGATGCTCCCATTGCTGCGTAGCCAATCTCAATTTCTTATTCTCTTTTTCGAGTTCCTCGATTCTCTTTAATAATTTTTCCGACATGATTCACAATTTTAAGAGGGACAATCCGCAAAATCATTTGTACTTCAGATCCGGATAAATCAGATCGAGTCCGCATTTCAGGTTGTATAAATAATCCAGCGACTTGTGAATAAATTTCCTTGGAATCAACGACCCGTGCTGTGGAAGGATTGCCTCCAAATCCAGATGCCGGATCCGTTCAACAAATCCCCGGGCAGCAATGTTGCTGGCCATGTAATCGATGTGGAACAGGGTCAGTTTGAGTTCATGCTGATTAAAATCCTCCACCACAAGTTTCCAGTCCATATCAATGGATGCCCATATATCACCGGAAAAGAGAAATTTCGCAGTTTCATCATAGGTTGTAAAGGCTCCTGGAAAATGAAGGAAGGGAGATTCAACAAATTTTAATTTTCGCCCCGAAACGAAATAATAGACCGGATATTCATTGATATTGGTAAAGGTATACACTGTTTTTCCATAATGGGGAAGCAGGATGTTTGTCCTTACCGAAGAAATGATCTTGATTTCCGGATTCAAGGCCAGCCAGTCAACCATGGAAGCCGCTACATCCGGATCCTGGTGACACACTATCAGGGCGGTGACTTTCTCAAGCGGAACGATCTGCAAAACCCGGTTTTTAACGAATTCAAATGAAGTGTGACCTCCCGGATCAACCAGGATGGCCTCCTGCCCATCCACGATCAAATAGGTATTGCAACGGAAAGCTGAATCTTCGGGAATACCAAGCCAATAAATGGCATGGCCGTTATCCTGAAAAAGCGGGGTAGGCTTATCATAGCGATCCATGAATAAACGTCCCAGCTCAACTAAATCAATGGTATTCATGGTTTGAAAGTTTAATGTTTTTTATGCAGACCACACTCCTTACTATCAGGCAGTTCCCACCACCAACGCCCGGCCCTGACATCCTCGCCCTCTTGAATCGCACGGGTACAAGGCATGCAACCGATACTGGGATATCCTTTTGAATGTAATTCATGCAACAGTACCTTTTTTTCACGGATGAAGTTTGACAGCGTTTCGTTATCCCAATGAATCAGGGGATTGACTTTAATGATGTTCATCGAACCATCCCATTCAACCATGTTGGCTGCCGAACGGGTTACCGATTGCGCCTTTCTCAAACCTGTAATCCACACGGCCATCCCTTCCAGCGCCCGTTCGAGCGGTTCAATTTTCCGAATGTGACAACAAAGCCTGCGATTGTCAACACCATCATAGAAGAGGTTTATACCATTTGTTCGAACCATCTCCTCCACCCTGGCAGTATCGGGAAAATAAACTTCGATGAACAATCCGTATTTTTTCTGCGTAATATCAAGCGTGTCATAGGTCTCCTGGAACAGCCGGCCAGTGTCAAGGGTGAATATTTTTAAAGTTCTTTTTAAACTGGCAACCATATGGGTAATAACCTGGTCTTCAGAGCCGAGGCTTGTTGAAAATGCAATTTTGCCACTGTATTCAGTTAAAAACCACGACAGCACATCTTCAGCGGATGAACCACTGAATTGCCGGTTTAATGAATCGATATGATCTTTCATGTATTGCCGCTGCCATAAATAATTTGTGAATTTACAACAAACAAAGGAGTAAAAGCAAGTTTTTCCAAAGGGAAAAATGTAATTTTGAACCAAAACTGTCTCTATGCGCGTTCATTTTATTGCCATCGGCGGAAGCGCCATGCACAACCTGGCCATTGCCCTTCATAATAAAGGATTGACTATCACCGGCTCGGACGACGAAATTTTCGAACCATCCAAAAGCAGGCTGGCGTGTTACAATTTGCTCCCGACAGCACAGGGGTGGGATGTTTCACGGATCACCAGCACACTCGATGCCGTTATACTTGGGATGCATGCCAAGGCAGATAACCCTGAATTGTTGCGGGCAAAAGAGCTGGGTTTGAAAATTTTCTCCTATCCCGAATATCTCTATGAACAATCGAAAGATAAAACGCGTATTGTCATTGGAGGCAGCCATGGAAAAACGACCATCACCGCCATGATTTTGCATGTTTTCCGCCAGGCCGGAATTGACTGCGATTACATGGTTGGCGCCCAGCTTGAAGGATTTGATGTGATGGTAAGACTGACAAAAGAGGCCCGATTTATGGTTATCGAAGGGGATGAATACCTGACCTCCCCGATTGATTTACGTCCAAAATTCCACCTTTACAAGCCCGACATTGCCCTTCTCAGCGGAATCGCCTGGGACCATATCAATGTTTTCCCAACCTTCGAAAATTACATTGATCAGTTCAGGATCTTCATCAGCCAGATTTCTGAAGGCGGATGCCTGATCTATTGTAATGACGATGAAATTCTGAGGCAGATTTGCCCCGGATCAGGAAATGGGATTCGTGTGATCCCCTATTCACTTCCTTCAAGCGAGATCCGGCACGGAGTGACCTTCGTACATGCTGAGAACCGCACCTATCCGCTCCAGGTATTCGGAAAACACAACCTCCTGAACCTGAATGGCGCCCGGTTGATTTGCCATGAGGTTGGAATCAGTGACCTCGCCTTCTATGAAGCCATGAAATCTTTTAAAGGTGCCTCAAAACGATTGGAACTGATTGCGAAAAATGACAAAAAAGCGGTCTATAAGGACTTTGCCCACGCCCCATCAAAGGTTAAAGCAACGTTACTGGCTGTGAAAGAACAATTTCCCGAACGAAAAGTGATCGCATGTCTTGAATTGCACACCTACAGCAGCCTGAACAAAGATTTTCTGGGACACTATGCGGGGACCCTCGACCCGGCCGATGAGGCACTGGTCTACTTCAGTCCACATGCATTGCAGATAAAGCGTTTGCCAGCTATAACGCCCGAACAAATCCGCCAGGGATTTGCCAATACCAGTGTTGAAGTTTACAGTAATTCAAATCAACTCGTCGAACGACTATTAAACGAAGAGAGCCAAAATTGTGTTTTCCTTTTAATGAGCTCAGGAAATTACGACGGAGTTGATTTGAAGCAGCTTGGGAACAAGCTATTAGGCAATGAAGAATGACGAATTTTTCTGTCACGCGTCACGCGTCACGTTTTTCTACCCGTTCATCGAAATCAGAAACTCCTCATTGGAGTTGGTGAACTTCATCCTTTCTTTCAGGAACTCCATGGCTTCCAGCGGATTCATGTCAGCCAGGTGGTTCCGCAGGATCCAGATACGCTGCAGCACATCCTTCTCAAGAAGCAGATCCTCACGGCGTGTGCTTGAAGAGACAATATCGATGGCCGGATAGATACGTTTGTTGGAAAGTTTGCGGTCAAGCTGTAATTCCATGTTGCCGGTACCCTTGAATTCTTCAAAGATTACCTCATCCATTTTTGAACCTGTCTCAATCAGTGCGGTGGCTATAATGGTGAGGGAACCGCCATTTTCAATCTGGCGTGCAGCTCCGAAGAAACGCTTGGGTTTTTGTAGGGCATTGGCCTCCACACCCCCCGAAAGCACCTTCCCTGAAGCAGGGGCAACTGTATTGTAAGCCCTTGCAAGGCGGGTGATGGAATCAAGCAGGATCACCACATCGTGACCACATTCGACCAGTCGTTTTGCCTTTTCAAGGATAATATTTGAAATGCGGGCGTGACGCTCGGCTGGTTCATCAAAGGTGGATGAAATAACTTCGGCCTTCACACTGCGCTGCATGTCGGTTACCTCTTCGGGACGTTCATCAATCAAAAGGATGATCATATATACATCCGGATGGTTGGCGGCGATGGCATTGGCAATCTCTTTCAGCAGAACCGTTTTTCCGGTTTTCGGTTGGGCAACGATCAAGCCACGCTGTCCGAAACCGATCGGGGCAAACATATCGATCACACGGGTCGACATGCTTTCATTTTTATGACCGGTCAGCTTGAATTTCTTCATCGGGAAGAGCGGGGTGAGATAATCAAATGGAATACGGTCACGTACCTCTTCCGGCTTGCGGCCATTGATCAGATCAACCTTGATCAGGGGAAAATATTTCTCACCCTCTTTGGGCGGGCGGATTGTTCCGCGAACCGTATCCCCTGTTTTCAATCCGAACAGCTTGATTTGCGATTGCGAAACATAGATATCATCTGGGGAATTCAGGTAATTATAATCGGAGGAACGGAGGAATCCGTATCCGTCGGTCATGATTTCAAGCACCCCCTCGCTGACGATAATGCCTTCAAATTCGAAGGTATATTCTTCTCGCGGACGCTCAGGATACTTACGCGGGAATTCGCGGTGTTTGCGCTCTTCAGTAACCACCGGCGCCGAAGCATCGGAAACAACACCCGTCCCGTTTAATTCAGTTTCAGTTGGTTCAACCAATCCATCCGGCTTTTGAATGACATCAACCGGGTCGATGGCAACAAAAGGCTTATCGCTGGATTCATCAAAATCAAACCGTTCCTCCAGCGTGTCACCCATTTCCGGGAGGGTCATTTTAACCAGGGGCTCAATGGGCGCCTTTTCCTGGAAAGGTCTGAAAGGTTTATTTCCCCTGGGCGGACGCTGCTCACGCGGCGGATGTTGGTCACGTGGAGGACGTGGATCCAACGGTGAACGCGGATCCTGTGGTGAACGCGGTTCGCGTGGCGGGAGCGGTTCACGTCCTGGGCGCTGATCCCTGGGCGGACGTTGTTCACGCGGCAAGCGTGGCTCTGCCGGGGTCGGTAATTCTTTTTGCTCGCCTGCCGGGACCACATCGCGTGTATCCTTCAACTCTTGCTGAATTTTTGGATCGCGGACTTCCCGCGGCTTTACCTCTTGATCCTTGCGCGGTCGGCCGCGAAAAGGTTTGGTCTGTTCTTTCTTTTCCTGATTCAGGATTTCGGGAGTCGGGTTAAGCGCCTGATGATCAAGGATCTTGTAAATAAGATCCTGTTTTTCTAACTTGTCAACTTTGGGGATGTTGAATTGCTTTGCTATTTCTCTGATCTCCGATAGCTCTTTGCTATCGAGGGAAATAATGTCATACATGATTTATGAAGTTTAATTGATTGAATAGTCAATGTGGAAATGAACTATGGGTTTGAGAATAAAATTGAAATGGGTCGAAAATAAAATAAGAAACTGATCGAGGAGATTAAAATCGGTACAAAGATAACCAATAATTCTATAATGTCAACATTTTTTCTATACGGGATTCCTGTCAATGTAAAACTTTCCTAATTTCGCAAAGAAATTAACATCCATCCTATGTTACAGCGAATACAGACCCTTTATCTTGTGATTGTGGCGATTGCCGGCATCCTTCTCTTTTTTTTCCCACTGGCAAATTATTATAATGAGGTCCAGGGCAATTACAAGTTTTTCATCTACGGAATTCAGAGTATGGATCCTGAGCCGAAGGTTCTTTTCAACCATTTTTTCACCATTCCACTGATCTTTCTTGATGTTATCTCGCTGATTTTCTCAGCATCAGCCATCTTTTTATACAAAAACAGACCCTTGCAGATCCGGATTTGTGCCTTTAACGTTCTGGCCAATATCGTGATGATCATGGTCATCTTTTTTTTCTACGCCACACGCATCAAAACCATGACACTTACCGAGCCTGAATACAACTTTTCAGGCATGATGCTTCCGCTGATTTCTCTGGCATTCCTGGTCCTTGCTACAAGGGCAATCCGCAAAGACGAAGCGCTGGTGAAGTCATCGGACAGGCTGAGGTAAAGCAATGACCAATGACCAATGACCAATGACCAATTACCAATAAAATGGTAAGACGTGATAAAAAAATTCGTCATTCGTAATTCAAAATTGATCATTGGTCATTGGTCATTGGTCATTTTGAAATGTCCAGCACCTCCAGATCCCTCATATTTTCTCCTTCAATAACAAACCGTATCGCAGTGATTGATTTATGCATTCCGTATTTACCGGCAGCTCCCGGGTTTATGTGAAGCAACTCATATTTCTGATCATACATAACCTTGAGGATATGGGAATGGCCGCATACAAACAGTTTGGGCTTTTCCTGCTCAATCATCTGCCTTGCCCGGGGGTCATAATGGCCGGGATATCCCCCGATGTGGGTCATCAGCACTTTGACCTGTTCAACCTGAAAAATCATCACCTCCGAAAATTCTGTTCTGACATCACCTCCATCTATATTTCCATATACAGCCCGTAGCGGTTTCAACTTCATCAGCTGCCGTGCGACAGAAATATCTCCCATATCTCCGGCATGCCAGATTTCATCCACTCTGGTAAAGAATTCAATTACCCGCGGATGAAGATAGCCATGTGTGTCGGAAAGGATACCAATGTGAAGCATGGGACAAAGATACTGAATGACAAATTACCAATGCCTATTGCCTATTGCCTATTGCCTATTGCCTATTGCCTATTGCCTATTGCCTATTGCCTATTGCCTTTTTTTTCCACCACCCTGCCTTTTATTTTCAGAAATTAAAGTACATTTACCTTATCAATAATAAACAGAAACCAATAATGTCCTACAGAAATATTCTATCCGTTCTGGCTATATGCTGGCTGGCTATCAACGCGGTGGGTCAGTCTGTTACGGTCTTGACCTATAATATAAGGCTCGATAACCCGGGAGATGGTCCGAATATCTGGCCAATACGCAAATATTGGCTTTGTGAACAAATCAGCTCTGCGAATCCGGGGATATTCGGAACCCAGGAAGCACTGCTCAACCAGGTCAAATACATCGATTCCTCTTTTACGGCATTTAGGCATATTGGCGTTGGACGGGAAGACGGTAAGACAAAAGGGGAATTCAGCGCTATTTGGTACAACCTGAAGAAGTTCAGAATGGTCCGCCATGGAACATTCTGGCTATCGGCCACGCCCGAAAAACCCTCTGTTGGTTGGGATGCGGCATTGCCGCGCATCTGCACCTATGGCCTTTTCAGGGATATTTTCAGTGGCCGGCAGTTCTGGGTGTTTAACACCCACTTTGATCATATTGGCAAAGAGGCACGGAAAAATAGCGCAACCCTGATCCTTCAGAAAATTGACACATTCAATAAGGCAGGTTTCCCGGTGATTCTGATGGGGGACTTTAATAGTGACCCGGAAAGTGATCCATTCAAAATTATCACCAGGCAACTTCAGGATGCGAAATTCGCAGAGAAACGTTCATCAAAAGGGCCCGAGGGCACCTTCAATAACTTTGATTCAAGAAAGCCTGCCGTTGAACGAATCGATTTCATATTTACCGGACTGGGCGCCGGCGCTGAGAACTACAATGTAATCCGCGAATCGCGGAATGGCCGCTACGCCTCCGATCATTTCCCGGTAATCGCTGAAATTAGCTTTATCCATTAACAAAAATCAATTATTAACCTACTTTTGCATTTTATTATCCGTTCCCATGGAGAAAATTTTTATTATCATTTATGGATTGGCATTCATCGTGGGCTTTATTCTGCTTTATTTCAGGATGGGCAAATCGGGAAACAAAAATGCAGCTGTTGCTCTGGAGCAGATGAAACTGCAGGTTGATGAACTTAACAAAGAAAAAAGTGCACTGGAGGAGCGGACCAGAATGTTACAAGTGCAATCAGGTCAGGCAAATCTGCAAGCCAAAGATAAAGATGCCTCCATCCTTGATCTGAGCAATAAACTTACTGCCAGTAACACGGAGTATAGCAACCTGCTTAAGAAACTCGACGAGCAAAATGCTGATCTTGAAAAACTCCAGGATAAATTTCGTGTAGAATTCAAAAACCTGGCCAATGAGATATTAGAGGAAAAAACACAAAAATTCACCGAGCAGAATAAAATAAAGCTGGATGAGATCCTGAAACCGCTGGGCGAAAAGATCCGCGATTTTGAAAAAAAGGTAGAGGAGACCTATGACAAGGAGTCCAAGCAGCGATTTTCTCTCGAGCGGGAAATTAAAAACCTTACCGACCTGAACCAGCAGATCAGCAAAGAGGCCAGCAATCTCACCAATGCTTTAAAGGGTCAGGCGAAAACCCGCGGCAACTGGGGTGAAATCATTCTTGAAAGTATTCTCGAAAAGTCAGGATTGACCCTCGACCGGGAATTTTTCATCCAGCAATCCTACACCAATGAACACGGAAAGCGGATGCAGCCCGATGTGATTGTGGCCTATCCCGGTGAACGCAATGTGGTGATTGACTCTAAAGTCTCTCTGGTGGCCTATGAACGCTACGCCTCCGGTGAAACAAAGGAGGAACAGGAGTTGGCCGCCCGTGATCACCTGCTGTCGGTGCGAAATCACATCGCCGACCTGAGCAGTAAAAACTACCAGGATATTTATGCTCTGAAAAGCCTTGATTTCGTAATGCTCTTCATGCCGATCGAGCCGGCCTACATGCTGGCCATGCAGTATGATCCCAACTTGTGGAACTGGGCATACGACCGGCGGATACTGCTCATCAGTCCGACAAACCTCATCGCTGCGCTGCGCATGATCGCCAACTTGTGGCGGGTGGAGTACCAAAACAAAAACGCCATGGAAATTGCCCGTCAGAGCGGTGAATTGTACGATAAATTCACAGGGTTTTTGGAGGACCTTCAGGATGTCGGCACCAAAATTGACGCCACACGCAAGGTATACGATGCCTCCATGAATAAACTCTCTACCGGCAAAGGCAACCTGATACGTCGGGTGGAAAATATTAAATCGCTCGGAGCCAAAGCAGGGAAGGAGATTCCGAAATCGCTGCTTGACAGGGCGAATGACGAGTGACCAATGACCAATGACCAATGACCAATGCCTATTGCCTATTGCCTATTGCCTATTGCCTATTGCCTATTGCCTATTGCCTATTGCCTATTGCCTATTGCCTATTGCCTATTGCCTATTGCCTATTGCCTATTGCCTAACCCCTAACCC
>CAJAUM010000042.1 GCA_903945175.1 uncultured Bacteroidales bacterium | reverse complement strand
AGTTCAAGTCTTTCACTGGTGCCGAAACTTTTGCAATCCTGCGATCGATAATTGACACTGCGATTAAAAATAATCTGAATCCGTTGCATTCTCTTTCCCAAATTAATGCCCTACATTTGTAGGGGGTGAGTTGTTACAATTTCCTTTCTCCTCAAACAACTCTCCGCTTTAAGAGAGGTTATCTTCTGTTGAAATATTCACGCTCAGTTTGCTGCTGTAACCAAACTTAATTGTCCAATTCTCACGTTTAAGAACCGGCCTGTTATTTTCCCATACCTGGTAGTAGCTGTTCCACTGTCCTGTGAGATAATTTTTGCTGAAAATCTTTCGCCAGATATAATTGGTGCCTTTGATTATGTAAGTAAAGAAATAACCAAGTAAAAATCCGGCCAGGGTTCGAACTAACCAGTTAGGACGTTATAACATTTTTCAATAAATCGGGTTCGGAATTTTCTGATAGGTCGGGCGTAATGGCGGTTTTTCCCCAAAATAGGTTGGAGGAATAAAGTGGATCCATAGTTCCATGGTGTTCATATCCACTATGAATGACTGCATTGTTGAATAAGCCTTCGAAATCCCCTGTGCGTCGACTCCGGGTTCAAATAGAGACTTAGGATTAGACGGATCCCACAATTGCTGCATTTCGGAAGTGAAAATCGCCCCGTTAGTCATTTTGCCGTCGCTATCCGGTCCCGGATATCCTGTAATAGATTTTAGCATTTCGATATTAACACGCTGGCCTGAAGAAACGCCCGCATAACTGGTTTTGAAAGAGGTCCAGCGTGATGTGTTTTCAAGGTTCGTGCTATCCCAGGAATTATTCGGCAGGCGAAAATCGTTAACGGCTGCAAAGATACCGGGAATACCCCAGGTTTGAGTCTGAGTTAAGAGGGGGTTCAGCGAGGATGACGCTGTTCTGAAACTGCGATTTCCCGGGCCTCCGCCTTCTATATTGTTTACCTGATTTTCTACGACGCCTGCAGTTGCCGGATCGGCTATCAGTATCGAATGATTGTATGAATAAAGTTTCTTTGTATCCCTCATAAAATCAGATATCTGAGCAAGGGTCGAAAAATTCTCGAAAGCATAACGCAGGTCAAAAAACAGGGAGCGCCTGTTTGAAAGATCTTCTGGATAAGGGGCACCTGTTGTTGCATTGATAACCGCACCGAATAGTTTATGCTGGTTGAACAGGGTAAGACCGTTTAACTGCCCCAGAGGACCGATATTGGCTATTGTCTTGCTGCCGTTCTTATACGTGGTGATTGCGTGCAGATAAGAAATGCCATAACGGGCCATGCTGAGCCAGTCCCAGTTTCTTGCAATGATTGTGTTTCCTGTTGCAGACGCATTGCCGGTTGCTGCAGATGCAGAGCAGGATTCCGGCCGCATGATTTCTGAAAACAGTTGATAAATCAGGAATTCATTCTTCGAGAGCCGCCCATCCACCAGTTTGTCAACATCATAATTAAAAACATCCTGCATGCCCGCAATCTCATCTTTATAGTCACTATCGAGATTTTCAAACATTATTTGTGCCCGATTTATGACAGTGGCAAACGTTAATGGATTTTTCAAATTCTCAAGCAAAACCATGTGCATGGCTAACAAAAAATCAATGGTCGCCTCATAGTCCGGCATTGCTTGGTTGATGGCAAATGCAAACTGACGGCCCATCTCACGATGTGAGGTATTCGAATAATCCAGGGTAACGTTATAGTAGTTTTCCGTTTTCTGAATGGAGACCGGGTTAATAGGGTCATTGTTGTGTCTTTTATGGCAACCCAACAGCGTAATCGCGACTCCAACGATCAGCACAGCTATACCCGCAATTTTTTTGATTTTCATTTTAAACACCATCCTCGGTTTGGATTCAATGGTGGATTTCGGGTCTTCAAGAAGTTGTTTGCCGAAGGCTTTGTCCGTTATGGACTTGCCTATGATCTTCTCTTTAATGCCCCTCCTGGTTTTGATCGTTTCCATGATGGTTTTACTTTGGTCATTTAAGGTGATTGCCCTTTGTCAAATTTACGAAAGCTTAAGGGACGAATTAACAATAAATTACTTAAAAAAGCATAAAATGTTATCCTGCGCAATCTGATTGACTTTCCGGATTCCATGCATTAATTTTGTAAAGGGTTTTACACATCTTACACACAAAGGATTTCACAAAGTAAATGAAGAGATACCAGGTTAAATCTTTAAACGATTGCACTATGACCTCCAAAAAAAACAAAGACCTGCCATCCGAGTTTATGACCGTACTTTGGATTGCCAGAATTTACGGTGCCTCCTGGTCGCGTTGTTTCTTTACATAATGGTCAATGAATTTGTTGAAGAGCTCCGAAATCACAGCCCAAACCCGGTGATAACCTTGATCAGCGGGCAGTATTTTTTAGCCATTACGCTGATGGTTGCATTCACAGGTCTTGTTCTTGCCTACTGGAAACTCTGGAACAAAATACATCATCGCATAACAAGACGCTGTCTGAAGGTCTCTGGTGAAATCAGTTAATGCACATTAAACCACAAGTAGCCTGAAATGCACCGGATAAAACCGCTTGCAAAGCATCAAGATTATTGAGTGTCTTTGCCTGGCTATTGATGATCGCAGTTATATCGATGTTGTAATTTTTGTCCATGGCCCTTTGAACGTTGGACTTATCAATCTGCCCGCTTTGACTCAGCAATGATTCTCCGCTGATGGTGGCATCCATTTTCATCAAACCGCTGATGATCTTCGGAGAATCAATGTTGCTGAAACCACTTATTTCAGCAGCATCATGTGCCACGAGTGCATTCATTTCAGAACTTAGCTGAACTTCAGCCAAAAGCGCGGTCATGCCTTGTTTGGCGTTGTAAAACTTCTTGTCCTCAAAATACTTCAGCATGGGTTCGTTTTGGTTAACGATGGCTGACACAATTGCATTCATGGTCAGCAGATCATTTGCATCTTTCAATCCCTGGTGGGGCTTGTCTGCGTGTCCCGACAGGTACTTCTCAATGGAGCTTAAATATTGGATAAGAATCCTGTCATGATATTGGATACCTGTAATGGCGTTTTGAGCCTTGTTAAAATATTCGGTCAAAGGTGCATTTTCATCAGTTCCAAGGGTTTCCAGTGCGTTGATTGCGGTCAGGATGTCAATGCGGGCCGAATCAATAACCAGGTTTTTATACATTGCCAGTGCATTGACGGAAACATAGCAGGTGTTATTGAATTCCTCTTCGGCAGCGGTTTTTTCAATTATTTTATTGATATCCATGTGCGTTTTCAGTGCCTGGTAATAGTTATAGTATAAATATTTCAGGTTTTTAGATAACCTGGCCGTGTCTGATGCCAGTCCGTCGCGCAGGATTACATCCTTTTCAGTCATGTTATCTTTCCTGTATTTGTCGGCTTTAGCGAACGTTCCCGCCAGGAAATTGCCCGATGAGGATACTCCCGTGATCAATAAACCGATCAGTACACCCGTCAAAAGGGCTCCGGCTGCCATGAGGCCCGCCTGGATAACAGTGATCTTTTTCATAGATTGGATGTTTGTGATTTTTTGTAAGAAATACCTGGTTTGCGCTGTTCCATCGGGACAGCCTTTTCTTGTTGACAAAAAACAAGAAAGGTCAATAACGGTATTTAACTGTATACCAAACCGCCACAAACTCTTCAACGGTAAGATTTCCATGGATGGTGAACTCAATATCCGAAGTGTAGGATGATGTTCCTTTATAAACCTTAACCTGAGCTGTAACAACGGAGCTTATCATCAGGACAAGTGAGAAAAACAGGATTATTTGTTTCATTTGGAACCTCCCTGGATTTTATACATTAAAATTAGAAAGAATCCGGGAATGAAACTGGTAAATAATAATTCGACGGGATGTGGTTATATGAATCGGCGTCGGGTGGTCAGGAGCTCCGATTTTTCCAACTTTATTTTATTCAAATAATAAACAATGGAATTTCACACACGAAAAAGTTGGTAATTAACTAATTTAAGGTTCACCTGTACAACACCGGCAAATCTCAACAGCCACTTGCCCTTTGGGAGCTGAAAGGAATGCTGATAAAAGCCGAATCATCAGGTCGAAGATAACTCATCCAATGGCGACTTTTATAGATTCATTCTTGATAGTTATCTTTGCAATGCAAAACCATACCGTTACCATGAAAGTCCTTATCGTTTTTACCCATCCCCGCTTCGAGAAATCATTGAACCAACGACTCCTGGTAAAGCAGATCCCGGTGTCGGGCGAAATCACATTTCACGATCTGTATGAGCATTACCCGGGTTTCGACATCGCCATGGAGGCGGAGCAGCGTCTCCTCACAGAACATGACGTGATCATATGGCAGCACCCTTTCTACTGGTACAGCGCGCCTGCCCTAATGAAGCAGTGGATCGACATCGTGCTCGATTTCGGCTGGGCATACGGCCCGGGAGGAACAGCCCTCACGGGAAAATATGCCCTGAACGTAATCACTGCCGGAGGACCGCGTCAGGCCTACAGCAAAGAAGGGTACAACCGCTTTGCGATCCGTGAACTGATTTCGCCTTTCGACCAGACCGCGGCACTCTGCCGTATGACATACCTGCCTCCCTTCGTGCTTCATGGCACACACCGGCTTTCTGCCGAAGAGGGGAAGTCGGCTGCTTCGGATTACCGCTTTCTTCTTGAAACGCTCCGTTCGGGTGATTTTCCGGCGGAAGACATGGTTAAGCATGTATACATGAACGACTGGATCGCACTCCAGAAATATTAAACCGCATCGTATGGAATTTCTTTCACAAGCAATGATTTACCTGGCTGCCGCGGTGATCTGCGTCCCGGTGGCCAAACGGCTGGGCATGGGCTCGGTACTGGGCTACCTGCTGGCAGGCATCGTGATCGGTCCCTTTGTGCTCGGATTCATCGGCAAGGAAGGCCAGGACATCATGCATTTCGCTGAGTTCGGGGTGGTGATGATGCTGTTCCTGATCGGACTCGAACTGGAACCAGCCCAGTTTTGGAGACTGCGCAGGTCAATCCTTGGACTAGGATCCCTTCAGCTGGGTCTGACGACCTTTATTCTTTTTCCTGCGTTCCTGATAACCGGGTTTGCATGGCAGGCCGCTCTCGCCGTATCGCTTGCCTTGGCGATGTCATCGACCGCCATCGCCCTGCAGACTGTCAAGGAGAAAGGACTGTCCCAGACCGCCGCCGGACAGGCCTCCTTTTCGGTGCTGCTTTTCCAGGATATTGCCGTGATCCCTGTGCTTGCAATCCTGCCATTGCTCGCCATAAATGCCTCAGCGGCCCATGGACACACCACCTTTATAGACCAGTTCCCGGGGTGGGTGCAGACCCTTGCCCTCTTCCTGGCGGTTGGCATCATTTACTTTGCCGGCCGTTATCTGATCGTTCCACTGCTTCGCCTCATCGCCCGCACCCAACTGCGCGAACTCTTCACCGCCTCCTCACTATTCCTGGTGGTGGCCATCGCCACATTGATGCAACTCGTCGGCCTCAGCCCTGCACTCGGGGCCTTCCTGGCCGGAGTCGTGCTTGCCAACAGCGAATACCGCCATGAGTTGGAAAGTGACCTTCAACCCTTCAAAGGACTCCTCCTCGGACTGTTTTTCATCGGGGTAGGGGCATCGATCAACTTTGAACTCATCCGAACCAGCCCCGGAACGGTCTTCCTGCTCGTGGCAGGTATCATGCTGGTCAAATCGTTCGTTCTCTTCCTGAGCGGCCGCATCTTCCGCCTGAAGACTGACCAGAACCTTCTTTACACCTTTGCCCTTTCGCAAGTGGGTGAATTTGCCTTCGTACTCTTCTCCTTCACCGGTCAGTTGGGAATCCTGTCGGCCGAATGGACCGGGACCCTCATGGCCGCCACTGCCATCACCATGACCGTCACCCCCTTCCTGCTGCTGCTCAACGAAAAGGTGATCGACCCCCGGTTCGGCGTTAAGGAGAAACCTGACGAACGGGAAGCCGACATCATCGAAGATCGCCACAAGGTAATCATTGCCGGCTTCGGCCATTTTGGAAGCACCATTGGGCGTTTCCTGAGGGCCAACGGGGTGGAGGCAACGATCCTCGACAACGATTCCGACCGGGTGGAACTTCTGCGAAGGATGGGATTCAAGGTATATTACGGCGACGCAACACGCAGGGACCTGCTTGAATCGGCCGGGGCTGGCGAGGCAAAGATCCTGGTTGCCGCCATCGACGACCCGGAGTCTAACCGCAACCTTGCCAGCACCGTGAAAAAGCACTTTCCCCACCTTCGGACCCTGGTCAGGGCCCGGAGCAGGATGGATGCCTACGATCTGATCGAACTCGGGGTGAACGACATCTACCGCGAAAGCCTTCATACTTCCATCGCGCTCGGCGTCGATGTTCTGGCCGGGCTGGGTTACAGGCGATATACCGCATTGAGGCAGGGCCAAAAATTCCTCCATTACGATGAGAAGGCTTTGGCAGGGATGGCTGCCATGCGACACGACACGAAACAGTACATCATCCAGGCCCGCGAAAGCTTCCGGTTGCAGGAAGAACTGCTGTCGCGCGACCTGCACCAGGACCTCGCCGGGAACGACCATTCCTGGGACAGCGAAACGATCAGGGAGAGCCTTTCCGGGCCTATAGTTGAGTAAATTAAAAGCGTACTCGTAACTGATTAAACTTTTATTTTTTTCATTTTCCTTCCAGGCTTCTTCTAAATGACTTAACTTAACAATGTCATTGGTGGTGGTTGTCTTAAATCTGGTTGAAATTCTATTTAAAACTTCTAATTCCGACTCGGAAAACAATGTCGGATTGAAAGGTCTGTCCTTTCTTGCAATAAATTGTTCGCCTGTATAACCCTGAGGAAAAGGTATGTTATAAATATCAATTTCGTCCTTATTGGACAGGTATTCAAATATGCTTTGAAAATTAACGGGAACAGGCCCCTTGCCAATGGTCTTGTATCTAACACCGCTTATGGAAAAGCAACCTTTTTTAAAATCATGTTACGAACGATGATTTCGGTATTTGTTCCATTGGTGGACAAGCCGCCGGTTCTGACCATCTCAGGCCGATGAGAAAGGATCCCACTTATTCATTGATTGTTAAAAGGTTGAAGGGGTCAGCTAAAATCGGCGAAAGGGAGGCAGGGTGTCCGGCCCATCCACCATTACATCAGGGGAGAAAAAGTGATTCTTGACGTGGATCTTGCCTGCCTATATGAGGTGCCTACAAAGGGCTTAAAGCAGGCTGTTATAAGAAATTTGAATAGATTTCCGATTGATTTCATGTTTGAATTAAATAAAAAAGACAGTGAAAAATACTTCATGTCGATGATAAAATTGGATTAATTGTGATAATTTTAATTTTCAAAGCCATTAAAACATCGTTGAATATGGAAAAACTTATCTCCTGCTGTGGGCTTAATTGCGCTTCCTGCGATGCCAGGATCGCCACCATTGCAAATGATGATGAACTCAGGCGTCAAACTGCTGAAAAATGGAGGGTTATGTACCATGCGCCGGATATCATACCCGAAACGATCAACTGCACAGGTTGCAGGGTGGAGGGGGTGAAGTTCGGCCACTGGTCCACGTGCGGAATACGAACGTGCGCTTCATCAAAGAATTTCGATACCTGCGGACAATGTGAAGCTCTGCTTGGTTGCGATACCATCAAGCCGGTGCTTCAGTTTGCGCCGGAGGCGGTTGAAAATCTTAAGACGTGACGAAAACCGTTCAATCCAAACCTTTGGCGCGCAAAAATTCAGATAACAGGTCTGCGATTGCTGCATTGTTCAAATCCGAAAACGGAAAGTGTGTATTCCCATGGATACCGATTTCGGGGTAATGGACCAGGGTTACATCCCCGCCGTACCGGTTTACCCTGTCTTTCCACAACCGGGCCATTTCAAGACGTGCGCGCCAGCCGTCCTGGCCCGGGTTATCCACTGGTCGTTCGGGGATATTATCGCCGTAATACAGGATGACCGGGATCTTCGTGAGCTTCATAAAATCGGTCATCGCTACGCCAAGGGCCGTCAATGGGCCTGCAGCACTCTGTATGGGCGGAGGCACCTCTCCTTCGGGGAAGACGAAATTGCTGCCGGGTTCATAGGCTACAACAGCTTTTACCTGCTGGTTTTTCATGGCGGTCAGCCAGCCGGGACCACCTGATTGAGAGTGGGTGACCAGGATTCCCGGCCCGATTTTATTGAAAAGTTCGGAAACAGCATCTGAAATCACCTCCAGATCAAAGGGTCCGGTGTCGGGGGTCATCTGACGAAAATACTGGTTCAGCGTTTCCGGATCTTTTGCAAACTGTACCCCGGGGAAATAGTCGGGCCAAATGCCAATGCGAAATGTATCAAACCACTCCTGCTCGTCAGGAACAGGCGTGATGGTCGCGGCCACGGTGCTGCGACCCGCATGGCCTCTCCGTGGCTGATCGATGAGATACACCGGAAAACCACGTCGCAGGAAAATCGTTTGAAATCCTTCGCGTCCGTCGGGGGTGGTTTCCCACGTTTTGGAGAACTGCCCTTTCCCGTGCCAGAATACCAAAGGGAACTTCCGGGCCTTTTCCGGGATCTGGTAGAAAACACAGGCGTGATCGCCATGATAGGTCTGTCCGGCGGGGGTCGGCGCATAAGGATTAAATGTGCCGGGTTTATTGATCACCGTCCCGCCCACGGCAAAACTCCCCTGTTTCTGAATTTCCAGCGACCCGGCGCTGCCAGTATTCGTCACGGTCCTGCAGGAACTGATCAATAAAAGTAAAAAAAGAATCATTCCCGGGCATATTATTCGCTTATAATTCGTTTTCATCTTACTTTTTATTCATGTTTATATTTCAATGGTCAAATGCCGAAAATAAGAAGAATCGTGAAATTTTCTATCTTTAAAAACTCAACTCATCCGCGATGAAATACGGTAAAATTATCAAAACCAGGGCATTTAAAGACTTTTCAATCGTTCTTCTGATGATGGGGATCGTTACACTGGTTTTTCGTTCGACCGATGCGGATATGGCGCTTCAACGCTGGTTTTATTCGCCTGAAAAGGGCTGGTTGCTTCAATACCACCCTTTCTGGGATTTTATTTACCGGTTCGGGATATTTCCCGGTTACTTTCTTGCATTTGCCGGGCTCATCATGATCACGCTTTCCTATTGGAATGTGAAATACATTCACTACCGCAAAGCGTCGATGGTGCTGATCTTTACCATGGTTGTCGGTCCGGGACTGGTGGTAAATTTGCTGCTGAAAGATCACACCGGGCGACCGCGCCCCCGCGAGATCACGGAATTCGGAGGCGCTGAGAACTTTATCTGCGTTTGCGAAAAAGGTCCCACGAATGAAGGCAAGAGTTTCCCCTGCGGCCATTGCTCCATGGGGTTTTACCTTGCCATCCCTTATCTGTTTCTAAGGAACCGGAAGAAGACCCTTGCGTATGCTGTCCTGGCGCTGGGCGTCGGTTACGGAGTTGTCATCGGGATCGCACGAATGATGGCGGGAGGGCATTTTGCCAGCGATGTGCTTTGGGCCGGGCTGATCGTATGGCTGATCGCACTGACCGGGTATTCCCTTTTTCGGGTTGATAAACCCCTCGTGATCCCCGATCTCTCTACGTCGGATCAGAAGAAGAAAGCAAGGCGGATCACGCTGGTCATGGGCATATTGCTGCCTGTTATCACGCTGGGGCTGATGCTTGCAACCCCGTATATCTCCTCCAAGGAATTCCACCTGACCAAAGCTGAGTTTTCCCGGATCGGGCCCGGGGCGATCCTGTTTGACCTGGGAAACGCAACGGTGAGGCTAACGGGTGATACCGCTTTCCGGCTGGAATACAAGGTAAATGCGTTTGGTTTTCCCAACAGCAAGGTCCGCGGACACTGGACGGAAGGCGATACCTGCCGTTATGTCTTCGAAACGATGGGATGGTTTACGGAACTGAAAAATGAGGTCAAACTGAAATTGCCGTTGGCCGACTCCTGTACTTTTCTGATCAGGATCAATAAGGGCAGGATCATCAACGATTTGCCGGAAGATTACACCTGCAAGCAGATTTCGCTTCCCGGAAACAGGATGTTTCTTTCGGTAAACAAAAAGCGAAGGGGATGATTCAGAACGAATGAGTTACCACACCGCAACTCCGCCTTTCTGGCGATCCATCCATGTCAACATTGCCATCATGCGTGCGTTCGCCTGGATGCGAAAATTCCCTGAAACGCATAAGGATCCTGCTTCGTTTTGTTCCCTGAAAGACCGGCCCGGGAGCGGGATGCACGCAACTACTTGTTGAAGATGTTTAAGTTCCCCTGGTACACCATCTGGCCTAAAACGAGAAAGTGAGCTTTGGGAAGAAATGTTTTGAAGCCTTGGGGTTTCCTGCCTGACCCGTCCACCGCCATTTGCCATGCAAGCGTGAACCGGTTGTCGCCTGCCTGGGCATTGAACTGGGCTGTCCCGGAACCTTGAAATGAAGCGTAGTTCTTCGACAGGTCGGTGGTCCTGCCCTGGAACAGGTTATCGGGGATGTTGTCTTTTACTGAAAAGGATCCCAGGCCACCAAAGAACATGCAGTACTGGGTAGGGCAGGGTGTGTTCCCGCCTGCCATATTGCAGGCCAGTCCGCAGTAGGAGAAGAAGAACAGTGGCTTTGCAGTGGAATTCGGGACAGTGGGGACGATGTTGAATGTATTGGAGATGGATCTGGCAGCGAAAAATTTGAATCCATTGGTCTTCGGGCTGAAAGCGGAGGCGGCAGGATCATAGCGCTCAGAACAGAGCCGTAACGTGTCACTTCCAAGTGCCGGTTGGATCGTGAAATCAGGGAAGGCGTTTTCCCATTTGAACTTTCCGTTGTCCTGCTGCCAGATCTGGATTGGGTTGGTTTGTTGCAGGGCGTATGTCATTGATGGAGTCTCCCTCCATATGCTCTGGAAATGCTGGGAATACTTAGACTTCCTCATGGTCATGAGATCTCCCCAATGCCAGGAGATGACCGTGCATCCGAATTTATATGTGTTGGAATCAGTCGGATAGGTCGTGGCGGTTTGAGCGTTGGGTTTTCGGGGATTGTAATACAGGGCCGAATAGCTTCCCGTGAGATAATTTTTCTTGACGACTCCCGTGCCATACCACGGGATCTGGTTCAACTGCAGGGTATTTGTCCCCTCCGATACATCTGATGGAGGAAGGTTGATGCTGTAGAGGTACCAGCGGTTGTCGGGAAGCACCTGGGTTTCCGATAACCAGGCTGTGTAAGGGAAGATGCCGGGGATGCCGGGATTGGCATTGAACTGGTCGACGGGAACGTTCAGATTTTGGCTATTATGGCCGTGATGTACTGGTTTACCGCAAGTTGTCCGATATAATTGAGGATGTTGACCTGGGTCAGCTGCAGCTGCTGCTGGATCTGGCTGATTCCCCGCAGAATGTCCTGGTCCATCAGGACAAGGTCGTTGACCTTTTGCTTGGTTTTTTCGAAGTCCTTTTTCTCGTTAAATTTGAGGACCGCGCTCCCAATGCTGAAAAACATGCCCACGCTCGAGGTAAACCAATGTTGAGTTGCTTTAACCGGAGCGCCTTGTTCAACCTCGCTGATGGAGGTAAACAGACGGAAAGGAATATAATTGCTGTCGGCCGACTGTTCTTCGCTGGTCAGGAAATCAACGGGAAAATTCTGGTCAAAAGGATCCTGGTCGGTCACGCAATGGATCGTATGACCCGGGTTACACGTGGATTCATAAATACAGAATCATTAAACAAAGAGGTATGATTGACTTTCATTGATTTTGGTTTTACGAAAATTATTATCAGAGATTCAAAAAATCGCTAAAACCTGAGAAACGCAAATTTGATAACATAAAGGTAGGCAAAAAAGAGTATAGTCAATAGTTGGATTGATTTGCAGGTCGAAAAACCCAATCATCTCACAGATTCTTCTAAAGTCATGTATCAGGGGCGGAACTTGGTTGATCTGTTAAATTTCAACAACTTGAATTTTCTTTTCCTTTTCAGCTGGCTGATGATGTGGTGACGGGGTAAAACAAGCGTTTTTTCTAACAGGTTTTTTAGTACGATACACCAATTATCTCTCCCTCTTTGATCATCGTTTCATAACCCCTTAAAGTATGCAACAATAAATCTTCATCGATGCGGATTTTGTTTTTTTCAAATAGCAGCACCACCGTGGAACCCCCGAATTTGAAATACCCCTTCTCTTCCCCTTTTTTTACAAAATTTCCTGAATAGGTCTGTACGATACTTCCCACCATGGTCGCTCCTACTTCAGCCATCACGACATCTCCAAACAAGGGGTTTGAGATAATCGTAAATTCCCTTTTATTCAGGCAGAATATCTCAGCCATTTTGCGCAAGGCAAGGGGGTTGACCGAATAATAATCACCGTCGATCCGGGTGACGGGTGATACTTTTCCGCTCACGGGAAAATGGAAACGGTGGTAATCGGGAGGGGCAAGCCGGATGATCACCAGGGTGCCGTCAAGGTATTTTTGAGCAAGGCGACCACTCAAAAACGAAAACAGGTCGAAGCGGTATCCTTTGATGATAAAATCGCTGTGGCCGATATTCGCATAAGCCAGTATTTTTCCATCGGCAGGCGAAACGGCAACGGTCGAGCTGGTATCGACCGGCCGGGCATTGTTCTTAAGTTTCCGGGTAAAGAAATCGTTGAAAGAGCTGAACGCCTGTTTTTGGGCGGTACGCAGGTCGATATCAAATTCTTCGACAAAGGGTTGTATTTTTTTGGCCGATGAAGGACGATCCATGCTGCTGCCATAAACAGACGAAACCACCTTTCGTTTGGCCAGCGCCCACAAGGTTGCTTCGCCAACCGGATTGTTATACAGCCACACCAGCCACTTTTCGCCGGCCACCTTTTCCGTTTTCAACAAGCCGCTTTGCCTGTCGTAATATCGGATGGGAGCTTGAGGCGGCAACGGATATAAAGCAAGCAGGACAATAACCCCAAGCAATAACAAAATGAGGCTCCACCTCTTTTTAGTTTTTGAAATGTTCATCAGTTATTATTTGTTTTAATATGAGTAAGCTGCCTGCCTGTCGTCAGGCAGGGAATATGCGGGATTGAATCTAAAATCATCCCAGGTTGGTGATTTATTCCAGACATGGCTATTTTATGTTTGCTTTACTTGCCTGGAACAGCAAATATAGTGGAACAACCGCTTGCATTGACCAGCCTTCACCGGAAAACTGACCATCCCATGTAATTGATCCATAATTGAATAAAGTAGTCAATAAAAGCCGGCGGAAGGTGGTCAGTTGATCCGTTTTGACCAGCCAGGCACAAATAGAGCTGCAGACAGATTTGTAAGAGTGTTATATTACATTGAGGAGATCCAAAATTAACAAACTTTAACAAATAAAGATATTGATTTCAGTACAAATAGAATCACTTTTGTATTAAATTAGTCTAAATTAATTTAATGTGTATTCACTGTTTTGATACGTATTAAATTTTCAGGAGGAGTTTATGAAAAAGAACCTTTATACTTTAATAATTCTATTCGGACTTAATTCTCTTAGCGCCATTGGTCAGCAGAATTCAAAAATTTTGTCCCCGGTTAACATAGATATCAAAGGTATTTGTGCAAAAATAGCCCATCCTGATTCAACTTACGGCACTTTTACGGAAATATCACCAACCGATTCTCTTTTCATAACTCCTCCGGATGAAGATTTTTGGGTCATCGCAACTTCCTCGGCGGATTATGATAACGATGGTGATCTCGATATTGCTGTTCTTGGTTATTATGTTATTTACAACGTCGGGGCAGAAGATAAACTGATTCTTTTGCGTAATGACAGTCTTGTTGAGCCTGATAAATGGAAGTTCACCTATTTCAATGTACCTCTTGGAACACTTACTGCAGGAGCATCTGATATGGCCTGGGGGGATGCTGATGGCGATGGTGACCTTGATCTTGCGGTCGGAACGGATGGTAATACCTTGATTTACAGAAATGATAGTGGAACTCTTGTATTAACCGACACCAATTTACCCGGCTATTGGGAGGACAACAGCCAGGCTTATTTTAATCTACGGTCGATCACCTGGGCAGATTATGACAATGATGGCGACTTTGACCTCCTGATACCTTCAGTTTTTGATTTTAATACCTCCGCTTATAAAACTGCCTTGATGCGGAATGACGGACCGAACGGAACCGGAGGCTGGATCTTTTCTGAATTTGATTCTGTTTTCGCACCAACCATGCACGGACAGTCTTCATGGGCGGATTATGACGGCGATGGTGATCTTGACCTGCTGCTTGTTAACATTGCCCCGATCTATGACGAGGGTTTCATCCGCCGTTACCGGAATGATGGCAATGGAGTTTTTACCGAAGAGAATGTCCTGGGTTCCTTAAGCATTGAACATGGTGAAGCACAATGGGGCGATTATGACGGAGATGGTGATCTGGATATCCTGGTTGCCGGGAATCTTAAGGAGCTAAATGGCTCCTACACGCCAATGGCCCTGCGCATTTACCGGAACGACAGTGTCAATTTTGTTCCTTTGGAAGTCATTCCAAATCCAGCAGGAGAGGGGTGGTTTGATTTCACTGCTGCTACCTGGGCTGACTATGACTCCGATGGTGACATGGATATTTTACTTGCCGGCAATTACAATTCGGGTGTAGAGATTGAAGGGAGGGCGAGAATTTATACGAATGATAACAATGTCTTTACAGATTCCGGCAGTCAACTTCCTGCACCCCATGCAAGTGGTGACCGTGCCGGCACATTTTCATGGCTCGACCTTGATGGGGATGGTGATCTTGATTACTTCATTGCAGGTGAATATTTTGTTACGGGTGGAAATGGCCTGGTTGAGGCACAAATGCATCTTTATCGCAACGATGCCCCCGGACTCAATCTGGCCCCGTCAATTCCTGCGGGTTTGTCCATTACACAAGTATCAGACAGTGCAGTTATTCTATCATGGTTGCCAGGCATTGACGACCACACGCCAGGTGATGCACTTACGTATGATTTGAAACTCTTTCATGACAATGTTCCGGTTTCGCTTCCTGGACGCACACCGGAGCCCGGGAATGTCGGTGCTGTCACGGAATGGTTATTCACAGGGTTGCAAACCGGTGCGCTCTATTCGTGGACACTCAGTACAGTTGATGCTGCTTACATTGGAGGACCTGTTGCATCAGGCGAATTCACCATGGGCAGTGTTTCTGTCATTGAACCCGCAGAGGAGAGTCCACATGGTTATTATCTAGGTCAAAACTATCCGAACCCCTGCAATCGTTTTACGACAATCATGTATTCAATTCCCAGTGAAGGCATAGTAAACCTGAGTGTATATAATTTAAACGGAGCCGAGGTTGCTAAAGTTGTTGGTGAGTATAAACAAGCGGGCTCCTACTCAGCAACACTGGATGTAAAAGGTTTATCGGATGGGATCTATTATTACAGTTTTCAGGCAGGTGACTTTTCGAAATCAAGGAAGATGGTAATTTCAAATGTTTTTCTGACCGGTAAATAATGAAATTATTCCAATATGACATGCTTTTTGTATTGGGCAATGCAATCCTTCAATATCGCTTATTTTACAACGGGCTCAGTTCCGTAAAAAATTCAGCAGTTCGTTTTTTGCCGGATTGTCATCCTTCTTGCAGGATGATAACGCTGTCATACGAATAATGATCAGAAAACATACTATTCTGTTTATGTTTTTCATGATTTTTAATGTTAAAGGTTTATAGATTTGATAAGGTTATACAGGTTATTGAACGATGAGCAGAATGGATTTTGAATACTTTCCTTCCGTTAGCCGGCAAGTGTAAATTCCAGAACCAACACGGGTGCCCAGGTTATTGCATCCATCCCATTCAGCATTAGAAGGTCCGGATTTACAAAAAGTATTGACCAGATCACGGACCACTTTGCCATTAAGATCATAGATGGTGAGGCTGATGAGTCCTTCATTCATTAAAGAAAAATTCAGGGTCGTTCTGCCGGTCAAGGGGTTGGGATAATTCATTATAGATAAATCAGGTTCAGTAATTGGGGGTTGTGTAATTCCAACGGGGGTTGTGATAATACTAAGAACAGCAATACCCCGGCTTAAACAACTCATCCATAGCTCATAACCATCCTGGACTTCTTTTACTTCCATATCCGGGATCTGGGCATGGGGTAATCCTCCCGGTTCAACCGGGAAAATGCCAAATTGAGTCCCGTCGAACCAGCATAATCCGATTCGTGTCGTATCCACACTCGAAAAGTTCGTAAACCACAGAATCCCGTCGGGACTATAAGCAAGCGGTGTGACATTTTCACCAGGGATTGCACTATTGGACGGGGAGAAAAACTGATATGTATTATTGCTGGCATCCAGTTTAACCAATCCCTTGTTTGAACCTACCCAGGAGATACCGCCAGGTGCAGGTATGGCTGTCGTCAGAACATCACTCTGGGGATCGAGTTCCTGGAAATCATCAACTACTTTGGAAAAATTATAACTCCCGTCCGTCCTGAGGACTTCGTAACCTGAACAGGCCCAAACCGTTCCGGGCCTTTCCGGATCTTTCCGGATTCCATTGCCTATCCCCAGAAATGGCACCGAAGTCCAGGTTTGATTTGCGTCGTTATAGTATGACAATTCTGAATATTCACCCAGACTCCATAACCTGCTTTGCGAATCTTCCGTCAACCCCCTTGATCTTGAATGATTATAGTTTAATGAATTGTATGAGGATCCGTTCCAGCTATGAAGGAAATTGAACATGGGATTGATGACAACCGACCCGTTTGACGGCCGGTAACAAATGGCTTCGGTATTATCTGTCGGAAAAGGGAACGGGTATCCCAAACCATAGGTGTTTTCGTTAAAACCAGTCCAGCTGGTTCCGTCGAATTTCTGAAATCCGCCGATCCCCGGGCCTCCATTGCCCGTCATCCATACATTGCCATCATTGTCTATCGTTAAATCCTCCAAAAAATAATCTATCTGTGATGAATTTGTGATCCGGTAGCGCTGCCACTGACCTGTCACAACATCCCGTTTTGCAGCCCCTTCGACTCCACTTACCCATATATTTCCTGTTGCGTCAATATCCAATGCGTATGTATATGCACCATCCCGCCAAATGCCCTTACTTTGCCAGATTGATCCGTCAAACTGAAACACTTCACTGTTTAACCCTGTAATTAACGCTTCATGATTCCCGAATGCCTTGAAAGCCCATATATCGGATATCACCGATGATGGTTGCGAAGGAGTTACCCAGGTGCCTTCCGGAGTCCTGTAATCGAGTGAAAATGAATTGCCGGGAGAGGTATACCTGAGTGCCCAGAGATTCCCTTCCCCGTCAATACAATCATTACCGGGAAGTGCAACCACCTCACCCGCTACATTATTCTGTGGCAATAAAGTAAAAAGCTGGGTATCACTATCAAACGCAATCATTGTATTCCATCCGGCACCATCAATCCAAACCGTATAACCTCCAGCGGGTTTGATCTGAACAGACAGCTGTTCACAAAAACCAATGAGGCCGGGCCAGTTGTTTGCTGTTGAACCGTATCCCCAGTATTGCCATGTATTTGTGGTTGGATCAAAGTGAATCAAACCACCCTCTCCCCAAGTTGAATAGAAAACAGCGGCCCATATGGAGCCATCTGGTGCAACATCAATATCCAAAGTCCTTCCGCCTGGGTGTAAAGAATTATTTGCATCCCAGAACATTAAAGAACTTCCCCCAACCGATGGGTCAAATTTCAGGATTCCCCTCCAGGTCGCCATCCAAAGGATGCCACCGGAATCTTCAGCAATATCTGAAATTCGTGATGAACCAACATCACTTGTACTGCCCATTACCGGGTATTCAACATTTGAATAATTGATCCACTGGCTGTTTGGCTGAATAAACTTTGAAAATCCCCCTTCCTCCCAACCGGGTGTGTAGGCGGCGATGTATGGATTGCCTTCGTGATCGATCCAGAGGACCTCAGAATAATCGCCTAAGATCCCCGTATTCCCTGTTGTGTAGTATTTCCATGAATATTGAGAAGAAGGCTGGGAAACGGATACAAATGACAGACTTAGAAGGATGAAACTGAAAACGACATTTTTCATTTATATTTAGACTAAATAAAATATATGCAAAGATAATTCTTTTAGCACATCAACAGCTATTCCTTTGCAAGGAATTCGTTGAAAAGCACGGTGGAAAACCATGGGTTGAAAGCGAAGGTGACAGGGGAAGCACTTTTTTATTTACAGTACCGTCCAAAGTACAGGAATGACAATGATTTCGGATGTTCAAACAAATTTACCAATAATTAACTCTTGAAAATTGACCTACTTCCCCATTTGCATTTTCACCGATTGTTTTCCGCTGTCTGACGGGAGGTTCTTCCATTCAATCGAAAACACATCGACCACTCGCGCCATCCGATATATCTTTGCCTCATCAAATTAATAATAAAATAAAAAATGAAAGCAAAATCAATCATCATCGCAGCGGTTCTGGCCCTTCAAATCAATGTTCTTTTCGCGGATAATAATAATTCATCTGCTCCCGCTGTCATTGTGAATAATTCGGTTAATGCAATGAGCCTTGCCCCGGCCACCCCGATGGAAGCAACCTTTGAAGATATGGCCATTGAAGCATTTACCATTGATAATGGAACTCTGGCTCCTTTGGCGCCATCCGAAGCCTCTTTCGAATAACCCCGACATATTCCCCAATTGATTCTATGAGACCGCTCCCCAGAGGGCGGTTTTTATTTGCTGAACATGGGCAATCATGACACGCCAGTGGGGGCTTACTCCACCCCATCCCACTCCCTGAAGAACTGGCTCAGGTAGCGTTCCATGAACTGGTGCCTCTGCTCAGCCATTTTTCTTCCCGTTGCCGTATTCATCCGGTCTTTGAGAAGCAACAGTTTCTCATAGAAATGGTTTATTGTCGGGGCCGAACTGCTTTTGTACTCTTCTTTGGTCATCCCCAAGGCTGGTTTTACGGAAGGGTTGTACAGCTCCCTTCCCTTGAATCCGCCATAATTAAATGTCCTTGCTATTCCGATGGCTCCCAGTGCATCCAGCCTGTCAGCATCCTGCACCACGGCAAACTCCAAAGAGAAGAAATCGTGTTTGACATTTCCGCCCCCAAAAGAGATATTGGCAATTATCCCGCCGACATGACTTATCACGCTTTGATCAACCGACAGGCTCCTTAAAAATACGCTGGCTTTTTCTACGCCAATGGTTTCATCACCACCATTGAACTTGGAATCCGCAATGTCGTGGAGAATAGCCGCCAATTCAACAACAAACAGGTTAACGGGTTCCGTCTGGGCAATTGTTTTGGCATTCTTCCATACCCGCTCGATATGCCACCAGTCGTGACCGCCCTCGGCATTTTTAAGTTCGGATTTTACAAATGCAGCGGTTTTTTCAATAATTTCCTGATCTGACATACGGATTGATGCTTCAATAAAATGTTTGGATGCCAATATGGTTGAAACAAAAATATGAATTATTCCAAAGGATGCCGTTGCCAAAATGGAACTTTTCATCACAGCAACCGGTCGTAGCCGATTTTGAATAATCCTGCAAATTAAATTATTATACCTTTACAATTCAGATGACCATAAAATCGGCTGCAATGAATAAAACATTGTATTTGTTATTCTTCCTGTTTCCTTTTGCAGGGGTTGCTCAACAAGACTGGTTCCACCATTCTACCAGGCAATTTGACTGGCAAATGGTAGGAGAATTAGGTTTCTCAGAAGGCATGGCATTATACACCAGTCTCGCTTTCAGTCCAACCGATGGCCAGCCCTATGTTGCGTATTCGGATTCGGCACATTCCTCAAAGGCAACGGTTATGAAATTTGATGGAACCACTTGGGTGTATGTCGGTTCAGCAGGTTTTTCGGCAGGTAAGATTGCCTATACCAGCCTCGCATTTAGTCCATCCGGTGAACCCTATGTGGCCTATACGGATTACGGAAGTTCTTATAAAGCCACGGTTATGAAATTTGATGGAATCAGCTGGGTGAATGTCGGAAATGCTGGTTTCTCAGCAGGATACCCTCAGAATACCAGCCTTGCCTTCAGTTTATCAGGGGAGCCCTATGTTGCTTATACGGATTATGTGAATTCCGGAGCAACTGTGATGAAATTTGACGGATCAACCTGGGTGAATGTTGGAATAGCGGGTTTTTCGGCTGGTATAGCCCTGTATACCAGCCTCGCCTTCAGCCCCATTGGCCAGCCCTATGTAGCATATAAGGATGAGGTGAATTCCCATAGAGCCACGGTCATGAAATTTGACGGAACCAACTGGATTTATGTCGGGAATGCAGGTTTCTCGGCAGGTGAGGTTGCTTTTACACGGCTTGCATTCAGCCTATCTGGTGAACCCCATGTAGCATACTCAGACTATGGAAGTTCTTTCAAAGCCACTGTCATGAAATTTGACGGAACAAACTGGGTGAATGTAGGAGAAGCAGGCTTTTCGGAAGGATTTCCGGATTATGCCAGCCTCGCTTTCAGTCCCGCAGGTCAACCATACCTTGCATTTGAGGATGAGGCAAAAAGTGCGAAAGCCACGGTGATGAAATTTGATGGAATAAACTGGGTGAATGTAGGAGAAGCAGGCTTTTCGACAGGAGAAGCAGAGTGGACGAGCCTTGCGTTCGCTCCCAATGGCAATCCATATGTGGCATTTGGGGATTCTCTTAATGGAGCGACCGTAATGAAATTCGATTCTGTTATGACTGGCATCGATGAACCAAAAGAATTTGGCCTATCGGTATATCCCAATCCTGCGGATGATCATATAATCATAGGAACATTGGCACTGCCACCATCAAGCCAATTATCCATAATGAACCTCTACGGGCAGCAACTCATCACATGCCAAATCACCCACATCAAAACGCAAATTGACATCACCAACCTCCCCGGCGGGATCTATTTTATAAGATTAATGGGCGAAAAGTCGATTAAAATGGGAAAATTCATCAAGCGGTAAGTCACATTGCTCGAAAATATTTTATAATCTTGCACAAGGAACATTAAACGTTATCTAATATTCAGGATATGGTTCATGAGGATGAAATAAATAGGCCAATCAACCTGAAAATATTGGTTGCCGAAGATGATGAGACCTCGGCACTTTTAATTAAACTGGTTTTGAAGCGATACAGCCATACGCTGCTCGTGGCTCAGACAGGAGCGGAGGCTGTTGAAATGTGCCGCCATCATTCCGACATAGACCTGATCTTTATGGATATGAAGATGCCTGTTATGGACGGCTATGAGGCTACCCGTCAAATCCGTAAATTTAACAAGGATATTGTCATTATTGCCCTTACAGCCCATGCCCTATGGGGAGACAGGGAAATGACTTTGAATTCGGGATGTAACGATTATTTTACAAAACCAATCGACGTTGATGAGTTGAAAGGTTTAATGCAAAAGTATTTCAGTTAATATTCAATTTATTTATAAAACAATAAAGAATGAGGTTCCATCGGCCTCAGAGGTGGTAAAATCGACCTTCCCGCCAAGGTATTCTTCTCCCAGAATTTTCATGCTGTAGGTTCCAAGTCCCCGCTGGACCCCTTTGGTCGAAAATGAGCGCATAAATACCTGCATCTCGATATGTCGGGGTATAAAAGAGCCGTTGTGGACCGACAGCTTTAATTTTTGATTAATCTCTTCGACCTTCAGTGTAACAGTTTGCCCGGCATGGCTTGCCTCCAGTGCATTTTTTACCATATTGATCAAAATGCGGCGCAGAATGACCGGGTCACTGTCGAACCTGACTACGGCCGAATTTTCGGAGATCACAATATTTTTTTCTTTTGCGACATCATGAAATTGAAAATCGCGTGCAATGTGGTGAATAAAATCCAGGGCATCAATTGGCTTACGATCTACCACCAATTCATGGTTTTCGGCTTGCGTGATGAGTCTTTGGGTGATAATCTCATCCATCATCTGCTGGCAAAGCGAGGCTCCCGCTTGAATAAAACCTCGCCTTTCCTCTTCGTCAAGTGATTCAAACAAATCGAAAAAACCTTGTAAACCAGTGGCCGCATTCATGAGATCATGAAAAAATATCTTTTCGATGATTGCCCTTCGTTTACGGTCTGTAATATCGATAAATGAAAAGATGGTGTAATTGATTTGCTCATGGCTAAAAGGGGTCGCAGTAACTTCAATATCGAGGAATTGCTCATGGTCATTGATCATTCTGCGGATCCTGCATTCGGAGGTTGTTTTAATTCCGGTTATCTGGGACTGCAGTGTTGCATTTACCACTCCGCAATACTGGCAATGTTCAGAGGTTCCGCAGCCTCCTTCTTCCTTGAAGGCAAAGCGGCAGTTTATTGATTCGCCGAATCGTTTGCCTAAAATTTCTCCAGTCTGCTCAGCCTGGACCGTCTTCATCATATTATCGTTTGCATAAACGATTTGTCTGTTATCGTCAAGGATGACAGACAATATGGATATCGAACAGAAAATGTCATTCAGGAAGTTGATTTTGTCCAGACTGAGATTGCTGGTCAAAATTCTTTCATGGCCACTTCTTTTTGCCGGGGCGTATTTTGTTTCCATGGATTTACATGTTTAAATATAGTATTTCGCCGTATTTTGGCATTTGATATAAAAGATGAATCCAGGTCAAATATAGTCAAACAAAGTGATTTTAACAATTTGCACGGAAAGTATTTTGCTTTTGTTAGGCGGATTCACATGTTTTATCTTAATTTTAACACATTTATTGTCAAATTGCCATGAAAACGACTTAGATGAACCCAGTTTTCACAATTTATTCGGCATTCTTCCTTGCAACGGCATTTGTCTCGTTTCATGTTGCCAATCTTGCCAGGAAACGAAGAAAGGTCAAAGGGGGCACGGAGCTTGCCCTGTTGATGCTCACAGCCGGTATTTGGGCAATTCTGATCATGTTCGAAACGGCAGCGCCTACGCTGCAGGATAAGATATTCTGGTCAAAATTGGCCTATTTTGGGGCAGTCTCGACACCCGTACTTTACCTGATTTTTGTCCTTCGCTTCACAGGCAAAGAAAAATACTTATCCTTAAAGTATGTCCTGTTGATGTTCATTGTACCGGCCCTCACCCTGGTGCTGACAATAACAAACGAGAAACACAGCCTGATATGGCCGGGGTTTTCACCAATTTCAGCCACAACCAATCTCATGGAGTATCAGCACGGGCCTGGATTCTGGATTGGCTATATGGCTTATAACAATCTCCTGCTGATCCTTGCAACCTTCTACCTTTATGGATTTATCATGCATCATATGAAGACATTCAGGTCGCAGGGGTGGGTGGTTTTTGTTGCATGTTTATGTCCCTGGAGCGCCAGTGTGCTCTATATTACCCGGACCAATCCGGTTCCCGGGCTCGACCTGGTACCGGTAAGCATCATTCTGAGCGGAGCCCTACTGGTTTATTCCATTTTACATATTCGTTTTCTTGACCTGGCCCCGGTGGCCCGCGAAACATTGGTTGAGACCCTGCCGGATGGCATCCTGGCGCTTGATGAACAAAACAGGATTCAGGATATCAATGAAACGGCCCTGGTAATGCTGGGCATCAGGAATAAAAACATTCTGGGGTTAGATGTTGAATTATCGGGTGCGAACGGGAGGGAGCTGCTGAATGCGGCCATTGCCCTGGAATCCTTCGATCAGTTTGAATTCCAGGGGAGTGATGGTACTAAAACGTTCAAGATCCTCAAACAGCCCATTAAAAAACACCCGGGAAGCCGCCTGGTTGTTATGCGCGACATTTCCGACCAGGTTTCCCGGCAACAGGAGGTCAGGGCCGGCGAGGCGCGTTACCGCCATATGTTTGGCATGTTTCGCCTGATGGCCGATAATATGCCGGATATGCTTTGGGCCAAGGATCTTGATAAACGCTTTATTTTTGTCAATAAAGCGGTTTGCGAAAACCTGATCCAGGCAACCGATACGGATGAACCCATTGGGAAAAGCGATCTGTTTTTCGCTGAAAGGGAACGAAATAAACATCCTGAACGCAGCGACTGGCACACCCTTGGGGAGTTATGTCAGGATTCAGACCAGATAGTGATCGAATCAGGGAAACCGGAGCGTTTTGATGAGTACGGGAATGTGAAGGGACGGTTCCTATTTCTCGATGTGCGGAAAGCGCCTATTTTTAATGAAAATGGCGAAATGATCGGCGTCGTTGGCAGTGCACGTGATGTGACCAAGCAGAAAAAATCGGATACGGAAATTCAAAAAAGAGACGATTTACTCGATGCCATCGCCAAAGCTACTGCCATGCTGGTGAAGTTTGAAACATTCGGCGACAACATCAATACGGCACTGGAGATTATCGGGAAGGCCACAAAGGTGAACAGGGTCTATGTTTTCCGCAATCATGATGATCCAGGGTTTGAAATGCCCCTGATGAGCCAGGTATATGAGTGGACCGATGGTTCGGTTGATCCACAGATTGACAACCCTGATTTACAGGATGTCCCTTATGAAATGGCTTGTCCCCGCTGGTTTGAAACACTTTCAGCAGGAAAGGTCATCGTAGGAAATATCAGGGAATTTCCAGAACCGGAAAAGACCCTTCTTTCAGCGCAAGGGATCAAATCAATTCTTGCCACACCGGTATTTGTCGATAACAGCTATTGGGGCTTTATTGGATTTGACGATTGCTCAAATGAACGGGAATGGCTAATTACCGAGGAGCGGATTCTGACTGCGGCTGCGAGCACCATTGGCGCCGCATTTCTTCGAAAAAAGAACCAGGACGAACTGATTGCGGCCAAGGAAAAGGCAGAAGAGAGTGACCGGCTCAAATCGGCTTTCCTGACCAACATGAGCCACGAAATCAGGACGCCAATGAATGGAATCCTGGGTTTCATTTCCCTGCTTCAGGAGTCCGATCTGACAGGAGAAGAAAAGGATGAATACATCAGGATCGTAAAAAAAAGTGGCGATCGCCTTCTGAACACCCTTCACGATATTATCGACATCGCTAAAATTGAATCGGGGCAAATGTCAGTTTCAATGACAGATGTCAACATGAACGAACTGAACATGCTTCTGCACTCCTTTTTCAAACAGGAGGCCGAAACCAAAGGGCTGCAAATTTTTCTGACCAACAGCATTCCGGATGAGCAGGCATTGGTAAATACCGACAGGCAAAAGTTGAATTCCATCATGTCCAACCTTATTAAAAATGCCATAAAGTACACCAACAACGGTTTTGTTGAATTCGGTTGCAAGAAACGGGACGGATTCAACGAATTTTTTGTTAAAGACACCGGTATTGGCATCCCCGAAGGCAAACATCAATCCATTTTTGAACGCTTTGTCCAGGTCGACAGTTCACATTCGCGGCCTTATGAAGGTTCGGGACTTGGACTGGCTATAGCGAAGGCCTATGTTGAAATGTTAGGCGGTCGCATTCAGGTGGAAAGCGAGAATGGAAAAGGGACCACCTTTACTTTTCAGATTCCATGCACAAATCAGAAAATAGCGACTGATTTCCCGGTTCCGGAAACCTTTTCCCCGGCAAAAGCAGCATACAGGCCCATGAAAATCCTGGTAACTGAAGATGATCAGGTGAATTTCAGTTACATCCAGATTATCCTGCGAAAGTCGGGCCATACCCTGATACATTCCATCACGGGAACTGAAGCGATCGCTCTTTGCCATTTGCACAATGACATTGATCTTATCCTCATGGATATCAAGCTCCCCGACATGGATGGTTATGAGGTTACACGCGAAATCAGGAAATTCAACAATGAAACACCCATCATTGCGCTCACGGCCTATGCTTTTGAGGGCGACCGTGAAAAAGCAATCGAAGCCGGGTGCAACGACTACCTATCAAAGCCTGTGAAATCGAACACATTGCTTATGACCATAAGCAAATACCAAGCTTAATCAGGAGGGCCATCAGGAAAGCCCATTGTCTATCACGTAGTGGATGATCTCTGTGTTGTTTTTAAGGATCATCTTTTTAAGAATGCGTGTACGGTAAGTGCTTACAGTACGGTCGCTGATCCCCATTTTTTCAGCAATATCCACCAACGACTTGCCTGATCCGATGAGACACATGACATCAAACTCTCGGTCCGAGAGCCGTTCATGGGGATTACTCACGATGAGTTCATTCAGTTCATCTGCCATTTTTTCGGCCAGGTCGGAGGTAATGTATTTTCCCCCGGAGTAAACCTTCCTGATGGCATCAACGATCATTTCCGGCGCCATCTCCTTGGTAAGATATCCAGATGCCCCTGCTTTGAATGCGCGCATGGCGAAACGGTCTTCGGGGTATATGCTCAGCATGATGATCCTGACACGCGGATGACTTTTTTTCACCTCTTTGAGGATATCGAGACCGCTGCGCCCGGGAAGTGAAATATCGAGGATGACGATGTCCACTTTTTGGGAGTCGATGATTTTCATGGCTTCTGAGGCATTTTTTGCCATGCCGGCAATTGAAAAACCAAGCTCAAGGCTCAGAATGGTATTCAGCCCTTCACGCACAATGGCATGGTCATCAACAATCAGTATGTTAATCATCTGATATCAGTTTTATTAAGAGATTAGATAGGAATTTCAAGCACTATGGTAGTTCCTTTGTCTCGGGCTCCGGTAATTTTTATGTTGCCATGCTGAAGCTTTGCCCGTTCCTGCATCCCGATGATGCCGAATGACCGCTTGTGGCTTGCCTCTTCGTCATTGATGCCGATGCCGTTATCGCGCACACGCATGAGAAACAGGTGCTGTTGCTTACGCAGGAATATGGTTACTTTGGTTGCTTTGGAATGTTTGGCCGCATTGTTCATAATCTCCTGGAAAATCCTGAAGATGACAGAGGAAAGTTCCGGCTCCAGCATAAAGTCTTTGGGATAAACACTGAACCCGGTGGTGATCCCTGTGCGCTCTCCAAAGTCCCTGGCGTACCATCGCAGTGCTGCGATCAATCCCAGCTCGTCCAGCACTTCGGGACGCAGTTCGGTGGCCAATTTGCGAACCAGGTCCACCGTACCCTCAACCAGTGCTGACATTGAGCGGATGTGCTTTTCAATTTCAGGGTCCCTCTTTTCATTGCCAAGTCGACGGTTTAATAGAGACAATTCCATTTTCAGGGCTGTGAGGGAAGAACCCAACCCATCATGGATCTCACGTGCGATCCGCTTTTTTTCCTGCTCCATGCCGGCTTCGATGTGAGCCGATAAATCGTGGAGTTTCCCTGCGAGGGTTTGCATCCGTTCATCTGCTTGCCGCAGGTATGTCTGGTCAAGCATTGTAAGCATGAAGGCGGAATGATTTTGGATTATCATCCCCTCGGCCAGCACATAACAAGGTGATCCGTTTGCAGAGATCAGGGTTATTTCAAACGTCGATTTGTCAGCGTTTTCCATGGCACCGGCAAGCCATGATTCAATGAGCGGCCAGGTTTCGCTGGTCACGAATGGTCGTAAGTTCCGGTTCAGCAGCAGCGGCCTGTCGATGCCGAGCATACGGGCACAAAAGAGGTTTATCTCCAGGATAACCCCCTCGTTGTTCAGGGTAAGTAATCCTACCGGGGCAAAATCGAACAGGGTGCGGTATTTTTTCAGCAGTAATTCCATTCCTGGTCAGGAGAATAAGGCGTATATTCGCAAGGTAAAAGTACATGTTTTTTTGCAATTTTGCAGCGCTTAAACAGGGCTTATGAATTTCGACCAATCGGACCCGCTGAAAGACATTGCCTCCGTCAAGGAGAAGTTAGCGGAACTGAGCAAGGTAAACCAGCGGCTGGAGTTGCTCCGCACGGTCGACCACGCCATTGCGTTGTCGAACCTGAATGAAGATGCCGTAAATGAGATCGCCATGCAGGGTATCATTCAACTGATTCCTTGTGATGAAGTTGAACTGATCACGTTCCATTTCGAAAAGAAGGAGGCTCATCTTGAAGCAAGCATTTACGGTGGGAAGTTCGATGCCACTGCGGAGCGTAAACTTCCTTTAGACCTGTTTGACCTACCATTCTATAAACAAGGAAAGGCCGATATCCGGAACATTGATTCTCAGGCCATCCATGCCAAATCAGAAGAGGTATTGCTGGAGCGCGGAATTCATAATATCATGCAGGTTCCGATGCTGGATCATGGTGAACTAATTGGTTTGTTCCTGCTTTTATCCAGCAGGCAGAATCATTTTGAACCACCTGATCTGCAGATCGCAGAGGATATTGCAGGCCAGATCACAATCAATCTCCGCCAGCGGAAATTAAACCGCTGGTTACAAAGGTACACCAGCGACCTTGAAAAGCAGGTTGAAAGCCGCACCAGCCAACTCCAGGCCATTCTCAATGCGGTTCCTGACCTGATATTCCGGATTGACCGGCATGGAACCTTTCTTGAGTCTCACTTCAGGGACTCGAAAGAACTTTTGCTTCCTGAAGACCAGTTCATAGGTAAAAATATCCGGGATGTGATGCCCCCTGCCATTGCCGAGAAATCATTACAATCTCTGGATGAGGTTTTTTCCACCGGGAATATGACCTATTTCGAATATGAAATGGAGGTGAATGGCATGCTCCGTTCCTTTGAGAGCAGAATTGTTGCGCTTTCCGGCGAATCAGCGCTGTCTATTATCCGTGACATTACGGAACGCAAAAAGGCGGAGCATACCCTGCGCTGGAATGAATCGTTGCTGCAGAAAATGACAGGGTCCTCACCGCTTGCCTTTTTTGTTGTGGATAACCGCACCGACGAGATCATCTACTTTACACCGCAGTTTTGTGCAATTTGGGGGATCACCCACCTTGAGGAGCGCATGCGGCGGGGTGAACTGAAAAACAACGACATCATTCCCGATTGTCTCGCAGTACTAAAGGATATTCCTGCTTTTGCTGAATCTTGCAAACCTTTGCAGGATGAGCATAACCAGGTGGTGGTTGAAGACGAGATCCCCTTCAACGACGGAAGGACCATTCGCCGTTTTACGGCACAGATCAGGGGAGAACAGGATGAATACTTCGGGCGTCTCTATATTTTTGAAGACATTACACGCAGAAAAACAACCGAACAGTTTATCCTTATCCAGCGTGACCTGGCATCACGGCACAGCGAGATCAGTACGATCCCCGAAGCCATGACCCTGGCGTTGAGCACCCTGATGAAAATCGAAGGGGTGGATTGCGGCGCCATCTACCTGATCGATCCGACTTCAGGTGGTTTGGACATCATTGTTCACCATGGCTTGTCGGATGACTTCATTGCAAACACCTCTCATTATGATCCAGATTCTTTAAATACGATCCTTGTAAAAAAGGGTTCTCTGTTTTATTTCGACCAAAATGAAACCGAACTGATTTCTACGAAATTTCTCAGGAAGGAGGGGCTTTTATCGCTTATGGTGCTTCCCATGCAGCATGAAGGAGAGGTAAACGGATGCATTAACCTTGCTTCACGAACCAGGGTTGGCTTTTACGAAAAGGTCAATTTTTCGCTTGAAGCGCTCGCCATACAAATAGGGGGAACCATTGCCCGTATCAATGCGGAGATCGCGCTGAAACAAAGCCAGCAGAATTTCCAGGAACTTTTTGACACACTCGATGATTTCATGTTCATCCTCGATGCAGAAGGACGCATAATCAAAACAAACCCGGTGGTCAGAAAACGGCTGGAATATACTGAAGAGGAGCTCAATCTGGTGAATGTGTTGATGGTGCATCCGCCTGAACGGCGTGATGAGGCGGGATTTATCGTAAACGAAATGATCCATGGACGGGCTCTGTTCTGCCCTGTGCCCCTGATCACAAAGTCGGGGATGGAGATCCCCGTTGAGTCCAGGGTTGTTATTGGCAAATGGGATGGCAAAGATGTGTTGTTCGGAATTTCACGCGATATTACCGAACGAAAAAAGTACGAAGAGGTACTTCGTCAGGGAATCGAAAAGGAGAAGGAGCTCAATCAGCTCAAATCGAAATTCATCTCAGTAGCTTCGCATGAATTCCGCACCCCCCTGGCGACCATCATGGCCACAAGTGAGACGCTGCTCAGCTACCGTGACCGGATGACCCAGCCACAGCAGGATGAACGCCTCATAAAAATCAAGGAGCAGGTAAGCAACCTAAACAAGATCATTGATGAGATGTTGCACTTATCGAAGCTTCAGACCAAGGAAAAGGAGCTGAAGCCGGAGATGTTCGATATTGCAGCACTGACCCGCGAAATTATGGACGAATCGAAGGTCTATTCAAGCAGAAAGGTCGAAATCGAACTAATAACGTCATCGCCGATTATAGAGGTGATGCTTGATAAGATGAGTATACGGGGCATCATCAGCAATCTGGTATCCAATTCGGTCAAATATTCAAACCCCGGCACAACCATTGTTATCTCCCTGAAGGAGGAGAACATGAATGTAATACTTAAGGTACAAGATGAGGGGATGGGAATCCCTGAAAACCAGTTAGCCCTGCTGTTCACGCCTTTTTTCCGTGCTTCAAATGCAGGGGATATTGACGGCACCGGGCTGGGGTTAAGCATTGTAAAAGAGTCGGCCGAACGTCATGGAGGAGAGGTTTCGGTCAAAAGTAAAGTGGGGGAGGGAACACAATTTACAGTCAGGGTGCCGCGCATCCTTACAACATAATGCAGCGTGAAACGTATGAAAAAATCAGGATGGTGTGAATACAAGACTATTTCAATACGCGGTTAATTTCATGAATCAACTCGTGAATGGAAAAGGGCTTGGCAAGCAGGCCATCGGATCCGAACAGGCGGGCCGAATCGAGATGAAACTGGGCTGAGGCCCAGCCGCCTCCCGTGATGGTGATTATTTTAAACTTAGGGTGAAATTCCCGCATGTGGAGGATCACCTCCATTCCATGGCTTTTAGACATGAGAACATCGGTAACAACCACGTCAAATTCCTGCTCATTGGCAATTTGGAAAGCTTCAGGCCCTCCATTCGCTGTTGCTACAAAAAAACCGTTTTCCTGCAAAAGAAACTTCATCGCTTCTACGAAGGAGGGGTCATCGTCTATAAACAGGATCTTTATCATATTGTTGTATTAATAATTTGAATATGAAGTAATAATCAAACCTGTTGTTGGGGTGTATACATAACAACAATGACTTGATAATGAACCTGTTAAAAATAATAATAAAATTGAATGTTATATACGTTACAAAAAATATTTATTTCGGTCATCACAGCGCAGCTACGGCTGTTGCTTGAGGGCTCAATATTATTCACCTGGAGGTTGGCACCGCGCCAGCCTGAGGCTTATGTGATGTTGGATGGTCCAGTTTACTTTTAGATCATGCACCAGGGTTCATCTTTTTCATATGCAGCTTTTATTTACTTCGGCCGAATTTGAACTTGATCCCGAAGTTTACACTTGCAGTGCTGAATGGAACAGTCTTACGCAGGGCCTGTTTGGGAGTATTGTCTGCAGTTGTTGAGTTGACTCTGATTTTATCCAGAAAATCGGTCTTTTTCTGGTGTACTGTCAGGGTGGAAAGCTTATCCTGCCCGTTTACCGTATACTCGATGATCTCACTGTAGCTGGGCGACCAGGTGGAGTGGGCAAAAGTAACTTCAGCGAACAGGTTGATCAGTTTGTTGAGGTTAAATTCACAGCCGCCGGTGGCCATATATCCAAGTGCAACACCGCCGTAGTAGCCATTGGTCAATTCGGTTGTCGCCGGCGGATTTACCGAGGCATTTTCAGATGAATAGCGGGCAAGCATGATGGGCAGGGCGCCGATTTGCAATCCGAACCGTGCATAGGGGTTGACTTTATCGAGCCCGGCACTGATAACCACCCCCGGCGTTATACTGAACAGGTACCCGACGAGCTTTATATTGGCTTGCGTACCACCCATCAGGTGAACCACCGAATCGCCTGTGGTAGGCAAACCGATAAATTCACCTACTGTCAGGTCAATGCCAATATATTTTGAAAACATGTATCCGAATGAAACACTCCCGTTAAAACCGGTACCCAGGCCGACCGGCACAACCGAAATGGTCTTTGAAGTACCATCATTTTCGTATTTGTATAGCATGTCGAATGATGAAGAGGTGCTGATGCCGCCGCCGAGTCCAATGCGGGCATAAAATTTCTGTGCTTGGGCCATGTTCAGTGCCAGAAAGCAAATCAATGATAACGTAAATAGTTTTTTCATGGTGCTTTGATTTAAGTTAAACAAGGGTTAACAATTCAAAGTTAATCAGATATTCTGATCCAACAACAGGCGATTTTTATTTATTTCATCGATTTTTCCTCGTTACTCAATTTGTAGAAAGACAGGTTAATCTCAGGATACCGACAGTTGAATTAAATGGATTATATTTGTATATGTTTACGATCTGTTCACATTGAAAGAATATGATCTGTGAACTGCACGGGAACGACGAAAACCGAAAAAAGAGTAGTCCGTCTTAATACTTCAAATTATGCTTCTTTTAGCAATCTCATTGCTCACAATTCTTGCAGGCACCTTGCTGCTGGCAAAATTCAGGAAAGACATGTCCGGCAAGTGCTTAACCTTTATCGCATGGTTTTTTATCATAGTAGGATTCATCCTTTTCATTGGCTTTATCGCCGGTGGCATTTGCAAGATGAAACACCATGGTTTTAACTGTCATCACAATGGCCAGCATGAGATGATGATGAAAAATTGCGGCCATGGCATGCAGGGCGGTTTGTGCTGCCCCAAAGGCATGGGCAAAGGAATGTGTTCAGAGAAGCCGGTATGTTCTCCAGGCGACAGCACGATGAAATGCTGCCCCAAACACACGGAGGGGGATTCTTCTAAAATGCAGGTGCAAATGAGATAAACGGTTAAGGCGGGCGATTTTTTTCAGATTATCCTGTTAATTTTTCATGAACACCCTATTGTGATTGACAAATTATTGCAGGATCAGCTTGGTTGTAATGGATTGATCATCTGTTTTGATTGGATGTTTCCTGCGCATAGGCAGAGGAGAGCAGAATAAACAATAGAACGATAAAGCCTGTTTTTTTCATGGGATGTTGAAATTAAGGAGGTGTGTGCTGCACTTGTATTAATATTGAAAATATTTACATGAATCGCCCCTGAACAAACAGAAATTATTTCAGGTGATCGGGGTCGTAAACAATACTTGCCGGGCCATTGGTGACGATCATCGGGTTTTCGCACCCGAAGGAGACTTTTATCGCGAAAGGTTTCCCCGTGGGAGCCGTCCCGTTGTCAAGAGATTCGGCGAGTTCAATCATGGCCACAGTATATTTTCGTAATTCCCTGGTTCATGATAACGGTCATCTTTTTAAGCGAGCCGACATAAGTAACCATGGGGGCAGTCGGTTTAAGCTGCAGCCAAATCTGTCCTGAGCCAAAGGCATCGCCCGAAAAGCAGCTTTCGGTTTGTTTATCAAGCAAAACAATGGAGCCGGGGGTATGTGCAGGCATGTGAACAACCCGGATAGGCCTGTGTAAGCACGACAAACAGGGGCTTTTGCGTGATTTGCCGTATGATCTCATCAAGCTTTTTACATTTTGTGCCTGTGTCTATCAGCAAGGCTTTTTCGTCTCCTTCAACCAGGTACATCGTGGTGTTGTCGTACGTTTCAATCACCCAAACCTTGTTGCCAAGAGAGGAGATTGTCAACTCATCGTTTTTAAAAACCTGGGCCGAAGCGGAAGTCCAGATGAATATCGCAGATAATGCTGTCAGAAGAAATAAGGATTTTTTCATAATTTTGGATGTTGAGATGGCATATAATCGTACAAATTTAAAATTATCACGGATGATAGCTCAAAACAGATACAGGTCAAAATTATTATTCGGACTATTTGTGCTCCTGACCATATCGGGCTGCCGGAATGAGGTGCAACCTGTCGACTCCAAATTTCACGGGATGTGGCGACTTTATAAAATTGAAACAATTGACAAATTATCCGGCAATTGGGTTTATGACTCCGCGTTTACGGGGTGGAATGGATATATTCTTTATGACGGGCTGGGGCATATGGGGGCCCAGATCACGCCAAAAGGTTACAAAGATTTTGACGCAAATAAAAACATGGAGCGTTTAACCCTGGAGGGTGGTAAAGAATTGGCGAAATTCTATCAATCTAACTTTGTATATTTTACCAACTATAAAATTTCCAACGGGGTCATTGAGCACGAGCGCCTTTCTGCCACAAATCCAAAGGACTGGGGATCGGTATTGACACGTGATTTTGAATTCAGGGATGATACCATCCTGTTGACGCCGCATGAAATTCTCTGGGGGAAAAAGGCAAGACTTTGGTGGGTTAAGTTGTGATTCTGATAAAAACTTTCATTCCTACTTCATGCAGGAAAACAAGATAGTCAGAATGAGGAGAACCACTGATTTTTTCATCTGTTTTTGATCCACTCCGGGGTAAAGTCCTTGTATTTCTCTTTTATTTCCAAAGGAAGGTCCCTGAATTTCCCGATGATTTTCCTGCAAAGCGGCGATCCGCACCGGCACTCCAACGCCCAGTCGTCGTCAATGATTATCGAATAGTCGAAGGTGATCTCTTCATCCTTTTGAATGTCGCGCATGGCAATGAGGCAGACATCCCTGACGATGCCGGCGTTCGGATCGCAGGAATGGTTTGTCCTTACCTCCGGTTCCCGTGCCATGAGGTACTCATCGGTTCCCACATTGAAAAGGTGATCAACCACCTCGGGCGGAAATTCATCCAGTCGTTCAAGCTTTACACGGGGACCGGTGAAGGTTGAGATTATTTCACTCTTCCGGATGTCGCGGAGAGCAAAGATCCCCTTCCCTTTTAAGGGTGTCTCTTTAACGCAAATCAGTTTTTCCATAACGCAGCTTTGAAATATTTCTGATCAAACTTACAGAATAATCCGGAATTCTTTCATGTTCGGTGTAAAATTCAACAGTATTTGTGATTTTGTTATTTTTGAGCCTATAAATCTCGTTGTGGAGCAGACAAGGAAGATCCCTCTTTTTATCATCGTTGCGGTGTGTTTGTTCATGCTGTTTCCCGGCGGGAGCGACCTGAGTTGTCAGCCCGTTGACTCGCTGATGAAGCAGGCTGAGCAGTGGAAAAACAGGCATCTCCTCCAGGGGCTGACGGTTGACGCTTACCTTGATGTCTATTATGTGGGGAACATCGGGGGGACGATCCCCACCTCGCACACCTACGAGTTCCAAAGCAATTCGCCCTATATCAACCAGATCAGGGTGAACATGCTCGACCTCGACATTCAATACGAAAACCGATGGGCGAGGGCCACCGCCGACATCCGGATCGGCGATCAGCCGCAGTTACTGGCAGGCAACACCACGGCCGAATGGATCAATTACGTACATGAACTGTCGCTGGGCTTCAGGATTTACAAAGGACTCTGGTTCGACTGCGGGTACCTGGAGAGCCTGGTCGGGGTGGAATCGACCCGGCCGGTCGATAACCTTTTAAGCACCTGCACGGTGGGCAGCTACTATGAGCCCAGCACCCTGCTGGGCGCTGCGCTTTCCTTCACCACCCCGGATAAAATGTGGGAATTCATCGGATGGGCGGGCAATCCGTTCTCCGTGCCTTTCGGGCGAAACCACCATGTGATGTTCGGCTTCGACATCATCTGCAACCCGACCGATGACCTCACCGTGAGCTACCATACCGCGCTGGGCAACACCGCCCCGCAGGGCGCATCGTTCAACCGGGATTATTTCTTCAACAACCTGTTTGCCAGGTGGAACCCGGCGCCCCGTTGGAACCTTATCGCCCAGGCCGACCTTGCCTTCAAGCGCACGGAGAGCAAGGTTTCGGATTCGGTGAAGGGCGGGTTGATGGTATCGGGACTTATCGGGGGGAAATTCTGGTTTCACCCGAAGTTCTCCCTGGCCCTCCGCGGCGAAATGTTCTACGATCCCGAAAACATCCTCATTGGCGGTTCTTATACAGGCCAAACAAACCAATTCATGATCTTCGGCTGCTCCGCCGGGATTGAGTTCAAGCCCTTCAGCGACGGATACATTCGGGCGCAATACAACTGGCTGACTACCGGCGATCCGGGTGTAAAGCCCTTCAACGAGGTGGTTTACCCCGACGGCTCTTACTGGGCTGACCATTCCAGGCAGAACTTCGTGATCACGATGGGGATCAGGTTTTGAGAGGAGGGCGTGTCAGAATAACAGTAACCTCCGGCTGTAACCCGAGTTTTTTTCAACAACAGATACTGCACTGCAACTGAATGTCACTCTATGGTGGAGAGAAAGCAGTCACCACAAGAAGGGTTTTACTCACTTGCTCAGAAAGCAAATGAATCGAACGCATATAGCGGGACATTGGTAAGCCAGGTTTCTTTGCGATAATCTGACATTGAGGTTCTTACCGAGAGGGCTGGATTGAACTTTTGATGAAAAGATTTCAGGCTAGATCCTTTGATGATTTCGCCTGTATTCATTTCCGAATAGTAAAAAACAATTCACAGTACCCGACAAATAGTATCACTTAGCCTCAATCACAATAAAAAAAGCAGAAATTATAGCAGATATCGTCAAAGCCACCGGGCTGGAGAAAGTGGTTGTTACAGCACTGGACAAAACGTTTATTTGGATAATCCTTTTGAAAGGTATTTACCAAAGGATATGCCGGCTTGCTCATAACATGCCTGCAGGCGTTGGCCAACTGCAAAATCGAAAGTCATGTCGCCATATGACACCTGAACCTTTTTAAGTACATTTTTCATTTCAACCGTAGCAGCTACCTTTGAATGATCTGCTGTTTCTGCTACATCGATCATCAGGCTGATGAAGGCTTCCTTTTTTGAAACCCCGATATTCCATCCCGGATCAATAAAAACAGTTTTCACTACCAGTGTATACTTTGCATCGGATCCATCCTCTTTTACGACTACTCCTTGTTTTTCGAGTTTTTCATTGAGTTCTTTCAATAAAGCTGGCTGAAAAAGCCTGGCACGGTCATCCTTCCAGGCCTGGGCCCAACGGTCGCCGTCCCCTGGTTTTTTTTCATTGAGCTCTGAAGTTTTTTTTGCCACATACTCTTTTTCAGGGGTACCTTTGCCTGTCGCGAAGGGGTTTGCCAGATTGCCAACGGTTATGTTTGAATAATCAAACACGACATTCAGCGTTTTTTCACCTTTTAATACATCTATGCTTCCGGAGGTTAATTTCTGCGCAGATAAACTGACGGATGATAACGCGAACACCGCCATCAACAGCAAAATTTCTGGTCTTCTCATAACGATTCACTTTTAGTTAGACAATCTATTGATTTTATTAATTCTGGAATAATACGCATGCTTGCTCTATAACTGGCTGATAGTCCGTAACGGGCATTCTGCAGCTAATTCGTTTGCTGTTCACAATAATCACTCCCGGAGATCTTGGAGGTCGAAGTCTCACCCGAATATGAAATTTTCAGACTTCCATTTTTAGTTGTCCCGCTGGCTGATATTTTTACCGCAGTGGTTGAAAGCACATTTACGACCACCGTCCAGGGCAGGGTTGGATTCGGAACAGTCACCGTTCCGGTAATCGTCTCATAGCTGAGCGATGAAATGGTCCCGTCTCCTGTTTGTGTGGCGGTGTATACCACTGACATATCAACAGGAGGCTGATTGGCTGCCGTACTCAGGTTACAGGTGATTTCGCTTCCTTTTTTGCATCCGGAAATACTCAGGAAAAGGAGGCACAACAACATGATGAAAGTCTCATTTTTTTTCATAAAATTTCGTTTTTGGTTCAATTGAATATTGACAAATAGTACATTTATGTAGTTGGCAGAATTGTTTTACCCTACCTTCGGATAACGATCTTCCTGTGAATAATGCCATGGGTCGTTGTCACATGAAGAATATAGGTCCCATCCTGCAGGTTCGTAACGGGCATGCTGCAGCCGGACTGAAGCCCGGTAAAGCTCACTGCCGCAAGCTCGTTCCCTGTGACGCTGAACAGTTTAACTCCGGAAATAACGGCCTGCTGGTCTGCAGATTCAATGAAGAATTGATCATGAACAGGATTGGGATAAACCCTGAGACCGGCAAGCGGCATCTGATCATCTACGCCAAGCGGATTCCTGCTTATCTGTATCATTGCTTTGTACGTGCCTGTCTGACCGGGATAATAGGGCGAAACCTGAAACATGATTGTCCCGCCATTCTCCAGGTTGATATGGCCTGGGATGGTGTCATCATAAGCCTCTGACCATGTTGTGCCGTTTGTGGACCAGGACCATTGTGCATCCAGTGTGTATACCTGATCAGGGTCATTGTAAGCATCAACCATGTATCCTGCAATGATATAATTAAATCCTACAGGAAGAGAAAGTGTGTAAAAGTCATAATCAATGCCTTCATGGCAGTTTGCATCGCTCGTTTGAATAATGGCCGGGTTTGTTGCGAAACTCACCGGCATGTTGGTGGCAGCCTGGAGCGTATTGTTGGGCTCATACTGATCGGCGATCAAAGGAGCTGCATTGACCTCTATTAAAACCGGGTTTTCATAGGCTGTTGATCCTATCAGTTGCCAGTCTGACGTTCCGGCGGGCTGGTACCAGAGGGCAATAAGATAACTGCCGGGAAGGACATTGATGCTGGATGTGCTGAATGTTATTCCACTGGTATGCTGTTTAGCTGGAAGTGAAAAATTTGTCTTCTCACCTATAAAATTCACATAATAACCGTCCAGATCATAAATAGAAAGGTCAAGTGTACCATTAAAATCAGTGGTTCCATAATTGAATAAATCGAGCTGGACCGATACGGCATCTCCCTGGGTCAAATGTAATCCGGGACTTATATTCATCGCTGAATACATTTCGATGGGGTTGGAATTTATGACCACCAGCCGTTTATTATTGTGAAACGCATTTGTGTCAGCGACAATGATCCAGTTTGTGTCGTTCGTGCTGTACATGATACCCACAAAATAGGTATTGGGAAGCATGGAGGAGAGCCCGGGGTTTGTGAAAGTTGCGCCGTCGGGCAGGTGGCTGCCGGGGATCAGTGCAATTCCCTTGATGGTTTGGACTTCATGAATAAAGTTCCCGTTGGTGTCGAAGATACAGGCGGTGATGTCGCCGCTGAAGGTGGCATGGCCGTTATTGATGATGTCGGTGTGAAACGAGAGGGAATCTTCGTAATTAATGGTGTCGGAAGGGCAGGTAACCGGTGCATTTAACGCAAGCTTGAAAAACCTGTTTCCGGTTCCGCCTGAAGCTGGCTGACGAATCCCGATAATGGCCTCCTGTCCGTTGGTGTAGGATCCGGAGCCCCCTCCTGTCCCGGTTCCGCCCGGGTTGAGTGAGGTAAGAAGAAAATATCCGTCGTAATCTCCCGACCAGCCCCAGTTGAAATGAAAATAATCACTGTCATTATATCCATCACAGACAAAGCAGTGCGCTCCCCCTGCATAGACCATCGGCCGGCTAACATCAAGTTCTGCCTTCAGAAGGCTGATCCACCCGCTGTTGGTGTAGTTTGCTTTCTTTACGCCCTGCAGTGTGGTTGCGTAACCGAAATAGTTTTTCAGTGAATTTTCAGCACATTTCGGATCGTCTGAAGCAATGACGTAAGCTGCACTACCGCCCTGGGAACTCACGTTGTATTCCATTTCTACGCTCACGCCGCAATGATACATCAGGGTGGCCACGTCTGTGTTTGCTGAAGTGACGCTGTTGGGCATGCTGGTCCAGTTGTACGTTGTAGCCCCGAAATTAGCCGACAGGGTTCCATACCGGGTCGTATTGTATGAATAACTGCCAATACCAGTCGTAGGATAACTATGATATTTCATAACCTGAGCCATTGCAGTGGCAACGCATCCGGTTACGGTACGCTCATTTTTGGGATTGTCAAAAGGACATAAACCGTTATAGAATGGGTCCTGACCCCAGAGTGTTGTGATCAGCGGGTTAACTCCCGTGGCCGACTTAAGTCCATTCCCTGGCAGGGGGCCGGCATTCAGGGCTGCCCATTTCGACATAACGTCAGGAGCGGGGTCCATATTCGTTTTGATTGCATAACTGATCTCATGCTCATACCCTTTTAGCCAGGCTGCAACATTCGGTGGAATGTTACCGGCAGTGAAACTGGTTTCAGAGGAATAAGCCAGTACCGGGGAGATGATATCATCGGCCGAAATAATGATGAACCCACGGGCGTTGGTTACGTTAAAGACATAAAATAATGACGTTGAGGAGGCCTTCAACCCGGATGTGTTGTTTTCCATAGCCGAATAAGACAATGTCAATCCGCCTGGGATCCCCTGAGGAAACTGGACTGGCATTGAAGCCAGGTAATTTGCCGCAACCGTTTTTGCACGGTTCAGGTCAACCGTTTTTCCAAACCCATTGCTGAACAATATCACAGCAAACAGGAGTAACATGACCATTTTTTTCATAGTTTCTGATTTTTGGCATTCCGTAAAAAAACAGAATGGCGGTTTAATTAAACAAATTCCGAAACAAATATAACTTCAAAAGAGGCGGGAATCTGTTAAGGGCTGACGGGAATGTGACGAACTGGAAAGAAATGTGACGAACTGGAAAGATTATTAACCTCCCCTAATTACGGGAAGGGCTGTACAACAACGCCCTGGGGAAATCACGGGAAACCGGCACCCGTTCATCAACATGCTCAAGTTGAAGTTCAATAGATCTTGATTTTCCGGATATATGTTTGATATACTTCATGTTAACAACTGCCGACCGGTGGCATCTGACGATATATGCCCCATCCTT
>CAJAUM010000041.1 GCA_903945175.1 uncultured Bacteroidales bacterium | reverse complement strand
TTTGTTCTTGTTGCATCATGGCCAGGAAATTCCCCCTCTTGTAGTCTTCTCCGAAAAGAATATACCCAAGGTCCATAGAAATTAATGCTTCCACTTCAAAAGTGTTGATGAAGTATTCCTCCCTGTTATGCAAATCCATCCCAAGGATGGTTTGTTGAAACTGCAGAAAAGGAGTGGTTGCCGCAGGATTGTTAGCATGCAGAAGGTCGTTTGTGAGTCGAATCAAATCATCTGTTTTCTGATCAGGATAGTCGAACAAACCGGCAAGGATGCTGTATTTCTGTAATCGTTGAACCATGATGATTAAATTCTTTGTGGTGTATTGAGGGTTCCAAAACCGGTATTCCCTTTGATATCTGCGGTGTTTTCCAATAACTCCGTGGCCTCTTCGCGATGAGCGGCGGGGATCACAAACCGTTCGCCAAACTTTGGAAGCGAGGTCAGTCGAAAAATGGCATCAGCCACATCGGCGGTGAGCCCTGTTTCTGCAAAGGCTTGCTTACACTCATCTTCATGGAGGTCACCTACAGTAACCCCGCGCCGGTGAATCCTCACAGCCATCAATTTTTTCAATACCTCCCTGATCTTTTCTGTATCACCGGCAGTAAAAAGGTTGGCCATATATTGCATCGGAACCCTGCTGCTTTCAATTCCTCCCCAGAGCGAAGCGCACGTCGTTTCGTACGATCCGGTGGATGTGTCGGCAATCGCCGGGAGTAAAGGCGGAACATAGAACAGATTAGGCAAGGTGCGGTATTCTGGATGCAGGAGCAGGGCGATGCCCCATTCCTTCACGAATTTCCAGACAGGAGATTTCCTGGCCGATTCCAGTGTGCTTTCAGCAACACCATTTTTACGGGCAGCCTGCCGTACCTGCTCATCAAATGGATCGAGGTATATTTCCATTTGTTTTGCGACAAGATCCTTTTCATTACACGAGGCGATCTCTTTGATGCGGTCGGCATCATACAGCAATACTCCGAGATAACGGATTCTCCCCACGCAGGTATGCATGCAGGCCGGGGCCTGGCCTGTTTCCAGCCGTGGATAGCACAACAGACATTTTTCCGACTTGCCATTGTTCCAGTTGTAATAGCTTTTTTTATAGGGACAAGCGGATACGCACATACGCCAGGAGCGGCATTTGTTCTGATTTATGAGTACAATCCCATCTTCACCACGTTTATAAATTGCCCCTGAAGGGCAGGCTGCCACACAAGCTGCATTCAGACAATGATTGCAAATACGTGGCAGATAAAACATGGTCATTCGTTCAAGCTGGAACATGGCCTCTTTTTCGGCCGGGGTCAGATCATGCATGTTCACATCCTGGCGGGCATAATCGGGAGAACCACCAAGATCATCATCCCAGTTGGGGCCGGTTTTAATGTCAATGGGTTCACCAGTCACAAGTGAAATTGGCCGTGCGGTAGGTTGGTCATCACCTGCAGGAGCTTCAAACAGATTTGCATAATCGTATGTCCAAGGCTCGTAATAATCATCCATCACGGGCATGTGTGGATTGTGAAAAATATTGGCCATGGTCGATTTCCGGTCCATTCCTTTGAGCCGGAGTTCATTGTCCGATTTTGTCCAGCCACCTTTATACACCGACTGATCCTCCCATTTGTTCGGGTAACCGGTTCCCGGCTTTGTCTCCACGTTGTTCCACCACATGTATTCGGCCCCCTTCCGGTCGGTCCAAATATTTTTGCAGGCAATTGAACATGTATGGCACCCGATACATTTATCAAGGTGAAAAACCATGGCGATTTGCGATCTGACATCCATAATTTAACTTTTTTTAAAAAACTACCTTGTCCATTTTTCTGATCACAACAAACGTATCGCGGTTCACCCCTACCGGTCCCCAATAATTGAAATGGTAAGTGAATTGTCCATATCCACCGACAAGATTATTTGGTTTCAGATGAACACGGGTGAGGCTGTTGTGCCCGCCGGAACGACGGTTTCCCCTGACCTGTGATTTTGGCTTAGAATATGTTCGCTCGGGTGAATGATATACAAAGCACAGCCCCCTTGGAATGCGAGCGCTAACGCATGCCCTTGCGCTGTAAACTCCGTTATCGTTGTAGATCTCGACCCAATCGTTATCCTTTATACCGAGTTCTGCAGCATCCGCTTCGCTCAGCCAAACCGGAACCATTCCCCTGCCCAGGGTAAGCATCCGAAGGTTATCACCGTAGGTTGAATGAATATGCCATTTGCCATGCGGAGTGAGATAATTGAGCACCATGGCATCTTTACCAACCAGGGTTTTACGCAATTCACCATATACTTCCGGTTTAGGCGATGGCTTATAAGTAGGCAGATTCTCCCCGAATTTAATATATCCTTCATGATCCAGGTACAGATGCTGCCTTCCCGTGAGGGTTCGCCATGGGACTAAACGTTCCACATTATAAGTATAGGCAGCATACGCGCGACCTTTGTCCAGCAACCCTGACCATATCGGCGAATTGTTGTAACGTCGCGGCTGAGCCTGCAAATCGGCGTAAGTAATCCGCACATCACGGCTGCCTTCGGCCAGGTCGGTCAGTTTCAAACCGGTTTTCTTTTCAGCATTCTGATAGGCTCTAAAACTCAGTTCACCATTCGTAAGTGATGACATTCGAAGAATGGCATTGATAGCCTCTTCGTCCTGCTCCAGAGATGGATAGAAGCTTTCGCCGGTGAGATGAAGATGGTCTTTATCGGCCGCCAGCATATCGTAAACATCGCCGGCAACAAATGAATTGCCATGCGCCCCGATCGGACCGGTTTTCATGTTGGGTCCCAGGCTGCAGAACTTGTCATACAGTTTGGTATAATCGCGTTCTACCATCACCATGTTGTGCATGGTCTTTCCGGGAATTGCATCACATTCACCTTTCGCCCAGTCTTTAATATGAGGTTGCGAGATTTCAGCAGATGAATCATGCGCCAATGGGGTGTTTACGATATCCATCAGCGGCTTGTTGAGGTGAACAGTGGCGATCTCGCTGGTGATTTTTGCAATAGACCTGAAGATAGCCCAGTCACTGCGGGATTCCCATACCGGCGGAATGGCTGCAGACAGGGGATGGATAAAGGAGTGCATGTCGGTACTGTTCAGGTCGGCTTTTTCATACCAGGAGGCAGATGGCAATACGATATCTGAATAAAGCGCACTGGTATCCATCCTGAAATTGAGATCCACGATCAGGTCCATTTTGCCGGTAGGTGCATTTTCCATCCAGTTGACTTCATTCAACTGTCCTTTGGCCACCTCTTCGGCAATGGAATTGTGGTGTGTTCCCAGGTAATGTTTCAGAAAATACTCATGGCCCTTCGCACTCGACATGATGGCATTGCCACGCCAGATGAACCAAACACGCGGAAAATTAATTTCGGCATCGGGATCGGTCACGGAATAGGCAAGTTCTTTGTTTTTCAGTTTTTCGATGATCCAGGCTTTTATATCATCATCGGATTTTGCCCCGGAAGCAACTGCAGCTTCCACGATCTCGAAATTATTGCGGTCATACTGTGGGTAATAGGGCATCCAGCCATTTCGGACCGATTTCACGATTAAATCAGCCGTGTGCTGTTCGGTAAGATCATTTTTGAGGGATGCATTGTACTGGGATTGATTTCCGTCGTACCGGTACTGGTCGGAGTTCATGTAATGCCAGATCGGGGCCTGCTGCAACCGTGCCGTTGGGTTCCAGTCGCGGGCCGACATGATCGAACTCCAGGAGTCTACCGGCGCCAGTTTTTCCTGGCCGACATAATGGTTAATACCGCCACCGTTACGCCCGACACAACCGGTCATCAGCAGGGCAGTAATCCCGGCACGGTAAATCAGGTTCTGATGATACCAGTGATTGACTCCGGCCCCAATGATGATCATACACTTTCCATTGGTTGCTTCAGCTGTTCTGCCCCATTCACGGGCAAACTGCAATACTGTGTTGCGGCCGATGCCGGTAAATATTTCCTGCCATGCAGGTGTAAAAGCTCCTTTGTCATCATCGTAATCATGCGGATAATGACCACCAAGACCACGGTCAATTCCAAACTGGGCCATCAACAGGTCATACACTGTTGTCACCACGGCCCTTTTACCAGGAACTGTTTCGATATATTTTACAGGTACTCCGCGTTCATTCTGCAAGTTGAAAGCAAAATCGGTGAATTCCACCATGGCAATGTTATCCCTGTGACTGATCATGCTCAGCAAGGGATTATACGCATCGCCTGTTTCCGCATCCTCGGATTTCATGTTCCATTTGCCGTCGGCAGTTCCCCAGCGATGACCCATACTTCCGCCCGGACAAACCAGGTTGCCGTTGGCCTCATCTAAATTGAGGAATTTCCATTCCCCATTTTCAACATCTTTGAACTTATCGACCGAACCGGCCCGCAACAGTCGCCCGGGGACCAGTTTGCCGTCAGTTTCTTCCAGTTCAACCAGGTAAGGTGAATCTGTGTATCGCTTAATGTAATCAATGAAAAAAGGAACCTGCTTATCCACATGGTATTCCTTCAGCAATACATGGGTCACCGCCATCCAGAATGCACCGTCCTGCCCGGCATTGATAGCGATCCATTGATCAGAATATTTGGCAACCATGTTGAAATCAGGCGAAAAAACGACCGTTTTAGTACCGTTATGCCGTGATTCCGAAAAGAAATGAACGTCCGGCGTTCGGGTCATTCCAAGGTTTGACCCCATGCAGGCAATGAACTTGGCATTGTACCAGTCGGCACTTTCGGCCACATCGGTCTGCTCGCCCCACACCTCGGGAAATGCATTTGGCAGGTCGCAATACCAGTCATAAAAGCTCAGGTTCACCCCTCCCATCAGTTGCAGGAAGCGGGAACCGGCGGCATAACTGATCATTGACATGGCCGGGATCGGCGAAAATCCAACGATCCGGTCGGGACCATATTTCTTTGTGGTGAAAATGTTGGCAGCGCCGATCATCTCCAGGGCTTCATCCCAGTGAATTCTGCGGAATCCGCCTTTTCCCCGTGCCTCTTGATAAGCCTTACGCTTTGCAGGGTCTGACTGGATGTTCTCCCACGCTTTGAATGCATCGTCAGTCTTTGCTTTTTCCTCCCGGAACAGGTCGATCAGTTTGCCCCTGACAAGTGGATATTTTACCCGCAAAGGAGAATACAAATACCATGAAAATGATATCCCACGCTGGCATCCGCGAGGCTCATAGGGAGGCAAACTACTTTCAAGTAAAGGATAATCAACCGCCTGAGTTTCCCATACAACAATGCCGTTTTTCACATGCACATTCCAGCTGCATCCTCCGGTACAATTAACCCCATGGGTGCTTCTTACTACTTTGTCATGTGCAAAACGGTTCCTGTAAAACTCCTCCCACTTGCGGGTTTTCGGAGATATAAGATCGGTAATCCAGCTCATCGGTATGATATTGGGTTGAATACATTATTTTTCGGTCGCCATCTGACGTGCAAATATTGCGTGATTCACACTTAAACGTTTTCTCAATCGCCATAGTCCAAACAGTAATAACATGAACAGGCACCAGCCCCCGATTCCTAATAACAGGAAATGGAATGTTGACCGGGTTGCCTGGCCTTTTACCATTGTTTGAGAAATGTTTTTCAGATAAGCGGCGAGGTCGTATATTTCCTGGTCATTCAGCGGATGTGTTGCATAGGTGTTGGTCATGGCTGGAAAAGGAAGTGACTGCAATATGGCTTTTATACCTTGTCCTTTTAATATGAAGTACGACAGATTCAGACTTTTTGCCAGACTTCCGCCGATCCCGGCAACATCGTGAACCGAATGACAGGTGATGCAGGAAGAACCAGCATTTTTAAGAGGCAGATTTCCTGAAAAAAGTGCTTTGCCACGCATGACATTTTCAACAGAAGCTGCATTTAAGAATGTGTCAGCCGCAGCAGATTGTGCCGAACCTCCTTTAGAATCGATGAAGTTGATAATCGCGGACACTTCATTTTCACTTCCAATAAAGGGTGGCATCAGCAGATTATTGTATTCCTTCCCAATAGCGACTGCGGCAGGATCACCACTTTTAATCAGATCAGCCGAATTCTTTATAAACTTCGTCAGCCAAACCTTATCTGCTTTTTTGGTAACCCCTGCCAGGTCTGGACCAACCAACCGCCCTCCCCCAATGGAATGGCAGGGAGAACAGGTTCGTTTAAACAGATCAGCACCATCCTGAGACGATGCATAAAAAGTAACCAAACAGAAAACTATCGTCATAGAAACCCTTTGCATAAAAACCATATCTTGCGGATTTTAAACCAAGTTAGTGATTGCAAACATAAAATATTTTTTCCTAAATTTGCAATTCAGCAATTAGGTATTTGATTATTTATTTTGATTTTAAATAACCTGTTAAAACTTTTTTTAATTTAACGCATTATAAATTCTGCTCCGAGCCTCATTTTCTAAAGGATTTCTCATGAAAATGAAGCCGATGGGTTTGGCCGGAAACAGCCTTGCCTCCCGAGGACAAACGAGTCTGAATTGGAAAGGAGACCTTAAATGAATGAATTTTTATTTTTAGGTGCCATTGGCCTGGTAGCATTTTTCTATTCATCGGTCGGCCATGGCGGGGCCAGCGGATACCTTGCATTGATGACACTTTTTGGATTTGCTCCTGCCGAAATGAGGGCTTCAGCACTCATCCTAAATACCATGGTTGCAGGAATCGCATTTATCAGTTATTATGGAGCAGGGAAATTCAATATCCGGAAATTGTATCCCTTCATCCTGGGTTCAGTCCCTTCAGCTTTTATTGGCGCAATGATCACGGCTGATGTTGGTTTGTATAAAGTTTTACTGGGGGTGGTACTAATTATCGGAATTTTCCGGATGCTGCTTACGCTCAGGGATAATGAATACAGCATCCGCAGGGTTTCTTTTCCAGCTGCATTTTTGACAGGTGCCACAATTGGTTTTTTCTCAGGGATGATTGGAATTGGTGGAGGGATCATTCTATCTCCGATTTTGATTATAATGCGATGGGCCACTATTAAAGAAACTGCTTTTTTGTCTGCTGCTTTTATTGTTGTCAATTCCATGTCCGGTCTCATCGGGTTGACTATTTCCGGGTTTAAGGTATCGACTGAGATAATCCTGTTTGTCCTGGTGGCGGTGGCTGGAGGACTTGTAGGCTCCCATATCGGAAGCCGGCACCTTCCCGTCTCTACGCTCAAATATTTTTTGGCCGGTGTTCTACTGCTCGCTAGCATCAAACTTATAAGCAATTAATAAATATGGACCCCAATACTTCATGCTCAGTAATAATGTTTTTCCAAATGTACTGTTGATCACAGGATCTGGCAGAGAGCGGGGCAAGACAATGCTTGCCTGCAATATAATCAGCTTGTGGAAAAAGAATCATGATCTGGTTGCCATAAAGATTTCAGCTCACAATCATGGAGATCCCGGCTCGAAAAATTTGATCCATCGTTCAGGAGCCTATAGCATATGGGAAGAAAAGGGAATATCTTCTAAAGATAGTGGCAGGTTCATTGAAGCAGGTGCAATGAAGGTTTTCTATATTGAAGCCCATGATCAGGAATTACTGGAAGCTTTCCGATTCATTTATGGATTATGCAGTGAAAAATCAATGATTGTCTGTGAATCCGGCGGACTTGGCAGGTTAATAAAACCGGCTGTAATGTTTTTTGTTCAACATGAGAATGATACAGTAGTAACAGGAAAGGAGGCCATTCGCAACATATGTGACCGCATCGTTTATTCCTCAAGTCCCGAGATTTTAGATCCATCATTATTACTTGAGATTGCAAATCACCGGTGGAAACTGCTCAGGGACGACCGGGATGCAATCCCTTCAACATTACAAGATCCTCTGGGTTATTCAGGCTTTGAAAATAGTTCTGCTTAAAGTCAGGGAAATCCCTTTCTACCATAAGCTTATTGACCAGTATCATTGAAAAAAGATCAGGAAGCTTATAATTGCGCTCCTGCATCATCTGTTCCATCACCGGAATGCATTTCGTCGAATAATATCCCACAAGAGGTTCAAAATACTTGTTCAGAACATACGGTACAGCAACGTGATATGCCGACAAATTCAGAGATAACAGGTACCGAAAGAATCCCCTGGTGACAAATATGTTGTCAACGGCAAGAATGAGGTTCGCAGTTGTCGGAGAAGCTTTGAGGGATGAGTATATCCCCATCATCGGCCCATTACCTGCAGCGAGGTCTGGAACAATTCGGGCGGGGAGTATTCTGTAGTCCGGATTATTTGAACTGATAATAATTTCATTGCAAAACGGGGAAAGGATATCGATTGCATATTCGATCAGCTTCCTTCCATTCAACTCGATCAAACCTTTATCCGTGCCAAGCCGAATACCTTTTCCACCGGCAAGTATGATACCCGTATATAGCTTTTTGTTTTCCATCTGAACGGTTGAGTAACCTGGCAGCAAAGATAATTTTATTCGTCCCAACTCAATGAATGAGGGTTGTTAATGGTTTTATTTGTACCCCATTTGTACCTCGAACTCATAACTACCTGATATTAAACACGAGTTACTTTCTGCGTGAAGTGAAACCGTGACATGTGACACGTGACGCGTGACAAAGAATGGTTGAAGGGTGACTGGTGCGGCAACTGTGTATAGGCAAGGAGTTCTATCCTCCCAGGCTTCTCCCAGGATACTCCCAGGGTGAACGCAGGGTATCAAACCAATTCAAAGGAGTATTTCCCGAGAAACCTTAATACCGGGTAGTCATTTATCTCTTTGAATTATCAAATACAAATATTTAACTTTGTTTCATTATCCGTTTTATTTTCAATCCTTTAATCCAACAGGGACCAAATGATAACTGAAAGAGATAAATTATCAGATGTAATCAGCATGAACATCGATCTGTTGCCGATTACACATCGACTGGGTTTGAACACACATATCGGCGAAAAAACCATCCGGGAAATTTGCATCCATTGCGGGCAGGATGTAAAATTCACACTTGGAATCTTAAACACATTCACTACTGCCGATTACTTTCCCAAACCGGAAGATATGGACCTCTGTCCTCTTATTGATTTTCTTACAAAAACCCATGAATTTCACAAGCAGCTAACAATTCCCCGGTTATCCGGATTAATAGAACAGATGAAACAATTGATGCCCAATGAGAAATTGCTGATCGTTGTTGAAAAATATCTGAATCAATACATCAAAAAACTTATTAGACATATCGATTACGAAGAAACGGAAGTATTCCCTTTAGTAAGGAAAAGGGTTGATTCTAAATTGAAATCTCATGTTTCGAACCTTAAAAAACTTTTCAGGCAACACACGAACGTCGAAAATGAGCTCAGCGACCTCATGACAATCATTATAAGGCATATTCCCGAGCACATTGATATGAATCTGATTAACGATTTACTGCACACCTTATCCCATTTCGAGAAAGAACAGCTGGACCATGCAAGGTTTGAGGATAAAATTTTGATTCCCAGACTTATTGCATTGCAAACCCCTTAATCTGTTCCAATGCAAACTGGAAATTCAGTTATTATACACAGTTCACCCATTATTCAACAGGGATTTAAAAATATTCTGTTAGCCAGAAACATAGGGATTACTGATGTGATGGTTGCTGTTCCTGAAGATATGTTGCTCAATAGTTGGAAGGATATGCTGATCCTGGTGGAAACCCAGTTTATGGATGAAATAAAAGAGCATGCCAAAGTCATAAAGAAGAATGGAAATTGCATTGTCGGAGTTGAAACTGCAGGTTTTTTCAACAGACTGGATTCATGCTTTGACGATATTTTCTATGTATACGACAACCTGGATACAATCAATCAAAAACTAATGGAATACATCTCCGGAGTGTCCGACGTTAAATCCGACAACCAGCTCTCGCACCGGGAGATAGAAGTCCTAACGTTGGTTGCACAGGGATTCAGCAATAAACAAATTGCCGATCAACTGTTTATCAGCATCCATACGGTGATAACCCATCGGAAAAATATCACATTTAAACTCGGAATCAAGAGTATCCCCGGGTTGACTCTCTATGCTGCCTTAAATAACCTGGTCGATTTCCAGCGATAATATACCAACATATTGGGATTGTCCGGGGTGATTTCTTGCCGTTCCTTTGCATTCAAATTAAAAAAACGATCATATGAATGCAAATAATACGATAAAGAGAGGTCTGTTTTTAGTTGTAGCGCTATTGGGCATTATGGGTACACAAGCCCAGGACAGATTATTTACCTATACTTACCAAAGTACTGTTTTAAATAAAGGCCAGCGTGAATTGGAATCCTGGCATACCTTTCGAACAGGAAGAGATGATTTCTATTTAAGGTACGATAACCGGACCGAATATGAAATCGGCCTTGGCAGTAATCTGCAGACCGCGTTTTATTTGAACTTTACTTCAAAAACCAATACTTTGATGGATGACTCAATCAAGTCGTTATCCACTGAAAATGAAATTGGATTTTCCAACGAGTGGAAACTCAAATTGCTCGACCCGGTAGCACATCCGATCGGACTAGCACTATACGCTGAAGTTGGCATTGGAAGCAGCGAATTCGATCTTGAAGGTAAAGTAATCCTTGACAAGAAGATAGGCCATCTTACTATCGCATTCAACGGAGTTTATGAATATGAATTTGCTCCCTATTATAAAAATAATGAACTGGATTGGGAGACTGAACAGAAACTGAATGGTCTGCTTGCTTTCGCATGGTCTTTTGGAAAAAGGTTCCATCTGACCCAGGAAAATTCCTTTAATAATGTCTTTTTGGATGGGAAAATAGCCCACAGCGCTCTTTATTCGGGCGTTGGTATGTCCTACAGTCAGGATAAATTCTGGGTCAATTTAACCCTATTGCCACAGGTGGCTTCATTTAAAGGTTCAACAACCTCCGGTCTTAATCTAAATGAATTTGAAAAAGTACAGTTCAGATTGCTCTTCTCGTATATGTTTTAATAAAACAGTCCTGGTTATCGGCCTGATCTGTTTTTCAGTTGCGTTTTCGTGTACATCAGCACTGTACATTCCTACGGCAACTTATGAAACGCCGAATGCCAGTTTGTCTGAACTTCAGGTAGGTCGAAAATCTTATATCCAGAAATGCGGAAGCTGCCATACGCTGTATTTACCTGAAAAATATACCAAACAGGAATGGCAACTCTGGGTTGATAAAATGACTTTGAAGGTCTCAATGGATTCCCTGGAGAAGGAGCAAATTCTCAAGTACCTGACCAAAGGACGATAACATTCCGGATCCTGGCTGTGCAACAGTGCTTTGGGGAAATTATAGTGTAAATTTGCCAGCGCTAATCTGGTTTTATATATGGACTTTATAACGATACTCCTTATTGCTTTAGGGCTGTCTTTTGATACTTTTGCTGTTTCTATCTCCTCTGGCTTAACTATCCGACATATCCGGTTTTTCCAGGCTGTTAAAATAGCATTTACCTTGGCATTTTTTCAGTCATTGATGCCCCTCATTGGTTGGATTTTAGGTAAACAGGTTTCCGGTCTTATTGCAAATTATGATCATTGGGTCGCATTTGGATTATTGTCTGTGCTGGGGTTGAAAATGGCCTATGAAAGTTTGAAAAAAGACGAGGAAAACAGCAATTTCAATCCGTTGAACATTGTTGTACTTCTCGGAATGGCAGTAGCGACCAGTATTGATGCTCTGGTGGTTGGAGTCAGTTTTGCTTTAATCGAAATAAATATTTATTGGTCGATATTGATTATTGGGGTTGTTACCTTCCTGGTTTCAATGGTCGGGATGCTGTTTGGGAAAAAGGTTGGTGGCAAGCTGGGGAAACGAATGGAAATAATCGGTGGGATTATTTTAATAGGTATTGGAATCAAAATCCTTATAAGCCATATTTCTTAGTTTCCCTGTAAATTACCATTTTCCTTGATTGTGAAAAATTTCCTGATTGCATTCTGTAATAATAGATCCCTTCAGGTAAATTCCCGACATTCATGACTACCATGAAGGTGCCTGCCGCTTTTCTTTCACCAACCAGCCTGGCAACTTCCATCCCCTGTATATTATAGACATTCAAAGAAACAACTTGCTCCCTTGATATTGAATAAGGAATAGTTGAAGTCTGGTGGCAAGGGTTAGGATAATTCTGGCCGAGAAAGAATCCGTCGGATAAATTTCCGTTTGTTTCATTAACTGATACCGGCCAGAGGCTGAATTCTCCAGAGGCAACAGTACCACCAATATATGCAGCATCTACCGTGCCGAGGGTCCATGAATAGTTTCCGGTCTGCAGGTTTGTATATAACCATTGGTTAACAGAACTGATGTTCCCGGGTTCGGGCTTCCGCTCAGGGAGATTTACCGGAATCCCGTCATGATACAACTTAAGGTCATAGGTTAATGCATTCCCGGGGGTATGGTCATCTGTTCCCGGAAGCCAGGTGAACATGACCGAATTATCCGAGACCTGTGTAACTGTTATCCCGGTTGGGGCCAAGGGGGCCAGGTTCTGACCCGGAGAATCGTTGCGATATAGATGCATCTGGGATTCAACCAGGCCATTTCCTCCTGGTACGAAGTACTCACCGGCAATGTAGTAATCGAGATCCCCATCGCCATCGATATCAAGCCAGGAAAATGTTCCTGCCCTGTCCCCTGCCGCATGGGGCGCCGGAAGTTCATTGCCGGAGTCAGTAAAAATTCCTAAGTCATTGGTATAAACTCTTGCACGACCTTCAATCTCAACCCCTGAATTATAATGGCCGGCAAGAAGTATATCCATATCGCCATCAGAGTCATAATCAGCCCAGGTAGCAGCAGTAAAATCAAACCATCCTTCCCCGGCTGGATTCGGAATAACTTCCAGTGGAACAAAATTCACACTGTCGTTACGGTAAATGCGAAGGGCCATTGGTGTGTAGCTTCCATTCATCTCCTTGAGATTACCTGCAACCAGGATATCGAGATCACCGTCACCGTCATAGTCGCCCCATTGCGCTTCCCCATGCTCAATGCTTAAGGACCCAAGAATATTCTCCCCGGTGAAATTTCCGTTACCATCATTACGGTAACGGCGTATAAATCCGGAATCATAAACCGGCGCAACATTCACAAGCAACAGGTCGAGGTCGCCATCGCCATCAAAATCAGCCCATGAACTCTGGGCATGCATGGTTGGCGCAAATACAGAATCAAATTCCGTAAAAATCCGGCCTCCGGTTCCATTCGGACCATCATTTCGCATTAAAGCAGTCTTATAGGCGAAGTTATTAAAGTCGAAAACTGATGGTATCAGCAAATCGAAATCGCCATCATTATCAAAATCTACCCATGTAATTGACCGAAGATTAAAATAGGCCTGGCTGTTATCCTCCCAGTAGCCTGGTAAACTGGTATCGGTTAACACAAGTGTTCCCGAATCATTCAGGTAAATAACTGTATTACCATCCGTCCCGAGAGCAAGATCAAAATCGCCATCACCATCAACATCACCCCAAGCCATATCTGAAGCTCCTGCAGTTAGCGTACCAAGCGGAACATTGAAATTCGTGAACTTCCATTCGTCAGGTCCAACCAGACTGTCGTTCCGCATCAGAATAAGTTTGCCTACTGCACTGACATTATAAACGACATAATAACCCAAAACAGCGATGTCCAGATCGCCGTCATTATCGTAATCAGCCGAAGCAGTTGCCACAACCCAGAAATCTTCGTCTGGCGGAGTGATCCAGAGTGAATCCGCCGGGGAAATCTCAGTAAAATCGCCAAAGGTTGAATCAGGCTGATGTAACTGTGAATTAACATTCCATGAATGGATGGAACTCATTGAAGAGTTAAATTTATACCCCTGTCCCACGGAATTCATTGATAAAACTCCCAGGATTAATGCGATCAAAAATGTATATTTCTGCATAAGAATTCTTTTCGAGAAAACGATGCAATCGTTTTTATAAGGTGATGTTGCAATTTTAAATGTGAATTCCGCAAAGATATACTTAAATGCTAATAATCGAATGAATACAAATGTTAAAGTTTATTAATCTAATTAAATTTACTCTCCTTTCCCTCAATCAGGTAGATTTATTATGTTTGCATTAGATTACAAAATTGTTGAATTAGACCACCAGTTGCATGAAGCTCATGAACGACCCCACGGTCGATCAGAAAGATGTTGTCGTATTTTGCGATTGTAGGTTGAAGAGAAGAAGACTTCGAAAAATACACTCCGGAGGATGCTGTCAAAATTACCCCGGCCGAGGAACAGCAACTTTGGAAGCAGTGTAATTATAGCTGGTAATCTTTCGTTGCGTTACATTCGTTCGATTCATTTCTTTTGAGACGATTTTAGTGTGAATTTAATCAAATATCTGTACCCCATTTGTACCTCGAACTCACAACTGCCTGATCCTAAACACGAGTTACTTTCTGCGTGGGAAAGTGATCTTCCTGCAAATTAATAAATCTTTGCTGTCAATTTTATCAGAAGAACATCATGCGGGCCCAGGGCTTCATTAATATTCTCGCTGGATTTTCCTATGAATTCGTGTTTCCAAAGGTCCCTGACTACATAGGAATCATCGATTGTATATTGATTGCAAATGGTCGTCTTAAGATCCTGGTTGATAGATATGGTTCTAAAGCCCCTGTTAATAAAACAGAAAGCAAATTCTCCCCGGTCAAGCGGCTTGAACCATATTTCCAGATCCCCCGATTTCAGCCAGCGGGTAGCTGATATCCCAAGCCTGTCCTGGTCAATGGCTATCACCTCCCGGTTGGTCAGGATGGATAAGGTTTGCTCAGACATATTCCGGATGTCGTTGCCGGCAATAAGAGGAGAAGAAAACATGGCCCACATGCTGAAATGCAGTCTTTCTTCAGCTGGTGTAAGGTTGCCATTTCCTACCTGTAGCATATCCGCATCATTCCAGTGTCCGGGGCCAGCGAAACTGCCCAGATCAGCCATCCGGTCGATGATTTGCAGAACACCCATTCCTCCCCAGATATTCCTGCAGTCAAAGCAGTTTATGATGTCCGGAGTGGTCCGCCACAAATGACCAATATCTTTTCCCCATTTCCAAGGTTCGTTCTTTCCCCATTCGCAAATACTGTATACCACCGGTCTTCCGGCTTTATATAAGGCATCTCTCATGAGACGATAAGAGGATTCCGCATCCTGTGTGCCATGTGCGCACCAGTCGTATTTCAGGTAATCGACTCCCCATGTAGCATAGGTCATAGCGTCGTGTAACTCGTATCCTCTGCTCCCGGGCCTACCCTGGCATGTGTATTTCCCGGCATCTGAATAAATACCGAATTTCAATCCCCGCGAATGGATATAATCGCCCAGTGTTTTTATGCCTGAAGGAAAACGCACCGGATCAGCGAGGATGGTCCCATTCAGTTCTCTCGCGGATTGCCAGCAATCATCAAGCACAAGATACGAATACCCGGCATCCTTCATGCCACTGGTGACCATGGCATTCGCAACTTCCCGGATGACTGTTTCATTGATCCTGCATCTAAAGGAATTCCAGCCATTCCAGCCCATAGGTGGTGTCATTGCTAGGCTATCGAATTTCTGCCCGTACAGTTCTGACAGGCATAAAAACAAAATAAGCGCTCCGGTTATTCCTATTTTTCCACTCATTTTAAAAACCTTAATCGGAATCGGTAAAGTTTTCCTGCCCCCCGGAATCATTTGACTGACAAGGAAAAATGAATTATCTTTCAGGTTTCAGGGACACTATTCTTCTTCGTCATCATCGGCCTGCTTTGAAAATACCGGCTGGTGCTTGCGAATAATATCCGCATACCGGAGGTTAACCTCATCGACAATGTTTTCCCAGGGATGATAGATCGTTTTCCTTGCTCCTTCACCAGCTTTTTTAATAGCATCAGGGTAGGCTATAAGTTCACTGATCTTTTTGGTCAAAGATGTGACCTCATTTTCAACAAGGAATCCATTCAAACCATCCTGGAACCCTTCGGCTGAAGAACTGCCGCGAACCACAACCGAAGGAATATCAAACGCTGCTGCTTCCTGCAAAACAAGCGGGGAATTGTCATAAATGGATGGAAAAACCAGCAGGTCAGATGCAGCATAAACGTTCTGAAGTTCTTTTCGGTCAGTAATCACGCCAAGGAATACGACCTGATCCTGGATATTATTTTGCCTGACGAGTTTCATCATCTCATTTGCGGCATATCCCTCGCCAACAAAAACCATTTTAAATGCTTTTCCGGCGGCTTTGAGCATGATCATGGAATCAATAATAAGCCGGACATTTTTTTCCCAGCGATGTTGTCCCACAAATAGCATTGTGAATCCCTCGTTCCCGGCATCGATCAACTCGAGACCCTTCTTTCTGTATTCCATCCGTTTCCCTTCATCCGGAATAAGCATGTCGGAACCATTTGGCATTACCGCGTATGAACCTTTATACCCATATTCCCTGAGCGTTAACCCTGTTGCTTTGTTCGGCACCCATACCTCATCGGCTGCATTGTAAAAATCGAGTGTGAGTTTTACAAGGAAATCAGCAAATATGTCATTGTTTATGACCTTTTTGAAATCATCCCGGTACTTCGTATGAAATGTCGCAACCAGCGGCACTTTATGCTTTGCAGCCAGTTTAAGTGCAACCTGCCCGCTGATGAACGGACAGTGTGCATGCAGCAAGTCAAATTTAATCCTTTTTATTTTCTTTTTGAATTTAACGTCGATTAACGGGAGGCCAACCCTGTATGGATTCATTCCAGGCAACATTACCGATTTGAACCGGTATACCTTGTAATCAACGGTGTCTTCATACCCCTTTACTTTTGGGGCGATCACCATGCTTTTTCCATACTTTTCATTCAGCCAGTAGGCGTAATTGTGGGCTGTAATCCCTACCCCATCCATAATCGGGAAATAGGAATCATTGAATTGACCTGTTGTAATTTTCATTGGTGATTTTTATGCAAATATCGATGTCTCTCCTATATGCATTTCATCGTTAGCCATTTGTTAATGAAAAATTAATATTACCGTAACAAATAATTTCCCACATCCTGTTCCTGCGATGCAGCAACTTCCCCGGCAGGAGATATTCCAACAGGATGACCGGTTCTTCTTCCTATAATTGCTCAACTTTAATCAAGGATGTCCATATCATGCCACCACTGATTAGTATGGGTTATCCCTCAAAAAACTTATATCCAATACCTTTGATGGTAATAATGCTGTCGATGCTTAATTTTTCGCGAATACGGCGTATGTGGACATCAATGGTGCGCTCACCAACCACAATGTCATCTCCCCACACATTCTCAAATATTTCTTCACGTGTTACTACATTTCCCTGGCGTGAGACCAGAAATTGCAATAGTTCAAATTCCATACGCACAAGTGTGATCACTTTATCCTCTTTAATGATGACATATCGATTTTTATCGATGGTAAACCCTTTGAGGGTGATGATACCTGCATTTCCAGGCACCTCTTTTATTCGTCTTAACAATGCTTGAATGCGGCTGACAAGCAATTTGGGTTTTATGGGCTTGGTTATATAATCGTCTGCACCGGATTCAAAACCCGTAATCTGAGAATAATCCTCTCCACGGGCAGTCAGAAAAGTGATCAGTGTATCGGCCAGGTCAGGAATCTTCCTGATTTCAAGGCAGGTTTCCATCCCATCCATCACCGGCATCATCACATCAAGAATTACCAATTGAGGCTTGTGTTGCTTTGCCAGCTTCAAGGCCTTTTGTCCGTTTTTGGCTTTTAAGACTTTGTAACCCTCACGCTCAAGGTTATACCCTAAGAACTCAAGAATATCCGGTTCATCGTCAACCAATAGGATCGTTATCTCGCTATTTTCCATTGTGTTTTATTCTATTGACTATTCATGGGATTTAAAAATTTGTAAAGGTCATGTCTTCGAAGCCAAGGTATGTTAAGAAATAAATAAATAATAATTAATTAATCGTTAACTACATTAGTGTCCACTTAAAATAAGTTGATTGACAGTTGATTATAATTTCGTTCTTTGACATCTTTGTAATCTACATTCGTAAAGAGCTCTTTTACAGGAGTTTTATCCAGTAATGATATTCCGAGCACCTGTAATATTTCGTAGGTTGAGCGATCTATTTTAAGATCGTGCCCCACGATTGCCACCAGGCAATATGCAATGATAGCCGAGTATATTTGAATACGCACTGCATTCTCTGAGGTTCCCCAAAAGGACTTTATTTTCAAGTGCTGTTTTATCCATTTGAAGAATAATTCTATCTGCCATCGGTTTTTATAAAGCATCGCAATTTGTTCGGCTGTCAGTTCCATGTTATTGGTCAGGAAAATAAAAACACGCCCACTTTCCTTATCAAAGAACTTGACCCTTCGTAGCTTTTCCGGATACTGTTTGGACACATAAAATCCAGTCAGTTTTCCAATTTGATCGCACTCTACACCAGTCGTTTTGTCAATTTTATTAGAATACATGCGCTCAAATTTGAGATTTGATTTTGCTCTAATTACAAAATATGCCGAGTGGCTTGTAATTTTGTAAAGGCGAGAATAATCAACATATCCACGATCGAATATATAGTAGGCATCGGGTTCATATTGAATAAAATCCATGGCGTTCATGTCGTTTACTGATGCTGACGTAATGTGTATGAATGCTGGTATTTGCGTGGTAATATCATAAAGCGTATGGAGTTTTATTCCTCCTTTTGTTTTACGAAATTTTGCCCACCAAAACACACTCAGGCACAAGTCGATAGTTGAAGAATCAAAAGCATAAACCTTGCCTTTAATTTCAAAATTGTCATTGGCTCGCTTCTTTCGGGCAACATCAATTAGATGATACGCGTATTCTTCAAAGAGTTTACTGTCTCGGTTTTCATTTGCCTTGGCAAGATTACTTCTCGTTACACTTTTACCAAATCCGAGATGATACGTTTTCCCACCGTGGGCCTCAATAGCAACGATCAAATCACGAAGACTTTCTCGGTTGGTCAATTGACCGAAAACCATACAAAGCAACTGGCTCCAGCATGTGAAAAATCTCACATATTTGTTGCCCGAATACTTTGTAACAAGACTATCAAATACTCGTTGTGGTAAAAACTCTGTTAGCTGTGCGAAAACATATTTGCCTTGGTTCATGATAAAATGGGTATAACCCATCTAACTTAACCATTTCAAATCGTCACGCAGCAAAAAAGCTCATAAACGCTAGATATACAATGATTTCAAAGAACTATTTTTAACTTTTAGTGGACACTAATGCGTTAACTTAACAATTAATTAACAAACTGTTAACCTGCCGTTCATCTGTGGTTCATTGATAAGCCGGTACTTTGCGGTGTTAAATAAAAATTGTAAAACAAACTTAAAAAACCTATGAAAACCAATTACTTAAAAATGACGGGGTTGTTAATTGCCGCTCTGATGATCGGGTTCACCTCCTGTAAAAAAGACTCAACAGTTGAAACCCCAGCCACTACAATCGCAGTAACTCCTGCGGCTCAGAATGTAGTATCTTCAGCTGGTACTGTAAATTTTACGGTTGCTTCCAATGCAACCTGGTCTGTTATTAGTGATCAGTCTTGGTGTATCGTTACTTCAGGGGGAGTAGGTAACGGAACGATCATTACCAATTACACAGAAAATCTAACCACATCTCAGCGCGTCGCCAACATTACAGTTACCGTGAGTGGACTCGCTCCCAAAGTTCTTACCGTAACCCAGGGAAGTATGAATTCAGTAACTCCGCTTAGTCAGAATGTTCCTTCCACCCCTGCAGGTAAAGTTGACTTCACCGTTTCGGCATCCGGCCCCTGGACTGCTGTAAGCGATCAACCATGGTGTACCGTTACGGCCAGTGGAACCGGAAACGGTGCCGTTGAAGCAAACTTCACCGAAAATACTACAACCAGTCCGCGGGTAGCCAATATCACTGTAACCATTGCAGGAGTTGCACCCATCATGTTAACTTTAACCCAAGCTGGAGGATCGAGTGTTGTTGAAGTTTCCGGTGAGATTTCAGGTAATGTAACCTGGACAGCAGACAAACAGTACCTGATTAAAGGTTTTACCTATGTGATCGACGGAGCTGTTCTTACCATCGCTCCTGGTACGATTATCAAAGGGGATAAACTCACAATTGGCGCTCTCATCGTTGAACGTGGTGGAAAAATCATCGCAGATGGCACAGCGGCAAACCCGATTATCTTTACATCAAATGCCCCTGTAGGCTTCCGTAACCGCGGCGACTGGGGAGGACTTGTTCTTTGTGGCAAGGCTCCGGTTAATAATGGGGATCCCCAGATTGAAGGCGGACCTCGCTCGCATTATGGCGGAACAGATGCCAACGATAATTCAGGTGTTTTAAGATATGTTCGTATTGAATATGGTGGATATCCTCTCCAACCGGATAAAGAGATCAATGGTCTTACGATGGCAGGTGTAGGTGCCGGTACAACAATTGATTATATCATGGTTTCTTTTGCCAATGATGATTCCTTTGAATGGTTTGGCGGAACCGTAAACGCGAAGCATCTTATCGCTTACCGCGGACTTGATGATGATTTCGATACAGACAATGGATTCCAGGGGAAATTACAATTTCTGTTTGCAATCCGTGATAAAAATGTTGCCGATGTATCAGGATCAAACTCATTTGAATCGGATAACGATGCCACTGGATCAACAAACATCCCAATTACAAAGCCGATCTTCTGTAATGTAACCGTTATCGGTCCGAGAAAGGATGCTTCAACCAGCAACATCAGCGCCAACTATAAAAACGCATTACATCTAAGAAGGAATACTCAGATTTGTACTTATAACTCTGTTTTTGCCGGATATCTTGGTGGATTACTCCTCGACGGAACCCTGGCGCAGAGCAGTGCTGTTAATGGTGTCCTGCAAATTCGTAATACCATCCTCTCAGGAACTACATCTGCAAACACCTTTTTCAGTGTGCCGAGCAACAGCACAATGACGAAAGACTCCCTGACCCACTGGTACCTCACTCCTGGATTCGCCAATGATACCATTGTGAACAATGCCGACCTGAAACTAACCAACGCCTTCAACCTTGATAAGCCCAATGCAGTACCAATGGCTGGATCTCCGCTGTTAGGTACCGCTGATTTCACTAACGTGAATCTCCAGCATTCTTTCTTTACTGCAGAGACTTTCATTGGAGCCTTTGGCGCCACCGATTGGACATCAGGATGGGCTGTATGGGATCCCCAGAACCTGCCTTACGGAACCAAATAATTATAATTTCTGATGAAAAGAGCAACAGCCAATCCCTGTTGCTCTTTTCATTTTTTGATTTACAGTATTATTTCTTCAAAATGATCAATAAACTTCTGAGATTATTACCTTTTCTTTTACTTCTAATGATTGCCAATTTGGTGTTTCCTCAAACCGGAATAATAAAAGGGATCGTAAAGGATAAAAAAACCGGAGAGACGCTTGTTGGGGTCAATGTCTGGATCGAAGCCATCAGCAAAGGCAACTCAACAGATATCAATGGGGAATATGTTATCAACAACGTCCCCACCGGTATATATCGCCTAAGTATCTCTATTATTTCCTACAGGAAAACAATTTTTGAAAATGTAAAGGTGAGTAAAGACAAAGTTACTACGCTTAATATAGATCTGGAGGAAGAAATCACACTGATGAAGGAGGTGGAGATAGTAGATAAACGCCTTACAAATACTGATATTTCCATTATCAGTTCGATAAAAAGCACCAACCTGGTTGCCAATGGCATTTCCGGGCAACAGATCACAAAATCTCAAGACCGTGATGCCTCGGAGGTAATCAAGCGAATTCCAGGTATCACAATTTTTAATGGAAAATTTGTTATTGTACGTGGATTGAATCAACGCTATAACAATGTTTTTCTGAACAATGCGTCAACCCCGAGTTCAGAACCTGATACACGGGCTTTTTCATTCGATATTATTCCAAGCTCACTGCTTGATAACATCATGGTTTATAAAACACCATCACCCGAACTTCCAGCCGATTTTTCGGGCGCCTTTATTGATGTCACGACCAAGAATACACCCTCAAAAAACACAGTAGAAATTACTTACAGTATTTCAGCAAGAGAACATACCACATTCAATGATTTTTACAAATATAAGGGAGGTTCACTTGATTTCATCGGTGTGGATGATGGGACAAGGGCTTTGCCTGCAGGATTCCCTAACACGGATGAATTTAACTCCATCGCCAATGGGTATACTCCTGCTGATGTACAAAAAATTACAAACCTTGGACAGGAGATTAATAAAAACTGGTCGGCCCTGCAGGAACGGGCTTTCTGGGATAACCGCCTGAATGTTGCTGTTGCCAGGAAATTCAGGATAGGAAAAGCCCAATGCGGAACAATCAATGCATTGAATTATTCCAACACATTTTTATCGCTGCCCATCCACAGGCTCGATTACCAGGTTTATAATTTTGAAGAGGACAAGCCCAGCCCGAACTTTGATTTTCATGATATGCAGTACACCAATACTGCTAAAACCGGGATTCTGTCGAATTGGTCATTTGGCATCAATCCACACTTTAAATTGAGTTTTAATAACCTCTTCAACCAGATTGGATTTACAAGCACAACCCTGAGGGAGGGAATCGAATATTACAGTTCGCAGCAGATAAGATCTTACGAATACGCATTTATGAGCCGAACAACCTATTCGGGACAACTGACCGGTGATCATGATTTTACAAAAGCATTATCACATCTGCGCTGGACCTTGGGCTACTCATTTTCCCAGCGGGATGAACCCAACGAAAAGCGCTTAACAACCATCCTGAACACCACTGTCGATGATCCTTACTACAACAGGTACGGCATTGCGTTCGGAAATACAGCCTCTCCAAAATATGCCGGAATTATCTACCAGAAACTAAAGGAACATCTGGTAATGCTCCGGCTCGATTATACGCATCCCTTTACGTTTGGTTCCTTTAAGCCCGAACTCAAGGTTGGGGCATATGGTGAATATAAAATCCGAAATTTCAATGCCCGCCTGCTGGGCTATACAAAAAGCAATGAAAATATTTTCAACCAGACGCTGCCTTATCAACCGTTCGATTCGGTATTTATGAACCAGAATATAAATAGCACCAACGGGATTAAATTGTCAGAAACGACCAACCCTTCCGATTCTTATGATGCCAATAATCTCCAGGTTGCCGGGTATTTTACATTTAAAATTCCGATCGGTAAGCGAATCTCTCTCTACACCGGAGTCAGGGTTGAGGAGAACAGTGAGCAATTGAACAGTTTCAGTTCCGATTTATCGACACTTCCCGTTGATGTCAATATTACCAATCTTTCATTTTTCCCGTCATTAAACGTTACCTTTGATATCAGTGATAAGAGCCTGATCCGGTTTGCATACGGGCGCACGATTAACCGGCCCGAATTTCGTGAAATTGCTCCATTTAATTTCTATGTTTTCCAGGAAAACGCATCGTTTATAGGCAATCCGAATTTGACCGACGCATTCATACACAACATTGATGCCCGCTATGAACTTTATCCGACATTATCGGAAATGTTCACGTTCGGGGTTTTTTATAAAAAATTCATCAACCCCATCGAAATCACCTATGTCAATTCGGGATCCGGTCTTGCATATGGCCCTATCAATGCTACCGGGGCTTACAGTTATGGTGCTGAAATTGAAGTCCGGCAGTCGTTGACATTCCTGGAAAAATACTCCGGATTTCGATGGCTAAGGGGTATCTCACTGGTTTTAAATGCTTCAGTTATAAAAAGCCAGGTTATCTTCCCTGATGGAACGCTGGAACGCAATCGTTTTATGCAGGGACAATCTCCATACATCATAAATGCCGGATTATATTTTCAATCTGAAAAAAGTGGATGGACCTCAAGTTTGTTATACAATATAATGGGAAAACGGATTGTTGTAGTAGGTCAGGCTAATCAGAACCCGCAGGAAGATATCCCTGATGTTTATGAAATGCCTTTTAACTCACTGGATTTTACCATTTCGAAAAAATTTGGTAAGCACATTCAGGTTAAAGGAGGAGTTCAGAACATTTTAAACGATAAGGTACGATATCAGCAAACAGTAAAATTCGATAAACCGGGAGAAGGGCCAGTTACCAGAGTAGAACCTACACTGGAATACCTGGCAGGCCGTTATTATACACTGGGATTGACTGTGATTTTATAATTCAGGATTCAGTTGTAGGTTTGCTCAGTAACCAATTTGCCATTCTCGTCCCATATATACCATTTACCTTTTTTCTCACCTGCCACATAGTACATTTCGTATCGCTTGGCACCTTTTTCATCCCAAATATACCAGTAACCATCTTTTTGTCCATCTTTAAAACGGGCTTCAGCAGTTTTGGCGCCATTTTCAGACCAGTTGATCCACAATCCGTGTTTCTTACCTACACTATAAGCGCGTTGCTCCTTTTTGGTACCATTCGCATAAAAGAATGTTGAAATTGAGTCGAGAAAGCCATTATTGATCCGGTTTTCGGAAACCAGAACTCCATTTGGGTCATACTCTTTATACATACCTGTGTATAGATTTTTCCTGGCAGTATAATACTTCCCGTTTTTCATTACAACCTCCTGTGCCGAAAGGTTTCCGAAGATTAAAAGGGTGACGAAGATTAAAGAAAACTGTTTCACGATTCAGAGATTAAATTTTAATCAAAAATAATAAAAAAACCCTCCTGTTTGATAGTATCAACACCCAGGAAGGTAAAATAAAACAATACAAATTAAAATCAGGGTTGCACAGGCTCTAACTGGATGGTTTTATGATTTTTCTTTGATTTCTTAACTTTTACGGACACATGCTTTTCATGATATGAAATATACTTTAAAGTTACGTTATAATTTCCCGGTACGATCCCTTCCAGGTTGAATTTTCCATCTGCGCCTGAATATACCCCTTTCCCAAGCTCATTAAAATACAGGTATACGCCACTTAGATGTTCCTGGGTCACTTTATCCGTAATCATTCCAGAAAAAGTATTCGATGCGGATGGTGGATTCACAGGATTCTTTGCCAAGATAGTGAACGGCAAAGCTAATACAGTGATAATCAATAACTTTTGAAACATATTTACTTTTCTCATGGATATATATATTTTGGCGTAAAGATAGTCCAGCCTTCTCAGGCCTATGTTAATAAATTATTAATTTAATATTAAATATAGTCCCAGTCCATTTCAACTGATAATCATTTAAATTGAACCCTGCCTAAAAAGCAATCCCTTCGATTCAGCCTTGAAGGCTCTGTCACCCTTCGGGTTCATTCAGATTTCAACCTTCGCAGGATATTGAATTTCCGGACAAACTCCTTTCCAACCAGTGCTGCTCCGATCCAGAAGATATTGGTTGAGACGAGTATAACTGGATAGACAATTGCATATTGGGTCAACGTTAGTTTGCAGAAAGGCAGCAATAAGATTGCTCCCCAAAGGATCCAGGAAAATATGATCAAAGAAATACCAAGGATTCGTAAAAATTTTGAATTCATCCCAGTTGACTTTCAATTATAAGAAAGCAAGGTAGCGATTGCTATCAGATTGAAAGTTAATAAATTGTTAATCTTATATTAATCTTTAATTAATCATTAATTGACAATTCTTTAACATCCAAAAGACATATTGATATGATCTTTGCCATATGGTATTTTTCCCTTTGTACATAACTCCGCATTGTTGTACTGATCTAATTCAGCAAAATGAAAAAAGTGTCAAACCGAACAATCAAAATACTGCTAACTAATTGCCTTTTGACTATGAGCGGGTTGTCCGTCTATGGGAATCAAATGAACATGAATGATAGTTTAACGATGGACACAATTGCCTCCAATCCGACCCGATTAAAAATTCTTTCCTGGAACATTGGAATGTTACCTGTCCTCGATCTTTTTAAAGAAAAGGATGATCGGGCAGAGGCAATCGCAAATGCACTGACGTCATGTGATTATGATATAATTGTTTTCCAGGAAGCCTTTACCGCTCATTCGCGTGCTGTTATTAACCAGGCCTTGCACCATCAATATCCTTTTGCCTATGGACCGGCGAACGGATCATCTTTTTCATTGAAGTTCAATAGCGGGATCTGGATATTAAGTAAAGTTGCATTAGAGAAAAAGAAGGAGATCGAATTCACTGCATCGGCCGGATTTGATTCCTTTGCAAGGAAAGGGGCCGTTTTATTTGAAGGACAATTTCAAAACAGGTCTTTTCAATTGATTGCAACTCATTTGCAGGACGATGATTACCCACAAGCCATCAGGAACCAACAACTTGAAGAAATTTTCGAAAATCTGATCTTTCCATTTTCAGACATGAGAACGCCTCAGATCATTTGTGGCGATTTTAACATTGATGAAAAAAAAGTGGAGAACTATGAAGGGATGTTGACCATTCTGAACGCAGAAGATGGAGCGATTTCCGGGAAGATGAAGATCACTTTTAATGATGAAACAAATGATGCCTTTAAAACGACACCTGCCAATCCCCGAATGATTGATTACATTCTTACGCGGAATTCAAATGTAATCCAGTGGATCAGCCGCAGGGTGGCGGTCTTAAAATTCAGGTGGGGAAAAGGAACTGAATATCTTTCCGATCATCATGGAATTGAAGCGGCAATCGTGTTCAGAAAAGGTGATTACCTGAGCAAGGTCTACTAAACACAATTCATGTCAGGCTGGATATGAAGAATGCTTCATTCATGGAATTCAATAGATGCTATAGGTGCAGAATAAAACTGCAACGAATTAGTTTGTTTGCACCGGTTATAGCTTGTAATCGTTTACCTCTTTCGGGTGGCAGTTGTTGATAAAACTGACTGTGGCGACATTCTCAGCGCGGCCTCTGCGGATAAAGATATCGGCACTCATGGTATATTCATCGCTGCGGTTGGCATCATACAGCAACAGGTATCCAATCAGGATGTTTGCGGCCATCTCGACCAGCCTGCGCGAGTGAAAATCGAAATACTCGTTATCGCTGTATTCATTGATCTTCTCGACGGTCTTGGCGAACTGATCGGTCATTTTTTCAAGCGAATTCCTGAGATATTCCAGTTCACGTTTCACCGGGAGTGCAGCCCTTTCGCGCATAGCCGAAAGATAACCGCCATTCCCTACATAACGGATGGCAGCCACCACCTGCAACTGCGTGGTACCTTCATAAATCGTGGTGATTCGTGCATCACGGTAAATCCTTTCGATCGGGAAATCTTTCATATAACCTGTACCCCCGAAAATCTGGATGGCATCATACGCGATCTGGTTGCAACCCTCGCTGGTATAAAGTTTCAGGAGCGGGGTGAACATGTCGGCAAGCTTCTGATAATATTTGGCTTCCTGGCGTTCGTCAGTCTCGGGCTTGCGCTCCCTGAATGCAAAATTGTAGCCTTTGTAAAGGTCGACGTAACGTGCCGTTTCGTAAAGCAGCGAGCGCATCCCATCGATCTTTACCTTCATGTTGGTGAGCATCTCGTAAACGGCCGGGTACTTGATGATCGATTTTCCAAACTGTTCACGCTCGGTTGCATATTTGTATGCTTCGCGGTAAGCAGCCTCGGCAAGGCCGACTGACTGTGAACCAACACCAAGGCGGGCTGAGTTCATCAGCGACATAACATACTTAATGAGTCCAAGTTTGGTATCGCCGATGAGTTTTGCAGGTGCCTGGCGGAATACCAGTTCGCAGGTTGGAGATCCTTTGATCCCAAGCTTGTTTTCAATGCGCCTAACCGTCACGGCATTGTCCTTGCGGTCATAAATAAACAGCGAAAGCCCGCGTGCATCGGTGGTTCCCTCTTCAGAGCGTGCAAGGACCAGTGAAATGTCGGCATCGCCGTTGGTAATAAAACGTTTTACACCGTCGAGCAACCAGCAGTGCTTGTGCGTGTCATAGGTTGCTTTCAGCTGAACTGCCTGGAGGTCAGAACCTGCATCGGGTTCAGTTAAATCCATGGCCGCTGTATCACCTTTGTTGAAACGAGGCAGGAATTCGGCCTTCAGCTCATCGGATGCAAACTCCAGGATTGTTTCTGCACAATCCTGCAGCCCCCAGATATTCGCAAATCCTGCATCGGCGCGTGAAACGATTTCACCCGACATAACATAAGGGACATGAGGCATATTCAACCCGTCGTATTCCCGGGGAAGCGAAAATCCTACCAGTCCTGCCTTTACCATTGCTTCATGGTTCTGCTGGGTTCCACGGGCATACTTCACCTCGTTGTTCACCAACTGAGCGCCCTCTTTGTCGACAGATTCAGCATTCGGGGCAATGATCCCACCGCTGATCTCTCCGATGATCTCCATTAATTTTTCGTAACTGTCGATCGCATCTTCGAAATCGAGCGGGGCGAAATCGAATTTGTCTTTCTGGGTATAATCAGACTCCTTCAGTTTCACGATCCTGGCCATCAGGGGATGGGTAAGGTGAAACCTGAGATGGGGATTGTCGGTATAGAAATTTTCCATGACTGTTTTTACTTCGAGTTTTTCTTGTAATACTTGATCATCCTGGGAATTACATCGGCTACGTTTCCAACGATGGTGTAATCGGCGATCTTGTTAATCGGAGCATCCATATCGGTATTAATCGAAATGATCTGGGCCGACTGATCCATGCCGGCGCGATGCTGTACAGCTCCTGAAATGCCGCAGGCAATGTAAAGTTTTGGCCTTACGGTGACTCCCGTCTGCCCTACCTGGCGCTCATGTTCGACAAACCCTGCATCCACGGCGGCACGCGAAGCACCCACCTGAGCACCCAGGATCTCAGCCAGGTCGAACAGCAGTTGAAAATTCTCCTTCGAACCTACCCCGTACCCTCCGGCTATGATCACCTGTGCATTCTTGATATCGATCCTGCTCTTCTCCAGGTGCTGCTCGATGATGGTCACGGCGAAATCGTCGTCTTTCAGGATGCTTTTGGCGTCAATTTTATTGAGCTTTCCCTTGTATTTCACAGAGTAGACTTCCTTCTTCATCACCCCCTCGCGTACGGTGGCCATCTGCGGCCTTGTTTCGGGGTTGATGATCGTGGCAATGATGTTGCCACCAAATGCAGGCCTGATCTGGTAAAGCAGGTTCTTGTATTCGATCTGGGTTTTGTTTTCGAAATGGTCGCCGATTTCCAGGCTGGTGCAGTCGGCTGTGAGGCCGCAGCGGAGCGCCGATGCCACCCGCGGAGCAAGGTCGCGGCCTATGCTGGTGGCTCCAAAAAGCACGATTTCAGGCCGCTCTTTTTTAAAAAGGTCAATGATAACGGTCGCATGCGGAAGTGTGGTGTAAGGAAATAATTTTTCATCGTCGGCGTAATGGATCACATCCACGCCAAACGGATAGAGCAGGACTTCCGGCTTAGCGACCTTGTGCCCGATTACAACGGCCTCGAGTTTAACTTTCAGATCGTCAGCCAACTTTCTGCCTTTCGACAGCAGCTCAAGGCTTACATCGGCAATCGACCGTTCTTCGGTTACTTCGCAATAAACAAATATATTGTTCACAGGATTCTGATTTTCTGTTTTTATTTAATTTGATTACCCGATGATGTGGCTGCTGATAAGGGTTTGCATCAGTTTTTCGATATCCTTATCGGAATTGCCGAGGATTTTCGATTCTTTGTGTTGAAATACCACATTTTCGATTTTTTTCACCTTTGTTGGAGATCCCGACAGTCCAAGGCTTTCGGGATTCGCTTGCAGGTCTTCGGCCGACCATTCCTCAATGAGCAGATAGGGTCGTTCATTATAGAGTTCAGTGTAGTCCTTGGTTTCATTCTGCAGCTCTGTCACAGTGCGTGCATGCTTGTATTTCATCAGCAGTTTGCCGATACGCTGGCGGCAAGGCGGTGCTGAACTGTGCACCGTGATGAGGGCCGGCAGGGTCGAGTTCACCACTTCCACTCCCCGTTCAAGCCTGCGTTTGACGATGATCTTCTTGGCATCGAGCGAAAGAATCTCTTCCGCATAGGTTATCTGGGGGATACCGAGTTTCTCGGCTGTCTGCGGGCCAACCTGGGCAGTGTCGCCATCGATGGCCTGACGCCCGGAAATAACCAGATGGTAGGGCGCTAATTTTTTCACGGCAAGTGATAAGGCATATGAAGTGGCCAGGGTATCCGATCCGGCGAACTTGCGATCCGTAATCAGGAAGCCATGATCAGCGCCCCGGTACATGGCCTCGCGTATGATTTCGGCTGCTCGGGTGGGGCCCATGGTAAGCAGGATCACTTCAGCATAGGGAATCTTGTCCTTTATACTCAGGGCCTGCTCCAGCGCATGAAGATCCTCCGGGTTGAAAATGGCAGGCAAGGCTGCCCTGTTCACAGTGCCATCGGCTTTCATGGCATCCTTGCCAACATTCCTTGTATCGGGCACCTGCTTGGCAAGAACTATTATTCTGAATCTCATAAAGAATAGACCAGGTTACAACTAGATAAGTTTATATTCCGTTTCCTGACAAAAGATCAGGCGCGCAAAAATACGACTTTAGGTTAAACAAATAAGAAAAATATTGATAATTACCTATAGATCAATATTTTAAATATTGTGATGCCCTGTTTCTTCGTTCTTCACGACCTTTCCATCCTCCAGGACAATAACCCTGTGCGCCTTGTCAACCACCCTTTTGTCATGCGTGGAGAAGATGAACGTAATATGTTCTTCGTGATTCAGCTTTTCCATGATATCCAAAAGATTCCGGGTGGATACGGAATCAAGGTTGGCCGTGGGTTCATCGGCCAGGATAAAGCGGGGTCTTGATGCAAGGGCACGGGCCACCGCAACGCGCTGCTGCTGTCCGCCTGAGAGTTTCGATGGGCGGCTGTGGATGCGTTCACCCAGTCCTACTGCTTCGAGCAGCTCATTGGCCCGCTTCAGGCGCTTATCTTTGGGTACTTTCTGCAGGTGCATGATGAACTCCACATTCTCCAGTGCCGTTAGAACAGGAATAAGGTTATACGACTGGAACACGAAGCCGATGTTGTGCAGCCTGAAGTCGATCAGCTTGCGGCTGCCGAGTTTTGTGATGTCTTCCTCCCCGATCATGATAGTTCCGCTGTCGGGCTTATCGAGTCCGCCGATCATGTTGAGCAAGGTGGTTTTTCCCGATCCCGAAGGACCGACAATGGCGGTGAATTCGCCCTGTTCAAACGCAAGGTTGATCCCGTTCAGGGCATGCACCTCCACGGCCGAATCGTGGTAGCACTTTACAAGGTTTTCTATAGAAATGATGCTCATAACACAGGTTTATTCGTTGCGGATGGCCTCTGCAGGTCTCAGTTTAAGGGCACGCCTGGCCGGATAAATCGCAGCCAGTATCCCCGTGGCGATCACCATCAGGGTGAGATTGATGAAAAAAATGACGTCAAGCGAAGGATAGAGCATGGGGTTGTACCCTATCTTCTCAAATCCCTCGGCTAACGATCCGAGGTTGATTCCGGTATGGCGGGTGTACAAAGTGAGTAAAGTTCCCATGATGATTCCGATGATCCCGCCGGTAAGCGAAAGGAAAACCGACTCGAGCATGATCAGGAAAAAGATCTTCCGTTTGTTCATTCCGATCGCAGCAAGCATCCCCAGTTCCCTGGTGCGTTCCAGGATTGCCATCAGCATGGTGTTGACAATACCGAATCCCAGGGCCAGCATGATGATACCCATGAAAATATAGAGATACAGGTCCATTATGTCATTCATCATGCCCGTCAGCTGATCGATCTCTTTCCAGTTCTTTACAAGCAGTGCAGGAAAAAGTCCTTTAAGTGTTTTCTGCACCGCATCAATCTTTCCGGCATCAGTCATGCGGATCGCAATTTCGTGGCAGGTACCGGGACCGGCATTTAAAAGGGGAATAATATCATCGCGGTTCACAAAGATGTTCATCTCATCAAACACAGAGTTGCTGGTCCGGTAGATTCCGCATATCCTGAAGGCGCCGCCGGTCAGATTTCCCTGCATATCCTGGAAGGTCAGCACGATCTTGGAGTGAAGGCGTACCTTGAGCTTTTTCGCCAGGGCCCTTCCCACCACCACCGGGGTCCCTTTGCACTGGCTGAACCAGCTTCCGCATGTATCGTTTATTAGCGAATATATCTCTGTGACCTGTTTCTCCTTTTCGGGGTCCATGCCCACCACCATGACGCCGGTTCCGGCATTGGCGCTGCCGGCCATGGCCATGAACTTCACCCGGGCCGACCATGCCCCGATCGCTTTGATGGTATCGAGCACTGCTTCCAGCTTTTCCCGGTCGCCGTCAATAACATACTGCACTTCGTTGTCTTCGGTGTATGCTCTATTGTGAATCTGTATATGAGATGTCTCGCGGCTCACAGCCTCCCTTACCCGCTGGTCGCTGGCTCCTTTAAACACTGCGGAAGAGAATATCCCTCCAAGCAAACCGAGCGCAACAGCCATTACCACAACGAGGCTGCGCATCTTGTTTCTCCATATGTTCTTCCAGGCAATGATCCAGATCATAACAGTTCATTAATGACGCATGGCATTCATAACTTTAAGCCTCCGGATGCGCATCACAGGCAAAAGCATCACTGCAAGGATGATCATGAGCACAACTGAAGACTGCGCAATGAAGTAGGATGGCTCCCATGCCGTGGGCATCAGGGCTTCGAAACCCATCTGTTCTGTTGATTCAGCCAGCTTGCCTGTGAGCGGGATGGGGTGAATATAAAAGTAATAGATTGGGGGGATGGCGGCGGCTAACCCTGCTGCAATTCCAAGCAATCCAAGAAACAGGGTCTCGGTTACCAGCACCAATATCAACTGGCCCTTCTGCATCCCGATGGCGATCATCATCCCGAATTCCCTGGTGCGTTCATTCAGCATCATCAGCATGGTGCCGAAGATGCCAAACCCGACGATCATATAGAGGATCCCTAACATGATCAGCCCCGAGGCGCTGTCGGCACTGATCTGCTGCACTACATCGGGCATCATCTCATCCCAGGTCATTACTTCATATTCTGATGGATCGAGCTGTTTTCTAAGCGGAGCAGCCACCTCCTTATATGCCTTGGGATCAGTCACGTTAAAGGCAATGGAGGTGACCATACCGTCGGCGCTGAAGAGACTTCGGGCTGCAGGCAGGCTAAGGTAGATCAACCGGCTGTCGAGATCGGGTGAGGGAAACTTTACAATTCCTCTCACCGGAAATACCCCGGCAGCGCTGGCCCCATGATATCCCTGCCCGATGATCACCAGCGTGTCGCCTATCCCGATCCGCAGGTAGCCTGCCAATCGTTGGCTCACAAGGGCTCCTTCATCCCCCGGTTCGAGATAGTTGCCCTTCACCATTTTTTTTCGTAAGGAGGTAAGTCCGTTTTCAGCCTCCGGGTCCACGCCGTTGACCATCACTCCTTTGGTCTGCATTCCGTAAGAGGCAAGGGCAAAGGATTCCAATCGCGGTGTATACCCGCCTGAATCCTTTGTTGCGTTCAGTTTTTGTTCCAGTTCCGGGGTATAAACGAAGGCGTTATTCAGCACCTGGTCTCCCCAGTAACCCCTGGCATGCACCTGGAAATAGCCCGAATAAGCATGCACGATGTTGTTCACCATCAGGACGTAGCTGCCCAGCTGGAAAGCGCGCATGATCAGGGCAAACCAAATGGCAAAAAATACCGAAGCCACTGTAATAAGTGTACGACGCTTGTTGCGCCAAAGGTTCCGCCAGGCTATCCGGATCACCTCCATGGATGGTTATTTAAGGCTTTTCATGTTTTGCTGCGAGAAAAAGACATCCTGCAGCGGGATATTGAATTTTGCATTAAGCATCTTCACGATGGTTTTCTGGGTTGGCTTGTCCTCCGGAATGATTTCGTAATGTGTCGGGATCTTGCGGTCATGCATGAACTTTATATCCGACATCA
>CAJAUM010000040.1 GCA_903945175.1 uncultured Bacteroidales bacterium | reverse complement strand
ACAGGTTCTGCTGGTACGAATGCCATTGAAGCACCAAACATATCAGGGTTGTTTTTGGCCATGGTAAGAATGTAATTATAGAGGTTTCCACCGGGAGCAGTTTTGCATACAGGGTCCAGGTGCAGATCACCGGTAACCTGGGAGCCATCAAGCTGAAAATTTTTAAACCTGCCGATGTAAGTTCCAAAAGCAGAGCTGCACATATTGGGATGGCCAAACCTTGCTTTAACCCCGTTCTCCTTCTCATTCCCAAGCCTTACAATCTGTGAAAGAGTTTCTGCATCAATTTCCTCAAAGTAAGATTTTACTTTACCGGATTGGGCTACAATGACCTTTTGAAGAACCCCGGTATTCTCATTAATATTTGCAACAGTAAAGGCAATGGGAGGCGTAGAGAATGATTTCATAGGACATGAAAAATTAAACCCTACAAAAATAATACTACTTAAAGTAATAGTTTAGTAAACATTGGCAATTTCTTATATAATAGCTTGTTATCTGAATAATTATTTTGTAATTTTGTAAGAAATGGCTATATGAATCCAGAAGCTGAAAAAGTGGTTGTTGATCTCAGAGAACGCTGTGGACTTGAAGTTGAACATCTGGTGGTAAGAGGACTTCTCCCCGTTAGTCAAGCAAAGAAATGGCTTGTGAAGGAACTCTATTTTGATTATGCCAGGATGGGGAACACCCTGGAAAAAGGAGGGCGAACCTATGCCAATATTAAGAATGAGTTGAGTGTGGATTATGGGGTGTCGGTGAGTACCATTGAGAAGTTGGTTTACAGGAAGTAACCAGAGTAAACATATGGACATAATTAAATACGTTATCGTATAAAACGTCAAACAACGCCAAAATGGAAGAAAAAAAATTGAAAGACTGGCAATTCAAACCGGGAAATAGTGGAAGACCAAAAGGAGCAGCAAACAAGATCACCGCTGAGCAAAAGGAACGGGTTGAATGGGTACTTGAAATGTTGGATGATACCCTGGAAGAAGATGTCCAGAAGCTTAAAGCAAAGGAAAGAATAGAACTTTGGTCTACCCTCCAGGAGTATATAAGACCAAAATTGCAGCGGATGAATCTGGACATAGTTCCACCGGAGGACAAGCTCACCAAGATCACCTTTGAAGTAATCCAGGCTGCAATGATTCCGGAAGTAAACCTTAAAAACCTACCCATTGGAGAAGACAGTCAGGGTATCCGCAGTATTCCGGAAAAATTATGAGGCCAGTACCAAGATAGTTGTCAACCAGGGCGGCAGCAGATCAGGAAAAACCTTTTCCATCCTCCAATTACTTATCCTGGTCAAGGCTTTTGAAGGTACTGACATGGTATTTTCGATTGTCAGGCGAAGTATGCCGGCTTTGAAGGCATCTGCAATGCGTGATTTCTTTGAGATACTCCGGATGGCAGAGCTTTACAATGAACAGCATCATAATAAAACAGAGAACACCTACACCCTGAACGGTAACCTCTTTGAGTTCATGAGCTTAGACCAACCCCAAAAGAAAAGAGGGGCTAAACGTGCTTACCTGTTTATCAATGAAGCCAATGAACTGACCCTGGAAGACTGGGTTCAGCTTTCACTGCGAACAGAAAAGCAAATCTTCCTGGACTTCAACCCATCGATGGATGAACACTGGATTTATGATGTTGTGATTCCCCGTAAGGATTGCACCTTCATCCATTCAACCTACCTGGACAATGTGCAATTTCTGCCAACGGAGATGGTCACGGAAATAGAGAACCTTAAAAATGTTGATGAGAATTATTGGAGAATCTACGGACTGGGTGAAATTGGTCAGATCACCGGTCTTGTTTTCACAAACTGGCAGATTACCGATGACTGGCCGGAATCATGCAAATGGATCACCTATGGGATGGATTTTGGTTTTTCTAATGATCCTACTGCCCTGGTCAAAGTAGGGATGAGTGGCGGGGAACTCTATATTGATGAGATGATTTACTCCCGTGGTCTTACCAATCCTGACATCTGCAAATGGATGAACCAGTTAGGCATTACCAAGGCTGATGAAATTATTGCAGATAATCAGCCCAAGTGCATCTATGAAATCCGGCAGGAAGGATTTAATATCAAGCCGACATTCAAAGGTCCGGATTCAATTTTGGCAGGGATTGACATTTTAAAACGGTATCCCCTACGGATCACAAAAAGATCAGTTAACCTGATCCGGGAGTTGAAAAACTACAAATGGAAAGAGGATGCATCCGGAAAACCGTTGAATGTGCCTGTGGACAGGTTTAATCACGGGATTGATGGTATCCGGTATGCCTGCATGGGCAGGTTGTTCATGGGGAACCGCATTGTCAAGATAGTCAGGCATCAAATGTGAATGGGAAGAGATTTTTGAGGCTTATGTAAACCGATTTTCGTGGCCACAAATTATCTATCGGCCTGATTTAATTCTATTGTCGGTTGAAAATATCGCCACAGAGTACTTGCATTAGGTTCGTGCTGATGATTTGACAAAAAGAAAATCAGATAAAATAAAGCAATGGACTGACAATTTAGTTTTCAAGTTTCCAACCATTGTCATATTTCTTGGCTGTTTTTTTCCTTGTAAATGTCATGCCTTTTTCATAACTAATCTCCGTGTTAGCAAAATTATAGAAAATTGTGGGCACAAAACCGACCTTATATTCAATTTCAGCAGTTTTCTCCTCTTGAAAAATATCAACTACTTCAATAAATTTCAATTCGCCACATTTTACGGTGATTGTTCTGTATCCACTGATAATTTCATCGCGAATAACTAACGATTTAGCAGTATCTGTTAAGTCCATAGTTGTTATGTACTCATATGTACCCATCCATGGTTTTTGTATTGTTACAGGTTCCTTTAATATTCCCCTATCAATCAGGGGCTGATTTTGTTCCAATAAATATTCAGAACCTTTATTAGCAACGGATTTCCGGGATCCGGTTTCTTGTACTATATCATATCTTGTTGTAAGTCTAGTTTTTCCTTCAACAATTTCATTAGGAAGTTTTGAAACTAAATCAGTTGCTTCATTTGTTTTTAATTTACTTGAACATGAGTAAAATAGAATTAAAATAACTGACAAGAAGAATAAGTAAAGATTTTTCATAAAATTAAAGTTAAAAGGTTGAACAACAAATGGACTTAAATTATTTTGAAACCCTGAGTTTAAACGCCACTCTCATAAGGATTTCATAGGCAACATAGCATTTTTTTTAAAAATTAGTGAATAATAATGAATGGTCGGTCCTACCTATCTAAACTGATTTAAACTATTGAAATTCATTGTTATAAGCGATTAAGACCTTAACATTATCCTTTAATAAGGTTGTGAAGGTAATGATAATCAGTGGTGTTGTCAAGTATTTTGAATTTAATATTTCCACATTTTCAAAATAATTCTCTCATTGTGTGGAAATATAAGATTGCAAGAAATGCAAATCTTAGGCGCTGATAACCGTAGTAAATTTTTGGGTGCAAGGCTGCCGGTCATTT
>CAJAUM010000039.1 GCA_903945175.1 uncultured Bacteroidales bacterium | reverse complement strand
ATCTTACAAACGATCAATCAACCGAAAACGGTTGATATCGTTTAGATTTAGAAAAAAAACAGAAAAACAACCCTGAAATTGTTAACAACCCTTGAATTTACGAAACAGGGGGTAAATAAGTACCAAAGGAATAATATGGACGAATTGATAATTGAAAAACTGACCAATATAGAACAGATGTTGGCAGCACAGTCCCTCCTTAAAAAGGACGTACTGAACTTTGAAGAGACATGCAGGTACCTGGACATCAGCCAGAGTCACCTTTACAAACTCACCAGCACAAAGCAGATTCCTCACTTTTGCCCTCAGGGCAAGAGGCTATATTTTAATCGTGTCGAGCTTGATGAATGGTTACAACGCAATAGGCAAGCCTCTGAATCTGATATCGAACAGGCTGCAATTGATTATGTAATTCGCAACAGACACTCAAAACGCTAAAGAGTCGCCATGGAAAATCTAATCGATACCATTCCGGAAACTGACAGAATTGGTAATGCCGAAATTTCAAGTAAGAATGATAATGTCATACCTGAACCTTCTTTTGATGATTCAATTTTCACACCTGATTCTGTATTAGGCCATATAGAGGAATTGGAAGAGAAAGCGGCAGAGGATGAAGCCAGGCAGGGTTTGTTTCTTGTGAAGCCTGCATCTAACTGGATTGATGCGGCTAAGCAGCGTCCAATTCCAATGAAACTCTTTGGGGATCTATGGTATGAGGGGGAATTATGTATCCTATATGCAGACACCAACCTTGGCAAATCCATTTTGGCAGTGCAGATAGGCAATGCCATCAGCAGAGGAGAATCAATATCAGGGTTCCCAAATGAAAGCTCTTTACAAAAGATACTCTACTTCGATTTTGAACTCAGCGAAAAACAATTTGAAGCAAGGTATTCTGAAAATTATGAAAATCATTACCCTTGGGATAGCAACTTTCTCAGGGCTGTTATTAATCCAGATGATCCTATAGTTACCAGCCATCAGTCGTTCGAGGAATATCTCTATGCATCCATTGAGCAATCAATCTCTACAATGAATGCAAGGGTCCTCATTATTGATAATATAACATATCTGAAGAATGAAACGGAGAAGGCCAAGGATGCTCTTCCATTAATGAAAAAGTTGAAAGAGATTGGCCGTAAGCATAGTTTGTCAATATTGGCTCTTGCGCATACACCTAAAAGAGATCTTTCCAAGCCCATTACGAGAAATGACCTTCAGGGGTCCAAAATGCTGATAAATTTCTGTGATAGTGCCTTTGCAATAGGAGAAAGCTATCAGGATGGTAGTATTCGATACCTGAAACAGATCAAGGCCAGGAATACGGAAATTATTTATGATATAGAAAATGTCTGTATATGCCAGATAGTCAAGTCGATTAACTTTCTTCAGTTTGAATTTGTTTCCTATGGCAAGGAATATGAACACTTACGCCAGCTATCCAAAACCGATAAAGAAAAACGCATTGCAGAGGTTTTGGTTCTAAAAGAAGAAGGCAAATCAAATGCTGAAATCGCCAGATTATATGGCGTAACCGAGGGTTCTATCCGGAAATGGTTAAAGAAAGTCAATGAACATGGTCAGGAAAAATAATTCGTACCACACGTACTGTTCGTACCTGGGTACGGTAAGTACGATAAGTACGAAAAAATCAATCGTTTATGTTTAATCATAGATATATTCTCGAAAAAGGAAGCCAGAAACACATTTGCCCCGGTTGTGGCAAAAAAAGATTCGTACGTTATATCGATGAAGTTGACCGGGTTTACCTTCCACAAGTCTATGGCAGGTGCGATCGCGAATCAAGCTGTGCATATCACCTTAATCCATATCTCGATGGGTATTTAAAGTCGGTAACACAATTGACTAAATCGTATAATTCCATTAATGGATGCAATGAGATGAGTCGCACTAAGTCATTAATCATCTATAAATCTGATAGTAGTAGAACGAAGCAAATCTCTTATATCCCTTATGAAGACGTTAAACTTAGCCGGACACATTACCATAAGAACAATTTTACTTTATGGTTGACATCCTTCATCGGTACTACTATCACATCCCAAGTCATCAGCAAATACCATATTGGCACTTCAAAACATTGGCCTGGTGCGACAATTTTTTGGCAGATTGATCAGCATGGGAAAGTTCGTTCCGGTAAAATTATGCTCTATAATGTAAGCTCCGGTCATCGTGTAAAAAATCCTTATCCTCATATAACTTGGGTTCATAAACAATTGCAAATAGAATCATTCGAACTGGAACAGTGCTTTTTCGGAGAGCATCTCTTAAACCTTTATCCGGATAACCCAGTGGGGATAGTTGAAAGTGAAAAAACTGCAATAATTGCCAGTGTATATCTCCCCAATCTCGTTTGGTTGGCAGCAGGTAGCCTTTCAAATCTCTCTATACAGAAATTTAAAGTACTAAAAGGCAGAAAGGTTTTTCTATTTCCCGATCTTAATGGTTATAGGAAATGGAACGAAAAGGCAAATGAAATTAGGCTTGGCCTTCCCGGCATTCATCTTCTTTTATCTGACCTCATGGAAAAATCTTCGAGTCAATTGGATAAAATATCAGGTCTTGACCTCGCTGATTATTTGATGAAATATGATTGGCATCAATTTTCGTCGACAATAAGAAAAGTACCAAATAGTAATCATTCTGAGCTGTATCAAACTCATCACAACTCCACATTTGACCTTAATCCCTCCGTTATAAACGAAGCTTCCAAGATTATATCAAGAAATTTCCCTATCAATGAAGCACAACTTTGGCCTGTGAGTGATTTGGTTCAATTTTTCAAAGAGTTCCCTTTTCCGGAAGGCAATATCAAGTTAGAAGAGGCAATGACCATAACAAATATCAATCAATTCATTGAATCTCATCTTGAAACTATAAAAGCGCAGAATGGCAACTCTACCTACCTTCCCTATTTTGACAGGTTGAATAAGTTCAAGGAGTATATTCAAAGCCAACATAATTAACCGGTATTATCTTGCTTTTTTTTAATTTAGCTGTTTCTCCTATAATGACAGTATGATCTTCTTTGCAATTCTATTCGTTTGAAATCATATTGTTTTCAAGTTATTCATGTGATATGTCTTTTAATAAAGGTGATATAATCAATAGCCCCAAATGGGCTGAACCCGTTCAGGTGGATTTGTTCGAAGATTTCGGTAACGGTTACATCCGAATCCTTGGTTTTGGCACAGAATCACGCAAAAGGGTTGATACAATTCTGAACCAGTCCGACATTCAGGATATTGAAGTAAAGAAAATGGATTTGAACTTTACTTCAAATGCTGAAGATGTATTTATCGCACTTGAAAACAAACGTTACCGATTTGTTTCCATGTACGATCCATTACTGGCGATCAATACCTCTAAGGTTGATCCGCTTCCGCATCAGATTGAGGCAGTATATGGTCATATTCTCAAACTGCCACGTATCCGTTTCCTTATTGCCGATGACCCAGGTGCTGGTAAAACCATAATGGCAGGCCTTATCATAAAAGAATTAAAACTCCGTCAGTTAGTTACCCATATTCTTATTGTGGCTCCCGGTCACTTGCGTGACCAGTGGCGTAGAGAATTAAAAGAACGGTTCGAAGAAACTTTTATCGTAGTGGATCGTGGCATCATGGATTCACATTATGGCGAAAACATCTGGCAGCGGGAGAATCAACTCATAACATCGATTGACTTTGCCAAGCAGGACGAAATTATTCCAGCCATTCATGCTACTCGTTTCGATCTGATAATTGTTGATGAAGCACACAAAATGAGTGCATACCAGTATGGTAATAAAACCCAGAAAAGCAAGCGCTATCGCCTCGGTGAAACTCTTTCAAATAGCACCGAACATTTGCTTTTCCTCACTGCAACACCACACAAGGGAGATCCCGAAAACTTTCGTCTGTTTCTAGACTTGTTAGAACCAGGTTTCTTTTCAAATACACAGCTCTTACAGGAATCCATTGAAAACAAAGAAAACCCTTTGTTTATCCGACGTATAAAAGAAGATTTGAAAAATTTTGAAGGCGAACCGCTCTTTATGCCCCGCAATGTAGCAACAGTGGCTTATGAATTAGGACAGGAATCACCGAACGAAAAGATGCTATATAACGAATTGTCAGAATATGTAAGTACTCAGTATAACAAAGCATTGCAGAAAGATAAAAAACGCAATGTGGCTTTTGCTCTTGTAATCCTTCAACGCAGATTCGCATCAAGTATTTATGCACTGTTTATGTCTCTTGACAGGAGGCGTAACAAACTCAAGGAATTGCTTAACCGTGTTGACTCGTTAAATGTTCCGGTATCAAATAAAACTTTTGATTTCGAAGAAAGCGATGATTATACTGAGGAAGATCGCTGGAAAGAAGAAGAGGAAATGATTACCCTAACAGCTGCGGAAAACAGGGAAGAACTCGAAAAAGAAATAGCGATTTTGGATGACCTTTACAGTAAAGCCAAAAAAATCATAGATTCTCAAGAAGAAATAAAACTTCGCGAACTCAAATCCACCCTTAATGATCTCAATAACAAGTTTTTAGGTCAAAAAATAATAATCTTCACCGAATCCCGCGACACGCTTGATTACCTTTATAAACGTATCACACATACTTGGGGTTATACAGCCATTACCATTCACGGGGGCATGAAACTCGAAGAACGAATTGATTCTGAGAAAAAATTTAAGAATGAAAACTTCCAAGTGCTCATTGCTACCGAAGCAGCAGGCGAAGGTATAAACCTTCAGTTTTGTCACTTGATGATTAACTATGATATACCTTGGAACCCCAATCGCCTTGAACAGCGCATGGGACGTATTCATCGTTATGGACAAACAAAGGAGGTTTTTATTTACAACCTCGTTGCAAAAGATACAAGGGAAGGTGAGGTACTTAACAGGTTGTTTGAAAAATTAGAAGAAATCAGAGTTGCTATGGGCAGCGATAAAGTATTTGATGTAATCAGTGATGTGTTGTTGGGAAAAAATCTTTCTCAGCTATTGGTTGATGCTTCCATGAATGCTAGAAACAAAGAAGACATACTCAAAGAAATTGATATAAAAGTCGATGAAGATTATATTCGTAAAGTAAAAGAAAATCTTGGTGACACGCTTGCAACACGATTTATTGATTATTCCAGCATCAAAGAGCTAAATGATAAAGCTCGTGAATACAGACTCATTCCCGAATATACAGAAGCATTTTTCAAGAAAGCATATGAGAAGGCAGGCGGCCATATTGTTTTCCGTAATGATGGTTTTGTATCTGTAGAATCTGTTCCTTTTAGTATAAGGTCGATTGGTAATGAGTTATTCTTCAAAAAGAAATTCGGGTCAATCCAGAACAAGTATAAAAAAGCCACATTCGACAAGAAAAAAGCGCAGGATGTATCCGACAGCGAATTTTTATCCTTTGGCCATCCATTATTTGAAGCTGTAATGCATTGGGTGGAAAAGGAATTGCATAATGCCCTCAAATGTGGTGCCGTGTTTACCGACCCTGCCAACAAATATAACGGTATCATTCTTTATTATGAATCTGAAATTTACGATGGTAAACGTGAAATTACAGGCAAACGGCTTTTTGCCTTTTACTACGATAATTCCCATTCAACCATTGAACCCTTTAACACTTCACTAATCTGGGAACTCTCCACTTCTGGCAGTATTAATGAAGACCCTATTGATATTGAAGCTATTAAACGGCAGGTTTTACCAAATATTTTTCAATCACTCGAAGTGTATAAACAGGAACTTCAGGTTGAACGCAACCGGCAGGCGGCAATCAAAGAAAAGTATGGGTTAAAATCACTTGATGAACTAATCCTACGATTAGACCGAGAACTTGGCCAGTTATACGACCGCAAAGACCAAGGCATTAATGTTGATTTGCCCATCCGTAATAAAGAAGAACAAAAGCAGACCTATGAACATAGCAAAGTTAAGCTTGCTAAAGAAATACGTCTTGAAAAAACGCTGAACATCGAAAATCCCCGTTTCCTCGGTGCCATTCGTGTAATTCCTTCCAAATACAATGGTGATGAAATGATATCGGATGCTGATATTGAAAAAGTCGGGATGGATAAAACGATGGAATACGAACGCTTACAAGGTAGAATCCCAGAAGATGTGTCGGTAAAAGATTTGGGATACGATATTCTTTCAAAAGATGTAAAGGGTAATATACGCCGTATTGAAGTAAAGGCACGCGCAAAAATAGGTGCAATAGCATTAACCATTAATGAAATGTTCAAGGCACGCCGATATACCACTGAATATTATTTGTATGTTGTGTTTAATGCTTCTACTACTCCAGAGCTCATAATCATAAACGACCCTGCTGATACTCTTCTGGCAATAGAAAAAGAGGAAGTGGTAAGGTTTATTGTAGATTCAGAAGAAATTTTAAAAAAAGGGAATAAAATCTGATAATATTACGATGCTTCAATATCATGGTACAAATAGAATTGCTGGTCAGGCAATAACCAATAACCAAATTGATGTTGCAATAGGTGGCGGTGAATTAGGTAGGGGATTTTATACAGGTGACTTAAAGCATGAAGCCTTTACTTGGGCACATCAAATTTATGGTGCTGCTAATAAATCCGTTGTTGAAATTGACATTATTGATGATGAATTTTTTCACATAGACCCATTGTGTTTGAATTATAGGGAGGCTTTGAATTACAGAAGGATTATTCGTGATCGACAAGAATCACGTACTTTCCTGTTCGATAGTAATGCCGTTTGGAGCCCAGTGGTTGGGAAATATATTCCCAATTTTAATCAAATAAAATGGGAAAGTGAACAATCTGAAAATTTCTTAAACAGTATCCAAGTAACAAAATTTTTATACTAATGTCTTATATGTTTGATAAGGTTTATTATATGTGCTACAATAATGATCCTTATAACGGAGGGTTGGTTTTCCCATCCGAATTAGAAGAAAATTATTATGCTCCAGGTGTTTTTGTCATTCCCAAAATCAAGTTTGATAAATTTGAAGAATCATATCTTTTTATAGCTTTTGACGACGGTAAGCCAACTGAATTAAAACTTTCACGTATTGAAAACGCATATCAATATCGGGTAACGGATAATAAAAATAGAACCTATCGTTTTGAAATAAAATATACGTCACGCTATTTTTATACATATGCTGGAAACCAAATCCAATTTCCTGCAAACACACTTTTTTTTATTCTTGTCCCCTTAGATCATGATTTATTAAATGAGGTTTGTGGACAGAATGGGTTTTACTTTCTCGGTTCGACGAAAGAGGGTCAATAATGGTAAACTAAAATAATGTCATTATAATCTTTACATGAATTATAAACGATTTATAGAAGAAACATTCCCTATCAAAGAAGTCAGCTTCGAAGGTGCGCGTGAGAAAAACATTCGTCACGGGCATATCTCAACGCTTCATATCTGGTGGGCAAGGCGGCCATTGGCTACATCAAGGGCGACAAACCTCGCTGCTTTGATACCAATTCCTGAAAAAGAAGAAGATAAACAAAAAACAAGGAATTTTATCGCCGAATTATCCAAATGGGATAACTGCAACAATGAGCAAATGCTTTCGAAAGCACGTAAAATGATACTTGATGCTAATGGTGGTAGGCCGCCTAAAGTACTTGATCCTTTTGGGGGTGGTGGTTCTATCCCCCTTGAAGCCTTAAGGTTGGGTTGTGATTCATATAGCAACGATTATAATCCAATTGCCATTATGATTCAAAAATGCACAATGGAGTACCCTCAAAAATATGGCAAACTCATTTCACGTAAAAATTATTTGCATGATCGTCCCTGGCTTAAAGAGCAAATATTAGATACTTTCAATGAAAACGACCTTATCAATCCATTTGTTGAAGATATCAAGTATTTTGGTTTGCTCATTCTAAAGCATGCAGCAAAAGAAATTGAAAAATTCTATTCCTCGGTTAAAGGATTTACAACCATTGGTTATTTTTGGACACGGACAATAAATTGTCAAAACCCCTCGTGTAATGCTGAAATACCATTATTCAGAACTTATTGGTTATGTAGGACTGACAAAAAAGAGGTTGCATTATTTCCAATTTATACTGATAAAAAAGTGACATTCAAGGTTGTTGGCAATGGTTATGAGCCATTACCAGAGAACTTTGATCCCGATAAAGGCACGATTTCGAGAGCTCATGTTACTTGTCCATTTTGTGGATCTGTAACGGAGGACAGTAAAACAAGAAAATTATTTTCAGAAGGTAAATCTGGAGAACGTATGGTGGCAGTTGTCCAATATTCTGGTGACGAATCGGGCAAGTTCTATCGAGTTGCAACTAAAAGTGATTTTGACTCGTTCAATTTAGCACAAGAATTCTTGGTTACTAAATCTCAGGAATTGACAGTTAAGTATGGTTATAATCCTGTTCCCGATGAAGTGATTCCTTTAATGAGTGGGGTTTTCAATGTCCCTATTTATGGTATTAATGAATGGGGCAAACTATTTAATAATAGGCAAAAACTGTCACTTATTGCCTTCACTGACGCCTTAAAAAACATTACTGAATCTTCTCCCTTCCAAGATATTCAATATAAATCTGCCTTAGCTGCATCGTTTTCTTGTATTCTTAATAGATTGGCCGATAAGAACGCGAATATTGTAGTTTATGATATAACTAGGGAAACAATTGAGCATGTTTTTGGTAGGCAAGCCCTACCCATGACTTTTGATTATATTGAGCTTAACCCATTTAGTAAAGTTAATGGGGATTGGCTAGCTAATCTTAATTGGGTTATTCGTGTTATTGAACAGAACTCGAAAATTAGTAATAGTTGTACAATTACCCAATCTTCTGCAATATCATTACCTTATTCAGATAATTTTTTCGATGCCGTGTTTACTGACCCGCCATATTACAATAGTGTGCCTTACGCTGACCTGTCTGACTTTTTTTATGTCATATCTAAACGGAGTATCGGCGATTATTTTCCTGATTTATTTTCAACACCATTAGCACCAAAAAAAGGGGAAATTACAGAAATGGCAGGCTGGGATTCTTTAAGATATCCTGAAAAAGATAAAGCATTTTTCGAAGTTAATCTGGGAAAAGCATTTATCGAAATTAGCAGAGTGCTTAAACCTGATGGAATTGCAATGATTGTTTATGCCCATAAATCAACAGCAGGATGGGAAACCGTAATCAATGCTCTTTTAGATTCCGGGTTGGTTATTACCGCTAGCTGGCCTCTTAGTACAGAAATGCCAAATCGTCCAAGAGCTAAGGATTCAGCCTCTCTGTCTTCTTCAATCTACATTGTTGCACGCAAAATGAAACGGCAACCAACCGGGTTTTATAATGAGGTTAAGGAAGATCTGAAACAATACTTATCAGAAAAATTAGATCATCTATGGTCTGAGGGCATCACTGGTGCAGATTTCTTTATTGCTGCCATCGGTTCAGGTATAGAAGTTTTTGGTAAGTATGAAAAAGTTATGGATTACGAAGGCAATGTAAAACGTGCTGATGTTCTGCTTGATGATGTTCGGGAATTAGTAATGCAATATACAGTAAGGCAAATCCTGCATAATGGTTTCTCAGGTGAAATATCTGAACTCGCAAAGTTTTATGTTATCTGGCGTTTCAGTTTCGGTGAGGCAAAGGCCGAATTTGATGAAGCAAATAAATTAGCACGTTCTGTCGGCATTGACCTATCGGAGGAATGGGCGCATAAAGGATTTATTAAAAAAGAAAAAGAATTTATTCGTGTGCTTGGCCCTCAGAACAGAAAGGTAGATGAACTTTTAGATTCCTTTGATCTTATTGACGTGCTACATCTCACCTTATTGCTATACGAAAAAGGTAAAAAGGATGAAATGATGCAATTGCTTGCAACCACTGGGTATGGTAAAAGCGAAGCATTTTTCCGTGTTGCACAGGCTGTGTCCGAATCCTTGGGTAAACTCACACCCGACAGCAAGGAGAAAAAACTTTTGGACGGATTCCTCGGTGGCAAGGAGCGCATCAAATCAGAAGTAGTAAATACAAAAATCAGAAAAGATCAGCAGTTAAATCTTGAATTATAAAAGCTAAACATATGGCCCGTTTTGAAACCATAGCAGTTCCCCATGACGACATCGCAAAAGGCAGATTTACCATGGATGTATATGCCGCCAACCTTTGGGAGGTTTTCAATCAAACAAAATCATGTCCTGCCGAATATAAGGATTCCAGGGAGTTCTTCAATAAAACCTATCTTACCATTGAAATGCACAATCTGCTTGCATCTGTTGAACAACGGATGAAGGGTAATGGTTCCGATCCGGTGATACAATTACAAACCCCATTTGGTGGAGGAAAAACACACACGTTAATTGCGTTATATCACAAAGCAACCGAATGGAAAGCCAATGTCGTTGTCATCGTTGGTGAAGATATCAATACAGGCAGTGATATTACAAAATTTGATACCCTCTGGGGATTGCTCGAAAAACAACTTACAGGTAAAATAAAAGATTTCAGCGGACCTATTCCGCCTGGTGGCGAACAGTTAAAAAGGTTATTGGAAAATTATTCACCTGTGCTTATACTGTTAGATGAGTTAATCCCATACCTGAACAAAGCTGATGCTGTAGATGCGGGCAATAAAAAAACACTTTCTTCTCTTACATTAACTTTTCTGCAAACGCTTACCAATGTAGTCAGTTCAGTACCAAATGCCTGTCTTGTTTTTACAACAACACCGAGCAATCCATATGACAGAACAGAAAAAGGATTACGCTTGGTAAAAGATTTGCAAACCATAACAGGCCGCAAAGATTCAGCAAAATCCCCTGTTCAGGACGATGAAGTAAGTCAAATCATCCGCACCCGGTTATTTAAAAATATTTCTCAAAAAGGCGCAGAAATTGTAATCAATGAATTTGTTGAATACGTTGAAAAAAACTCCCTTCTGCCTCCGGATATTCCACCAACAGAATACCGTAAAAAGTTTCAGGCGTCCTATCCATTTTTACCCGAAGTTATAGATGTATTGTATCAACGTTGGGGCAGCTTTTCAGAGTTCCAACGCACCCGTGGTGTATTACGCTTGCTTGCATTGGTTGTTCATGCAGCTAAAGAAAAGGGCATCCCATACATTTCACTCGCCGATTTTGATTTGTCTATACAAGATTTACGGCGTGAGCTTGTAAAGTTCACCGGACCTCAATTCGAATCTATCATTGTCAAAGATATTACGTCCCCCGAAAGTGGTGCTAATAAACTGAATCTAAAAGTACCTGAATCTTGCCGAAGTTTGAAATTAGGTTCACGAACAGCTTCTGCTATTTTTATGTATTCCTTTACAGGAGGCATGGAAGCAGGTATTACCTTAACTGAAGCTAAACGAGCTGCAACCACAATGGATAACCTGGCATCAGCAATTAGTGATGTTCTTGAAGAATCAAAAAACTGTATGTTCTATCTAAAACATACCGGATCAAAATATATTTTCACGACTGAACCTACTCTTTACAGTGTTGTAAATGTAAAGATGGATAATATTAAAATGCCTTCCGTTGAGGAATTGCAACGCAAAATATTTAATGAAAACATAAATAACAACCGGTTAAAAAATTACTACCTGCCAAGGGCAAACAATGATGTGCCTGATACACCAGATTTTAAATTAGTTGTATTCTCCGATCGTGATGAAACTGCTATTAATGAATTAATTGAAAAGAAGGGTATTTCTCCACGTGTAAACCGCAATACCATCTTTGCAATGGTTCCTATGGAATCCGAAAAAAGCAGATTCGAAAATATCCTGAAAAAATACCTTGCCTACGAAGATATAAGTAAAGACGCAACTTTGAATTTATCTACCCAACAGTTATCGGAAGTATTACAGGATTTGAAAAAACTGAAGGGCGGATTAAGAGAAGACTTTCGAAATCTTTACCGTGTTTTACTCATTCCCGATAAATCCGGTTTTAAGGAAATGGATATGGGTATACCAACCTATGGTGATACAAAAAAAATTGATGATGAAATTTTTGACCGTTTGCGTTCTGAAGGAGATATCCTTCAAAAAATTGTTCCCTTGGTCATAAAAGAAAAATATTTGAAAGAAAAAAAGTTTGTCCACATTGATCCCATATACACAGCAAGCCTTACCACCCGAGGCGAAACACGCTTTGAAACCAAAGATATTTTGCTTACCTGCATACATGAAGGAGTAAAGAATGGCGTATTTGGTGTTGGTATTTTAGATGATGAAAAACCTGTCTGTAAATACTACAAAGAGCAACTGCCTGTAATTGATTATGGTGATTACATACTGATTGAACCCTTATATTGCAAAGAACAAAAAGTACAGGAAAAGAGTGAACAAGAAAATAAAGTCATTGGCACCGCAACATTAAAAGGCACCGATGAAATAAGAGAATCCGAATCAGTTATTGAAAAACCTAATGAAGGAAGTCCACCAATTCCAACAATGAGGGAGGTGACTTTACAATTTGATATTCCTTATGGCAAAACTTCAAATCTTGTTGGCATGCTCAATCTCTTACAGCGAAATTTCCAAAAACTCAATATTAATATTCATGCAACAGAAGGTGAAATTACCGAACAGGACCATGAAGATAAGATCAAAGAAACCTTAAGGCAGATGGGTATTGAAGCGTGAGTCACTATATTTTTAAAAACATTTCGCGTTTCAAGGTAAACTTAAGGATAATAAAAATATATGTACTTATTTACCCCCTGTTTCGTAAATTCAAGGGTTGTTAACAATTTCAGGGTTGTTTTTCTGTTTTTTTTCTAAATCTAAACGATATCAACCGTT
>CAJAUM010000038.1 GCA_903945175.1 uncultured Bacteroidales bacterium | reverse complement strand
TTTTGTAAGAAATGGCTATATGAATCCAGAAGCTGAAAAAGTGGTTATTGATCTTAGAGAACGCTGTGGAATTGAAGTTGAACATCTGGTAGTAAGAGGACTGCTTCCCGTTAGCCAGGCAAAGAAATGGCTGGTGAAGGAACTCTACTTTGATTATGCCAGACAGGGCAATACCCTGGAAAAAGGAGGGCGAACCTATGCCAATATTAAGAATGAGTTGAGTGTGAATTATGGGGTGTCGGTGAGTACCATTGAGAAGATGGTCTACAAAAAGTAACCAGAGTAAACATATGGATAAATATAAATACTTTATCGTATAAAACGTCAAACAACGCCAAAATGGAAGAAAAAAAATTGAAAGACTGGCAATTCAAGCCGGGAAATAGTGGAAGGCCAAAGGGAGCAGCAAACAAGATCACCGCTGAGCAAAAAGAACGGGTTGAATGGGTACTCGAAATGTTGGATGATACTCTGGAAGAAGATGTCAAGAAGCTTAAAGCCAAGGAAAGAATAGAACTTTGGTCTACCCTACAGGAGTATATAAGGCCAAAACTGCAACGGATGAATCTGGACATAGTTCCACCGGAGGACAAACTCACTAAGATCACCTTTGAAGTTGTCCAAGCTGCCAAGCTTCCGGATGTAACCCTTAAAAACCTACCCATTGGAGAAGACAGTCAGGGTATCCGCAGTATTCCGGAAAAATTATGAAGCCAAAACCAAGATAGTCGTCAACCAGGGAGGCAGCAGATCAGGAAAAACATTTTCCATATTGCAATTACTTATCCTGGTGAAGGCTTTTGAGGGTACTGACATGGTATTTTCTATTGTCAGGCGAAGTATGCCGGCGTTAAAAGCATCGGCAATGAGGGATTTCTTTGAGATCCTGCGGATGGCAGAGCTTTATGATGAGCGTCACCACAATAAAACGGAGAACACCTACACCCTGAATGGGAACCTGTTTGAGTTCATGAGTCTGGACCAGCCACAGAAAAAAAGAGGCGCTAAACGTGCTTACCTGTTTATCAATGAAGCCAATGAATTGACCCTGGAAGACTGGGTACAGCTTTCACTGCGTACAGAAAAGCAAATCTTTCTGGACTTCAACCCGTCGATGGATGAGCACTGGATATATGATGTAGTCATTCCCCGGAAGGATTGTACCTTCATCCATTCTACCTACCTGGACAATATGCAATTTCTGCCACCGGAAATGGTTGCGGAAATCGAGAACCTGAAAAACGTTGATGAGAATTATTGGAGAATCTACGGACTGGGTGAGATTGGACAAATTACTGGTCTGGTATTCACTAACTGGCAGATAGTCGATGACTGGCCAGAATCCTGCAAATGGATCACCTTCGGGATGGATTTTGGATTTTCCAATGATCCGACGGCACTGGTCAAGGTAGGAATGAGCGGCGGGGAACTCTTTGTTGATGAGCTTATTTATTCCAGGGGATTGACTAATCCTGATATCTGCAAATGGATGAACCAGTTAGGGATCACCAAAGCTGATGAAATCATTGCAGATAATCAGCCCAAGTGCATCTATGAGATCCGTCAGGAAGGATTCAACATCAAACCAACCTTCAAAGGTCCGGATTCAATTCTGGCAGGGATTGATATTTTGAAAAGGTACCCTATGCGGATCACCAAAAGATCCGTCAACTTGATCCGGGAGCTGAAAAATTATAAGTGGAAGGAGGATGCATCCGGGAAACCGCTGAATGTTCCCGTGGACCGGTTTAATCACGGGATTGATGGCATCCGATATGCCTGCATGGGGAGGTTGTTCATGGGAAACCGGATTGTCAAGACAGCCAGGCATATTAGGTGAGTTAGACTTAGTCTTTTAGCCGGGAACCCAGAATATAACCTAATAAAATCAACATTTTTGGTTTAACTTGATTTTTAAAAATTGAAAATATTATCAGGTTAATTTGGCAAATAACTCATTGATCTAAACCAGTAGTGATCATAACCATTTGATTTATAGCAAAAATTCACATGAAACACGTGCATACCCCAGTTACTTTAATTTCTTACACATCGAACACTATAACCGGATTTAAGATATTGACCATTATAATTCATTTCCGATAAGGCTACCATTGAATTATAATGGTATAAAATTACGTGTCCTGCATCGCTTCCTGTCCACCAATACCCAAACTCACGATTCATTGCTTCAAATGTACCAACCCATTTTTCTCGAATACCTCCTGGAAGTCCAGTAAAACCAGAACTATTGTCTGCACCTGCATTTGGAGAACTCCAATGTATTGTGCCTATTTCCTTCATTTTACCTCCAGCAACTGAAATACCTCCCAAATAGTCAATTAGAGTCTGATATTCTGCATTTGTTGGCACATGCCAACCAATAGGCGCCAGTTTTCCGGTCAACACTGCATATTTATTATATAGCGCTCCATATTCATTTTTATAAGTTATAGAATCATTATTAAAATAACAAAATCCAGGTGAAGATATATGACACCACATTGAATCATCAGTAATTAAGAGGATCGAAGAGCCATCGTTAAATTTTCTTGTCTTTAAGTTTTCAGCCATCCACCATTGTGCACCAATTTTAACGGTTTGATAAACATTACCATCAATATCAGTGATTGTACTTGTTTCTATTGGAGGAGTTGTAATATCGTCATTACTCTTAACACAACTGAAGGTAAGTATAAAAAACAAACTTGATAACATTAAATATAAAATCCAAATTATTTTCATATCCAATCCTTGTAATTTATGACCTTATCCTTACCCTACAATATGTATATACAGATAATAAATGATCTTTTCCGGAAAAGACTATTAATAATGATTTTAGGATATTATTCTCATTTTACGACTTAATGCTTCTGATGAGATTTTATAAGCAAGGCTTCTTTGATCTGTATCACGATAAACGCGCCACTCCAAACTACTGGACCCAAATTTCTCTGAAGACATTTCCCAAACAATAAGAATTTGTGAATCTGTAAAACACATTACATATTGTTCATAACCACTACTATATTTTTTTGATAATCTAATTATGTTGTCTTCTATTTCTTCAGATAATGTCCTGTTTTCAACAAGTAAACACGAAAGTAGCGTAGCGTATTCTGCCCATAAACCACCTTTTTTAATAAACTTATTATATTTACCTGTTTCCCCAGTAAGAAAACCAAAGATAGACCCTCCCATAATTTAAGTTTTAAATATATTCCCCCCCTATCTTTACTGACTTAAAAAATTGAAATTCATTGTTATAAGAGATTAAGACCATAACATTATCCTTTAATATGTTTGTGAAGGTAATGATAATCAAATATCTTGTCAAGTATTTTCAAATTAATTTTTTGTTTCCAATATAATTTGTGGCCACGAAATATTCAAATAGTTCTTATAATTTGACAACTTATGTTGATTTTCAATAATTTACAATTTGATGGATGAACTTGGACACTTTTATTATACTGAACCTATAAATAACTGTCATTGCATTTAGCATTGTGTGGAAATATAAGATTGCAAGAAATGCAAATCTTAGGCGCTAATAACCGTTGTAAATTTTTGGGTGCAAGGCTGCCGGTCACTTTTTTTACCCATAAGAAATAAACACTTCAAAAAAATGACGGCACACGAAGTGCTTGGCCTTGCGGCTAAAAAATTTACGAGGTAATTTTGAATAAGATTTTCATTTTATAACGCTACTGACAGAGTGAATGAAAGCTTGCATACCAGCTGCCAATGTATGAAGCCCGAGGAACGAGGGCGAATAAGGTGGCAGGAGCAGCCTGGAAAACCGG
>CAJAUM010000037.1 GCA_903945175.1 uncultured Bacteroidales bacterium | reverse complement strand
GGGTCAATTTCCTTTTACGATTAAAAATCTCAGAAACTCTGCTTTTATATCCTATCACATCAGCTAAATCCTGGTTATCCATATTCATCTGCTCCATTCGAAATTTAATTGCTTCAATCGGGTCAGGCGCTTCAATTGGATAATGCTCATCTTCATATTTTTCAATCAATATTCCCAATAGTTCCGCCTCATCGCCGGCAGGTGTATCTTGCGGGGCATCAAAAATGCATTCAAGCCGCTTCAGCGCCTGATTATATTCTTCGTCGGTCTTTATAACTTTTACATCCATATCATTTAAATTTTATCTGCATCTATTTTATCATATTCTGCATGTGTACCAATGAATCTGATAAAAACCCAACTTCGTGTATAGTTTATCCTTACGATTAACCGGTATTTGTTACCACACAGATTGAAAACAACTCTTCCGCTCTTTAATATACTTGCTTTTGAATACTCCGATTTGATATCATTCGGAGAAAACCAAACGGCTTTTGAAGCTTCTTTATACCATGTCTTAAGTTGTTCCTCTGCATCAGTTTGTCTCTCCCAAAATTCCCGAAGTGCCTTTTTAGCAATTACCCTCATTGATTTTTCAATAATTCAGACAAAGATAATAAAAATGTTACCATTTTGGTAATTGAAAGTAAATTCTCTTTGAAACTGGTTAACAATTTTACACTAATATCGAAAGGAAGGAGCACTTTTTCTTTCGGGTTCAGGTTATTTATGTTTTCTTCGATGTTGACTTCAAGTAAGATGACCGGCGCCCGTCGTCCGTCGTCCGTCGTCAGTCGTCCGTCGTCCGTCGTCTGTCGTATGGCTTCGCTCCGGTTCAAGTTGTGGTTGTTAATAGCACGGATAAATGGGGCAATTTTCATGAAGTTGGGGCGGGCTCCGACAACGGACATGATTTTACAACCTGGATATTCAAATTTGAAGTTGATTATGATTCATGTGTTAATAATTTTGATTTCAATGGTCACATGGAATATCCATAATTATCATTAACGGTTTGCATGAACATTGTTCCTATGGATATTTCATGGAATAATTAACTTTGTAAGAAATTAAAATTATGGATACTTTACTGAACAGGGTTACTATTGACAGTTCTGTTTGCAATGGGAAGCCCACAATCAGAGGCAAACGCATTACTGTACAAACGGTTTTAGAGTTTTTAAGTTCGGGAGACTCCATTGATGAGATTTTACACCAATATCCCACCCTGGAACATGACGATATCAGCGCTTGTATAAAGTTTGCCGCTGAATTGATGAACCATCAATATTCTGTAAAAGCATTCGCGTGATGGCTAAATATTTGGTTGATGCGAATCTGCCTTATTATTTTGGGCTTTGGAACAATCCTGATTTTATTCACGTAAATGATCTGAATGACTCATGGAGCGATGAAACTATCTGGGAATATGCACGTGATCACAAACTGATAATTATTACGAAAGATGTTGATTTTTCTCACAAGGTTCTGTTGCAAGGGACTCCTCCGAAGGTTATCCATTGTAAGTTTGGAAACATGAGAATTAAAGAGCTTCATTTTCTTATATCCAGAATGTGGCCTGATATTGAAACCCTGATTGCTGATAGTAGCCTGATAAATGTATATACCGACAGAATCGAAATAATCAAATAATCATTTTTGTGCAGGCGCCTGGTTTTCGTGACAAAGCATTGCGCAAATCATGTTGCATTATCAGAAACTGAAATTAATGATTGACAATCTGGGATATGGTGGTAAAATTGATAACAAAATTGTTTGAATGTCTCCATTACAATTTAAGGAGCATTGCTGAGTGATGAATTGTAATGATTTCGATCAAATTACCGGAATTATACCTATAGATAATTCTGTAACTGCCAAAAATTACTTCCCGGAGGTTTTCATTTCCAACTTCAGGGACAATTCTACCCATTTGAGGATGATTTTTTAAAATATTCACCTGCTCGCGAATTCTGATAACTTGAATTCTTGCATATTTAATGGAATCTTTCGAGATATATGAAAAAATGTTCTCAAGATCCTCTGCAGCTTGAATAGTCCAAATCAGTCGAGCCATCTAACAATTTTTGCATCCAGCTCTTTTTCTGAAAGCACAAGATTGTTGTCGGCCTGATCCAGCCCTTTTTCGATTTTTTCAAGAAGTACAATTTGATCAAGAATTTCATCAATTGTCACGTTATCCGGAAGTTTCTGAATACCGGATATAACTTTTTCTTTTGTGAGCATAATGTCCTTTTTTACAAAGATAATTAATCTAAGTCAACCATGTGCTAAAGGAGTGGACAACGAAAGACAGAAGAAGTTGTTAAACAAAGTTTTTGACGGATTTGAGGGTAAGCTCACCTCCTCTAAATGGGCAAAAATTGCTAAATGCTCAAAGGATACCGCAATACGGGATATTAACGATTTAATAGGTAAAAATATATTAAAAAAGGAAGAAGCAGGAGGAAGAAGTACAAATTACGAATTGAAATAAAGGACCGATGACGGAGGACCGATGACGGAGTATCCAGTTTTCAATCTGAATATTTTTCAATTTGCTAAATTCTTTAACATTTCTGGTAACCATAACCATTTTATTTGAAATAGAAGTTGCGCCAATCAATAAATCAAAATCGCTGATAATATCTCCTTTTGTGCGAAGTCTGGCCTTTTCTTTTCCAAAAATTCGAATAGCATTAAAAACATCTTTTCATTCAGCGAATATTGTCCTTAAAAAGATAGATGCAAATATTTGTATCAAGTTAATACTTCATGAAATAGTTTCAATTTCTTTTGTATTGACTCTGGAAGATTCGATATAATCAATAATATCATCAGCTGTTCTGGAATCCGTAACTGTTCTGGTCAAACCGCCTTATCTGTAAGCAGGTCCTTATAAAGAAAATCGGAAGCAAGAGATTTCAAAAGTTTCATTTCATTTCCAGGGTTTAGCACTATGTCGGGATAGTACCCATATATCATCCGGTGTTCCAGCAATCTTTTTTCGGTGAGGAACCCGTGATGATCGGCCATTTCACCAAATGAAAACGGATGAAGGAAAAATTCAAACTTTCGGTCGGTCCCGTTTGATAAAGGCTCTATGGCAAACAGGTTGTTACACAGGTGGATTATTCAAATTCCTTTTGTGGGTGCCCGTTTGGCAATACTCCATATACATTTTTATAAGCTTTAACGATTTGATTTAATGGAAAAAAGTAATTCCAATCACAGTGAAATTCTTTTAGCTTTAAAAAAATAAACTCATAGAACGGTGTCAGGTCTCCCCTTGATCTTATCCAAATAGTACCCATATAAAAATCCATGTATTCATAACTATTAGATGGGTTATTATAGTTTTCATTCAAGAAATCTGCAATAAAATGGCCACTTCCTCTTAACGAACCAAGATCAAATGTTTTTTTATCATATCCGATAACATCATGGTTATTTGAAAAAATATCATATACCGCAAGTCCCAGAATATATAAAAACTCTTCAAGTTCATTTATTCCAATTAATTCATCCTGTTTGAAATCACTTATGTCGAAATGATCCACTTTTTTATACAAACTCAAAGCGTCACAGAAAATATAATTCAATATTTCAGTACACTCCGCGTCTGTTTTATGTAAATTATCATCTAACATTGTCTTGCTAATTTTCTGTACGGGACATTCTGCCACTGAGATGATCTTTTATCAGCCTTCGAGAATTTGCCGGATCATTGCGAAATTGAATTTGTTGAAAAAGATTTTCCTGCAACAAATAAACAATATACCAAACGAAGTAGTTTATTAAGGTGAAAAACCATCTGGAACTTGTTTAAACGAATGTTCGTGGGGATTGTCTCAAGATTTAAATTTCCCCCCACCTTCGTTCCTTCATTCTCTGGAGTTATACGGGCTGTGCGAGAATGGTGCTTTGAAGGAGGATAATCATGTCGGAGTTGCCGGCACTATTGAATTATCAGTCCGTCGTCCGTCGAATGTTTCAAGGTTTATAATCAGTAATTAAGGATTCGTATGGTATCTTCAACTTGTCATGAAGATTTCTTATCATTTTAAGGGTCAATTT
>CAJAUM010000036.1 GCA_903945175.1 uncultured Bacteroidales bacterium | reverse complement strand
TCAATCAGTCTATTGACCTCCCGGTTAAAGAAGATCTCCTCTATTTTTCCTGAAACGGCCGAAGGGTCATCTCCGAATTCATAAAGCAGTGATACCTTTTCTGATTTTCTGGATGGAAGTTCCTGTGTCAGGAGGGTCTGTTTTATCTCGTCGGCCATCGCCAGAATTGAGGAACAGAGTCCGTCAAGTATCGATTTTTGCTGCGGATCATGATAACCATCGTAGGCGTAGTGGAGCAAGGTCCGGTAATTGTCAGCAAAGGTCTCTATCTGGTAAAAATAATCGGCCTTTGAGGTGAACCTGATTAGTTTTTCAAGTTCATCCAAGGCGCTTTTCAGCTGTTCCCTGAAAACAAAATCACACACGCGGTGATAACGTTGTTCTATCTCTTTGCGGGTCATAATGGAAGGTTGTCGTTATGGACAAAATTACCAATTATAATCTTACACAGGATGTAGTTTCCACAGCAACAAATAATAAAAATCCTAATTTTACCTGCTATTTCTCCCCATGATCCTCCTTGCAAAAAAAATCACCCTGTTCTTATGGCTCATAACGCTGCCAGTACTTATTTGTGCACAGCAGGTTACCTTCCGTTCATCGGTGCCACTTTCATTCAGCGTGCCCTATCGTTTTTCCGACGGAGGAATCTATACCAATGGCAATGCCGTACTTCGGGAGATGGCCAGGGATGTATTGCGCGAACCATGGCAGGTGAGGGTTCGTATATCCTTTAGATTATCGGTTGTGATCGATTTGCGGGGCGATAAAAATCACCTTTCTCTCTTTTGCATCAACCCGGTGGTAGGCGGAGATACGGTTTTCAGACGCTTTCCGGTTGGTGATGTGCTGCTGCCATCGAAAATCAACATGAAGCTAAGATGGGCCAATCGGCTGGATACTACGAGTTTTTCTGAGGCTTCGGTCAACAATAATCTTTTCTCTCGCGGTGACACGCTGGTATGTTCCTTCCCCATTGCCTCTTTTGATCCGATGGTTGATACGTTGATGATCCGTAAGGTTGAGCTTTATTATGATTCACTGGCATTCACGCTCTTTAAAAACCGGCTTGATCTGATCAATGATTACTATGCATCCGGTGTATTGCTTGATTCTCTTGAGCAGATGGCCGCGAAAATTCATATTGCCGATCCTGCAGCGTTACCCTCCAATTTCCTTAAGGTGGAGGAGTTTAATAAAGTGATCGAAAGAATCAAATCGCGTGATTTTCCTTCAACCTTGCTGATGCGGGGATTTGATCCCGGCCGATTGAATGAGAAATATTCTGCCATGTTTAAACAATCGCGCACCCTCACCTTTAACTTTTTGGATGAACTGAAAAAGACCGGTGCCATTCCATGGAACGGAAATACCGATATGCTGGCCAGTGAGTATACCGAAAGGATCCTTTCTTATATTCATCGTTCCAAACTGATGGACCATCTTCAGAGTCAGATATACCAGGACTTTCTTGATCATTGCGTTGATGGCAGTTCTTTTCCGCCTGAAGAGAATGTATTTGTCATGTTGTTCTCTAAAATGTACCCGGATTCCCGGATTGATACCATGGCGACTTACATTTCCAGGCGAATTTATTCCTCTTATCGTGATAAGGCCGCTAAACTTCTGAAAAAAAATCAATATTCAGAGGCCTTTTCTATGATGGACCATGCCCGTATTTTCACGCAAAGAAATCCCTTTTTTGATGGAGTAAACGCGGATGACCACCTCCAGTCTCAAGCTGCTTACGGAATCTATAATTCATACACGGGTATAGCGCAGGAATGCATACGGAACAGGAATTATACGATGGCGGATGCCTACCTGGCCAAAGCGGACCAATATGCCCGGGATCATCCTGCGTTGATAGGCTCTGATTCGCTTTACCTGGCGGTTTTCAGCGGACTTTTTTTTCTCAGGAATTCTGATTGCGATCTATTATTGGATCAGCTAAAATTTGAGGAGGCCCTGGATTGTTACGGTGATTTTGAAAAAAAATATGATGACCGCGACCTGGTGTTTGTCAGGCAAAAACTGGAGGAAAAGAAGAACCTTGCCAGGACCGGTCTGTTTCGTGAATCGGCCTTACGATCAGAATTGGCCTTAAAACGACATCAGCCGGACACGGCTGTTGCATATTATGAGGAGGCCATGAAGCTCAGGCATAACATCAAGGGTAACGACCAGCCATTCAGGATTCTTGATTCTTTGGCGATACCCGTTTCCAGGATTCGCGTTGATCTGTACTTTAATTCAGGGGTACAGGCGCTGGATCGACGCCAATATACCCTGGCGATGAATCAATTCAATGAAGCCAGGGCACTGTCGGATCAATATGGCATTGTGCGTGACCGGTCATTTGATTCATTGTATCGGCATGCCATGAAATACTATCTCATCATCCAGTTGAGCGCAGCACAAAAAAAGATATGGGCGAACCAGTTTGATTCTGCCTATGCAGCCATGGAAGAAACAAGATCAGCCGGCGCCGGTTTTGGGTTAACGGATGATCCGGATTTTAAAACGGCGCTGAAGAAATACCACGACAGGATCAGGGAACAGCAGTGCAGAAATTTTCACGATTCAGTTGAGTTTCATCTAATGTGTGCCGACCGGAGTATTGCCTTAAAAAACTACCTGAATTCGTCACGATTCCTGCAGCAGGCCCTGGCAGTCATCGCCGGAGCGAAGGAGTGTGGTTTCGCAACCGGCCCGATCCGAGATACAATTGCAAGATACAGCAGGGCGATCGGCTATCAGCAAAAACTTTCAAATGCACGCTCACATGTTGCGGGTGGAAACTATGCGGTGGCTGTGCGTGAACTCGATGAAAATGAGCAGGATTATCAGACATACCGCCTCGACCGGTTTGGACTGATCCTTGAAGGCGTTTATGATTTTATTGGCGAACGATCCAATCCCTATCTTACAGATCAGGCTATTTCATATTATCAGGGTCGTGGAAATAACAAGGAGGCCATTCGGTTTTTACGGTTGCTCCGCATTCAGGGGTTACCAGACAAGGGTACGGCATCGATTCAGCAGCAATTGGGTAAAACGCTGGCCGTGGACGATTTTAAGGTAAACCCGAAAGATTCGGCCATGCGGCTTGTTGAACAATATACCACAAACGACAGCTGGTACGATGTCTTTCGATCAGCCTACCTCAAGGAATGGGATGCGCTTGCCAGGAGTGGATCGATCGGCAGGTAACCTGCCAGGCTACTCTATGATGAGTTTTCCGCTTTCATGCATGGTGCCGGCATTCAGTTTGAAAAAGTAAATACCCGGAGAAATTTTATGCACTGTTCCGGCAGATAAATCTACTGAAAAAGTATTCACCCCTGAAGCGAGATGACCCAATGCCTCCCTCTTCACAACATGGCCGAGGATATTGAAAATGGTCACTTCGACGGTTGATTGGTTGGGCAGATTGACGACAAAGTTGAACAATCCGTTCGATGGGTTTGGATAAACGATCACCTTCCCTTTGGTCATGACTTCTGTCAATGGAGTTTCATCCATACCGGTGAAAACCGGTTTCTTTAATTTTACTGTTGTGTACAATCTGTATTCGCCCGCTTTAAAGGCCAGCGTTGCAGCTACATCTGAAACATCGAGCGAATCGCCTGTGTAAAACTCATACCACCTGCCTGTTTTGGTGAAACCAGGGGTCACATTCCGGTCAATCACATCGAAGTTGCCTAAAACAGTGGCATCCATGGTTGCATGGCGCAGCCACATGCGTTTGATCGCTGCTGCCACATCGATGGAATAGTCGGTAGTTGAGAAAACAGGTTGTGTTTTCTTCAGGTCAATCAGTGCGGAAAAAACATTTTTGGTGTACATTCTTCTCCATTGGTTCTGATAATCCCAACGGATGGGCTTCGGGTCTAACCGTGAGTTGGATGTTCCGGAGGGCCAATTGATGGAATAATCATATCCCAATTCGCCAAATTGCCATACCATCTTCGGCCCGGGGATGGTGAAAAAGAAATTGGCTGCAAGTTCAATTCGTTTGAGTCCCCGGGTTGTGTCACTCTTTATTTTATAATTGGGTTGTGACGCATTGCCCCAGGTGATGGTTTTATACATCATCCGTTCCTCATCGTGACTCTCCATGTATGCCACAAGGTTAGGTTGGGTCCAACCTCGTTTTTTATAGGAGGCCCACGAAAAATCTGATTTATTGCTTTCATTCCAACCCATGGCCCCCTCTCCAAAGGAACCTGTTATATTGCCCCAGATCAGCATGTTGTTGGCAGCAAGTACGGTCTCTTCCGAATTGTCGGCAAAATGTTCCATGATGGCATAGGCCTCAGGATTGACCGAATGTATCACATTGGTGTAATTCTCAAGGATGCTGATTCGGGTTGCATCGTACTGACCCCATAAAGAGACATTTTCGGGATAGGAATTCTTTTGCGTGAATCCCTTTGACAAGTCGAAACGGTAACCATCAACGCGATATTCGGTGAGCCAATACCGGATGAGTCGTTCCATGTATGATTTTGTTGACGGGCTTTCGTGGTTAAAATCGTATCCGACGCTGTAAGGGTGCTTTGCAATAACATTGAACCAGGGATTGTTCGCTGCAGGTTGTTGTGCTGAAGCATCCCAATACAATTTCACCAGTGGGGATTTACTGAAATGATGGTTGCACACGATGTCGAGAATCACGGCGATTCCCCGGTCATGTGCGGCCTCCACAAATTGTTTCAACCCGTTTTTGGTTCCATAATACTTGTCAACGGCAAAAGAAAAATCGGGATTGTAGCCCCAGCTGTTGTTTCCTTCAAATTCCATAACGGGCATAAGTTCTATGGCGTTAACACCCAGTCTTTTCAGATAGTCGAGGGTGTCGATCAGGGAGGGATAATCATGGGCCACAGTAAAATCGCGGATGAGCAGCTCATATATCACCAGATCGGTGACCTTGGGAGGTGTAAAAGTGGTTGTCTTCCATGGGTATGGATCCTGGTTGGCCTGGAGGATGGTTGCGATGCCGGTCGTTTTCCCGGTAGGATAGGGTTTAAGGTTTGGGTAGGTTTTGGCTGAAATGTACTGATCGTCAGGGTCGCTCACCTTGTCGGCATAGGGATCGCCAATGCGGAGGGTTCCGTCAATAAGGTACTGGAACGTATACTCCTGTTTTGGTACGACGTAGTTGATTTTCAACCAGAACCGTTTGCCATCGGGCGTGATGTTCATATATAATGAAGAATCGGGTTGCCAGGGCGTCCCCCATTCGGTGAAGTCGCCAATAACAAAAGCATTGTCCTTCAAAGGGGCAAAAAGGCACAAAAGGACAGAATTGGATGTCAGGTAGTTAATGCCATCATTCATCCCTGCAGGAAGTTCGGCCACCTTTGGTTGAGGAATTACGGTATAGCTAAATGAATCTGCAGCATATCCGATTGTGTTGATCCCTTCGATACGAACCCAACGCTTAACCCAGTTCCAGCCAAAATTATCGGCGAGAATGGTGTCGGTGATTGCGTTTCCGGTGGATGTTTTGACCAGGGTCCCATTGACAAAGATTTTCATGGTCTCCGCAGTAGGACAGATGGCCGAGATCGGAATTGGTTCATTTTGTTTTAGGAAGAGCGCTTTATTGATCGGAAGTACAATGTTAACCCCCATGGTATTGGTATAAACATCGGCAAAAATATCGCTTCCATTTTCGTTGCGGCCAGTTTTAGAGCCATCGGCATTCCGAAAAACAAAGGCCATTTTGAGAATTTGTTCAGCGGCAGGAACACTATAATAGCTTCGAATAGTAAGCTTTACGGTAAGTTTATATTTATTGTTGCCAAGCGGCGTCAACATGGCCTTGGTTGTATTTTCACTCCATCCTGCGACCACATATTTCCAATCAGAGCCGGAAGTACTGAGGTTGGTTATCACTCCGGTGTGGGCGTAAATGGGTGGGGCAACATCTTTGAGACCTGCATCGCCCTGGGCAGCATCGAATATAATTATACAGGAGTCGCTGTCGATGGGGAAAGCCGGTGTGGTAACAATAACCTGCGCATAAGTCTGGGCTGAAAAGAGGCCACAAACGAACAATACCGCTGCAAAAAGGAGGCGTTTCATAAAATATAAGTTTAGTAGACAAAGTTAACACAATTGGAACGATGCCTGCAGAGAGGAGAAAATAATGTCAGGTGTCCTGCACTGGAAAAACCAAACAGACTAAGATTGAAAAACAGCTACTGGATAACCAGTTTTTTTGCGGCAGACTGTCCCGCATCGGTTTTAACGCGCATCAGGTAGAGACCTTTTGGTGCAAAACCCTGGCTTAAGATCACAGACCGGCTGTTCACCGATGTTTGTGAATAGATGATGCGGCCAAACATGTCAAATAGTTCGATGGTGCTGATGGAGCCGGAGCAGGTAATGGTGACCGGGCCGCTGGCCGGATTGGGAGTTATACTGATGTTGATCGCCTCCTGTTTATCCTCTAATCCAATGAAGAGATCGCCCATGATATAAATATCGTCGATTTTGTTGATCCCGTTGGATGCGACCGTTCCCCCGGCAGAATTCGTGTTGGTGGTCATGATCCACCTCAGAAAGACTAAACTCTGGCTGTAGCAAGCCATGGGCAGATCGATGTTGGCAAGCACTCCGGTCGTCCAGTCGTTGGCCGTGATGATGGTGGAGTTCGGAACATCCTCCCAGCTTCCTGTTGTTCCTACCCGGTACTGTACCTTGTAATCGCGCGGCCCGGGGTTATTCCCGCCTGTTTGCTGCTTTGATGACAGTTTCAGCTGATCGTAGCCCACTGTATTCAAAGAGACGACCCAGCATTTTGTATTGGCGCCATTATCCCATCCCGTGGCCTGAGCCGCTTTGGTTGTAGCACCATTTTTTGTAAAATCGATGGCACTTGTTCCACCTTCCGTGTGAATCGCTTTGTCGAGATTTACGGGTAGTCCGCCATCCGCAAGACTATCCGTCGGATTCCCGGTAGGGAAGGTCCATTTGGCGATTAAAACCTGGCTTTGCAACGCAGTTCCTGCCATCAGAAACAAACAAAAACTGAAAATTGTAAACATTTTTTTCATAAGGTAAAATTTTAATTTATTTATAATTGGTCATTGGTCATTGGTCATTGGTCATTGGTCATTGGTCATTGGTCATTGGTCATTGGTCATTGGTCATTGGTCATTCATTTCCCCCTGAATCCATACGCAAGGTTCAACATAATAAACCTTCCGGGAGATAAATTCCCTTTCGAATCGTAGTATCGTGTGTTAAAAATATCCTGCATGGTAGCGCTCACGGTAAACTGTTCTGCAAAGGTGTGACCCAATCTCAGGTCGAATGTATTTGATGGGCCTGTTTGAACGGTGTTTTCATCATCGTTCCATTGAAAATCCTTATAGTTAAATGTCAGGGTGACCTGGACAATCGGGTTGTCCCACCAGATGCCGGCAAAAGCCTGGTTACGCGGAACCTCAACAATGTATTTCCCTGTGAGGTCTTTGTTGTCAACGGGTGAATTGAAGGATGTGATCCTGGAGTCATTGAACGCATAGTTGGCCACAAGCCTGAGCGTACGGGTTATTTGCCAGCGTGCAGAAATCTCCGCCCCGATGATCTGCACCCCGCTTACATTCTCACGCCGGATTATGGGCTTATCCTTATCCCCACCTGTATTGATGCTGTCGCCGGTGCTTACAAAGTACTGAAAGTTGTGACCCTCCGAGAGATATACCGATGGTTGCAGGATGATTCCGGGAATTGGGCTCCAGTCAACGCCAGCTTCATAGTTGTCGATTGTTTCAGGTTTGAGCTGCGGATTGGCAAGTTTGAAACCCTTTGTGACATTTCCGTTCTTGCACATGTCGTCAAGCATGGCAGGTCTGAAGCCCCTGGAATAGGAGAGGTATCCGTTCAGTTTTTCCGAAAACTTGTATCTCAATCCCAGTTTTGGGCTGAGCGCCTGCCAGGTTGCGTCGCTGAACGTTGTGGGGTATTCAGCCATGAAGGCAGTCAGGGTGGTCGGTTCAAAAATCGTAAAGGATCCATTGTGAAACCTGGCCACATCGTATCTGATCCCGGCAAGGAGAACCAGCTTGTCTTTCACGATGTGCCATTCATATTCTCCGAATAGTGCGAAGAAATCCATCTTCCCTTTGTTTTGCAACACATCAGTTGCGGTTAAATAGGTGTCGGAAGCGTCAACGCTTCCCGAGCGAAGATCGAGCCCGATGGTATAGGTCATCCTGTTTTTTCCGTGAAGTGTGAGATTTGACCATATTCCCTGGTCTATGCGCCGTGAATCGGTTTTATACAGGGTATACTTATTCCCCTTCTTGGCGGCCATCGATTCGCTCAGCCGGTGGTAAAATTCGTTTTGGTAGTAGGCGCTGACAAGTAATTCAGCCTTTTTGAACTTATTGTTACTCGTTAGCCTTACCGCATGCGTGGGATATTCATTATAACCACCCCCGGGCTCATACACTTCAAACCCATCGAAACGTTTGTCATTGAAATAATTGTATTCTATCTCTGTATAGCTTTGATTATCATATTGATATCCGATCTTAGCCGCCACCAGCCCCTCCTTCATCGCATTCTTCACATCCATGCTGTCGCGGGTATCGTCGGGCACCATGATGTAGCCGTCGCCCTGCCTGTAGAATCCGTTCAGGGTATAGTAAAATCCCTTGTCCTCTTTACCTGAATTATCCCTTTTGTCGATTGGACCATTGGCGCCAAACTTGCCGCCGATGCTGAAAAGCCCGCCGAACGTATTATATGATCCATAGTAAGCCTTTACCTGGCCCTGGATTTTTGCCGATGGCCGGTCGGTAATGATGTTGATCACCCCGCCCATGGCATTGCTGCCGTAAACAGCGGAAGTTGGACCTTTAGAAACCTCGATCCTGTTGATGAATTCGGGAATGATCCGGTTCCAGTTGAGTCCGCCGCCATCCGCCTTGTTCAGCGGGATGCCATCGAGGAGTACCAGAATTCTTGGTGATCCGTTCAAACCGCGCAGGGTGATGCTTGCATTCTTTGAGAAAATCCCATTCGCGCGGTCGATGTTTGCCCCCGGAACCAGTTCAAGTAAGGCATCGGCAGTCATGGAAGGCATGAGGCTGATCTCTTTGCTTCCAATCGAAGCAAGCCTTGCGGGAATATCTTCAACCCTGTTTTGCGTTCGTGTAGCTGTTACGAAAAATTCAGGCAGATCCTTCGTCCATGCCCGTTTTGAAGTATCAACAACGGTCGAATCTTTCTGGTTTGCCCCATTGGCATTTCCTCCGAAAAGAATTGACAGGACTGTCAACAGCACAATACAAAACCGGTGGCGGCTGCTGTTTTTCATTTGCATCCCCGGCAATCAGTGAAAATATGACACCCTATCAGATGTAATCTGCTCATAATTTATTCCTGGATTTTAATGGTCAGTATTACCGATCCGGCTGGCAGCGGCGTGAAATCCTGGACTTTGACCAGACCGAGCTTCCCTGCTTGACTTCTGAAAGAGAAAACCATCCCCGGCTGAACATATTTTCCTTTCTTCTTGCCGGCGGTTGGTTCATATGCTGCAAGAATCAGGCTGTCGTTGCCAGATTGGTCGAAAATCTCTGCGCTGATCAGGGTGGTGTCGTACCTGGTTTCGTTTTTCACAGTCCAGTTGGCGATGCCCTGGGGACCGGTGAAGAAACCCGGCGCTTCGGCTTCATTGGGAGATGCCAGGGTCCCCTCATATTGTCCGTAATAATATACCATATCGACCAATAGCTGATTTTCATATGCCTGTGGCAGGGTCATGACCGAAGTATCAGACAGGGCGAAAAAACTTCCGGTACCTTGATTTTCCTGCGCCCCGAGGATAATGTTGCGCATGGTCCTGATCTTTCCCCATTTCGAACTGTCAGATTTTGTAAAGATGATCTGAACACGTTGTTCTACCCGATTCCGGTCCATGATCAGGAAGGTCCATTTTTCAAGAGGGGCATTGGTTTTTATCACCTCCAGGTTGTACACCAGCGAGGGCGCATTCAATCCGGTGTCAAGCAGAATCTGGCTTTTGCCATCATCAAAACGGACCGAAAAATAGGTCAGGTTCGCATCGGGTCCTGCCGCGCGGATCCCGATTTTCAGCTTCTGTCCGGCAGGAACGATCGTATCGTGCGCAACATATCCTTTTTCATAAATAAATGATATCAGGGGCGGGCCCGATACCGTATCTTTCCTGCAAGATGTAAAAGAACCCGAAAGAAGGATGAAAATCATTCCTGCCACAACCATCGTGTATGACCACCGATAGGGTGAATCATGCATATCGATGGTGCAATCTTTCCGGTTTATCTTCATGGGTATAAGAAGTCAGGATTTTTTATCAGCCAGCTTGAGCAAACCGGCCGCAGCAAGTCCACCGGCAACGCCAAAAACAAGGTGGGTCGCAAAGGGATAGAGGTATCCGCTTCGGAAGGCGCCAAGTGGCATGTCGACAAAGATTGACATGGTAAGTCGAAACAGTGGTATGAAAATCCAGCAGGCTCCGCACACCATGGCAAGTATCCAGGTTCTTGAGGTGAATTTGGATGCTATTTCGGTCGACAGGTCCATGATAAACCCGAGGAACAGGTACATGATGGCCATGAACGGATCATGAAATCCCAGGCCAGGCATGAGAAGGAGTGTGGCAGCCCCAATTCCGGAAAGTGTGGCAGCAAAGGGAAATCTTGATAATCCTTTACCTGTTACGATTAACGCAACGAAAAGCAGCCCTTGTTTGCCCGGAAGGTGCATGGGAATGCGTAATTTGGCATGCAGCACGATGGCAAGCATGCCAAGACCAAGCAGAAAGATGATCTCTACTGCAGCAGCAACAGCGCTATTCGGAAATACTTTTGATATAGTCCTTTGAAGCAGACTCGTATGCATAGGTTTGATTGTTTAGATTTTTTTCGGCAATGAGGGTGATCATTCCTCCGATCATTACAGGCCTGCACCAGTCGGAAATTCTGATAACAGATGATGGATCAGGTGCAAAGAGATTTTTTTCTACAATTCGGTCGATGTCGACCAGTTCAAGGAGGTCGCTGATTTGAAAATCGCCGGTTGTTTCACGGAGGTTCCGCGTCCAGAGGAGTCTGCCATCATTCCCGCCGGCCCGAAGTCCTACTGCGGCAAGAGATCCGATCACCCCGATTTTTGCATTCAGGAAACCTTCAAGATATAGGTTGGTGTTTATGATCATGCGATACGCATCCCCGATGGTCAGAATTTCATGTTTGGCCCTGTTTCCAAAGTCAATAATGGCAGGGGTTACTTCATCCTCCATTGCAACGCATAATCCTGCATCTGAATCGAACGCGCTTTCTCGTATCAGAAAATCCCTTGCATGGCTGATGAGATCGTCCAATTTGCCTGTGCAGGTACCAGCCAGGCAGGCACTGCTGTTGTGGGAAGTAAATGGGATCCTCCGGTCGGCAAGCAACTGGTGTCGTGTGACTGACCGCATCTCAAACAACCCGGCTGCTGTAAGGGAATGGCCCAGCATGCGGGCATGATGACCCGTACCCCGGGTTTCAAGGTTATCCGTATCGTCTATCCCGATTAAAATGTTCAAGGGGCCTGTGGTATCTTAAGGATGCAAAATAAAGAAATATTTTCGAATGGTCAGGTGCAACATAACGAAGTTAGAATGTATTTAAATAGTTCGGAGGGTTTTCGTTGGGTTGAGCCCGTCCATCACAGGTTACAGGAAAAACGAAAAAAAGAGGGTGTCTCAATTTAATGAGACACCCTCCCGTTCACCGTTTCTGCCTGTTCGGCAAAACGGATCAGTAGTTATTATTTAGCTACAATGGTGTAGGTAAGAGAAGTAATATCAGCTGTTACGATATATTTACCTTCAGTTGCAGGTGTAGGAATATTTGAAGGATCAGGATCACCTTCGGTAGGCCGGAAAACCAGCGGGCCACCGGTGTTTGTTCCGGAGGCGTTGGTTCCGTACATCGGAGCCCATGCACCCAGGGTGGTGATGAATTTAATCGATTTCGCAGCACCAAGTGTGGTTGTGAGCGTATAGATTCCGTTGCCGCCGCCACCCATAGGAAGGGCAGCAGTATTATCCCAGCCAGCAGCACAGCCATCACCAAGCATATACAATGCAGGAGCAATGGTGTAGGTAAGGGTATTGATGTTGATGGTTACAACATATTTGCCTTCAGTTGCAGGTGTTGGGAGACTTGCTGGATCGGGATCAGATTCAGTAGCACGGTAAACCAGGTTTCCGCCAGTGCTTGTGCCGGCAGCATCCGTTCCGTACATAGGAGCCCATTGACCCAGGGTCGTAATGAACTTGATCGATTTCGCGGCACCCAGGGTGGTTGTAAGGGTGTAGATGCCATTGGTTCCGATCATCGGAAGGGCTTTTGAATTATCCCATCCTGCAGAACAGCCATCGCCCAGCATGTACATTTCAGGGGCTCCGCCGGCAGGATTGACTGTGAAGGTATATTTTTCGGTTACCGCGTCAATTTTGAGAACCATATCATATTTACCATCAACCAGCGGAACGAAATTTCCGTCACCGTTTGTCCCGAATTTATCAGCAGCCAGACCGGCCATGGTAACATCGTTGTATCCAATGCTCTTCTTGGTCCAGTCCTGACCTTCTCTGATTTTGAAGGAACCAACCGTTTTAACTTCCACCTGGTTGTATGTCCAGGTATAATTCGTAACGTTTTCAACAACCGGTTTGCCTACCATGATGGTTACATCCCAGGTTTGCTGAACTCCATCAACGAATAAACCGTCGCCGACGAGACCTAATTCTGTGTTGGTGTAATCTTTTACATTCAATTCACCGGTTTTGGTGAGGGTGGCTACATAGCCGCTGCCTAAGGTATAGGCCATTTTAACAGTGTAATAACCAGGATCAGCATTTGTAATATTGGCTCCACCCGGAACGAGTGCACCAGCGGCACCGCCAAAGTTTGTATTCACCTTTACCCATTTAAGTGGGTCGGCATCGAGCGTATCCAATTCGACTTTCCAGCCGTTTGAATAACGGAATTTGAAGTCAGCCTTGGTCATTACCATGTCGGTAATGGTCCACGACATCGAGGTAGCGTTAAATGCTGATTCGGGCAGATCGGTTGATGATCCCCAGCCATTGGGCGTAGCTGCACCAATAACGCCCCATTGTACACGCATAATAGCAGCTACATTGAGGGTATAGTCAAAAACAACGTGATAGAATCCATCTTCAGGAACGGTGAATTTGGTCGTACTTGTTCCGGAAACACCACCGCGCTGGAATGGAAGTTTGGGCTCATCAGCGGTAGGAAATTCAACAACACCAAATCCAATCATAGGGCCGAACGTTGTTCTTGCGGAACCGGCAACTTTTACAATACTGAATCCTGCGGCACCCGCTTTGATTGGTATATAAAGTTCCAGCAAGGAGGCACGATCGGTTTGGGTGACTTCGTTGCGGGTAGCCTTCATCATGGCATTGGCATTAAAGTCGGCATAAGCTGTTACAGCGCCCGTGATGTAATAACCATCAAGCACGATAACGGGATCAGGTACGGGGTCAGCATCCTTTTTACATGAACTGACACCAACAATGAGGGCAAAGATTGCAACCATCGCCAGCATTGTCGAAATTTTCATCATCAAATTTTTCATAGAGATTTAATTTAAATTAGTAATGGGTTAAACTTAACAACTTGGTATTTATGGATTTAACAATAAATTCGGATTTGCATCTGTAGCCCATTTGGGAATAGGGAAGGTGTTTCTTTCATCGCCATGCGCCAGTTTTTCCCACCATGCGTCTTTATATTTGCCAAACCTGATCAGGTCTTGTCTGCGGTGTCCCTCACAATACAATTCGCGTCCACGTTCAGCCAGCAACTGAACCAGCGTGGTTCCGCTCCATTCATCAACTCCGGCTCTGGCACGGATGGGATTGATCCATTCATCGCCGTTTCCTCCCAGCCGAATGGCTAACTCAGCCTTGATCAGATAGAAATCAGTGATTCTGAATAACGGGAATTTGTTGCTTAAATTTTCTTTCGCCCCCATTTTTATTTCATATTTTCCAACCCGTGCTCCGGTGGTCCTGATCTGTGTTGGAGTGAAGTTGGTGGCATCCATGATTAAACCCGGAAGATGGGGATCAATATCAAGGGGGAGCTTGGTTTCCCCATCGAGGATCTCAGCGCCGGAACTTGCATATTGCGGACCGAAAATGTGGTAACCATCCCTTCTCTTGTCTGTCAGTTCATAGGTGTCGAAAAAAGATGGAACAACAGCAAAACCATTCCATGGCCCCACGGGCATATCAAAACGCAGGTTGTGCTGATAGTGCAAAGTCCTCATGTGAAGGCGGAATCCCTGGAAATTATTTTCATCGTAAGGGATGGCGAAAATGAGCTCCTTGGAGGTCTGATTATTGGTCAAAAAAGGTGCGAGAAAATTTGCTTCCATGGCATAGGGGCCTGCAAGGATGCTGTCGCAGTAAGTATTTGCTTCGGCCCACCTGGGGGTTCCTGTGTAAACCTGGGCATTGAGGTAAAGTTTAGTCAACATGGCATAAGCCATGTATTTCGTGGCCATGAATTTGTTGTCGGAACTCTTTAAACTGGGAAGTGCGGATTTAATGGAGCTGACAAGGCTATCGAAAACCACAGCCCGTTTAAGCTTATAGGGTAGGGCAGGAGCATTTTTCGCGCTGGTCAGATAGGGGACGTCTCCATAATTGTCCATCAGCAGGTAATAATAAAATGAGCGCAGTACCTCCACCTCTTTCATTTTTGCAAGCAAAGCGGCATTCTGCGGCAGTTCATGCATCATATCAAGTACCTGATTGCAGGTGGTGATCCCTGTCCAAAATGCACTCCACATCCGGTTCACGCCTTCATCGTCGTTCGACCAGGTATGCTGATACATATTCACCCACTTTCCGCCATCGTACCAGTCGGCTCCCCGTGTGGGGCCGCAAAGTTCATCGGAGGAGATCTCCTGTGCAAGGAACCACCATCCTTCGTCATCAGCCATGGGTCTGAGTTTGGTATATGCTTCCACACTCAGGTTGGCGACCTGGTTCGCATTTTCAGGATAGAGTGTTCCCGGGATTTTATCGTACACTTTTTCATCAAGTTTGGTACATGAAAAAAGTGCAATTGTAATAGCGAAAAGGAAAAAATATCTTGTTTTCATAGTCCGATAGAATTAAAAAATAACCTTTACACCAGCAGTATAAGCGCGGGTTTTGGGATAAACATTGTATTGATCGATGCCAAATGACAATCCGTTCACTGTGGTTTCCGGATCCACGCCGGAGTAACCTGTGATGGTAAACACGTTATTTGCTGACACGTACAGTGAAAGCTTCTTGAGCCAGGAAATCTTTGATACATTGAAATCATAAGAGAGCGAAATGTAATCCAGTTTCAGGAAAGAGGCATTCTCAACATAGATGTCGGCAATAGATGCCCCGGAGACACGGCCCTGGTTGTACCAGTCGATGGCCTGCGGTAACGCATTAAGCGAAGGGAGATTTCCGGGATTGTCAAAAAACATTTCAGTGGCGTTGTACACATGATTCCCGATCCAGGCACGTAGCGCAAAATCGAGCGACCAGTGCTTGCCAAGGGTCAGAAGGTTTGACCAGCCCAATTCAACTTTGGGTGCAGCCGTGGCCACTACGGTTCTTTCAGCTTCGCTGAGTTTGTCGGTGTAACCGCCCGTGGCCGATTTATAGATAAAAATGCCATCCTTCATGGTAACATAGGTAGGAAGATAAAAAGAGCCGACCTCCTGGCCAACCATGATGCCGGTTACATAATATTCTTCACCCACCATGCCGCGGCCCGAAATGTAGCCCTCTTTTCTTACGCCATCCTGCTCATTGAAATATTCTCCAAGATCAAGGATTTCAGTTTTATTGGAGGAGACCGTGAGGCTTGTCTTCCAGGTGAATTTGGATGTCGTGATAGGATACGCCTGAATAAAAAGCTCGATCCCTTTATTTGACATGGAGCCTGAGTTGGCAAAAGTTTTAGATGCAAGGTTCGGTGGAACCGGAACGGTGTATTCACCCAACAGGTCTGAGGTAATCTTATAATAAACTTCAAGACTGCCGCTTAACCTGCTGTTGAAAAAGGCAAAATCGAGACCTACATTCACCTCAGATGTCGACTCCCATTTAAGATTGGGGTTTGAATTCCATGCCGGTTTAAAGGTGATGACCTCTTTTCCGGTTTCCGGGTTAACCGCTTTTCCGCTTGGCTCCCATAGGACCATGCTCCGGTATTCGCCGATTTCCTGGTTACCTGAAATTCCATAACTGGCACGTAATTTCAATTGATTCAGCCATTTTACACCCTTCAGCCATTTTTCCTGATCCAGGCTCCAGCCGATGGCTGTGGTCGGGAACCATCCCCATTTATTATTGGAGCCAAATTTCGAAGAGCCGTCCCTGCGTAAAGATGCCGATATAAAGTACCTGCTGTCAAAATTATATTGAACGCGTCCGAAAAATCCGATCAGGTTCCACTGGCCTTTCCACGAGCCGATATCACCCCATTTCACATCGTTCATAACTGCAAGGTTGTCAGGGCCTGCATAGGTAGATTGGGCATCTCCTCCTTGCGAAAAGAAACCGCTGTAAACCGATTCCTGCCATGAATAACCCAGGAGGGCATTTAAATTGTGTTTTTCCTTGAAATTTTTAGAATAAAGAGCGGTTATTTCAATCAGTTTCTGGGTGTTGGAATTGTACTGTTTTTTTCCGTAACCATTGTCGGCAGAGGAGTATAAGTTGGCCGGCCTGAAATAGTTGGTGGTATTGTCATCATGGATATAACCGATATTCACACTGGCAACCAGGCCATCGATGATTTCGAAATCAGCTTTTAAACCACCCAGAAATTTTTTGGCACTTCTGTTATTGGTGACTTCATTGATGATGGCGATCGGATTTTCATAATTATAAACGCGCGACGATTGATAGTATCCTCCGGTAGGAGTGTAAACAGGGTCGGTCGGATTTCTTGAAATGGCCTGGTAAATAATGTCATCTTTATTCCAGCCGCCATAATTTTCATAATCGTTTTTCTCAAAGGCTCCCATGATGTTGGCGGCCAGGGTGAGACGGTCCTTAAGCGCCTTTTGAGTAACACTGATGCGGGCGGTGGTCTGTTCTTTTCCGGTTCCTTTCATGGTCCCTTGCCAGTTGGAGTTGGTGACGGAGGCCAAATAGGAGTTGTGTTTGTTGCCGCCTGAAAAACTCAGACTGTTGGTTGTGGCAATACCGGTTCTGTAAATCTCGTTTTGCCAGTCGGTATTTGCTCCGCCATCAATAAAAACACTGTCAACAGTCCAGTTTGGATGTGTGATCACAGCCTTCTGAAATAGGGTGTTTGCGAAATCACGCATCTGGGTCGAACTGAGTACATTCAGTTTTTTTGACACCTGTTCAATGGATATCTGACTGTTGAATTCAATGTTGGTGAATGACCCGTCAGTCTTATCTCCTTCAACGGCAGGACCTGCTTTTTTTCCTTTTTTTGTTGTGATGATGATAACCCCGTTCGATCCCCTGGAACCATAAATAGCAGTAGATGCTGCGTCTTTAAGAATGTTGAATGATTCAATATCATCGGGAGAAACGATATTGGGGTCAACGCCCGGAATGCCATCGATGACATACAAAGGTTGCGTGTTGGAGCTAAATCCGGAGGCTCCGCGGATTCGCACCGAGTAATTTTCACTTGGGTCTCCTCCCTTCTTGGTTACGAGAACCCCTGCCGCTTTCCCTTGCAATGACTGGATGGGATTGGTTATGACTCCGCCGTTCAGATCGTCAGATTTAACAGTACTCACAGCGCCTGTTTTGTCTGTTTTCTTTTGGGTGCTGTAACCGATAACAATCACATCATCGAGGGTCGTTATTTGTACCAGCAATGAGATGTCGAGGGGGCCTGCTTTTTCAACGACTACCTCCTGCGTTACGTATCCGATAAGCGAAAACTTTAATGTAGATCCTTTTGGAACGCTGATTTTATATTTGCCCATCACATCGCAAACAGTTCCATTGGTTGTTCCTTTTTGCAGAATAGTTGCACCGACAAGTAATTCCCCGGTACCACTTTCGGATATAACTCCGGTGATATCAAGATTCTGAGCATTCAACCCCAGTGAACCACTCACTAAAAGGAAAATAAAAAATAATTTTTTCAACTTCAGTTGTATTTTTCTTTTCATATTTATTTGGAATTTGAGACTACTAGGCAAAAAATCATTGAAGCAAAATGGTGGAGATACTGATTGTTTTCTGTAAAAACAACGCAAAAATAAGAATAATTTCATACAATAGTCACGCTATTGTATGTTTTTCGGCATTAAAGGGTTTAAATTCATCATGTACCAATGGAAGATGACTATAAATCCGAACCAGGGGAGGATCATTCCGCTTTAACGATGATCATATCTTTTACTAACCCTGAACTGGTAGCATTGATCCCGATAGTTCCTTTTTTTTGATCCGACCGGATGATCAGCATGGCCTTCCCGTAAAAAAGGTGAATCTGGCTTGCCTGGAACGATTCGAGCGACTGCGGGTTGCCATTTCCTACTCCGGCTATCATTCCCGGACCGGAGATTTTTAAATCGACCAGGTTATCTGTCAGGGGGCATGGATTCCCCTCCTTGTCCAGTGCTTCAATCAGAATGTACGACAAGTCATTCCCGTCGGCCCTGATGGTTCGGCGGTCGGGGGTCAGCCTTAAGCGGAGGGGCTCCCCGGTTGTTTTCATACTAGTTTCACCGATGACTTTTCCATCTCTGAAAGCGACGGCCTGCAGCGTTCCGGGCTGGTAGTTGACATTCTTCCACATGAGACGGAACCTTTCCACGGAATTTTTAGCGCCGGGGAGCTTGCATTTTTTTCCAAGAGATGTTCCGTTCAGGAACAGTTCGGCACAGTCGCCGTTTGTGTAAACGAACACCGGGATGTTCGTTCCCTCTTTTCCGGGCCAGTTCCAGTGGGGCAGAATGTGAACCGTGGTTAGATCCGGGTTCCAGTAGCTTTTGTAAAGGTAATACCGGTCCTTAGGAATACCGCACAGGTCGATAATTCCGAAATAGGAACTGTGGGCGGCTTTTTCATCTGAAAGTCCGTTCTCTTTCGCCCAGGTATTGTTGTATGGAGTCGGTTCGCCCAGATAATCAAAGCCGGTCCAGACAAATTCACCGGCAACATAGGTATCTTCCTGCTGCCACATGAAATCATCATCGGCAATTTCAGCCCATGCAGGGGCATTTAAATCGTAGGAACTCACCTGCAATGAATTGGTGAAATCAGTCTTCTTTGAAGGAAGGGGCAGCTCATAGAAGCCCCGGGTGCTTACGGTGGAGGCTGATTCGCTGATGATCACCGATTTCTTTGGTTCCAGTTCACGGGCCAGATCATAGCGGCGCCCATAATTCCAGGCATGAACATCATAAAAATCGAAATGTCTCTTTTCGGCGCTTTTCCGGCTGTCGCAGACCATGGTGAGAGGCCGGGTCGGATCGTATTTCCGCACCAGATTCAGCATGGTATTCATCCGCTGAAAACCATTGTTTAAATCCCACTGCACATCGCCCATTTCATTTCCCACACTCCAGATAAACACACTGGGGTGGTTGCGATCCCTCAAGATAAAATTCCGGAGGTTCCGGTCGGCGAATATTTCAAAATTGGTCGTGTCACTGATGTCGGCCTTCCGGTCATACTTGTCGAATGCCTCATTGAAGACCAGGATGCCCATCTTGTCGCACAGATCCAGCAGTTCAGGTGCGGGGATGTTGTGGCTGGTCCTCACGGCGTTGCATCCCATCGATTGCAGCATTTCCAGCTGGCGTTGCATGGCCCGGTAATTGAATGCAGCGCCCAGGGGGCCAAGATCATGGTGCAGGCAAACACCTTTGAGCTGAACCCTTCGGCCATTGAGGTGAAACCCATCATCCGGTGTGAACCCGATCGTACGGATTCCGAAAGGCGTGATGGATTGATCGGTAACAACATGGTCACTGGTGACCAATGTTTTTACCGAATAAAGCGCTCCGTGGTTCACATCCCATAGATCAGGATTGTCAACTGGGATCAACATTTCACACGCCTTACTCCCATTCGCAGGGATGTCGGTCAGAACCGTTTTGGCGGCGATCTCTTTTCCGGATGGATCAAGAATGATGCATTCCACCTTCACCCTTTCGGCCATGTTTTTTGAGTCATTGACAATCGTATTGACGACCCTGACATCAGCATTCGATTGATCCACAGCGGGTGTGGTGACAGAGGTGCCCCATAGGCCCACATGGACCGGCTCAACAACAATCAACTGGATTTTCCGGAAGATACCCGCGCCAGGGTACCACCGGCTATCGTGATTGCGCGTATCGGCATGAATGGCCAGCATGTTTGCCTTGCCCGGTTCGACAAGCCCGGTCACATTCAGGTAAAATGAATTGTATCCATAATCCCATTTTCCTGCAAGCTTACCATTGATGTAAATTTCAGGTGATGACATGATGCCATCGCATAGAAGGTAAACCGTTTTCCCGGCAAAGTTTGAGGGTATTTTCAGTGTGTTCCGATACCAGCCCTCATCTTTCCATGGTAATTTGCCGGTATCTCCATCTCCGTCTTTAATGAACGGACCAGAAATAGCCCAATCGTGAGGAATCGAAATCTGCTCCCATTTCGAATCATCGAATTTCACCTGCCAGGCGTTATTGTTTGATCCTTTGGCAAATTTCCAGCCTGACTGCAGCAAAACTACCTCCCGGGCATTTGCATGAAAGGGGGAGCATATCAAGGCAAACAAAACGTAACATGTTATCAATTTCATTTTGTTGGTTTTTACCTATTTTATTTTTTTTAGAATTACCGAAGTCAAAGGTTCGAGCATGATGGTTGAACCTTTGATGGGTCTGTTCGACAGCAGGTCGATATAGCCGGAACTTCCCGGAATGTTAAATTTCTCTTTTTTTTGCCCGAGGTTGAACATAACAAGGATTTCATTTTCAGAATCAAACCGTTTGTAAGCAAAATTTTTGCCTTCAGCTGTAAGGAAAGCAATTTCTCCGTTCGATAGCACTGGATTTTCACTTCTGATCCGGATAAGTTTCTGATACCAGTCAAACTGCTGTTGGTTAAACCCGACAGGATCGAATGATTTTACCCCTGGCTGAAAATTGGTGCGGGTTTCGGGTTCAAACGTGAATTCTTTCCACCACAGGGGTTTGCGGCAATTGGGATCATCGGAACCCCACATTCCCATTTCTTCTCCATTCCAGATTTGGGGAGCGCCAATCGTTGTAAATTCATGAACCAAATATAGCCGAAGCCGTTGGTATGTTTCTACGTCCGGTTTTCCTGTTTTATAAACAGGATCATCATTTGGATTTGCGTTGAATTTGTATTTGTTCGGGTTGTAAAAATCGGTCAGCAGGCGGGGCGAATCGTGCGAGGAAGAAACATTCATCATCGCATAGCGGGAAGAGGCCGGCAGTCTGCTCCATTGGTATTCAAGGCTGTCCCTGAACATCTTAGCATCGATGCTGAAATCGTTTACAGCGAAGAAATACCTGGCAGGTTTATATACCTGGTAAAACATCACTGCATCAAAAATATCGCCACGGGTGTAGGGGACGGGATCCATTAGTTTGTTTGGCCACTGTGCCCACCAGATCTCACCAACGAGATAGGCATCAGGTTGGATGGAACGCACGAATTTCCGAAAATCGCGCCAGAAGACAAGTCCGATCTGATCGGCCACATCCAGCCTGAATCCATCAATGCCCCTGGAAGTATCTCCATCCGGGGCCAGCCATCTTTTTGTAACCGCAAAAATATGCTGTTTGGCGCCATCATTGATATCTCCTTCGTAAGGATAGCCGCTAACCCGCAAGGTTGTGACATTTACCTTTTTCAGTTCCGGAAGGCTGCTCACGCCTGCCCAGCCGATATAGGAAAATTCATTTTCAGGGGTATTGGGATTATCGAATGATTTTATGGCATACCATTCTTTATATACCGATTTTTCCTGATTCTTCATAATGTCCTGCCATGCCCAGAACATAACACCCGTATGATTCCATGAATAATCCATGATGATCTTTATCCCTCGCTTATGCGCCTCTGAAACCAGCTTCAGGAACAGCTTGTCCGCCGAGGTCCATCTCCAGGTTGAAGGATCATTGGGCTTTTCCGAGGAAATGATTTTATTGTCACCTGTCGGATCGGGGCCAAAGTTTACATCGATATGATGGTAGTTGCGGGCATCGTATTTATGTAATGATGGCGCATCATTCAACGGATTCATGAAAAGGGCGGTGATGCCAAGATTCTGAAGGTAATCCAGCTTGTCAAGCACTCCCTGCAGGTCGCCGCCAAACCTCCGGTACTGCGCTATCTCTCCAAAATTTTTGCTTGTCTTCAGCGCCCAGTCTTCCGGTTTGTACCAATCCTGTGTCCAGTCAGAAACGGCCCACCCGTCAGGAGCACTCATATTGACTGGTGGCATCGTGATGTTTTCCGCCAGAGGATCATTGGTTTTATCGCCATTGTAAAATCGCTCTACGAAAATCTGGTACCATATTACACGCTTTGACCATGCAGGCGGTTCATTAAAAGAGGTGCTGTTGCTTTTATTTTGCGTAAAAGCGCAATGACTGAAAACCATAACAATGGTCAGGAAAAAACAGGTTCGTTTCATAAAAAAATTCGTTGGAATTGAAAACCATTTGTCCATGCTTCTTCTGAATGGGTTTCTCCAGCAATTTCGCTGGCATTCTTTTTTTGTTGTACAAGGTCTGACAAAATTACACCTGAAACTGATAACAATGATATTATTTTTTATGTTGATTCGAAAATGTAAATCAAAATTGTGGAAAGGATTGCTGCACGTACCAATCAGCGAATAATTGTACGTTGATATGTTATGCCATTGGCGCAGTACTTTAATCTGGTTCGCACATATGTAGTTCATTGAATTACAGTAAAAAGTGCAGATCAAATACAATTGAGTTTTTATAAATGCATTACTTTAGCAGAACCTTACAATTATTCGCTGTAATTCTTTAAAAAAATGATAAAACTATCTTTTCCGCCATGTTAAATTTTTGTTAATTTGCACAGCAGTATATAAACTTCTATATTAAATAAATTTCAATAAAATCAATTAACGGAATGTTAAACTTGCAAAAACTAAATTTATGAAGAAACGTGTACTATGGTTGCGTTATCTGTTTCTTTTCGTCGCCGTTGCCTATGCATCGGTGATACATGCACAGGAAATTTCTGTGACCGGAAAAGTGACAGATGCGGCAGACGGAAGTTCTATCCCCGGAGTTACCGTTGTTATTAAAAACACAACGCTTGGCGCAGTTACCGATATTGATGGTAACTATTCGATTAAAGCAAAGGCGGGAGATATTCTGGTTTTCTCTTACGTTGGTTATCAGACACAACAAGTTACCGCCGCAGGAGATAAAAAAGTGAATGTTGTGCTGGCGACGAAAGTGAGTAGCCTGAATGAAATCGTTGTAATCGGGTATGGTAGTGTAAAAAAAGGTGATGCGACCGGATCCGTCACAGCCATTGACAGTAAAAGTTTCAACCAGGGCCAGATTTCCTCCCCGCAGCAGGCCATTGTTGGCCGAATTCCCGGTGTCCAGGTTACGACCTTGGGTGGTGCACCCGGTGGGGATGCAGTTATCCGTATCCGTGGTGGTTCATCACTCAATGCTTCAAACGACCCGTTGATCGTTATTGACGGGGTCCCTGTCGACAATACAGGAACTGCAGGTGCCCGTGGAAGTTTGAGTATGATCAATCCGGATGATATCGATACCTATACTGTCCTAAAGGATGCTTCTGCGACCGCGATTTACGGATCACGTGCTTCCAACGGGGTCATTCTTATTACCACCAAGAAAGGTGTTCCCGGCAGTAAAAAAATTGGTGTTGAGTATTCCGGAAATATTTCGGTTGCCACGGTTCCCAAAACGATCAGTGTTCTCGGAGCTGATGAATACCGCAGCCTGGTAAAACAGCGTTACGCCGGAAACCAGGCCGTGCTGGGTCTGCTCGATTCTGTTAACAGTACAAACTGGCAGAATGAAATTTTCAGGAGCGCCATCAGCACAGATCATAACATAGCTATCAGCGGGGCCATAAGTACGATGCCCTACCGCCTTTCAGTCGGGTACCTCTACCAGGATGGTATTTTGAAAACCGATAACATGAAAAGAACATCGGTTGGATTGAATCTCAATCCCGCTTTCTTCAAAAATTATCTGAAGGTTAACGTGAATGCAAAATACCTGAACGAAAAGAATAAGTTTGCAGATAATGGCGCAATTAACGCCGCCATCAGCTTTGACCCCACCAAGCCGGTAACTGCCAACAACAAATTTGGCGGTTATTGGGCCTGGCTGCAATCCGGAGATACACTGCCTGTTAGCCAGGGCGCTGCCAACCCGGTAGCTCTGCTCCAGATGAGGGATGACAAATCAACGGTTAACAGGTTTCTTGGGAATGTTCAGCTTGATTATAAAATGCATTTCTTTCCCGATTTGCGTGCCGTCTTGAATCTTGGTATTGATTACTCAAAGAGCAACGGAACAGTTTATGTTCCCGCGAATGCACCCTGGGTTTATACAGCCGGTGGTACAAACAATAGCTATGATCAGAAGAAAAACAACCAGGTTCTCGATTTTTATCTCAACTATGTAAAAGAGGTTAAAGCAATCAAGAGCAAGTTTGATGTCATGGCTGGATATTCATGGCAAAAGTTCTATTTTGAAGCCAACAATCACAATAGCAATGTTGCCGGCGATCCAGCCCGAACGCAGGATGTACAGGCAAAGAGAGAATACTACCTGGTTTCATTTTACGGCCGTTTGAACTATACACTGGCCAATCGTTATCTGTTGACTGTTACTGTCCGTGATGATGGTTCATCCAAATTCTCCAAAGATACCCGCTGGGGAATTTTCCCATCCGTTGCTTTAGCATGGAAAATCAATGACGAAGTCTTTCTCAGAAATTCAAAGGTTGTTTCTCAGTTAAAACTGAGACTTGGCTGGGGTCAAACCGGACAACAGGATCTAGGCGATAACTGGTATCCTTCACTGGCCACTTACACTGCCAGCGACCAGTATGCCCAATATCAGTTTGGCAATTTGTTTTATACAACACTGCGTGCGAATGCTTACGATGCTGGTCTGAAATGGGAAACCACCACGACTTCCAACATCGGACTTGACTTCGGTTTTATCAATGACCGTATCACGGGATCAATCGATTATTATATCCGTAATACCACCGATATGCTTTGTTATGTTCCAATACCAGCCGGTACCAATCTATCAAACTATGTTTGGACAAACATTGGCAATATGACCAATAGAGGTTGGGAATTCAATCTTGGCCTGAAGGTTGTCGCCACCAAAGATTGGAAATGGGACCTCAATTTCAACGCAACAATTTATAAAAATGAAATTACCAAGCTGACTGTGAATGATGATCCAAATTATGCAGGGATCCTTGTTGGTGGAATCAGTGGAGGTGTTGGAAATACGGTTCAGATCCAGAGCGTAGGTTACGCAATGAATTCTTTCTATGTTTACCAGCAGGTGTATGACGCCAATGATAAACCGATCGAAGGAATGTATGCCGACAGGAATCATGATGGAAAAATTACCGATGCTGACCGGTATCATTATAAATCAGCAAATCCTACTACGACATACGGTGTTTCGACTTCTCTGGCTTATAAGAAGATCAGCCTTGCAGCAGCTGGCCACGCAGCCGTCGGAAACTATATTTATAACAACGTCTCCTCATTCCGGGGTGTCTACTCCAACCTTTACCGTCCTGAAGGACCCTATTTGGGCAATGTGACCTCCGATGTGTTTGATGTCAACTTTGTGAACAATCAATTCCTGTCGGATTATTATGTTCAGAACGCCTCTTTCTTCAAATTGGATTATCTGACCTTGGCGTATGATTTTGGTAATCTGGTTAAGAATACCCTCGGCCTCCGTGTATCGGCAACTGTTAACAATGTCTTCACGATAACCAACTACAAAGGACTCGATCCTGAAGTCAACCTGGGCTCATCGGTGGGTATTGACAACAATATGTATCCCAGATCAAGGGTGTTTGTTTTGGGTGTAAATCTGTCGTTCTAAACTTTTAAAATTGAAAAAAATGAAAAGAATATTTAAGATAACATTCGTGGTTTTGGCAACGACCTTGTTTCTTGGATCATGTACCAAGGATCTGAATACGTTGCCCATTGACCCCCGTGATATGACCTCAGCCAATGTTTATCAGACCATTGCCGGATATAAACAAGTGTTGGCAAAAACCTATGCAGGTCTTTCAGTATCCGGTCAGCAAGGAGCAGCCGGCAATCCCGATATCAGCGGCATCGATGAAGGATTCGGTGAATACCTTCGTGCGTATTGGTATCATCAGGAATTAACCACCGACGAAGCAGTGATTGGCTGGAATGACCAGACCATTAAAGATTTCCATTATCAAGCATGGGGATCAGGCGATGTGTTTATCTCTGCCATGTACTACAGGATTTTCTTCCAGATCAGCCAGTGCAATGAATTCATCCGTGAATCTTCAGAAGCCAAACTCGATGAGCGTGGTTTCACTGGCAATGACAGAGCCATGATTGTAAAATTCAGATCTGAAGCGAGGTTTTTACGTGCGCTTAGTTATTATCATGCCCTCGACCTGTTTGGAAATGTTCCGTTTGTTACAGAAAATGATCCCGTTGGAAAGTTCTTTCCTTCACAAATCAACCGCGCAGCTCTTTTTACCTATGTTGAAAAAGAGCTCCTCGCCATTGAACCATTGTTAGCCGATGCCCGCCAAAATGAGTATGGCCGTGCAGATAAATCAGCCGCCTGGGCTTTGCTTGCCAAATTGTATCTGAATGCTGAGGTTTACGCATCGGTAAATAAATATACTGAATGTCTGACCTATTGCAACAATATTATCAACGCTGGATACACATTGAGCAGTGAGTATAAAGACATCTTCCTGGCAGATAATAATATCAATCCTGAGATTATCTTCAGCATCAACTTCGACGGACTTAAGACCCGCACATGGGGAGGCACTACCTTTATCATTCACGCCGGAGTTGGCGGAAGTATGGTACCTGGTGATTTTGGAATCGACGGTGGCTGGGGCGGACTTCGCACCACGAGTGCAGTTGTCAATAAATTCAGCCTGCTGCTTGACAAACGCGCGATGTTCTGGACTGATGGCCAAAATTTGGAAATTGTAGACATCGGATCATTTAATGATGGATATGCCGTCATGAAGTTCAAAAACAAAACCAGCAGTGGTGCCAATGGTCAGGATCTGACCTATCCTGACACCGACTTCCCCATGTTCCGTCTGGCTGATTTTTATCTCATGTATGCTGAAGCTGTTAAAAGAGGTGGCAGCGGCGGAGATGAAGGTACTGCGTTGAACTTTGTCAATGAAATCAGAACCCGGGCTTATGGAAATGCAAGTGGAAACATTGCTGCAAATCAATTGACCCTTGATTTCATCCTCGACGAAAGAGCCCGTGAGCTTTACTGGGAATGTCACCGCAGAACTGACCTCATCCGTTATGGTAAATTCAGCACCAGTGACTATGTGTGGCCCTGGAAAGGTGGAATTGCCGCAGGTGTTTCAACTTCGAGTATCTATAATATTTTCCCGATACCATCATCCGACGTCTCTGCAAACTCAAACCTTAAACAAAATCTAGGATATTAATATTTTTAAAATCTATAGAATATGAAAAAACTATCAATATTGATTTTGGTCTTCGGTTTATTGAGCCTGTATTCATGTAAAAAGGATGAAACCAAAGTTGTTTTATCTTATTTCAATGCTGCTTCAATAACCGCTCCGACCAGTGGTTCCGGCTTCATCCTGACCAAGGAAAAAAAGGATTCCCTGATGTGTACCTTTACCTGGACAACCGCGAACTATAACCTTACGGATATTGTTCCCCCTACCTATGTTCTTGAAATGGATACGATGGGTGGCAATTTCGTTAAGCCCAGGACCCTTAAATCTTCACAGGATTTAACGTTTGCGATTGCCGTAAGTTCTATGAATGACATCATTGTTGGACCTTATGGAGGTGAGGGAGATAAACTCTCCACTTTTCAGTTCAGGGTAAGAGCATCTTTATCTGACAATAATCCTGCTACCAACAATGTTTCTGCAGTGATTACCCTTGATATAACTCCTTATTCTTCAGTCGTGATCGTATCACCCATTTATCTGTTGGGTGCCGCTACATCGGCAGGCTGGGACAATAAAAAAGCGCTGGAAATGACACACATCGGAGAAGCAGGAGAGTTTGCAATTGTCGAACATCTGAAAGCTGGTACCGATATGTTCATTAAATTCATCGCCGACCTTGGCGCATGGGCTCCACAGTGGGGAACGGATGCTGCAGGTACCAGCGAAGCAGGAGCTCTGGTTTACAGGCCTACTGAAGCTGTTCCTGATCCACCTGCTATCCCGGCACCGGCTCTTGAAGGAGACTACCGGATTGTAGCTGATACAGCCCTTATGACCTATTCAATTGCCTGGACCTCCTCTGAACTTTACCTGGTTGGCGATGGTTGCGATGCCGGATGGACGCCTGCCAATGGCATTGCCTTCACCAAGGTTTCACCGGGTATTTTTACCCTCACCACCACACTGAAGGCCGGAGGATTGAAATTTCTCGAAACTACCACGGGTTGGGCTCCTCAATGGGGAACGGATGCCACGGGCACATCCAGTGATGGACCGCTGGTTTACCGGCCAACTGAAAGCGTTCCGGATCCTTCGAACATCGTCTCTCCGGGAAATGGAACCTATAACATTTCACTCAACCTCGCAACGATGAAATATACCATTAAAGCGAAGTAGTCTGATAACCGGTATCACCGGAAAAAAAAGAGGATGTTCGTTCGAACATCCTCTTTTTTTTATGCCCTGGCATTGGAAGCCCTGTCACTGCATAAGCGGCCTTGACCGGTGCGTGACAGGGCTGGAAAATTGATCTATTCTGATAGATAAACCAGGTATTGCCAGGGAGTCAAGGTGATTTTATCATCGGCTTTAAATTCAATCTTCCGGCCTGTGAAGAGCTCCTGGTATTTCCCGGTGAATTCACTTCCTTTGAATTGTGTCTTCTGGTCTGCATCAGAGAAATTGAGCACGACAAATAACCGGCGGTTCTCCTTTTTACGCAGGAATGCATAGATCGCTTTATCATTGCCTGTGGCTATTTTGATAAATTGTCCGCCGCTTTCACCACTTGCGATAAGATCGTTTGTTTTCTTCAATTTCATCAGGGCCGAATAAAACGATTCAAGCGGATAGTTTCCCCAGGGGATGGTGTCTTTGTCGAAGAAGCGGAGACGCCTGTTCATGGCCGATTCCTGTCCACTGTATACCAACGGAATTCCGGGAAAAGTAAAGGTGAATACGGCAAAGGTGCGTGCACCGGCGCCCATCCGCTCGTATTCGGTTCCGTTCCATGAATTTTCGTCGTGATTTGAAGTGAACCGCATCCTGAATGCATCAGCAGGATATAGCTTGCTTTCAGCGGCAAATAGGGAGTCTATTTTATCTGCGCCCTTCTTTTTCTTTGCAATGCCATTCATCACGTGAAATAATCCCCATGAATAGGTTGCATCAAATGCAGTGTCATGCATTTTAGGTGTCTCTTCTTCGGCCAACATGAAAATCGGTTTAATTTTCCTGATCTCCGGGATAGCCTGGTTCCAGAAATCAACAGGCAACATACCGGCAACATCACAGCGATAACCATCGATATCAGCCTCCTTGATCCAATATGCCAGGGCATCGCCCATATATTCACGCAATCCTGGTTGACTGTAGTCGAGGGCCGCAACATCTGTCCAATCAGCAACAGGTGCAACGATATTCCCTGCCGAATCCTTCTTGTACCATTCCGGATGTTTGGTGATGAGCGGATTATCCCATGATGTATGATTGGCCACCCAATCAATGATCACCTTCATTCCCAATTCATGCGCCTTTTTGACGAGCTCAATGAAATCCTGCTTGGTTCCATATTCAGGATTTACCGCAAAATAGTCGGCAACAGAATAATAGCTGCCGAGGCTTCCCTTGCGGTTTTTCTGACCAAGCGGATTGATCGGCATCAGCCAAAGTATGTCAACACCCATTTTTTGAAGCCGGGGCAATTCCCGTTCAAATGCCTTGAAGGTCCCCAGCGGCGTATATTGCCTGATGTTTACTTCATAAATGGTCGCGTTGCGGCTCCAATCAACATGGGGAGAGGGGCCCGATCTTTCAGCCTCTTGTTTCGACTTACAGGAAGAGATCGCCATGATGGCCCCGATAACAAATATTGACAGCATTTTCATACATCCGATGTTAAAGTTGTTGGCTAGTTCGATAAAATTTCAAATGAATTACCAGGGAGTTCCAAACTCATTTTGCCATTTTCCAGAACGAATGAGGATCCGAATTGAGCAATAAATTTGCTCATTATGTAACGTTCAGGCAAACTGAATTCAATTTTCCGCTTTGATTTATCCTTGTTGAACACCACCACCACCGCTTTGTCGAAATAGGATCTGAGGTAAACATATACCTTTTCACTGACTTTCAGTGTGGTAAAGTCTCCATATACCAGCGCCAGGTTTGAATTCCGCAGATGGGCCAATTTGGCTGTTGTGGTTTTCAGAGCCTGCTCATGTTTATTGAGGCTGTCGAATTTCATCATGCGGCGGTTGTCAGGATCAGCCGCCCCGGCCAGCCCGAACTCATCTCCATAATAGATAACGGGAATTCCAGGGATGGTCATGTTGAATGCTTCAAGGGATGCCAGTTTCAGGTAACCAACGGTATCTTTCACCTGGATGTTTCGCTTCCACCCGGCCTCCCGGTCATCTTCAGTAAAGCTGAGCGCCCCGCTGGCATAGGAGATAAACCTTGACATATCCTGGTTCCCGGTGATGTTGCCCATCAGGTTATGTTCTCCGTAATAATTGAAGCTTTGCTGAAGCGAATAATTTAATTCCCTGAACGATACATTGTCTATGGCGAAGGCTGATTTGGTATCCCAGTATAGGTTGAATTCAAACTGGGCATCCAGCATCCCGGGATTGATATAGCTGCCGATTAATTCCCGGCTGCCGAAGGTTTCGCCTATCTGGTAAACATTTCTTTTTTCAGGGATAACCACTTGCTGGGTGAGTTTTTGATTCAGCACCCGCCAGTATGATTCAGGCACATGTTTGGCCGCATCATGACGAAAACCGTCGATTTTGTACTCCTTGATCCAAAAAGCGGCCGAATCAGAAACCATGTTGGCCACCTCTGGTTTTGTTAAATCGAAGGTAGGAAGGAAGACATCAAACCAGGTTGTAAGCCGTTGTTCGTCCCACAGTCTGATGTTTTTTCTCCTGCCGGGAAGGTCCAGTTGTGTGACCCAGTCGGGATGTACTTTGAGCACAGGGTATTCCTGGTGTACATGGTGCGAGACAAAATCAAGGATCACATTGATGTTTTTACCATGGGCTTCACTGACCAGTTTGTGCATTTCATCTGAGGTGCCAAAACGTGTATCAACGGTTGTAAGCGTGATAGGCCAGTATCCGTGATAACCTGAAAATTTGCGGTGAGGTGCGGGATATTCCACATAACCACCCAGCGGATTTTGGGTGACAGGGGATATCCATAAGGTGTTGATTCCCAAATTTGTAAAATAACCATCTTCAATTTCCCTGATGATTCCGGCAAGGTCGCCGCCCAAATAATTCACCCTGGGATCAATCTCCTTGTCTTTCACAGGGGCGTCATTTTCCTTTCTGCCGTTTTTAAAACGGTCAACCATCACGAAATACATCACCATCGCCTCACGATCGGTCCGGGTAAGCTTTTGGGCATCCGTGAGCACCTTCCCATCCTGCAATGGTACCAGGATTTCGTTTGAAATACCCACTTTGTTATAAGCCCAAACACGCACATAGCTGCGGTCGTACTCCTTTGCTTTTCGCGGAATGTCGATGGTGATACCGGCGCTGTCTGTTTTCCAGAATTTTTGATCAAGCAGGTAGTTCTGCCAGAAGACCAATATGGAATCGGCTTTGTTTTTTATACCGATTACGATTTTTCTCTTCTCCGCCTTTGAGGTATAAAGAGTCGGCAATCCGGACGGATTGAGGATTCCAAGTGTCAACAGGGAATTGTAGCCTCCATTGTTGTTCCCAACGGAGTCGGGATTAGTTGGATCTGACTTTTCTTTGCCGTCAAGAATGAGTTTGTACTGGTATTTCCCCGGAAAAAGCTGAAAGTCGATGTGCCATTTACCCTCCTTTTCAAAAAGATAACCCGCGACAGCGTTCCACTCATTCATTTGTCCTTTGATCTGTACTCGTTTATATTTCTTGTTCTTCGGATCGAAGGTGAACCGGTATTTTAGTTTGGTCGATTTTTCGAGCAGAAGTGAATATGAAAAACCCTTCGACCAAATCTTAAGCACCGAAAGTTTTGGGAAATCCCTTTCAATAGGTTTGATCACGATTTGGGAAGAATCAGTCGAAATCGTGGCCTTGAGCGATGGATCAATGTAAAGCGAATCGATCCAGCTGGGTTTTAACAGGTAGTCAGACAGCTCAATCACCGTCGAATCGGAACTGACCAGGATCGGAGCTGCAAGTTTCAACATTTGAGGCTCTTTCGACACAGGGATGTCCTCATTGGATTGACAGCCCTGAAGCAGGGCAAAAAGGCTGATTGATGTCAGAAAAAGAAATAGCTGTTTCATGGTATTCGGATATTTGGTTTGAAGAAATCTATATCACAACAACTCGTCATTCGTCACTCGTCATTCGTCATTCGTCACTCGTCATTCGTCACTCGTCACTCGTCATTCGTCACTCGTCAATGGTAATAATCCTGCTGGCCTGGTACCCATAAGCCCTGAGCGTACACAGATAATTTCCAGGTTTATAATTGTGATTGGTGATCTCAATTTGGTTTCCAGCCTGATTTGATCTCCCGGAAAACAGTGTTGCAATGAGGCGCCCTGAAAAATCAGAGAGGGTTAGCAAAATAGTTGATCCGACAGGTGCTGAGAAAGGAATCATGGTAGCATGGTGGAAGGGGTTGGGACGGTTTTGTTCCAGTTTGAAGTCAGGCTTTTCAGGGAGAACATTCAAACTGCTGGAATAGGGGAAAAACTGTTCCAGCGGAAGACGAAGGTGCCCTTTCCAGTTTCCCCAGCTATGTCCTTCATGCCATTCCTGAAACTGCAATGAATAGCCTTTTGACTGCAGAATATCGCGAAATCCATGGACCATCGGGATCAAAACGTCGATATCATAGGTCCCGATATCGAGGTAAAAAGCCAGATTCAGCTTTGGTCCGGTCGAAAATACCGAGCTGATGGTGTTTTGCACATTGCTTGATTGAGCTCCAATTTTTCCAAACTTTTCCGGATGCTTCATCCCGATGTAGAGTGCGATATTTCCTCCGTTGGAGGCTCCAACCATGGCGCGCTTCGACGGGTCGGCACTTGTTTTATATTTTGAATCGATCACCGGCATCAACTCCTGGATGATGAAACTGGTGAATTTGTCAATTTTATTGCCGGCATATTCAGCCTCACGGTCAACAGGGGGAACAAAAACACCGATCACAGGAGTGATCAACTGGTGTGCAATCAGGTAATCAAGTATGTTTCCGGTGTTGCACAGACTGAGATATTCCAGCCCGTCATGAAACAGTACGACAGGATAGGCTGTGTTGGCTGTTGGATAACCAGGCGGAAGATAAACCCGCACATGGCGGCTGTTTCCAAGGAAGGAGCTGTTGAAAACCGAATCGCTTACAATTCCATGAGGAATGTTGCTGTAATAGCTTATTTCAGGCGGGATCATATAACCTGGCATGCGAAGTTCAGAGTTGGTGCCAAAGCCACCTGGACAGGTGTTTGGATTTCTGGGGTCGAGTATCCAGTTGCTGCCGTTTACAACAAATTTATAATCAAGGCGGGCATCAGCCTCATAGACCGTGGTGTAATACCAGAAGTTGGAACCGCCGATATGCGTTAACGCCTTATCGGGATTCCATCCGGTGGCATCTCCGGCCATTTTCACAGATTGTGCTGAAGCTGTATAGATGAAATGTACCAGTGTGTCATGCTCAACATAAGGAAACGTATGGCCGGCACTCATGAAGCTGTCGGCCACGGCCTGTCGTTGGGCTTCAGGAAGAGTATTGAGTCTTATAATCAGTTGCTCAAAGGATTGTCCTTGCACCTGGAAAATTCCAAGAATGAGAAAAATGGCAAGAAGAATTTTATGCATAGCCTGTTTTTTGGATTATGATCGTTGCTTTTCAGAGACAAATAACCACAGCGCAGCAGAAACGGCGAGGGATACACCACTGATGATAAAGATAAGCGATTTGTCTTCTGAATTTTTAATGACGGTGCCGATCACGGAGCTTGCAACGAGTTGCGGAAGTACGACCGAGAGGTTGAAGATCCCCATGAAAAATCCCATGCGGGCCTTATCCACCTTTTCAGACATGATTGCAAACGGCAGACTTACCACTGCAGCCCATCCAAGTGTAAGGACGACCATCATCGAATAAAGCATGACTTCACTTTTTGCCAGGAATACAATTCCAAAATATCCCAATGACATCATGAAAACCATGAGCGCATGGGTTTTGACACGCCCGATTTTTTTACTCAATGGTTCAAGCAAAACCACAGGCCAGATGGCCCCCACTGCATTGAGGATGAAAAATGACCAGCCGATCATTTGTCCGAGCCGTTGATTACGGTCTGACAAAGCCATCTCGGACATGGCAGGCAATTTTTGCTCGAGAAAGGCAAACATGTAAACGAACATCGTTTGAATTCCCAGCCATGAGAATGCATGTGCAAAATAGATGCGATATAACTGGTTGTATTGAAGTAAGTTAATTTTTAGCCCGCTTGTGAATTTCGGACCAAGTGCTTTGAATGCTCCCCATGAACAGAAGTTGAGACGAATCCATTTGCCGAATCGGGTCCAGGATGATGCACCTTTGGATTTTTTTGATGATTCCTTTTCCTCCTGCAGATAACGAGGTTCTTCAATAAACAAAAGCGGCCCGATCGAGAAGATTAGCACGATCACGACCCCGGCATAAATCAGAAAATAGTTTCCGATCAGGGCCCCCATCAGATAGGCGCCGCTTCCGAAAAGGTTTGAAATTGACTGCATCCACGTATAGCCTTTGGTACGGGGCTGGCCATCGGGTGTAACATCAGCAATGATCGAACGGGTGGGATTAAAACTGATATTGATCGCGAGGTCGAGCGTGAGTGCAACGGTGATGGCCACGGCCATGATGCTGGCAATGCCGAAAAAATTGCTGATTTTATCGATGTTGGGAAGGGCAAATATCATGAGGGCCGCCAAAATCCCTCCAATGATGATAAATGGTTTACGCCTTCCTCCCCAGAACCATACTTTATCGCTGATCAACCCGATGATGGGCTGACCAAGAATGCCGGCAATGGGACCAGCAGCCCACACAATCCCGATCTGGTCAATTTCCAGGTTGTATTTAGTCCGCAAAATCCAGCTGAGTACTGCAATCTGGATCGACAAGGCAAAACCCATAGCCGTACTGGGCAAACCGAGAATAATGTAAAAAAGGTTACTGAGGCGTTTTTGGATTCCTAACATGTTCGTTGATTTTCGATTTATGATTTTTGATTTACGATTTTTGGTCACGCGTCACGCGTCACGACAGTTACTTTATTACCTACTTAAGTTCCAGGATCAGCACCGATTTTCCGGGAATGGTCAAGGTTGACAGATCGTTCAATGTTGTTCCATCCATGACATCGGTTCCTGATGTGTAATGTTTCAAAAATTCATTATACCTGGCGGTCTCAGTTGTCTTCGCCTCTTCATTGTTGTTTATGACCACCATGATGGCATGCTTTTCTTTGTATCTGAAATAGGTGTAAATTCCATCAGCCGGAATAAAATGTCTGAAGTTGCCCGTCTTCAGCACATCACTCAACTGTCGGTACCTGAGCAGTTTCCTGAGGTAGTTGAACATGTCATTTTCCTTGTCTGTACGACCTTGTGCAGTGAAAGCGTTGCGTGCATCGCCTGGCCACCCACCGGGAAAGTCTTTGCGGATAACCCCGTGGCCCTTGTCAGCGCCTGTCGTCATAAGGATTTCTGATCCGTAAAAGATCTGTGGAATTCCGCGGGTAGTCAAAACAAGTGCCATGGCCATCTTCAGTTTCCTGACATCGTCGTTTTGTGAATCGAGGTATCGGTTCACATCATGATTGTCAGCAAAAACCACGATGTTTGATGGATTGGGATAAGAAAAATCCTGGGTAAGGATGTCATAAACCTTTGTAATTCCTGCATTCCATCCTTCCGGCTCCAAGAACGCTTTATTCATGGCATCATAGAGCGGGAAATCAAATACTGAGGGCAGCCAGGAGTTGTAACCGTCCTTGTTGCGTGCATCCTTTTGCCAGTAGGCCACGGTTGAGGGGAAGTTCATCCAGCATTCACCCACCGTGTTAAAGTTGGGATACTCCTCCAAAACGCGTTTGCCCCAATCGGCCATCATATCCTTGAAGGGATATGGATGGGTATCCTGCCTGATGCCATCCAAACCTGCATATTCAATCCACCAGATGCTGTTCTGTATCAGGTAATTCTTCAGAAATGGATTGTGCTGATTCAGGTCAGGCATGGTTTTGTCAAACCACCCTTTTACAAACTGAATCGAATCAAACTGTGAAGCATACGGATCATTGGCTGTCCCGGCACGGTAATTCGACCTTGTAAATTCAGGCCATTCGTTTAACCAGTCTGATGAAGGCAAATCCTTCATCCACCAGTGCTCACCTCCACAATGGTTGAAGATCATATCCATGATTAGTTTCATGCCGTGCTGATGCACTGCCTCGCCAAGCTTGACATAATCTTCATTTGAGCCAAACCGGGGATCTATTTTATAATAATCTGTGGTGGAGTAGCCATGATAGGAATATTTAGGCTGGTCGTTCTCGAGCAACGGGTTGATCCAAATGGCTGTGATCCCCAAATCCTTGATGTAATCGAGATGATCGGAAATTCCCTTGATGTCGCCACCATGACGCCCATCCTTGTTTGTGAGGTCAACCTGTTCAGCCATTCCCTGTATATTGTCATTCGACACATCCCCATTGGCAAACCGGTCGGGCATCAGCAGGTATATCACATCGGAGGTTGAAAATCCTTTGCGTTCTGCGGAGCCCTTCTTCCGTGGCTTCAATTCATAAAGGTACTTCCCGATTTCTTTACCCTTTGACTTGAAAAGGATCGTGGCTATTCCTGCCCTGGCTCCTTTACTGATGGTCAGGTCAAGGAAAATATAGTTTGGATTGGTCACCTTGCTGATCTTCTTAATGATCAGTCCCGGATAATCTATTGATACAGTGGATGTTGCAATATTTTTGCCATACACCAGCAGCTGAAAATCTGCTTTTTTAAATCCGACCCACCAAAAAGGAGGTTCAATCCGTTCAAGTTTGATTTCCTGGGAAAACAGGCTCAGTGGAAAAAGGACAAGGAATATTATCGTTAATCGGTTCATACGTGAATCTTTAATTTTTACTTTTTACTTTTCTTGCCCTGCCATATAAAATGGTCATGTGAGCGAGCCGCTCGGTAAGGGAATCTGTAAAATGGCTTGCTTTGGCCCGCCATTGCCAATTATTTTGTGTCGTTCCCGGAAGATTCATACGCGCCGAGGTATCCAGCCCAAGAATATCCTGCATTGGAACGATGGCGGTATAGGCAACGGAAGCCCAGGCAAGCCGGATAAAGGACCAGTGTATATCAGTTTCGTGGGTTTGCAGATAATCCAACACATATTTACGGTCATCCTCTGTGGCATTTTTGAACCATCCTGCCACAGTATCATTGTCATGTGTGCCGGTATATACGATGCAGTTTTTAATATAATTGTGTGGGATGTAGTCATTCGCTTCAGAAGAATCAAATGCGAATTGGAGGATTTTCATTCCGGGAAGGTTGAAACTGTCGCGGAGTTCTTCCACATCCGGCGTAATGACACCCAGGTCTTCGGCAATGATTGGCAGATCGCCGAATTCAACACGCAAAGCATCAAAAAAATCTTTGCCCGGGCAGTCAATCCATTCACCTTTGATGGCTGTTTTTTCAGTATAAGGAACAGCCCAATAGGCTGCAAAACCCCTGAAATGATCAATGCGGATGATATCGTAAAGGAACAGGTTGGTCTTGATCCGATCGATCCACCAACGGTAGCCGGTCTCTTTCAACACATCCCAGCGGAAAAGCGGATTCCCCCACAGCTGGCCTGTTTCACTGAAGTAATCGGGTGGAACGCCTCCAACACGAATGGGGTTGAGGTCACTGTCGAATTCAAAAATTTCAGGATTCGCCCACGCATCCGCGCTGTCGAGCGCCACATACAATGGAATATCCCCGATGATCTTCACCTTGTGGTTGTGGGCATATTCCTTAACCGCCAGCCACTGCCTGAAAAAAAGGAATTGCATGAATTTATGAAAATCGATCTCCTCGTGCAACAGGGTCTGAATGGCTTTTAGCGCTTCGGGTTCTCGTTTTTTTAAAGGATCTTCCCATTGATGCCATGGATTTTGATGGCGGTTTGCCTTGATGGCCCTGAAAAGTGCATAGTCGTTGATCCATTTGGACTGGTTCTTCAGAAAGTTACGATAGGCAAGCTTTTCGACATTATCTGCATACAAAGAAAATGATTGGAACGCTTTCTTAAGCAAGGGGAGCCTGGTCTGCTGAACAGCTTCATAGTCTATCTTCTGATCATCAAAATGAGGATAGTCAGCCAGGTCATCTTCATGAAGCAACCTGGATTTTACAAGCAGATCCAGATCGATCAGGTTAGGATTGCCGGCGTGCGATGAAAAACACTGATAAGGGGAGTCAGCATACCCTGTGGGGCCGAGTGGTAAAATTTGCCAATAGCGCTGTTTTGACCGTACTAAAAAATCAATAAAATCAAAAGCCGCCTTCCCCAGCGTTCCGATTCCATATTTTCCGGGAAGGGATGTAGGATGAAGTAAAACTCCGCTCAATCTCTCTTTTAACATTTCACTTTTTTTAAATATATTTATTTCGTTGTATTTTCCTTGATAAACATTGCGCTGACCGCACCGAGGATCATGCTTATTCCGGCCATCACAAGGCAAAGGATCGGATTATTGGCAAAAAAATATTTCAGGATCAGTCCGCTCACAATACCGCTCACAATCTGCGGAATAGTTATTGACATATTGAACAATCCCATGTAAACCCCCATTCTTTTTGGAGGTATTGAACTTGCCAGCATGGCGTATGGCATGGCGAGAATACTGCCCCAGGCTATCCCGATACCGATCATTGGAATAATCAGGTAGTTGGGATCATTAATCAAAAGGAATGATAAAAGTGACAGACCTCCGATGGTCAGCGCGATGGCATGCGTACCCTTCTTCGAAAGTCTTTTTGCTACAACAGGGAGCAACATGGCGATCACAGCCGATACCCCATTGTAAACGCCGAAGAGTATGCCCACCCAGTCCCCGGCGATCTGGAAAACGGATGAATTGGCATCGGTGGTGCCATAAAATTTCAGGGCAACAGCCGGGGTTGTATAAACCCACATGGAGAACAAGGCAAACCAGGAAAAAAACTGGACAAGCAGTAACTTGATCATGATTGGAGGAATGACAAACTTCCCGGATTTCTCCACTTTGTCCTCCGGAGCCAGTTTATCGGGTGGATATTCGGATGTGGTAAAAACGGTCCAGACGATGGCTGCAAGCAAAACAAATGCGCCTATATAAAATGAATAGGTGACATTGGCAGGAATGAGTCCACTGCCCTCTGCATTTTTGGAGATACCCATCCAATTCCCAAGAATATAGGGCAGCCACGATCCAACGATGGCGCCAATCCCGATCAGCAGGGTTTGAACCGAAAATCCGAGGGTATGTTGTTTCTCAGGCAATTTATCAGCGACAAGCGCCCTGAAGGGTTCCATTGAAATGTTGATGGAGGCATCCATGATCATCAGCAAGCCTCCGCCGATAAACATGGGTGCAATAAACGATGCCAGGTGCGGAGCATTGGGCATGAGCACGAGGGCGATGCTCGTTAAAACCGCACCTACCAGGAAATAGGGCCTTCGCCTGCCAAGCCGGCACCATGTTTTATCACTCAGGTATCCGACAATCGGCTGGATGATCATACCGGTTATTGGAGCTACCAGCCAAAACCAACTCAATTGATGCACATCGGCGCCAAAAGTCAATAAAATGCGTGAAGCATTGCCGTTCTGCAATGCAAAACCAAATTGAATTCCAAGAAATCCGAAGCTCATATTCCAGACCTGCCAGAAGCGCATTGTGGGTTTTTCCTTCATCAGGGTAGAGTTTTTTTTAATCCAGTGTTCAAAAATAAGAACTTTCTATTACTTTTATGGCCCAAATTCAGATTATGATCCGAAATCTTTTACTAATCAGCAACTCTACAAATGCCGGTGAAGATTATCTTGCCTGGCCGCGTACATTCATCAAGGAATTTTTGTCGAAATTCGGTGTGCATAAAGTACTGTTTATACCCTATGCCGGTGTAAACCTCACGCCAGCCAGTGTGGAAAAATCATTCGACCTGTACGAAGACCGGGTGAAGAAAATATTCAAGGAGATGGGATTCGTTTTGCATTCCATCCATCGGGAGCCAAATCCGGTAATTGCGGTAAATGAGGCTGAATCAATCGTGATAGGGGGGGGAAATACGTTTCACCTTGCGCTGATGATGCAGGAATATGGTATCATGGAGCCGATCCGCAGAAAGGTTTTGAGAGGAACTCCTTTTGTTGGCTGGAGCGCCGGGGCCAACGTGGCATGCCCTACAATGAAAACAACCAACGACATGCCGATTTGTGAACCCCCATCGTTCAACTGCCTGAAGTTGATTCCTTTTCAGATCAATCCACATTATCTTGATGCAAATCCTGCCGGCCATGCAGGAGAGACCCGCGAGCAGCGCATCCAGGAGTTTTTATCTGTAAACCGTGGAACTACCGTGGTTGGACTGCGCGAAGGATGCCTCCTGAATGTTGAAGGCGATGCCATGCAACTCTCTGGAAACCGATCATTGAGGGTCTTCCGTCATGGAATGGATGCCCAGGAATTCCAGGAAAATGAAAATCTCGATTTTCTTCTGAAGTAATTACAGTTTGATCAATTTTATCGACCCTGTTTCCTTGGATGTAGTGAAGGCCCTGAGAAAATAGATTCCTGGTATCAGGCGCCTGATGCTGAATCGGACAGCGGATGTATTTAGACCATCTGTCATCAGAACAATCTGTCCCATCTGGTTTGATAATTCGACCCGTTCTATTTCCTTCCGTGCAACGATAGTGATAAGATCAGATGCCGGATTCGGATAAACAAGGGATATCAGCCCCTGGTGCTCACCAATGCCTACATCCCAGGCCTCGACACTTTCGGATGATACAACCTGGAGCGGTTTGCCCTTGGCAGAATCACCGCTTGCGGCTACCGGTGTAACTTCAAAAACAAGCCATTTCCCTATATCCAGCGTATCGATGGTATAGGTGAGTTTTGTGGCTGAATCAATGGCAATGGTATCAGTGCCTTCCTCATTGCTGCTGCGAAGCCACCGGTAAATGGAAATGCCCTCACGGATGCCATTCACATTTTCGTAGGAATAGCTTCCGCTCAGAAATTTCTTGTGGACCAGATTCCCCTGGATCTCCACATCATAAGCCCACGGTGGTGTAGGAATTGAAGGATCAAGGTTGTTATAAAAGCAGGTGTAAACATTCAGATTTTGATTGATGGTGTCGTGCAGCTGATAGAATCTGTGTGGTTTTCCCATTAATTCAGGAGTTTGACCATCATTGTTGATATCAAAATTAAATTCAAAGGGACCTTGGCTGAACCAGGTCGTATCAAAGAATTGATCCAGCTTGTAGATGCTGTCAGAATCCATGTCAAAAAGCACATCATTTCCTTTCCAATTATTGAACGTTCCTTGAACAATAAGAAAATCAACATCAGGGTTGAAATGTTTGGCGGTGATATAATAGCCCATGTTGCATTCGAAGGTCATGAGCCGTTTGGCCGGGTTGTAGTTGTCGAAATCGTTGATCAGATCAAGCAGGGTGTCTGGCACACGGATGATCCGGTCTGGTTTGTTCAGTAATTCAAAGCCACTGGGATCAGCATTGATGCGGTATTTATATTGGTGTATCGTTCCCGGATCCAGGCCGTAAGTGATCGAATAGTGAAAACTGGTTCCGATTTGCTGCATGCGCGGTGAACCCTTCATGTCGTTCATTGTTCCTACAATGCATACCGTGTCTGAAACAGGATTGAAGCGGCCTTTTTGGACGGCATATTCCATGTTAACGGTAAACGAAGTAACATTGATCGGATCATCATTCCACCAGGCGGAATAGCTTGCAATGCCTGGCTGGGCGGTGATCTTGCGGTTCACTGTTTCCCAGTTGTTTTCGTTGATCCTGAATTTAAAGTTATAGGTAGTACCCGAATCAAGTTCGTCGAACAGGGTTCCTGTATAGGTGTATCCTGGTCCTGGAACGAGCCTGAAAGGCTGAATTCCATGATCCATGATGACGTAGACATAATCGGTATCGGGCCTGAAAATATGCTGTTTGACCGCTTTGGTCATGTTCAGCCGGAATGAAACAGACCAGGTGGTATCGGTATTGGCAGAGGCGGTGAACCCGCCGGAGAGCAGGATCAGCATGGCAGGAATGAAGGCCATCATCAGCATGGTTTTCCGGACGATGGCAGGACGAATGCAGGAATTCATATAGAGGTAATTTTGCTCAGGATTGTCTGGCAAAGATACGAAAATAATGAAGGCTAATGAATCCGTTCAAAGACCAGTGCAGTGCGGTTGGTATTGTATATCATCAGATAGTGAACCTGATCTGCTTCGCCTTGTTGTGTCGTATAAATAAGATGGTCATTTATCCGGCCATGACCGCCGAATTCCTTCCGGTCGGTATTGAGGATGATCCGGTAATCACCGGGCTCCGGCACAGGGAATTTATAGTCAGGAATGGAGTTGCTTACATGGAAATTGAAGATGAAGATCAACTCCTGACGCTTGAAAACGATGGTTTGATTCTCCCCGTCCATGTTGATCTGGTCACCAAAACACTGATCAAATAGTCTATGTTTTTTAACCATGCTTAGCATCTCATGGTCAAAAGCCCCCAGATAATGGTACTTAAGCCCGGGATTTTCGATCAATGACCACTGGCGACGGGCATACTGGTAACTCCAGCGGTTTCCTTCACGCGGGAAATCAATCCAATCGGGATGTCCGAACTCATTCCCGATAAAACTCAGGTAGGCCTGGCCACCCAAACTCAGGGTGATGAGCCGGATCAGCTTATGAAGTGCAATTCCCCGGTCAATGACATGACTCTCGTCCTGCTTGCTCATTTTAAAATAGATCTCGCTCTGCATCAGCCGGAATGCAATGGTCTGATCACCGACCAGTGCCTGGTCATGCGATTCACAATAGGCCACGGTTTTGACATCGGGCAGCCGGTTGCTCATCACTGACCATAACTCATGGATATTCCAATCCTCATCCTTTTTCTCTTTCAGTACCTTGATCCAGTAATCGGGAATGGCCATTCCGAGTCTGTAGTCAAACCCAATGCCCCCTTCGCGGATCGGCCTGCAGAGTCCGGGCATCCCCGTTACATCTTCGGCAATGGTCACGGCGTGGGGTTTAATTTTATGAATCAGGGTATTGGCGAGTTGGAGGTAGATTAGTGCATCCCACTCAACTCCATCTTTGAAATATCCGTCAAGATCCCATATTTCGCGGTATCCATGGTCAAAATACATCATGGAGGTGACTCCGTCGAAACGGAAACCATCGAAATGAAATTCGCGCAGCCAGAATTTGAGGTTCGACAGCAGGAACTGCAACACATCCCGTTTTCCGTAGTTGAAACATTTTGAGTCCCAATGGGGATGGTTCCCGCGGTCGCCCGGATGAAAGTACTGGTCATCCGAGCCATCGAACTGGTTCAATCCTTCATGTGTATTCTTTGCCGAATGGGAATGAACAAGGTCCATCAGAACTGCGATTCCCTGCTCATGTGCTTTGCGGATGAGGTATTTCAGCTCTTCCGGGGTTCCAAAACGCGAGGAGACGGCAAAAAAATTGGTAACATGGTAACCGAATGACCCGTAATAGGGGTGTTCGGCAATCGCCATTAATTGAATCGTGTTGTATCCTGAATTTTTAATGTAGGGTATAATATAATCAGCAAATTCAATAAAAGTGCCAACGGCCTCCCGCTCCTGTGACATGCCTACATGGCACTCGTATATGAGCATTTCATTCAATTGTCTGATGTCAAAGCGGTCACCTTCCCAGTCGAAAGGACGGGGTGGATTCCAATGCTGACCTGAAAAATCAAGCGATGCCACATCCTGAACCACCCGGCGGATATAGGCTGGAATCTTCTCGTGCCATCCTGCATCGGAATGAACCATGACCTTAACCCTGCTCTGATGGGTAAAGCGGTCTTTAAACTGCTCATCCGGAAGGAAAATCTCCCATTGACCATATTTATTCGGGGTAAGCCTGTGGGAATAACGTTGCCAGTCGTTGAAGTCGCCAAAAAGATACAGATCCTGGGCTTTTGGGGCCCATTCACGAAAATACCATCCCTTCTTTAACCGGTCATAATGAAATCCATAGTAGTCATACGCGTTGGCAAACGCACCAAGGCTTTCCCAATGCTGTTCAATTTCATGCAATGTTTCCTGGTAGCGTTCGTATCGTGCATTAAGTTCGGCCGTTACTGGCTCTAGCCAGGGGTCGTTCCGAACCAGGGCGAGTTGTTTGATCTTCTTTTCTTTCATGGTTTATGACAACGTTTGCGGACAATATCGACAAATTTAATAATTTAACTCGGAGCGGCTATGTTTTGCCAAAATTGTTTTCTTATCTTTGGGATGGTGAATTGAATTGCTTTTCTGTTCATACTATTCTGATTTTAGAACAAGGTTGTCAATTATGGCTGTTTACCTTCTTGTATTTCTTTTAATTGTCGTTATCGCCCTTATTCTTTTGTGGAAAAACCAGCAATTGCAATACTTCCGCAGGCAATTGGAACTTCAGACCAAGACCAATAAAGCTGAGGAGCGGATACGCTATATGGATGCCCTGCTTGAGGATGTGAATGATGCTATCATCACCTTCGACAAGGATATGATGATTCAAAGCTGGAACAGGGGAGCTGAAAACATCTATGGATGGAAAGCCGAAGAGGTTGTCGGGAAGTTTGGAGGCGGTTCTTTGCGGGTTGGATTCCCGGGGACCGATCGTGAGTCGATCTTCATGGAGCTGGAGAAAACAGGGGAATGGAAAGGCGAAGTGATGCACAAGCGGAAAAACGGTACCACCGTTTACCTTTTGTCATCCACCTCCTACCTTCACGATGATGTTGGTAATTTATTGGGTATCATTACCATCAATAAAGATATTTCAGAAGTTGTTCAGTTAGAAAAGGCAAAGAACGCCGTTTACCGGATTTCAGAATTGGCGCACGCTTCACGCGACCTCAATGAACTGTTTTCGTCGATCCATATCGTGATTGGCGAACTTATAGATGCCCGCAACCTCTTCATTGCCATGGTTGATCCGGAAAGTTCAATCATCAACTTTCCCTATTTTGTTGATGAGAAAAACCATCAGCCGCCGCCACACCCCATGGCAACAGGCCTCACCGAATATGTTTTACGGACAGGTAAACCCTTGCTGGCAAAACCAGAGGATTCCCAAGATTTTCTTGACCGAGGCATCATTGATACATGTGAAACCTCTGCCAATGACTGGCTTGGCGTTCCTTTGAAAATAGATAAAGAGACGATCGGAGCCCTGGTCATACAGAGTTATACCCCCCAAATAGCATATGGCGACCATGAAAGGGACATCCTGCTCTTTGTTTCCGAGCAAATTGCACTTTCAATATACCGGAAAAAGATGCAGCAGGAGCTGGTTGAAGCCAAGCAGAAGGCTGAAGTTTCAAATAAACTAACCTCAGCGCTGCTTGCAAACATGAACCATGAACTACGTACCCCGATGAATGGCATCCTGGGGTTTGCAGAGATCCTGGTGAATGACCTCAGGGATCCGGAATCTAAGGGAAAAGCAGAGAATATTCTGGTTTCAGGACGTCGTTTGATGGATACACTGGATGCCATTATGGATTTGTCCTACCTCGAATCGGATAAAGTTTCACGGAAATTCAAACCAATCCTGGTAGGCAAAACGGTTAAAACGGTGATCAGGAGCTATGAACAGGCCATTAAGTTAAAACAATTGGGTTTGGAGATCAGGATTCCGGAGGAGATTGCCATCCTTGGAGATGAACATCTTTTTCATCATCTTGTTAAAAGCCTGGTAGATAATGCAGTGAAATTTACAGAAGCAGGCTGTATCACCATAACAGCAAACCAAATTACCCAGGATGAAAAACAGATGGTTTGCCTCTCCATTATGGATACCGGGATCGGTATTCCAAAAGAGCACTACCAGATGATATTTGAAGCATTCCGTCAGGTTAGTGAAGGGTATGGCCGCCAGTTTGAAGGAAGTGGGCTGGGACTTACGATCTGCAAACGGATCGTGGATATTATGAACGGAGAAATCTCCCTGAACAGTATAGAAAATGAAGGAACTGAATTTCAGATTTTACTGACTCCCGCTCCTTTGACGAAAACTGCAGATCTCCTGAGCCGAAAGGATATTCTTAAGCCGAAAATTCATTCATCAGGGGGGAGGAAACTTCCGGATGTATTGATTGTAGAGGACAATCTGGTAAATATTCAGCTATTGATGATCTATATCAGGAGGTTTTGCAATATATATACAACCCTTGATGCCAAGTCGGCGATCGAGCTTTCGAGGGAGAGAAAATTCGATGCCATCCTTATGGATATCAATCTGGGGCCGGGTATGGATGGAATCCAGGCGATGCTTGAAATACGTAAAAGGCCTGAATATCAAACCACCCCGATCCTGGCTGTTACAGGGTATGCCTCCATCGGTGACCATGAAAGGTTTATCAACATCGGATTTAACGGATATATCCCAAAACCGTTCGACAAGGCCACCATTGCCGCAACAATGACGGAATTATTTTCCGGGATTAAAGAAGCTTAAGCCAGCAAGGCAATAGCCAGGATAAGGATAATGACAAGTGGCGCAACTACCAGCACTGTTTTCCGGTCGCGGGCGATATTTGCGTTCATCACATCAATTTGGGCGATACAATCCTGATCCCCGGCTTTATACTGCAAAGCCGCCTTGAATTCTTCACGTGCCGATCGAAAAAGATCGATTTTAATGAAACTTGCTGCCCGTTCCGTATGTTCCCTGAACTTCAATTGTTCATGGGAGAGATGTTCATTCTGATCGCTGTGGTGTGCCATTTCAGTTTAAATTATAGGTTAACCCAATGCCAAATAACTCCTTGAATTGGGTGCGGGGACCCGCAGGTTCTGTTGGATCGGTCTGTATCATGATATCTTCATCATAGATCAACTGGGTTTGGATGGATGCAGCCAGCCATTTGTTCACCTTCATGCTAAGCAGAAAACTCCAATTTACATCGATGCTTCCAAAGTTATGAAAATAATCGGTGAAAAGCTCGAGTGTCGTAGAGAGATTGATGTTTTTTGCAAGATCCTTGTTGAAATCTGTACGCAGGTAGGCTCCAAATTCTTTCCTCAATTTCTTTCCTTTTTCGACCCCAAAAGCGCCAGCAGCTGACAATGCTGAATCATTGACAAACGTAAAGCGGCCTGATGCCGGCGAGATATAGAGATAAAACCAATTGGCCGGCGTGTAGGATATTCCGACTCCCGCTACCAGGTAACCGGGTGCCAGGAACTTCGAAATAACGGTACTGTCATCAGGGTAATTATACCCCGAAGCAAACTGAGACCTGAAGTTTGCCAGGAGGGTCAAATACCATTTTTTATGCAATTCAAACCCATAGGCCGTCGTAAGTTCAATTTTGTCGTTGGTCTTGTTGAATACTGCCGTACTGCCTTTCCCCTGGAGATTAAATCCATAACCGAGGTCAACAGTGTTGGCCCATACATGTTTTCCTTTCCGGTAATTTGCCTTGAAATTCAGATAGGAGGTTAGCCCAAGGGAATTCTGCCCTCCCGAAGCCCAATTAGAAAAAGCAGCCTGGGTAAATGCAATAGAGCCGCTTCCCCTGATCAGCCAACGTTTTGGAACCGAATCCGGCGGAACATCAGCAAGAACCTCTGTTTTGGCCTTGGCAACTTTTTGGATTTCCTGAGCGGGAAGGGAACACGACAGGAAAATAAGTACAAGAAATAGTGCTAACTGCTTCATTATCTTTTAGATTAACGTATAAATTAAATTATTTTTTCAGAAGATCACGGATCTCGGTGAGCAATTCCTGGTCTTTTGTTGGCGTGGGGGGTGCAGAAGGTGGAGCAGGAACTTCTGCGGCCTTCTTCCTGCTAAGGTTAGCTAATCCTTTGATCATCATGAAAATGGCAAATGCAACAATGATGAAATCAACAACAGACTGAATGAAGTAGCCAATCTTGAGGGTTACAGCCTCCTTTAGAATTTTCCCGGACGCAGGATCTGTAACTGCATCTTTCATGGTAATGGCAATATCTTTGAAATCAATACCTCCAATCAGCAAGCCGATGGGGGGCATGATGATGTCATTGACCAGGGATGAGATGATCTTTCCAAACGCTGCACCGATGATAATCCCGACGGCCAGATCTATCACATTACCTTTCACGGCAAATTCCTTAAAATCCCTTATTATTTTCATTCTTGTGTTTTTTAAGTCGTGCAAATTTAAAAGGATTCGTATAAAATTCAAACATTTCTCATATCCCGCTCCAGCTCTCTGTGTTCTGTCTGCCTTTGGCTTTGGTGATGGTGACCATGATCCCCGTTAACAGGGCCATCCCGCTCAGCGGATCGATCCTGTCAGTGCCGCTGGGCGCCAGGATATTCACATTGACCCCCATGGTTTTTTTTGCCACATTCAAACCCGAATACTGGTGGCCCCAGCCATGCGGCAGCGCAACGGTTTTCGGGCCCAGGTCATCACAAATCTGCATCGGCAGCCTGACCGTTGCTGTTTCACTCGTGACATCAACAAAATCGCCATCCGCCAACTTTAATTCAATTGCATCAGCCGAAGTCATGTAGAGGTAGTTTGTGTGGTCAGGCTCCTTGACAAATGGAGCATAATTGTGAGTCCAGCTGTTGTGGGTTTTTACAGCACGCTTGGTGATCAGTTTGAAATGACCGTTATGGGCTATCTCCTCATGAAATTTTTGATCGAGGGACTTCGATTCTTCCATCAGGATTTCGGGTGCAAGGTGAACCTTTTTATCCGGGGTCACCATACGATGAGTAAGAAAATTGGTTTGATGGGAGGGGCGCAACAAACCATGCGGATATCTAAGAAGCCTTGAAAATCCTGGTTGGTTGCATATCCGGAGCAAGATATTCAGTATTCCTTCCTGGGGGATTTCCGGATGAGATTGTCCGTCAAATAATCGTTTTTTTGAAAATAATGCCAGGAGATGCTGCGCAAACCATGATCCGAACATATTGACCCCGCTGTATTTGCAAAGATCAGTATAGATGGATGCTTCGTCACGCTGCGCTTCTGTGGGTACGATGATTGCCCGGGTTGCCTGGAGATAGGGCTGAATTTGCAACCCCAGCATCAATGGAAAGATGAATGGCAAGTCGGGCCGTTCGAGCGGGGTGGTGCAGGGCAATGCATAATGCGCCATAGAGGCTGTTTCAGTGGGGAGAATATCCAGAACTACCAGCAAATCCAGTTGCCCGAATGCATCACGAAGGTGGTTCGAATCGGGCATGGTGATCAGGGGATTTCCGCCGCTGATGAAGAGCGCTCTTATTTTCTCCTTTCCGGGGGTAAGGATTTCATCAGCCAGGATGCCACCCGGGAACGCGTCATTTACTGAAGGGCAATTGCCAACCCTTGACCGCAGGGTGCGGGTTAACAGTCCGTTTTTCTTGCCAAATTTCGGAAAATCAATGATCCCTTTGCTCACAAGCGTTCCTCCCACACGATCGAGGTTCCCCGTAACAGCATTGATGCACTCCTGGATCCAGAATGCCAGTGTGCCATGCCTTCCCATGTTCACACCGGTGGAACAATAAAGTGCGGCGCCGTCTGCAGCAAGGTAGTCGCTCACCATCTGTTTCAACGTTCCAGCTTCGATGCCTGTGACAGCAGCTGTTTTTTCGGCCGGCCACGCAGAGGCCATTTTTGAAACTGCCTCAAAACCGATCATGAATTTTTCTACATAGGCATGTTTCACCCCATTTTGCCTGATCACTTCATGAAGAAAAGAGAGATAAAAAAACAGATCGGTACCGGGGCGGATAAACAGGTGCTCTCCGGCAATTTTGGCAGTTTCAGTTTTTCGTGGATCAACATGGTAAATTTTCCCACCCCTTGAAACAATATTCCTGAGTTTTTCCATGGGGTTGGGTACCTGCAGAAAGCTCCATTTTGAGATCAGGGGATTTCCACCGACAATGATGAGACATTTGATATTCGGAAGATCAGGAAATGGCTGGGTAAAGGGAAACCCATACATTAAATTGGCTACAGCGAATTTGTTGCTGCAGTCCTGGGTGGAGGAGGAGAACATGTTTGTTGAGCCGATCCCGGTCATAAATCCCTGCGCAAATACAGGATGCAAAACGCTGAACCCTGCAGCTGTTCCCACATACATGGCCACTGCATTTGGATGGAATTCACGGCGGATCGATTTCGTTTTTGATCCAATCTCTTCCAGAGCCTGTTTCCAGGAAATTTTCTTCCATTCCGTTCCTTCGCGCTTCATTGGATATTTAAGCCGGTCGGGGGATTCATATATATGGTGCTGTTTCAATCCCTTTGGGCATATAAATCCTTTGGTTGCCAGGTGCACCCGGTCGGGATGGATAGAGATGATTTTGTTTCCGGTCGTGGTGATTTCAAGTCCGCACAACGCTTCGCAGATGCGACAGAATGTGTATTTTTTTTTTGTATTTTGTTGATTCATAAATAGCTATTGAAAATAACCCTGGTCTGGAAAAATTGTGCTAATTTTGTAAATTAATCAACTGAAATCACATGAAGCAACTAAATTTTCTTCTTTCTGTAGTGTTCTCTGCACTATTTATCACTGCTCAGGCTCAGAATATTCCTGTTCGCCCATCCGAAATTATAACAGGAACCTACCATGGTCTCAGTAAGCCGCTGCGCGATATCCCAGCCATGACACCCGGTGAATTTCACCAGTTGGAACTGAAAGGATTGACGCGGACATTGAATAAAGATCTGAAAAATCGTATATTCCCCTTTTCAGCAACTGCTTTACCGAAAGGTGTTGATCCGGCCTGGCAGAACTTTATGGGTAAAACAGAAGGAGGGAAATCTCCCCTTGTTAATTTCGGAGGCCAAAACTCCCCCTATTATCCCCCCGATTGCAATGGTACTGCTGGTCCTAACCATTTTATGCAAACCATTAACTGTGTGTATGCCATTTATGATAAAACAGGTGCTTTGATTGCCGGTCCTACCAATTTGAATCAATTGTTTCAGGGTGTCGCCGGCGCTAACTTCAATGACGGCGATCCGATTATTCTTTACGATGAGCAAGCTGATCGCTGGCTCGTGACTGAATTTTCTTTTAGTGGACCAACGGATTACATGCTCATGGCCGTATCTACGACCAACGATCCTACCGGAACCTGGCATAAATATTCTTTTCAGGTGGCCACCATGCCCGACTACCCGAAATTCAGCATCTGGCGCGACGGCTATTACATGGGCGATAACAATAGTTCAGGAAACGACACCTATGTGTTTGAACGGGCTAAAATGTTGATAGGCGCTCCGGCTCAGGCGGTAGGGTTCAATAATTCATGGAGGCCGACATCGGTAGATGGCTTCATGTGTGTGCCTCCCATTGACAATGATGGCCAGTTCGCTCCTGAAGGAACGCCAGGCATGTATATCGCATTCAATGATGACGCCTTGGGTGGTGGTTCAGACCAGTTATGGTTGTATAATCTTACCGTTGATTGGACCACCCCGGCAAATTCGACCTTTGTACGCACCCAGCAAATAGATGTCCAGCCTTTCAATAGTAACTTTGGAAATAACTGGAATAATATTGAACAAAAGGGTACCAGCCAGCGTGTTGACGGCATTCCACAAGTCATCATGAACGTCCCCCAATACCGGAATTTTGGTTCCTACCAAACCATTGTATGTTGTCACACGGTCAATGTGGATGGCAATCGCCACGCCGGCATACGTTGGTATGAACTGCGGAAAACCACGGCAGACTGGGAAGTGAGACAGCAGGGCACCTATGCTCCGGATCTGCACAGCCGATGGATGGGGAGCATTATGCTGAATGGCAACAATGAAATCGGTCTTGGCTATTCCATTTCAAGCCTGAACATGTTCCCCAGTATTTTTTATTGTGGCCAATCGGCCAGCGCCTATGCAAATTTTACGAATATTCTTGATATTGAGGAAGATACGATCTTTTTAGGAGCCTATTCCCAAACAGGAGGTACCAATCGCTGGGGTGATTATTCCCAGTTGTCAGTTGACCCGACGGATGATAAAACATTCTGGTATACAACCCAATACATTGGCAGTGGTGGCGCCAGGAAAACGCAGGTTGCCTCTTTTAAATTCAGTATAGGTCCTGTCGTAGCTACTTTGGCTCCGACTTCCATTACAGACTCCTCTGCAACCTTCCATGGAACCGTTAATTCCAATGGGTTCCCTACCGAATACCATTTTAATTATGGACATTCACCAATGACCATGATTTATTCCACACCTGTTGTTACTGTCGGGCCAGATACAATAAATCAGGAGGTGAGTGCAGATGTTACCGGATTGCTGGGTGATACAAATTACTGTTACAGGATTGTCGGCGTCAGTGCAGGCGGGTCTGCGGCGGGTAACAGTGTAGCATTTAATACCAAACATGCTCCATTTATGACCGTCACACCTCCCAACCAGGATGTAGACTATGTTGAGGGAATTACCTCCTTCGTGGTGTCGTCCAATACCGTGTGGAATGCGTCAAGCGATTCTGCCTGGTGCTCGGTGACTCAGGCAGGTACAGGGAATGACACCATCCGGGCCGTTTATGGTGAGAACCCAACGGTGAATCCAAGGGTTGCCCAGATAACTGTTTCAGGGAATGGTGTACCAACCCAAATGGTGACTGTGAATCAAAACGGATCGCCACCTTCGCTAATGGTTACACCCATGAATCAGAATGTGGCCGCCATTGCTGGAGTGACCTATTTTACCGTGATATCAAATACGTTATGGAATGTGACCAGCAATGTCGCCTGGTGCGTTGTAACCCCCGCCGGTTCTGGTGTTGGTGTCATTACGGCTGCATATGAAGAAAATACTTCCTTTAGTCCACGGATATGCAATATTACTGTTTCTGCCCTCGGAGTTGTTACCCAAATGGTAACGGTTACCCAGGCTGCGGCAATTCCTACCCTTACAGTTTCTCCGCTTAACCAAAATGTCCTGTCCTCTTCAGGAAGTACTGCATTTGAGGTCACTTCAAATACATCCTGGACAGTTGCAAGCGATGCATCCTGGTGCGCCGTAACCATTTCAGGATCAGGAAACGGCACCATTGTGGCTGATTATTCAGAGAATACATCCAGTCAGCAGCGCCTCGCAAACATCAATGTTACTGTTGCCAGTTTGCCCGTCCAAAAGGTCACAGTGACACAGGCCAAATCCAGCATCGGTGTTGAAGAACATTCGGGCAATGAGGTGGCCATCTATCCAAATCCCTCCCGGGGCATTTTTATGATCAACCCAGGCAGTATTGGTTCAGAAACTTTGGATGTCAGTGTCCAGGATTTTACTGGCAAAGTTTTTTTGAAACAGCAGTTCAAAGGAGCCAGGGAATACCAGATTGACTTGTCATCAGCGCCGAAGGGCGGATACCACATCATCATTAAAACAGAGACAAAACTGGTGGTCAGAAAACTGGTGGTGATCAAATAGCCTGGGTCACGGAAATGGGGTTATTCACATGATAGTAGGGTGCCGCCTGGAGGGAAAACATTGTTTTAGGAACCAATCGCATCTCGAAAATTTTCTGATTGTCAGCGGTTGATTCATCCCGCCTTGATAATTCAACAAAGCCTTCATCCAAACACAATTTCGATACCCAGCTCAGGGTGTCTGCTGGATCAAGGGTTATTTTTTTGATCCCCTTCTGATTTGCCCAACCTATGGCTGCTTTGAGCAACTTTTTTCCAAAGAAGGCACGCTTGAAATCGGTTCGCGTATAAAGGCGTTTCACCTTGATTACACCAGGCGAAACAATTTGGAGACAGATACATCCAATGGTGTTGTTATTCTGATTCACAATGTAAGCTATTCCATTGGGCGAACTGTAAAGTTCGCTTACATTTGAAAGTTCGTGTAAAAAATTTTGATAATAGAGGTCGAAATCGATGCTGGCGGCAAATTCAAGAATTAATTGTTTTAGACGGGCAAAATCAACCTCTTTTTTAACTGGAATCACTGTGGTCGTTTTGGAATTGTCTGTGTCCATGACAGCTGAGGGTATAGGTTAGTACCGGCTTATTTTACAAATGTACCCCTCCCGACAGATCAAATCAACATATAATTAGCAAGTGTAACCATTGGTTTAGTAACTGTAGTGAAAAATGAGGAAATTGTAATTTTTTATCCCATTTTAACTGCATCGGGGGAGATTTACCAATGCGAATATCCATTACATTACAAAAAAAAAGATTTTTTGCCGTATATTTACCCTTCTCTAACATGTTAAACCTATGAACCCTATAACCACCCCGGCTGAGTTGATGGAAATCATCAATGCCTTCAGAATAAGCCGCCTGATACTTTCAGCTTTCGAGCTGGGACTTTTCGACCACCTTTCGGAAAAGAGCCTTCCCTCTTCAGTCTTAGCAGAGAAAATGCGCACTAACCCCCGAACCACAGACCGGCTTTTGAATGCATTGTCAGGAACAGGAATCATTACCCTGAACAATCGGAATTTTTCCAATTCGACCTTTGCTGAAAAGTTTCTTGTCTCCACCTCTCCTTTTTTTATGGGTGGATTGGGACATTCGGTCAGCCTGTGGAAAACGTGGAACACCCTGACTGATGCCGTTAAGGAGGGGCACTCAGTTGCAGAAATTGTAAAGAACGACATTGATCATCGCGGAGATGCATGGCTCGAGCCCTTTATTGCAACCATGCATGCCAGGGGAGTTGGACAGGGCAGGGAGCTGGCCGCCATGCTTGACCTGTCAGGAAGAACCCGCACGCTTGATGTTGGAGGCGGTTCCGGTGCCTTTACCTTTGCCTTCATCGAAAAAAATCCTGCCATCACCGGTGTGATCTTCGACCTCCCAAACGTGGTTCCGATCACCCAAAAATACATTGACAAAGCCGGGTATACGGGTATCGTCACAACGTTAAAGGGCGATTACCTGCGCGAAGATTTTGGAGGTGAATATGATCTGGTCTTGATGTCGGCCATCATTCATATCAACAATCCTGAAGAGAATGCCCTATTGATCAGGAAGGGAGCAGCTGCACTTCATGCCGGCGGGCAACTGGTCATTGTTGATCATGTGATGAATGATGACCGCACAGAACCATTCATTGGAGCGCTGTTTGCCTTGAATATGGTGGTGGGAACCAGGCATGGCGACACCTATACAGAAAAGGAGTTGCGGAAGTGGATGGAGGACGCAGGACTGGTGGCGATACGGCTGATAACTTCACCGACGGGGATGCAGGTGATGGTCGGGTTTCTTGGCCATTGAGCATTATCTTTCTTATATTTATCTTTTATTTCTGAAAATGATCAAGGAATCAAACCAAATACTCTGTTTTACAATTGAAAACATCCGGTTCGCGATATCCCTGGCCTGTGTCGACCGTGTCATAAGAGCGCTGGAAGTTACTCCTATTCCAAATGCGCCATTGGTTATCCTGGGTGTTTTTGATTATCACGGGAGCGTGGTTCCGGTGATTAATATGCGCCATCGGTTGAAAATGGCTGATCAGCCTGTTCGCATAAACGATGTTTTTATTTTGGCCGATACGTCAAAGAGAAAACTTGCGTTGGTGGCCGATAGGGCTGATGGGATTGTTAATCCTTCATCGAATGAACTGATTAAAGCATCAGATATTGATTCCGGTTTCGAGGCAAAGGGTGTTCTGCGTCGCGATGATGGAATTATCCTGATATACGATATTGAGCAGTTTCTATCTTCTCAGGAAGAACTTGATTTTCAGGCAGCAATAGATAAACATTGTAAGTATGAACCTTGACCAGAAAATACTCAGGGCCAGAGCAAAAGAGATTAGTCGCCATAAAATAAAACAAGATGACATGGCTGAATCGTTGTCGGTTGTTGAATTTTTGCTTATCCCCGAAAGGTATGGTATTGAAAGTAAATATGTGAGTGAGGTTTTATCATTGAGAGAGATGACCCCAATCCCAGGCACTCCTGCTTTTGTGGCCGGCGTGATGAATGTGCGTGGTAAAATTGTCTCCATTCTCAATCTGAAACTTCTTTTTAATCTTAAGGAAAGAGGCATAACCGAATTAAATAAAATCATCCTGGTTAGGATGGATCGAATGGAATTCGGCATCGTTACCGATGCCATAGCCGGAACGCTTAAGGTGTACCCGAATACATTGAGCGCGCCACCTGCCAATCTTCACGGAATAAATGCTGAATATATACAAGGCATTACTCCTGATGGAATTATTCTTCTCAATGGAGAAAATCTTCTGACAAATAAAACAATCATTGTAAACCAAAAATGAAAATGGTAATCAAGTAACAATATAAAAAACATGGAGGAAAAAAAATGAAATCTACATTCAATATAAGCACGAAAGCAAAACTATTTCTTGGCTTTGGCTTAATCATAGTCGCCATCATCTTATTATCTATTTTAAGTTTTGTCAGTTTCAACAATATAAATAACGCCCAGACGGGCATGTTCAAATCGATGCAAATGGAGAGAAATCTTACTGAATTCAAAGCGGATGAAAACCGGCAGATGCTGACCATGTTGCAAATTACGATCAGTAAAGATCCAACCAGGACCAATGAACTAAAAAAGCAACTTGTGGATAAGGCGGCGTTGATTGCAATTAGTCTCAGCCTGATTGAGAATGAGCTTCAATCCTATCCTGTTCAACTTCAGAAGTTTAATGAAATTAAAGTACAGTTGAAACGCTATATCGAAAACCGGGAAAAACGGCTAACCTTGAATGATGCCGGTAAAATAGAAGAATCGATCAACATGGCCAGGGAAATCGAAGGCCCCTTGTATGAAAAAATCAGGATGATGATTCTTGAGATCGAAAAGGATTTTAGTGACATCATCGATGCAGAAAAAGCCAAAACTGAGTCACTGACACAAAGTGCTGATATAACCATCATAATAGGAAGCATGGGAATAATTCTCCTTTCAATAATCCTTATCTTCTGGATGATCCGCATGCTCAGGAAAATTTCCGTGGAAATCAAAAATGGTGTTAATATTCTTGGAACTTCTGCTTCTGAAATCCTTACTACAGTTACCGAAGTATCGACAGGGGCAACAGAAACAGCCACAGCCATATCTGAGACGACAACGACGATTGAAGAAATACGGCAAACAGCGCTGATGGCAAGCCAAAAAGCACAATCAGTACTGGAAAATGCACAAAAGGCTTCAGATGCAGCTGAAAATGGGAAGGAATCGGTTCAGCAAACCATCGAAGGGATGAACCGGATAAATCAACAAATGAACCTGATTGCCGACAGTATAGTGAAACTATCTGAGAAAAACCGGTCGATTGGTGAAATTACCTCTACGGTGAATGATATTGCCGACCAATCAAACTTGCTTGCAGTCAATGCTGCCATTGAAGCGGCGAAAGCAGGTGAACAGGGACGTGGATTTGCGGTAGTTGCTCAGGAAATCCGCAATTTGGCTGATCAATCAAAACAGGCTACAGCACAGGTTAGGGAGATTCTGAACGATATACAAAAAGCAGTAAATCTAGCGGTGATGTCTACTGAGCAGGGCTCGAAAGCGGTTGAAAATGGCAGTATCCTGGCCAGAAAGAGTGGGGAGATGATAGAAATATTATCAGACACTGTTACGGAAGCAGCTCAATCGGTCATTCAGATTTCTACCTCTTCACAGCAGCAGATGGCAGGCATGGATCAAATCGTACCCGCTATGGAGAACATTAAGCAAGCCAGCGAACAAAATGTTATTGGAACCAAACAAACACAGACTGCAGCTCATAATCTGAGTGAATTAGGACAAAACCTGAAAATAATTATTGAAAAGTTTAATGTTTAGTCAATTTCATGGACAAAAAACAAGAAGCGTTTCTCCTCGAGCTGATAAACGATTTTAAAATTGAGGCAGCCGAGCATCAGCAAGCCATTGTCAATTGCTTGCTTGAACTGGAAAAGAAACCGCCATCGCCAGATTACAAGGAGCTTGTTGAAACAACTTTTCGGGAATTTCACAACCTGAAAGGATCGGCAAGGGCTGTAAACTTGTTGGACATTGAACGACTTTGCCAATCCCTTGAAGGGGTTTTTCATAAACTTAAACAGGGCAGTTTGACGCTTTTACCATCATCGTTTGATATGCTTTATAAAGCCAACGATTCACTGAATGTAATGCTTTCAGAAATCGATAAAACACATAAAAGCATTGGCGCCAATGCATTAACTCAACTGATTCAGGAAGTTGAAACCATGCAGAAATCTATAGGAATAACCCAGAAAATGAATTTTCCCACACCTCCTTTAGTTTCAGCAGCTAATAATATTGCACCTCTGTCAGTCAATGAAACGACATTGGACTTCAATACTGCCAAATTCCCGATTAATGAAACTCAAGCAGCCAAAGATACCGTTCGTGTTGCTACGTCAAAACTTGATATTTTACTCAGGCAGGCAGAAGAATTTATCACGGTAAAAGCAACCATGGCCTTTTACATTCAAGAAATTAAGAAGAAGAAACATGATGATCTTTGCATGCTGGTTAAAGATATGGAACAGTTTCAAGTAGGTTTATCCCGCATGGTTGATAATTTGTTGTTTGACATAAAGACTACCTTGCTGCATCCATTTTCATCGCTTTTAGCGATTGTTCCAAAAATCGTAAGGGATCTTGGAAAGGAGTATAATAAAGAGATACAGCTTAGTATACGGGGCGGTGAAATTGAAATTGACCGTCGGATTTTGGAAGAGATAAAGGATCCGTTGATTCATCTGATCCGGAATTGTATTGACCATGGCATTGAAATACCGGATATTCGCCAGAAAAAAGGGAAATCTGCAACTGGTTTAATTGAAATCAGTGTAAAACAGGAATCCGGGAAGAATGTTGAACTGTGTATTCATGATGATGGTGCCGGAATCAATAAAACCAAGGTAATCTCCGCTGCAGTAAAGATGGGGATTACTTCTATGGAAGCAGCAGCGCATATGTCAGATAGGGATATATGCGGGTTTATATTCCGGTCCGGAATTTCAACAAGCCAATTTATTACTGATATTTCTGGTCGTGGGTTGGGAATGGCTATTGTTGCAGATAAAATTGCCAATTTGGGTGGAACTATTATGGTTGAATCACCAACAGATGAGGGAACCACCTTTACCATTACCTTACCTGTTACGCTCGCAACTTTTCGTGGTATCCTTGTTCGCATAAACGAAAGTTTTTTTATCGTCCCGACCAATTCTATTGAAAGTGCAGTTCGTGTGCACCAGGATGAGGTCAGGTCGGTCGAATCAAAGAAAATGATCCTAATGCATGGAGAAAGTATTGCATTGGTCAGGCTGGGAGATGTTCTGAGTGTTGTAGGAAGAAAAATAAGGAATAAAGATGAAAAGACCTTTCCCGTACTAATCCTTTCGTTGGCCCAAAAACGAATCGCATTGATGATTGATGAAGTGCTTGGTGAACATGAAGGCCTCGTCAAGGATCTGGGCCCCCAATTGATCCATGTCAGGAATATTGCCGGTGTTACCGTTATGGGCAATGGAAGGGTTGTCCCGATCCTCCAGATTCACGAATTGATGGAATCTGCTATTCATGCTGCCGAAGCTGACATCGGGTTGGAAACAGCGGATGAGGCCGGAGTAAAGGAATCTGAATTGCTGTCGATTCTTGTCGCAGATGACTCCATCACCTCAAGGTCATTGCTGAGGGATATTATCGAGTCGTCTGGTTTTCTTGTAAAGACAGCTGTTGATGGACTGGAGGCTTTTCAATTTCTACAGAATGAAAAATTTGACCTCTTGGTATCAGATGTGGAAATGCCCAAGATGAATGGGTTTGAACTGACTGCAAGGATCAAAGAGGATACGAATCTGTCTGAGATTCCAGTCGTACTGGTCACTGCACTTGAATCGGCCGACGACCGGCAAAAGGGCATGGATGCAGGCGCCAACGCCTATATCATTAAAAGCAGTTTTGAACAGAGTAACCTGATCGAAACCATTCGTCGTTTGATATAAAAAACAAAGATGAATAGAAAGATAAGGGTTTTAATAGTAGAGGATACCCCGACATGCCAGAGCTTGTTAAAAGGAATCCTTTCCGAAGATTCACGTTTCGAAATTATTGGCATCGCCGTTGACGGAACACAAGCAGTTGAATTTGTTGCAAAATTTCATCCGGATGTAGTCAGTATGGATATTTACATGCCACTGATGGATGGGGTTGTGGCTACCCGGCATATTATGCAGCAAAACCCTGTTCCCATTGTAATTGTGAGTAGTTTTTACACTCCAGCCGAGATTAAGATGTCATTTAAAATTCTGGAGGCCGGGGCCTTGACTATCCTTCCAAAACCTTTTGGCCCGGGGCATCCTCAATACCTTCAAACTGCCAAATATTACCGGAATACCCTGAAAATGATGTCGGAGATCAAGGTCTCCCGCCTAAAATCATCTATTTCGGCCAACGACAAACCTTCTCATACAGCTTCGCGGGTCATTACTACTGCTGATTTTCCTGACATAAAATATAAACTAATCGCCATTGGAGCATCTGCGGGAGGGCCTGTGGCCATTCAGGAAATACTAAGCAGAATACCGAATAATATAGATGTTCCATTATTGATCGTACAGCATATTGATGCCAATTTTTCTGTTGGATTTTGTGATTGGCTCAATACATTCTCAAACCTTCCGGTTCAGATTGCCAGTGATGGAGAACAAATGCTGCCCGGTCATGTTTATTTACCACCAGGAGATCATCATCTGGGGATAAAAAGAGAGGGTGTAATTTCCATCTCCAATGACCCTCCCCTGAAAGGATTAAGACCTGCCGTAAGTTACCTTTTTAGAAATATTGCTACGGTATATGGTGAAACAGCTCTTTGTATTCTTTTATCCGGAATGGGAACTGATGGCGCCATAGAATTAAAAGCATTGCGTGAAACAGGCGCTATTACCATTGCCCAGGATGCATCGAGTTCTCTTGTACATGGTATGCCTGGAGAAGCGATCCGCCTGGGCGGAGCCTCCCTGATACTTTCACCGCAAGAAATCGTCAAAGAAATTAGTAGAAAAACGAAACAATAAATCCTGTTATGTTAACATCGTATCAGATCACCTTAGGAGATAGCTATATCATGGCTGTTGAAGATTCGTATGTTCAGGCCAAACGGCTTCAGCATTTTTTTGATGAAAATAAAATAAACACCATCGTCTACAGTAAAGCCATAGATGCGTATGCTGCAGCGCTTGAAAAAATTCCTGTACTCATTATCAGCGACATTATGATGCCAGGCATGGATGGTTATGAATTCTGTTCTAAAATCAAAGCCCATCCGGTTTTAAAGGAGGTGCCTGTGATTTTGCTTACCTCCCTTCGCGATCCGCTTGATATCATTAAAGGATTACAAGCCGGCGCTGATAATTTTATCACCAAGCCCTATGATGAGATGTACCTTTTATCGCGCATTCATTATCTTTTAGCTAATCGTGAGATGCGAAAGTCCGGTTCGGCCGAAATGATGATCGAAATCATGTTCAGGGGAAACATGTATGCCATCAATTCGGAAAAGAAACAGATTTTGGATCTTCTTTTATCGGTTTATGAAGCAGCCATTCAACGAAACGATGAGCTGATCTCGACCCAGGCGAAGCTTGAAGCGTCCAACGAAAATCTCATCGCTGCCAATGAGGAATTGGAGGCCTTTTCTTTTACCGTTTCCCACGATTTACGAAACCCCTTGAATGTGATCAGCGGATATAGCCAGATCCTTCAGCTGGATTATTCCAATCAGCTGGATGCGGAGGCCATTGAATTCCTGGAGAGGATCCAAAAAGCAACAGTATCTATGGCAACCCTGATTGATGACCTGCTGCAGTTTTCACGCTCAGGACGTGCAGAGATCATATCGAAACCCATCGACCTGAGCCAATTGGCCCGAAGTATCATGGAAGATCTTGAAAATAACAACCTGCAAAGCAAACCCAGGGTGTTCATCCAGGAAGGATTGAATATCAACGCCGATCCCAGTCTGATACATGTCGTACTCGAAAACTTGTTAAGCAATGCATTGAAGTACTCCGGCAAGATTCCAAACCCTGAAATAACTTTTGGTCTGCTTAAAAGAGAAAATGAACATATATTCTTCGTCAAGGATAATGGTGCTGGATTTGACATGGCAAAGGCTGCAAAACTCTTCAATCCTTTCCAGCGACTACATGCGAGCCATGAGTTTCAGGGAATAGGCGTTGGACTTGCCACGGTGAGAAGGATTATTGAACGACACGGCGGCCGTGTGTGGGCAGAGTCAGAACCCGGACAAGGGGCTACATTTTACTTTTCCCTGCCATTTTTACCCTAATATCAATATTTCTGAACAGTGTTGTAATCGTAATGACTTGAATGACTGCTTTTTGAAATATTGTTTTGTGATCCCGGCGCGATTCGAACGCGCGACCCACAGCTTAGAAGGCGCTGCCATTATGAATAGTAACGCAAAATATGTAATAACATAATAAACTTAAAATATTGATATACAGATGATATAAATTTTTAATCGTCTTTTCGATATTAGTGTATTTTCTCTTTTTTTATTATATTTGTAGGCGTATTTGTAGGCGTATATTTAAGTCACTATTTGTATTTTT
>CAJAUM010000035.1 GCA_903945175.1 uncultured Bacteroidales bacterium | reverse complement strand
TGCTTGCCTGCCTGATTGGATCGATCCTATGGAATCTTTTAACCTGGTTCCTGGGCATCCCCAGCAGTTCTTCCCATGGTTTGGTCGGAGGCTTGATCGGAGCCGCCTGGATCGGCGTTGGCCTGGATGCGCTGCGTTTGGCAGGCCTGCTAAAAATAGTAGCGGCGCTCTTCGCTGCGCCTTTGATTGGTTTCGGAGTGGGTTTCTTGTTAACCCGCTTGATCTTTGTTCTGGCGGGAAATTCGTCTCCACAGATCAATTCGTTTTTCAAACAAGGACAAATCGTCACGGCCCTTGTTTTGGCCATCAGCCACGGAGCCAATGATGCCCAAAAAACAATGGGCGTGATTGTCCTCGCCCTGGTCATTGGCGGTTACCTGCCTGGGTTCAGCGTTCCTTTATGGGTGGTAGCCATCAGCGCAGCCGGCATGGCGCTGGGAACCCTTTTGGCCGGTTGGCGTTTGGTCCGCACCGTGGGTTCCAAATTTTATAAGATCAGGCCCGTGCACAGCTTCTCATCCCAACTTACTTCGGCGCTGGTTTTATTGGCCTCATCCTATCTCGGCTGGCCGGTCAGCGCCACGCATGTAGTCAGCTCGGCAATTATCGGCGCGGGTTCTTCCGAACGGCTGGGCAAGGAAAAACGAGTACATATGAACATGAAATATTATTAAAAGATGGAATCAGAAAAAATTTAGCAATAACGGTAGCCCCCTGTTTCGATGAAACAAGATTCATCGGGACTTTTGCTGTTTTCAATGATATAACCGAACGCAAAAAAAGGGAAGTTGACTTGCGGGAGTCGGAAGAGAAGTACCGCGTTTTATTGGACAGCAGCATTTTTGGGATTTTAGCTTTTGACAATGAAACCCATCTGTACTCCTTTTCAAATTCTGCTGCTTGCAAGTTATTCGGCTATAATAAGGAGGAACTTAGCAGGTTGAACTTAACCAATTTTCACCCACAGGATTCAATTGAAATGATAATAAATGAAATTGAGCTTCAAGGGCGTGGTGAAAAATCGATAAGCAAAGCCTTGCCTTGTCTACGAAAAGATGGTACAATTTTTTACGCTGATATTGCAGGGTATTCAACCATTATTAACGGACGAAGTTGCAGCGTTGGCTTCATCATGGATGTGACTGAACACAAGCATACAGAAAATGCTCTTCGGCTGATTGAAGAAAAGCACCGGGTGCTCCTGAACGGAAGTCCATATGGTATTTTAGCCATTGATATCGAAACGCATCGATTTTCGTTTTCCAATTCAGCCATCTGCACATTATTCGGATATACAGATGAAGAGTTTCAGCGGCTCAGCATAGAGGATATAGTTCCCAGTGCATCCCTGGATTTGGTAATGACAGAGTTTTATTCCCAAATGCGAGGAGAGAACCCCATTTCTCTTGCTCAGCCATGTCTGAAAAAAGACGGAACGGTTTTCTATGCTGACATAGCCGGGGCACCCATTGTCCTCAATGGAAGGAAATGCAGCGTCGGATTTTTTAATGATGTGACTTCACGCCAAAAGGCACAAGAAGCTTTAAAGGAAAGCGAATCTACTTTAAGAAAGGCTCAGGAAATTGCAATGATGGGCAGCTGGGAGATCGATTTAATCAATCAAAAGGTAAAATGGTCAGAAAATTGTTTTATCCTGTATGGCTTGAAACCATTTGAGATAGAACCAACATTCGGATATTTCAAAAGCAGAGTTCATCCTGATGATGTGCATATAGTTAATGAATCTATAGAATATGTTTCTCAGTTCAAAAAACCAAAAAATATTGAAGTACGAATACTCTTTCCAGACGGCCATGATAAGTGGGCCCAAATCAAAATAGATCCAACGGTTATTGAAGATGAACTTGTTGCTTTGAAGGTTATACAAATAGATATCACAGACCGAAAGCTGGCTGAACAAGAATTGCTCAGGGCCAAAGAAAAAGCCGAAGAGAGCGATCATCTTAAATCAGCCTTTCTTGCCAATATGAGTCATGAAATAAGAACCCCCATGAATGGCATTCTGGGTTTTACACAATTGCTGGGAGAACCTAATCTTTCCGGGAAGGAGCATCAAGACTACATCCGCATTATTGAAAAAAGTGGCAAGAGAATGTTGAACATCATCAACGACATTGTTGACATTTCGAAAATTGAGTCAGGGCAGATGGATATTTCTATTTCTGAAACAAATATCAACGAGCAAATCGAATTTGTTCACGACCTCTTCATCCCTGAGATTGAACAAAAAGGGTTGCAGTTTTTCTATAATACTACCTTGCCGACAAAGGAAGCCATTGTTAAAACCGACTGTGCAAAACTCTATGCAATCCTGTCCAACCTTGTGAAAAATGCCGTTAAATACACCCATGAAGGCTCAATTGAGATTGGATATGCCAAAAAGGGTGAATTCATTGAGTTTTTTGTTAAAGACTCAGGTATAGGAATTCCAAAAGAACGACAGGGAGTCATATTTGAGCGTTTTATGCAGGCTGATATTTCCAATATACGTGCGTTCGATGGGGCTGGTCTGGGTTTGTCAATCGCAAAAGGATATGTGGAGATACAGGGTGGGAAAATTTGGGTGGAATCACATGAAAGTAAAGGATCAATCTTTTTTTTCACCATTCCGTGCAATTTTTTGCCGGAAGGGAAAAATGTCGTCGAGCAGGCTATTCCTGCCTATATAGTTGAAAATCAGATGAAAAAACTAAAAATATTGATTGCCGAAGACGATGAAGCATCGGTAGAGTTCCTTGAGTGGGTGGTAAATAAATTTAGTCGTGGGATATTGAATACAGCAACCGGAGTTGAAACCATTGAGGCCTGCCGAAATAACCCTGATATTGATCTGGTTATGATGGATATCAGGATGCCTGATTTGAATGGATATGAAGCCACGCATCAAATCCGCATGTTTAATAAGGATGTCATCATCATAGCTCAAACCGCCTATGCGATGGCAGGTGACAGAGAAAGGGCATTGAATGCCGGATGCAATGACTATATCTCAAAACCCATCGATCAGGATAAATTACTGGTGTTGATAAATAAGTATTTCAAATAATGATGAATCGCGCGTTAAAAAATTGGCAATTATGGATTTTGATGCATCTCAATTATGGGAAAAAGTAAAAACGCTGGAGCAAGAGGTATCTGTTCTAAAGCAGCAACAAATTGACATCAATCAAGCCAAGGAGTTGTATTTGAAGATTTTTGAAGAATTTCCGGCTTTGATTTGGCGATCTCGGTTAGATAAACTATGTGATTATTTTAATAAAACATGGCTTGAATTCACAGGAAGGACCATGGAACAGGAATTTGGAAATGGTTGGACAGAAGGTGTGCACCCCGACGATTTTGATTTATGTTTAAAAACCTATGTTGAGTCATTTGATAAACGAGAAGCTTTTCTGATGGAATATCGCATGAAAAACAAATCAGGAGAATACCGTTGGATACGAGATTTTGGAAGACCCTTTTACGATCTGGATAATTCATTTTTAGGCTACATCGGTTCCTGCTACGATATCACCGAAATTAAGGACAATGAAATGAAGCTTATTGAATTGAACGCAACAAAAGACAAGTTCTTTTCTCTGATTGCCCATGACCTGCGTGGTCCTTTTAACGCACTTCTTGGATTTACTAAACTGCTTGAATATGAACTTCCAACAATGACACAAGACCGAATTCAAAAGGTTGCCGTGACCATGAGGAAATCTGCAACCAATCTTTATAATTTACTTGAAAATCTGTTGGCATGGTCCCAAATGGAGCGGGGAGTGAATACCATAATACCTGAGTCATTCAGTGTCATGACAAGAATCATTGAAAGTATGGCGACTATTCAGGAATTGGCTATTAAGAAGGGGATTCATGTCAAGTATGAAATCAACAATGATTTGATGGTATTTGCCGACAGCAACATGTTCGCCACCATCATTCGTAACTTAACCTCCAATGCGATAAAGTTTACTCCTAAAGGCGGGAACATTACGATTGGGGCAAAACCCATGGCTGATCATTGGGTTGAAATCTCCATAACTGATACGGGTATCGGAATGGACCAGGATCTGCAGGAGAACCTTTTTAAATTAGAGGTCAATACAAGCCGAAAAGGCACTGAAAAAGAAGAAAGCACCGGTTTGGGACTTATTATCTGCAAGGGTTACATTGAAAAGCTAGGAGGAAGGATGTGGTTGGAGAGTAAGGAAGGCCAGGGGAGTACTTTTCACTTTTCATTACCTGGTAAACATCAAAACGCATAACGATTTTTAATCCATCACACTTTCTTCACACGAACGGCACTCATGCCTTTCATCCCACGTTCGATCTCAAAAGCAACCAGATCGCCTTCCTTGATTTCTTCAGTCAAATTGTTGACGTGAACAAAATATTTCTCCTGCGTGTCGAGTTCTTTAATAAAACCAAAGCCTTTAGAATGGTTGAAAAACTCTACCCTGCCATTTCTTATGGCTGGAACCTCTATCTTTTCCCTTTTTGGAACGCCGATCTCTATTCTTCCAGCATCGATTTTCTTTCTGGTTGCCGGATCAGGCGGTGTATCTGTGATGTTTCCATATTCATCAACATAGGCCAGCATATTCTCAAAACTGCCGCCTTGTGAGTTTGCCTTACGTTCTGCGAGCTTTTGTTGCTTGTCCAGTCGTTTCTTTAATCGTTTTTTCTCTTGATCTTTCTTGTTAAATGTCTGTTGCGAACCTGCCATTTACATCTGATTTAAAATGAGGTCAAAACTATTCTCCCTGAACAGTCCGGATGTGATGATACAAAGATACGATAATTAATCCGAACGGCTTTATAAGACATCTCCAGGTACCATGCCATGTTTTTTCAGTTTACTTATCAGCAGCCCTTTTTCAAATGGTTTTGCCATATAGTCGTCACATCCTGCATCAAAGGCTCTCATTTCATCCCCGAACGGGTGTTTCCGGTTGAACCGTCAACAGGCGATCAACAGCACCGATGGCAATGGTAAAAAAGAATGTAGAGCCTTCTCCCGATGACGATGCATACCATACACGGCCACCAAGCAATTCAACGATTCCTTTTACGATTGACAAGCCAAGCCCGCTTCCTTCATGACCTCGGGTGTCGGATGGATTTTCCTGTGTAAAACTGTCGAACATCGTTTCGTAAACTTCCGTATGTATCCCTATCCCCGTGTCTTTAACAAAAAACTCAAGGTCCGCTCCTCTCATGTTTGTTCCATAGCTCACGTATCCTTGTTTCGTAAACTTAATGGCGTTGTCGATTAAATGACACAAGGCTTTAAATATCAGGGTGCGATCAGAATTAACTTGAAGTGTATTTAGATTTACGGGATTATCGATGGTGAAGGCTAACTTTTTGGCCTGTGCATAGGGGGTATACTTTGAATATACCTCATTCAATAAATCACCCAGGATAAATGGTTTCCTCAGGGTCTCCTGATTCCCTGAAGCGATAAGCGAAATGTCCATGAAATCGGTCACTGTGTTGAGCAGCCGATCGCTGCTTAATTTCACGATTGAATAGTAATTTGCCCGTTCATCCTGCGTCAGTTCAGGATCAGCCATCAAATGACCGAATCCGATAATCCCATTCAGGGGGGTGCGTATTTCATGCGATATATTATTCATGAAGGCAGTTTTTAAACGATCCCCTGATTCAGCATGTTCTTTTTCCTTGATCAACGCAGCATTCGTTTGTTTTAATTCTTGCTGCGTTTGCTCTTGAGCGATCATCTTCTGGTTCAGCTCTTTTGTTCGTTCGGCAACAAGAATCTTTAACCGTTTGCCTTGAATCCGCTCAATGAAATAATAGAAGACAAAAAATATCAACAATAAAAAAAAGCTTATTACAATCACATAAAACACGAAGGAACGGTAAAACGGAGGCTTCAGGTGAAAGGTAAACTCTGCCACGTGGCGTTCATCCCATTGGCCACTTTCATTTGCAGCCATTACCCTGAAGGTGTAATGTCCACCTGGAATGTTGGTGTATTCTGCGGTTCTATCTGTACCATTTTCAATCCAAGTCTTGTCAAAACCCACCAGCATGCACCGATATATGATTTTTCCCGGATTTGTATAATTCAGTGCGGCATATCGGAACTCAAGTCGTTTGGAATACGAAAGAACAGATACAGGCGAGGTCATATTTACCGGTTCGTTATCAACCAGAAATTCTACGATAAAAATTGGAGAGAAATAAGAAGAAGCTGTTTTCATCCTGTCGGGATCAATGATGGAAATCCCTTTCATGGTTGGGAACAGGAGCTTGCCATCCCGCGTTTTAAAGCCTGCAGGAGATACACCGCCATTGCATTCAAGGGTTTCCATGCCATCGCTTTTTCCGTACGAAACAGGGTTTAACAATTTGAGCTTCAAGTCGGCATAGTCAAGTAAGTTCTGCTTTTTAATTTTATATAGGCCTTTATTGCAGCTAATCCAGAAAAATCCGTAATCATCTTCAAGGATTTTAAGAACCACGTCGTTGATCAATCCATCTTTCGTTGTAAAAGAATTGATCTTGTTATCTCTGACCAGATTGATTCCGCCGGATGCAGTTCCAACCCAAAGGTTCCCATCAGGATCTTCATACAAGGTTAAGATGTAATCATCCGATAATCCATTTTTTCGATACAACACGTCAATTTTCTGATCCCTGATCCGGTTCAACCCGCCATTGGTGCCTACCCACAAATTTCCTTTTTTGTCTTCAAGGATGCAGGTCACATTATCGTCAGAAAGCCCATCCCTGGTGGTGAGTGCGGAAAATTTACCATTTTTGAAGCGGTTGAGGCCACCACCGGTTGTTCCGGCCCATAATGTCCCCGACCTGTCGCTATGTATCGTAGTCACCACATTGTTTGATAACCCGTCTTCAATGGTGTAGGTAGTAAATCTTTCATTTTTATACCTACTCAATCCGCCCCCCGCCGTACCGATCCACAGGGTATGATCCAAATCTTCGGCAATGGCCAGCACAAGATGATCCGGAATTCCATCTTTTTGTGTAAATATTCGCTCTTTTCCGTGGTTTGACATATGCAGTCCTTTCCCGGCTACTCCCATCCATAAGATCCCTTCATGGTCTTCAAGTACAGGAAGAATGACATCTCCCGGCAAACCTTCGCGGCTTGTCAATGTTTGAATCGATTTCTTTTTAATCCGATCGATCCCGGTTCCGGACGATCCCACCCATATATTTCCTTCACGGTCCTCGATAAGGGAGACAATAAGATCGCCTCGTAGTCCCTCCTTCGAAGTAAACGGATAAAGCTTTCCATTCAGCATCCTGATAATTCCACCCCCGTTGGTGCCTATCCACAACATGCCATTTCGGTCGAAACAGAGGGTGGTGACTGAATTATCGGTCAACCCGTTTCTCACAGTATACACTTCAAACCTTCCCTTTCTGAATACATTCAAACCACCACTTTTTGTACCAATCCACACGTTTTGCTCTTTGTCAATGGCGAGGGTTTCGATGAAATCATCTGAAATTCCATCTTTTCTGAAATAGCTTTTAATTTTTCCGTTATCAATCAGAGACAGGCCTTTTTGGGTTCCTACCCAGATCCCGCCTTTTGCATCAATCGCAATTGAACGAACATAGTTGCTTGCCAACCCGTTTAGGGTATCGATCCTGGTAATCTTTCCATTTTTTAAATAATTCAAACCTTTTCCGGATGTCCCTATCCATAAACCGCCACCCGCATCCTCACACAACGTGAAAATCCGATCGTCAGAAAGTCCACTGGATTTGGAATATTTGACATATGCATTATTCTTATACCGGAATAATCCACCTCCTTCAGTTCCAATCCAAAGACTCGTATCTGATGCTCCGCAAAGCGCACTGACGAAATTCACGTTAAGCCCGGGGATGTTGGTTTTGTTCCTTAAGAGAAATGAATTTCCATCAAATCTGACCAATCCCTCTTCTGTTCCGAAGTAAATCCAACCATCTGCTGTTTGAGCCGCAGTAACGATGGAATTCACAGGCAAGCCCTGTTCCATCTGCCAGTTATCAACTGTTGGCTGTGGAAGGATTGACGTATAGAGTGATTGACCTTGGCCGTATAAAAAACAAACCTGAGCGGAAATCAGAATGGAGAAGAGTAATGTACGTGACATTTTTATTTTGCGTAGCTCACAGCCCTTGTTTCCCTGATTACAGTAATTTTAATTTGACCCGGATAGGTCATTTCACTTTGGATTTTCTTGGAAAGATCAAATGAGATCTGGTTGGCTTCAGCGTCGGTAACTTTATCAGCCCCTACGATCACGCGTAATTCACGGCCGGCCTGGATAGCATATGTTTTAACAACACCGGGATAGCTCAGCGCCAGATCTTCCAGGTGCTTCAGCCGTTCAATATAGGCGTCAACCACTTCGCGGCGTGCCCCCGGACGGGCTCCCGAGATGGCATCGCATACCTGAACAATGGGAGATATCAGGTTATCCATCTCTATTTCATCATGATGGGCGCCAATCGCATTGATGATCTCCTGCTTTTCCTTGAATTTTTCAGCCATTTTCATTCCCAGGATGGCATGCGGTAATTCAGGCTCGGTATCGGGAACTTTTCCGATATCATGGAGTAAACCGGCGCGTTTCGCCAGTTTAGGATTCAATCCCAGCTCTGCTGCCATGGTGGCGCACAGTTTTGAGACTTCAATGGAATGCTGTAAAAGGTTCTGTCCATAGGAGGAACGATACTTCATTTTTCCGACCATCCTCACCAGTTCGTGATGCATATTGTGGATGCCCAGATCGATGCTGATCCTTTTTCCAGTCTCAATAATCTCTTGTTCGATCTGTTTTTTGGTCTTTGCCACAACCTCCTCGATGCGGGCCGGGTGAATTCGGCCATCGGTGACAAGTTTATGGAGTGAAAGCCGGGCAATTTCCCGCCTGACAGGATCGAAACCCGAAAGAAGAATGGCATCGGGTGAATCGTCGATGATGATTTCAATACCGGTAAGTGATTCAAGGGTACGGATATTACGCCCTTCACGGCCTATGATCCGGCCTTTGATCTCCTCACTTTCAATGTTAAATACAGAAACGGTATTTTCAATGGCATGTTCGGAAGCGGTGCGCTGGATGGTTTCAATGATGATTTTTTTGGCCTCCGTATTTGCCGTCAGTTTGGCTTCATCAATGATATCCTTGATGTGAACAATGGCCTCGGATTTTGCCTCCTCCTTGAGGGTTTCAATGAGCTGTGTTTTGGCTTCGACTGCAGAAAGACTTGAAATGGCTTCAAGTTTTTCAATCTGGATTTTCATCGCCTTGTCAAGGTCAGTCTGCTTTTTATTGATGATCTCCAGCTGCTGCGACAGGGTTTGTTTTATGGTCGAAATCTCTTTTTGTTTTTTTGCAAATTCCTCAACTTTCTGATTCATGGTGCCCTCTTTCTGCTTCAGCCGGTTTTCGTTGCGGGCTACCTCCTCGTTTTTCTCATGAATAAATTTTTCATGTTCACTCTTCAGTTGCAGAAATTTTTCTTTGGCTTGCAGAATTTTTTCTTTTTTTACTACCTCGGCCTTTTCCATGGCCTCTTTTAAAAGGGAATCGCGTTTGCGCTCAAGTGCCCTGTTTAATATAGTCCCCGTAATAACACCCCCCAGGATGACTCCGGTCACCCCGATGATGATATATAGCAGAATTCCTCCCATCGATATAGTTTTTAATCGCAACATCCCCATAAAAGAGATGTGGCTCAGTGAGTAATATGAAGGAAGACGAGAAAAGAAAACCCGCATTAACCAGCGAGGTATTGATAAACCTCTAACGACACGAATAGGACTGCCAAACTTTTCGAACTTCCACTGTCCGGGAATTACCCCGGTTCTTCTGCCGAAGCAGGAGCGAGGCCTGTCCTACGAGCTAGTGAGCGTTGTCCTAATATTTGTAATGTTAGGTTTACAAACTGTCTGAATTAATGCGGGTATATTTTCAGATTTTTTCAAAGAACGGTAAGACTTCATTACTCAAATTGCTCGTCAAGCGCCTGATCCATTGCCAAAAGCTTTTCTTTCCACTGCGTCTCTTTTTCTGACAACAACTGATCATTCTTCAGGTATCCTGTGGCATATTCCAAAGCTACCATGGCAAGAAGATCCTGTTTGTCTTTGTAAGCATAACTGCCCGAATAATCTTTGATCCTTTTATCGATCAACTTGGCAGCATTGCGAAAAAGTTCCTCATTCTTTTTGTCTACCGCCAGCCGGTATGATCGGTCAGCGATGGGTAACGATATGGAAAGTTCCTCCATTGGCCTGTTTACAAATGCTATTCTAAGTATTTAAAAGTCCTATGCATTTATCAATTTCCCGCACAAGTTCATTGATTTTCAATTTTGCTTCTACGTTTCCCTCTTTATTTTCAAGTGTTTTAGCTAATTTTAATATTTTACTCTTTTCTTCCAGTTGAATGATCGTCTGTTTTTGTTCGTGAATGATCCCTTTCAATTCCAGAATTTCATTGTTTAACGTTCTGTTTTCACTGCGGACCAATTGATGCTGATCGATCAGTTTCCTCAACTTATATTCTATCCCGGAAACCAAGGTGGCGACATCTTTCATTTCGCAGCTTCCATTATAATTTATTGCAAAGATAATTAATTTTTTTATTTTTTTTCAACATGGCCATCACCTTTTCACCTTTCACCCGATTAAGCTTGAAAATTACTTTTCCAAAAAAAAACGGAGATGAACGAACAATTTCTTTCATACCTGTGGAAGTTCAGGCTAATCAAAGCAGATCTGAAAACAGCGTCGGGCGACCCCTTGACAATTCTTCACCCGGGGGATCAGAACAGTAACAGTGGTCCCGACTTCTTTAATGCCCGCGTGCGGATTGGGAATACCACCTGGGCAGGAAATGTTGAGATCCATGTCAACGCTTCAGACTGGTACCGTCATGGTCACCAAACTGATCAGGCCTATGATAATACCATCCTTCATGTTGTGCATGAACCCGATATCGGCGTAACCCGTCAAAATGGCGATCCAATCCCAACCCTTGTTTTGAAAGATCAGTATACAGGACAGATATTCGCGCAGTATGAGTCGATGATGCACAACCAGCAGTGGATTCCTTGTTACAACCAGCTTAAGGAGTGTGCTGATTCCCATTTTACGCTATGGGCGCCCTCCTTGGCCATGGAACGGTTGCTATATAAATCGCACGCCATTAAAGCCCTTTGGGAAAGTTGCGGTCATGATTGGGAAGTTGCTTTTTACCGACATTTAGCACAGAGTTTCGGATTCCGGATCAATGGACTGCCGTTCGAATTGCTGGCCAAATCAATCCCGCTTAAAATCTTACGGCAACTGGGGGAGAGGCAACTTCAAACCGAGGCGTTGTTTTATGGACAGGCAGGGATGTTAAGCGATGATTTTTCGGATGATTATCCCAAGGCGCTGTTGAAAGAATACCGGTTTCTATACGACAAGTATCATCTGACCCCGATTCAGGGAAGCACATGGAAATTTCTGCGGCTACGACCTACAAATTTTCCAACTATCCGCATCAGCCAGTTTGTTGCATTTTTACTTCAGTCGCACACACAATTTTTCAGGATGCTTGATTTCGGCTCCTGCAGCGAGGCAGAAGATTCCCTGACAACCCAGGCCTCTGAATATTGGGATACCCATTATTTGTTTGACAAAATCGCCTCGTTCCAGCCGAAATTCATCGGGTCAAATTCCATCAATTTGTTAATCATCAACGGATTGGTGCCGTTTATGTTTTTTTATGGATTGGTGAAAGATCAGCTCGCCCATAAGGAAAAAGCGCTGAATTTTCTGGAACAACTTCCAGGGGAATGTAATTCGGAGATCATTCATTGGGAATCAGCAGGTTTGGCGTGCCTGAATGCGATGCAAACCCAGGCGCTGCTTCATCTCAAACGGTTTTACTGCGATAAAAGGCAATGCCTTGAATGCAGGATCGGAAGCCTTCTGCTGTCGAAACACATTTGAGAATTTAATTGATTTTATGAACGCTCAATGCTTCAGAAATGGAAATTCAAAAAACAGTCAGCCATGCAGTTCAGTCGATGTCGAATTATTTGTCATATAACCGCACAGAGCAGCGTGGCATCTTTGTATTGTGCCTTCTGCTATTGGGGCTGGTTATTGCAAACAGTGTCATCCCTTCGGGGACATTCCAGCGGCCATCCGATTTTTCCGGATTTTCAAAGGAGATCAAGGCATTTGAGGCAGCCTGGCATCGGGCTGCTGATTCAGACAGCATGGCCCGCAAACAGAGGTATATGGGCTACAAAAACCGGGGTTACGGGTACGGGCAGGATTCCGTCAACCCTTTGGGAAAAAAGGCCAAGCCGATCCTGGTTGTTGAACTGAATTCTGCTGACACCTTTGATCTGCAGCAATTGAGGGGAATCGGCCCCTCTTTTGCGCGGCGTATTGTCAACTATCGCGAACGATTGAGGGGGTTTAACGCCAAACGCCAGTTGCTGGAAGTTTTCGGCATGGACAGCGCCCGGTATGCCGCCATCGAATCCAACGTGAAGGTAAATCCCGATTCGGTCAACCCTGTCAATCTGAATACAGTCACATTCAAGGAGCTGCTGCGCCATCCCTATTTCCCCTTTCCCATTACCAAAAATATCATGATCTACCGACAGAAAAATAAAAATTTCAAATCTGTGGATGAACTGAAGAATATTGAAGGGGTGAACGATTCACTTTTCAGGAGGATGGTCGTCTATTTGAGGGTCGCGCCATGATTCATCATCGTTTTCGTCCTCATCTCCCCAATCCCACGATTTGCGCTGAGGTCCCTGTTTCCTGTAGTAGACTGCCAGGATAACACCGGCGAGAAGCCCCATCAGATGCGACTCCCATGAAATAGGCTGGTTGGGAAAGAGCTGAGGGAAGATGCCCCAGATAAGGCCCCCGTAAAGGAAGGTAACCAGCAGGGTGATGACCATCAGACCGGTTTCCCTCCGGATGATGCCGCTTAAAAACAAAAAGGAGGCAAGTCCGTATATAATGCCGCTTGCTCCGATATGGGCAGCGCCTCCTCTGGCAAACACCCATACCCAGATGCCTGTGATAAGATAAAGCAATCCAAGGATCATCCAGGCGATATCAACATAGAAGTAAAAGAGGAAGGCTCCAAGAACCAGAAGCGGCAATGAATTGGCAAACAAATGAGCCAGGTCGGCATGAAGAAAAGGAGAGGTGAAAATGCCGATCAGCCCCTTTGCCTGCATCGGATAGAGCCCGAAATTATTTAATTCCAGGTTGAACAGGATATCCACACCTTTGATCAGCCACAAAAGGATCAGAAACAATGCAGGATAAAAAAAACTGCGGTAAAATTTTATTTTTTCTTCGTCAGCCATTGTATAATAATTCTCGTTAAAATTAGTTAAAATAGCATCATATCCATACTGCAAATAAAAATAGAAGTACCTTTGATCGCTCAAAACCATTGTTAATTAAGCCATTAATAAGATGAACATGATATTGTTTCCTCCACATTACCGGATTTACACGCTGATATTATTTTTCCTGTTTTCTTCCTTATTCCTGCAGGCCCAGTCGCCCAGGAGCGACCCGAATGCCGGGATTAAAAAGTACAATGCAGCCATGCAACTGATTAATTACGCTTATGTTGATACGATCAATGAAGCCCGCATGGTTGAAAAGTCGATCATTGAAACATTGAAAGAGCTGGATCCACATTCAGTATATATTTCAAAGAAGGATGTTAAGAAAGCCAACGAACCGCTGGAAGGCAATTTCGACGGTATCGGCGTTCAATTTGAGATCATCAGGGATACCATCTCCGTAGTGCATTCCATTCCCGGTGGTCCATCTGAAAAACTTGGGATCATGTCGGGGGATAAAATCGTAAAAATTGACGGGGAGCTGGTTGTTGGTAAGAAAGTCACCAATCAGTTTGTCCTTGATCACCTGCGCGGCAAACGCGGAACGAAGGTCATGGTCTCCATTTTCAGGCCAGGGAAAAAGGAGTTGATCGATTTCACCATCACCCGCGATAAAATTCCCATCAACAGCATCGACGCGGCATACATGATAAAACCCGGCATAGGTTACATCAACCTGAATAAATTCGCACAAACTTCGATGCAGGAATTCAACGAGGCTGTCACGCTGCTGAAATCGAAGGGGATGTCAAGCATGATTCTTGATCTCCGGAATAATTCAGGCGGGTACATGGGCACGGCCATTGAGTTGTCAGATGAATTCCTGGGTCCGGGCAAACTGATCGTTTACACTCAGGGAAGACAGGCCCAGCGTGAAGATTTTTATTCCTCACCCAGGGGACGATTTGAGACAGGAAAGCTGGTGATCATGATCAATGAAAATTCTGCATCGGCCAGTGAAATTGTTTCGGGGGCCATTCAGGATTGGGACAGGGGCATCATCGTAGGACGCAGATCTTTTGGGAAGGGACTTGTTCAGCGGCCATTCCAGCTTCCCGACAGCTCACAGATCCGCCTTACAACGGCAAGGTATTACAATCCATCAGGAAAATGCATCCAAAAATCTTATGCAGAAGGCACCGATAAATATTATGAAGACTTCAGCATCCGTATGAAACATGGGGAGTTTATTCACCCTGACAGCATAAAGTTTCCGGATTCGCTCAAATATTACACCTCGAAAAGGCGGGTGGTATACGGCGGAGGCGGGATCATGCCCGATGTCTTCATTCCATGGGACTCCACGCCGATTTCAGATTACTACCTTGATCTTCGCCGCAAAAACGTGATTAACACCTTTGTCGGAGACTATGTGGACAAAACAAGGAAAAGCCTCCACGCAACCTATCCCGATTTTGGCGCGTTCGATAAAAATTTTGCGGTTGACAGCACGTTTATGGCCGCATTTTTTACCTATGCTGAAAAGGAGGGTGTGAAGAAAGATGACAAGGGGTATGCTGTATCTGAGAATCTGATCAAATCGCAGATAAAGGGGTTGATTGCCCAGAAACTGTGGGATATGAATGAGCTCTACGCGATTATCAACCAGGCTGATGAGGAGGTCCTGAAAGCAATAGAGGTGGTGCAGGATGATGCATTATACCAAAAGCTCAACATTGATCGCTAGGATTTCAGAAAATTCCGATTTACCATTTTTACATGTGGCGCTTCCGGTTATGGATGAACCGGATTTTCTGCCCCGGGTGCTGAACTGCATTGCAGGTCAGTCATACCGCAATTTCAAGGTCTATGTATGTGTGAATCAACCTGATTTGTGGTGGAACGACCCGGAAAAAGCAGCAGCTTGCGAAAATAATGCCTCCAGTCTGATCCTGCTTGATGGGTTGAAGGAATTTGAAACAGCCATCCTGGATCATGCATCCAAAGGCCAGGGATGGAGCGGAAAGCGTCATGGAGTGGGTTGGGCCCGTAAAACCCTGATGGATCACATCAATGCAGAAGCCGATCCGGAGGATATCATGGTTAGCCTGGATGCAGATGCGGAGTTTTCGTCAGACTATTTCCTGTCGATAGCCCTGAATTTCAAGAGTCACCCTGCAGCAGTGGCCTTGTCGGTTCCCTATTTTCATAAAACAGTCAGCAATGTCATGGCCACACGCGCCATGCTGCGCTATGAGATTTATATGCGTTATTATTTCCTGAATCTGCATCGTATTGGATCTCCCTATTCATTTACGGCCCTTGGATCTGCCATGGCCCTGCCTGTATGGGCATACCGTGCCATCGGTGGGATGACACCCAAACTCAGCGGAGAAGATTTTTATTTTCTGCAGAAACTCCGGAAGTATGGTCAGGTTCTTTTATGGAACGATGAAATGGTCTATCCTGAAGCCCGTTTTTCCGATCGCGTTTTTTTTGGAACAGGTCCGGCCATGATCAAAGGCGCCTCAGGTGATTGGCTGAGTTATCCGCTTTATCCTGCAGCCCTTTTTGATGAAATTCTTGACACCTACCGGCTTCTTCCTCTGTTTTTTCAAAAAACGATGCCAACCTCCGTTGCACGATTCATGGCATCGACATCAAAAGAACCCGATCCATTTCAGTCATTGCGCAAAAACCATTCGGACCTTGACCATTTTACAAGGGCTTTCCACGAGAAATTTGACGGATTGAGGATTCTTCAGTTTTTGAAAAGTTCCCATGAAGAGAGGCCATCGAACGATGAAGATAACCTGCGGGAGTATCTCTGCCGTTTTTTCCCTGCAGCGGAACTTGACCAATCAGGAATCAACTGGAAGGCCTTGTCTTTTACCTGTTCGCCCGTATGCGAGCTGGAAAAGGTGAGGGCTTTTCTTTTTGACAAGGAGATGAAGGCCCGAACTAATTCAGCACCTGTGTAACAAGGTCGGCCGCCTCTTTGAGGGTTATGGCAGAGTGAACCTTTAATCCCGATTCATCGATCAGTCTTTTTCCCTCCAGGGCATTGGTTCCCTGAAGTCTTACGATGATCGGTATCTTGATCTCGCCGATGTTTTTATAAGCATCCACCACTCCCTGGGCTACCCTGTCGCAGCGAACAATTCCACCAAAGATGTTGACCAGGATCGCCTTTACCGCAGGATCTTTGAGGATAATCCGAAATCCCTCTTCCACGCGTTTCGCATTGGCAGATCCCCCCACATCCAGGAAATTGGCAGGGTCGCCACCGGAAAGTTTAATGATATCCATGGTCGCCATGGCCAGTCCCGCTCCATTCACCATGCATCCCACATTGCCATTCAGCTTAACGTAATTCAGGTCGTGCCGCGTTGCCTCGACCTCCATGGGATCCTCTTCGTCCAAATCGCGCATGACTGCAATTTCAGGATGGCGGAACAGGGCATTGTTATCGATGACCATTTTCGCATCGGCAGCCAGTATCTTGTTATCCGAAGTTTTAAATACAGGATTGATCTCGAGCAGGGATGCGTCACTGCCTTCATAGGCTTTATAGATTGCAAACACGAATTTCACCATGTTTTTATAAGCCTCATCCTTTAATCCAAGGTTAAAGGCCACTTTTCTTGCCTGGAAGGCCTGCAATCCAATTTTCGGATCTACCTCTTCAGTAAAGATGAGTTCTGGCGTCTCCTCAGCCACCGCTTCAATATCCATTCCTCCCCTGGGTGAATACATCAGAACCGTGTGGCCCTTCTGCCTGTTCAACAGGATGCTCATGTAAATCTCTGTCGGTTCTGTGGGTCCGGGGTAATAGATGTTTTGCTCAACGTATACTTTCCGGACCAGTTTGCCCTCTTTGCTGGTTTGTGGCGTGATCAGGGTCATGCCGATGATCTGCGAGGCAAAATGTCTGACCTCGTAAATGGATTTAGCTACTTTTACACCTCCGCCCTTTCCGCGTCCGCCGGCATGGACCTGCGCTTTGATGACAAATTTATCGCTTCCTGTAGCTCCCTGAAGATATTCGGCTGCTTTCACAGCCTCTTCCTCTGTATAAGCCAGGGCACCTTCGGGCACAGCAACACCATAATGTTTTAAAATCGATTTGCTTTGGTATTCATGTAGGTTCATGTGGTTTCAACTTTGCTAACGAATTTCAAAAATAGCAGTTTGGATTGGATTTACAATAAAGAGCGCGCAAAGATTTCATTTTTCTTACCTTTGCAGTTCAAGCAAATGTATGATCAAAGCGCAAAACATTCAAAAGTCATTTGGTCCTCTCAAGGTCCTCAAAGGGATCAGCCTGGAGATTTCAAAGGGTGAAATTATTTCGATTGTGGGTGCCTCCGGTGCCGGAAAATCAACCCTGTTGCATATTATCGGAACGCTTGATAAGGCTGACTCCGGCTCCGTTGAACTCAACGGAATCAAGATCCCTGAACTGTCGGAGCGGAAATTATCTGATTTCCGGAACCGCCACATCGGGTTCGTTTTTCAGTTTCATCACCTCCTGCCTGAATTTACCGCCCTTGAAAATGTCTGCATCCCGGCATTCATCGCAGGGTCAGGAAAAAAGGAGGCCGAGGCACGAGCCAGGGAACTGCTTGATTTCATGAACCTGGGCGACCGGATGGATCACAAACCTTCGGAACTTTCGGGCGGAGAACAGCAGCGCGTGGCAGTAGCCCGGGCGCTGGTGAATAACCCATCAGTGATCCTGGCCGACGAACCTTCGGGCAACCTTGATTCGGCTTCGGCAGTGGAGCTGCATAAATTATTTTTCCGTTTGAGGGATACCTACCGGCAAACCTATTTGATCGTTACCCATAACCTTGAACTGGCCGATATGGCCGACAGAAAACTCACCATCAGGGATGGTTTATTCGATCGTTAGCCGCCGGTGTAATTATTTCAATAAAATCCCGTTATACTATTCATCTATAGACCGATTATCAGACGCACCTTGATCGCATGAAAATAACCCATTTAAAAAAATCATCTGCAATCCTTTATTTTATTACGCTCTCAGCAGTTTCCTTCGGATTGTTTTATTCATATAATCATTTCAGTACATGGTCTGGTTCCAATGTCTATCAGTCCCCTTCACGATCGGAGGGAGATACCATTCAAAGCAGAAAAACAGATCCAACTGACTCGGTTTTCCGGGCGACCCTCGTTGCCGCTGATAAATTTTTAAATGACAAGGCATATGAAAAATGTCTGTCTGAACTGCGGAAAGCCCAGCTTATAAAGCCCAATGATGCGTCATTAAAAGACCGGATGACCAAATTGAACGGGTTGATCGCAACGCAAAAACAGCAGATTGAAACCAGCCAGAAATCAATAGCATCAGGCGACGCCTATTTTAAAAACAAAGATTACCTGAATGCGAAATCGGCTTATCAGTTAGCTGTTTCGCAGAATTCTGACGATACCATTGCCCAGCAAAAGCTGCGTAAGACCATGGATTTGCTGCGGTCGCAGAAAGCCCAAAATATCTTGTTTGATGTGGCCGTTGCCGGTGCTGACAAACTTTACCAGGCAGGGGATCTTGTGAAGGCACAGCAGGAGTATGAAAATGCAAGCAAACTTTTGCCGGGCGATCCATACCCGAAAAGCAAAATCAACGAAATCATTAAAATCCAGGTAGACCGGCAGGTTAAAGATGAAGAGTACGCACAAGCCATCGTCTCGGCCGACAAGTTCTATTTCAGTAAAAGCTATCAGAATGCGCTGCTGGACTATAAAAAAGCCGCGAACATCAAGCCTGATGAAAAATATCCCAAGGAAAAAATTAATGAACTTTCCAAAGTTCTGGCTGATCTGAAGGCCAAAGAGGATGCCTATAATAAAGCCATTGCTTCAGGTGACCAGGCATTTAAAGCCACGCAATATCCTGAATCTTTGAAATCATTCCAGGCTGCCTTGGTTATTAAGCCCGGGGAGCTCTATCCTTCAAATAAAATTAAGGAGATTGAAGGGATACTGGCTAAGATAGCGAAGGCGCAGGCGGATTATGATCAATACATCGTGCTGGCCGACAGTTTTTACATCGGTAAGCAGTACCTGAAGGCCAGGGATAATTACCAGATGGCCATATCAGCCAAGCCGAGCGAAAGTTATCCCAAGCAAATGATGACGAAGGCCGAAATGATGATGACAGGCCAGGAAGCGGCCATGTCCAGGTCGGCGGAAGAACAATATGCCAAAGCCATTTCGGCAGGGGATAAGCTGCTGCTTGACAAGGCCTATGCCCAGGCAAAATTACAATATCAGGAAGCTTTGAAAATCAAGGCTGCGGAACAGTATCCAAAGGATAAGCTAACCGAGATCGATAAGGTAATGGCGGAGCTTGGATTACTTAAAGACCGGGATGCAAAGTATGCAGCCGCCATCACCAACGGGGACAAACTCTTTCTGCAGAAATCATACGGTCCAGCCCGGGCCGAGTATGCCAATGCTTCCTCGATCAAGCTGGATGAGAATTATCCCAAAGAGAAGATGGCTGCCATCGATAAGATTCTTGCTGACCTGGCAGAGGCCAAGGAGCTGGATGACCGGTACGCAGGAACCCTTGCATCGGCGAATAAGTTGTTTGCTGCAAAAACTTATGACCAGGCCCGCGTTGAATTTCAGAATGCAGGTACCCTGAAGCCGGATGAAAGTTATCCAAAGGAGCGGATTGCGGCGATTGACAAAATCCTT
>CAJAUM010000034.1 GCA_903945175.1 uncultured Bacteroidales bacterium | reverse complement strand
TTACATCTCAATATGAAACATCGAAAGAGTCCCCGAAACCGAAATTAATGACCCTTCTAAAAGTCTTACCATGTCAGCCTTTACCTGAGGATGGCATCGTTTTGTTCCGTTTACTGGTATCAGTTTAGATCAGGGCCAAAAGTGCTGACCATCAGGCAACCACTGTGGACGATGCCACTGAAGCCTCAGCAGGATGGTATTGGCAGTTTAATAGAAAGCAAGGATATAAGCATGATGGCACTACCCTTACCCCATTATGGAATAATGCTGAAATCAAAGAGAATTCAGATTGGATTTCGGCTAACGACCCGTGTTCTATTGAGTTGGGCAGTAGCTGGCATGTTCCTACTTATTCTGATTGGAACAATGTGAATTTAGGTGGGAAATGGACCCGTAGTTACGATGAATGGAACTCTGGTTTAAAGATCCATGCTGCTGGGAACCTCTATGATGGTTTGCTTATCGGCCGGGGCTCATACGTCAACTACTGGAGCAGTACTCAGCAAGATGCCAGAGTCGGCAGTGAGTTCCGGCAAAACTCCTACAAGAATAAAGGCTGTACCCTTCGCTGCATTAGAGAATAGAAGCCATTTTGAATATCAGTTTTACTTAAAGGTGTTTTTTTATGCATTAAATTAGGAAACCATTAATCTCTAATAAAATGGCAAAATTCATACTAATAAAGGACACATATAACCCTCTTACCACTCAAGGCGAAGGGTTGAAATTTATAAATGTGGATCACATAATTCACATAACAAAATATCCAAATTTAACTAACAAACGAATTTCGACTATTAAATCAAGAATAAAACTTTCTGATGGTGAGATTTTAGATGTCAAAGAAACTATTAAACAAATAAGTAACCAAATAAGGTCAAGTAAGGCCAAATTTCCCAAGTAATCAATGAAGTCTCTTCAACAATAAAAAAAAAAAAACGGTTTGTAAATCTAAAAGACCAAACACATAGATATTATTTAACAATTCCGATATGAAAACAAAAATGCTATTTTTCATTATTACACATTTTTTTGTCTTTTCTTTAGATTTAAGCGCACAATCAACTATTCCAAAGGGTAAAGCACAACTGATTGAATTTACTAATGCAAATGCTAAGTTTACTGTTCCTGAAGGTAAAACCTGGGTCTTATATAATGTTTTTTCTGATTATGTTGTTGATGGTGTTATGAAAACTGATGATTACACCAAAAAAATCGTATTTAGTGATGATAAGCCTGTCCGCATTTTTCTGAAAGAATTAAATGGCGTTGAAAAAACAAATTACTTAATGAATGTCTATGGTACTCAATTTTATCATTCTAACACATTTTCAACCGGAATATCATATCCCCTTCTTTTTCCAGAAAAAACATCTTTTGGTTTGATTCTTCTTAAAGGCAGTACTGGCTATCTTCAACTATACAATGGGGCCGGTTATATCTCTTTGATAGAGGTCGATAACTGAATATTTATGCATATTCACAAGTAAAATTGTTGAGAAATGGAATACTTTTATAAATTGGACTCCTTGAATAATATAAGCAAGGAAAATGACATTAAAGGAATTTATTTATGGGGGGTAGTAAACGGTTCAAAATGTATTCCCCTATATGTTGGGAGACGAATTAAAATTCATGAACGAATATTTCAGCATTTATGTCGCTGGCGTGGAGGAGAATATAGAATCCCAGCTTGGGATGATATAGTAAATCCAAACCCTGTCTCTATTCCATTCACGAAAAATCCGAACTTATTATATATTCCTTATGGCCCATTAGTTTATGAGGATTTTCTGACTAATAAGGATGTTCAGTTCACTATTCAAAAGGTATTAGACAATTTTTTCTGTTGTTGGGAATTTTTACCAAATTATGAAACTTCACCGGAGGAAGAAGATGCTATAGCGACTCTTATAAATAAAGATAAATTAATTTCAACTCACAGAACCTCTGCTACTTCTGAAACAGAATTTGCCAAAAAGTTTTATAAAGATTTTCAAGGAGCGTCAACTAACTATTCAATAATTGAGTAGACGTTCAAGTAGAAGAATTATTGTGACAAACTTTCATGTGTAGAACTTGTTCCAATTAATCAATACTTATCGATATTAAATCTAACAATATGAAAGCATTTTTTTTACTATTAGCAACATTCGTTTGCTTAAATGTAACTGGTCAGAGAGTTATAAAAGAATATGAAGACATCTTCAAAACAAAGTTACTGAAGGAATACCAAGTTGATGAAATTGGTGTTAAAAATGGATATTATAAAAGTTACTGGGGAAATGGTGTTTTGACTGAGACAGGGTTCTACAAAAAGGGGGTTAGAACCGGTATTTGGAAAGGTTACGATTATGATGGTTCTCCATATTTCATATCTAATTATGTAAATGATAAGGAAGACGGTGTTCAAAAGGCTGGAAAGCAAGTTCAAGGTGGAAAATTCCGTGTTGAATCTATTTATAAAATGGGTATTATGGAACAAGAAATCCACTATTTTTATGATGGCAAAGTGCAGAAGAAATTGTTTAGAAATGGCGTGTGCCAAGAGTATCGTCTTGATGGCACACTCTCAGAAGAATGGACAAGTATGGATGGCAATAGAGTAGATGGAAGTACCATATATTTTTTTAAAAATGGAAGACCTTCAATAGAAATTAAGGATGGGAAAACCTACATATATAATAAAGAAGGTGAAGGTAAGGAGGGAGCATTAAACTCTATGGAATATGACAGTGCTGAGTTTCATTTTCTTTATAAATATAATTTTGATAATAACGGCAGATTGATGAGAATGTTTAAGGATAATAACAAAACAAAAGAGACAGAGGGAAGATATTACATTAATTCTCAATCAAATATTAGATCATTGGGGCCAAAATTTGACATAGCAGTTCGTGATCTAACTGAAGCGGGCAATGAAGTTCGCAAAAAATTCAATAAAAGACTTTATTTAAACTTTACCACGAAAAATTTAAGTTCAATGTATATAGTCACCCGGCTTCCTTATCAAAAATATACTCATGAAATTCTTGAAGGAGAATGTATTGAAGAATATGGGTATCAGGATGTGAAATTAAGGGTGAAAACTCTTAAAAATGAAAAAGGATTATACTTCGTGACCTGGTACAACAGAAATGGCAAATTGCAATGCGAGTATTTTGTAGAAAAGGTTGAGCCAGAGCATAATTTAGTTGGATTGGGTATTGAAAATAGGGAGGACGGAACAAAATTGAAAGAGATTTTTGTACCGAAAGGTTCTATTGGGTATTATAAAGAGCTCAATCCTGATGGTACAAGCTCTATTGAATATGGCTTGGATTCACGCGATTGGGATGAATCTGATTCTAAAAATTGTATTAATTATAAAAAGTTCTATCCTTCCGGAAAGGTATCTATAGAATATGGATTGTTTCCCACAGGTTTTAAGGATAATGAATATTATGAATCAGGGAAGCTAAAATCTGAATTATTTAAAGATGAAGGTTTTATATATGATAGCCAAAAACTTTTAAGAAGTGCTGGAGCCGATAATAACATTGATTCTGATGAAAATTTAATGAGAGTCCTATATAATGAAAGCGGTAATGTTACCAACATGAAAGAAATTGGTAATGAAATAATCACATTATGTACAAAAGCATTTGATAAAAAGTATACAACTATAATTTCGGGTGGAGATCCAAGCGGAAGATTGCCTGTGCTAAAATCTCCTGATAATGTTTATTATAGTATAAGCTACCCTATCGGTGAAGACGTATATTCTATGTTTATGAATGTATTGGATAATATAAAGTTGCAGTTTGAAAATGCATCAACAACAGATGATCAAAAAAATCTAGCTGTAATATATAGGAAAGCTGTCGCTAAGCTAATCTCACTTTCAGAATCCGATGCACGCAATATTTATGAGCAATTTAAAAAATTAGGAAAAAAAGAACGGAAAAACGTCGAAAATATCAAAAGAATAATAGGAATTTGAAAATAAATGTTTCTGCAACTTTATAGTTGTCAAAACAAGGACAAACATTGAAGTACATTGACAACAGTTCTTATTCAGCAATAGAAACATATAAAACTAAAAACATGGAGACCAGAAAACACTATAAAAAAAATGGTGGAATTGAAAAGTTATAGAAATAGGTATATATAAAATCAAGTTTTATGAAAATAAAGATAGTTTTTTTTATTGTTGCATTTTTGTTAAATGCTACAAATATTCAATCTGCAAATGAATCAGAATTAGCAAGACCAGCAAATTTTTATTCAATAAATCAGATAAAATCCGAAACATATCTTGAACAAGCTTATAGTAAATACCAAAATGCTGAATATCAGGAGGCATTAAATTTAGTAAATCTTGCAATTAATGCGGACACAAAAAATTTTGAGGCTTATTACCTTAGAGGGTTAATAAATGCTAAGTTAAATGCCAGCTTTTCTTTAATATTTGAAGATTTTAATAAATATCTTCAAAATAACCCTGAACAGAAAAAATTAGCAATAGCATATAGAACAATGGCTTTATGCTGTGCTAAAGCAAAAGACTACACTAAAGCTATCGAATATTACAACTATCTACTTGATAACTTTCTCGCGGAGAATATGGACTATTTAAATTTAGGAAAATGTTTTTACAATATTAAGGATTATAAAAATGCTGATACAACCTTTGCTACTTTCAATACACTGCAACCTGATAATATTCAGGGTTTCATTTGGAGAGCACGCACAAAATCAAACATTGATTTGAAAGATTCACTTGGTTTTAATATTACTGGTTATGCTGTTCAGTTATTTGAAGGCGTAATCCAAAAAACGCAAGTTGATACAGTGAAATTTATTAAGGAACGATTTGAGTCATTCGATTACCTTGCGTTTTATCATTACAGCCAATTTTCGCGTGATCAGAAACTCAAATTTGAAGCTGAAAAAGCATTAAATTATTACATAAGAATGCGTTCCACGAACCCAAATGATGAAAAAATATTGTTAGTGAAACCTCTCATTGAAACACTTAGGACAAAAATTAAATAACATTTGATAATATTATATAAAAATCACCAAATTATATCTTCACATCTCAGGAAACCGTAGTATCTTAGCACAATAGAAGATAAATCGTTCTTTGACTAAATCGGTGCATAATTCGGTGCACCTGTTTTATTTGAGTTTTTAAGATATTGAAAATAAGCTATATGTGGACTTAGTTCGAGTCCCGTCCGGTCCGCAAAAAATCCTGTAAATCAATGATTTACAGGATTTTTTTTTGTATTTCAGGCGCCTGAACTATTATTTTTTAACTTTACTGTATGAAAATGAAAAAGTATGGATGACCAAACAAAATCCAAGGTAGAACTCAACAGGGAGTTGACTGCATTGCGGCTGGAGGTTGAGTCATTAAAAGCATTATTCGATAAAGAGATTACTGAGCACAAATTGGTGGAGAAAAAACTGTTTGAGAAAGAACAACAGTTATCCACAATCTTCAATACTGTAGGTGATGTCATCTACCATTTGTCAGTCGAGCCTGATGAAAAATATCGGTTTATTTCGGTGAACCAGCCATTCCTTGATGTTACCGGATTCAATCAGGAGCAAGTGGTCGGGAAGATGGTACACGAGGTCATTCCCGAGTCGTCACTGAAGACGGTACTTGAAAAATACAAAAATGCGATTGATGAAAATAGAATCATTCGATGGGAATTGACCTCTGATTATCCTGAAGGAAGCTTGACCGGAGTGGTCAGCATTGCTCCTGTTTATAATGACGCGGGACGATGTACAAATCTGATTGGTTCTGTCCATGATATTACCAGCCTTAAACAAAAGGAAGAAAAGTTGATTTTCATAACCAAAGCCATTGAATCCAGTGGTGAGGCCATTGCAATTTCTGATACGCTAGGGCACCCTCTTTTCTGTAATAGCGCATTTTTAAAATTGTTTGAGTTTTCAAATATAGAGGAATTCAAAAATCAAGATACGGCCAAAGCGTTGATCAAAGACCCCGTAATTGCACAAGAAATTTACGAAAATATTCTGGTTGGCAAATCATTTGAAGGTGAAATAGACATGGTTACCAAAAACGGATTTGTCTTTCCAGTTTATGAACATGCAGATGCAGTCAAAGACAATGATGGTAAAATAGTCGGATTTATTGGAATAACAAAGGATATCACCGAGCGCAAAACGTTTGAACATTCCCTTCGGCAAAGTGAGGAAAGATACAGGACATTAATTGAAAACAGGGGTGAGGGTGTTTGCTTTCTAAATAGCGAGGATATATTTGTTGTTGTCAATCCGACTGCTGAAAAAATATTTGGGGTAGACAGGGGAAAATTGACTGGATTATGTTTGAGTGATTTTCTTGTTGGCGATAATGTGGAAATAGTTACAAACGAAACATTGAAACGGCGGCAAGGAAAAACGAGTACATATGAACATGAAATATTATTAAAAGATGGAATCAGAAAAAATTTAGCAATAACGGTAGCCCCCTGTTTCGATGAAACAAGATTCATCGGGACTTTTG
>CAJAUM010000033.1 GCA_903945175.1 uncultured Bacteroidales bacterium | reverse complement strand
TGGAAAATACGCACATATTGACCCCCTCCGTACGTTTTAAGTTGACCCCCTGATTACGCTTCAAATTGACCCCCTCTTTACGGGGCAAATTGACCCCCTGAAAACAGATATCCTATCATAAGGCAAGTTTGCTTAATGTTGATAAAAAATCAACATTGAAAGCCATGGCAAACAATCCAATAACTATGAGTAAGATACGACATGTATTGCGGCTTTATTTTCAGAAGAAAGGGAAAAAAGCGATCAGTGAACAGACCGGTGTTGCACGCAACACGATCAGGAAGTACCTGCAGATCTTCAAGTCATTGAACATTCCGTGGGATGAACTGAGCAAACTCAGTGACAGCGAGCTGGAGAAGCATTTTATCCGGGAGGGGCCAAAGGAGCCATCCGAGAGACTGGATGAGTTGCAAGCCTTTTTCCCTACGGTTGATAAAAGTCTCAAACGCCGGGGGGTGACCCGCGGGATGCTGTGGGAGGATTATCAGAGAACTTACGGTAATCCCTTTGGATTTACGCAGTTCTGCAAGCATTACAGAAGCTGGATCAACAAGGTTGATTCGGTCATGCACATTGACCATAAGGCTGGCGATAAGGTTTACGTGGATTATGCAGGTGAGAAGTTGTATTTTGTTAACCCGCAGACCGGTGAGATCATTTATGTAGAGGTTTTTTTAGCCATCCTTGGGGCCAGCCAGCTGACATACGTGGAAGCGACCATGACGCAGCAGAAAGAAGATTTTATCGGCTCCTGCGAGCGTTCCCTGCAATATTTTGGCGGGGTTCCGATGGCCATCGTGCCGGATAATCTTAAATCGGCGGTGACAAAAACCGATAAATACGAGCCATCCCTGAACGAAGCCTTCGAGGACTTTTGTGAGCATTACGCCATGACGGCCCTTCCTGCAAAGGCGTATCGTCCCCGGTACAAGGCCCTGGTGGAAGGCGTGGTCAAGATCATGTATACGCGCATCTATGCCATGCTCAAGCTGGATATGATCCATTCATTGGAAGAGTTGAACCAGGTTATCAGAGGGCTGCTGGAGGAGCACAATAACAAAGCGCTTACCGGCAGGGACTATAGCCGCAGGCAACTGTTCGATGAGATTGAAAAAGAGGCGCTGCAACCCTTGCCGGTGATTGGCTACGAGTTTAAAAAGCGCAGGGTGGTTACCGTGTCCAGGATGGGATATGCATCCCTGAGCGAGGATAAGCATTATTATCACGTTCCCTATGAGTTCAAGTGTAAGAAAGTTACGGTTCTTTATAGTGGCACCCGGGTAGATATTTTTCATCGCTACGACTGTATTGCAACCTATCAAAGAGACCGCACGCCGTTTGACTTTACGACCAACGAAGCTTTCCAGGCTCCGCAGCACCAGTTCCGCAAGGACTGGACACCTGAAAGGATGATAGAACGTGCCGCTGTCATCGGCCCTGATGTAAAAGACCTTGTGATCAAGATCCTTCAGAAGCCCCAGCACCCTGATCAGTCGTTTAAATCCTGCGCGGGGGTGTTAAACTGTAGCAAAAAAGCAGGACCGGAACGATTGAACAACGCCTGTCGCAGGGCCATGGAATATGGCCTTTATAATTATAAGATCGTAAAAACCATCCTTGAAAAAAGACTGGACCTGGAGGAAGAACCAGAACCGCCGGTCCGGACACTTTTACCTGTACATGAAAATATCCGCGGAGAATCCTATTTTAATTAACCACTTAAATACCAACGCTATGAATGACCAAACCCTTGAAAAAATGCGACGAATGAAGTTCCATGGCATGCACCGGGCGTTTAAAACCAGCCTGGAATCAGGCCAATTAAATGCCCTCACTGCCGATGAACTGATCGCCTTTTTAGTAGAATCCGAATACGATGATCGAAGCAACCGTCGTATCGAACGGCACATCCAGCAAGCTAAGTTCAGGTATAAAGCCAATGTTGAACAACTTCACTTTGACATTGACCGTAACCTGGATAAAAACATGATGATGCGTTTTGCCGATGGCAGCTTCATTGACAAACATGAGAATATCCTCATCACTGGAAGTACCGGAATAGGCAAGAGCTTTGTCGCTTCCGCCCTGGGTAACCAGGCATGTATGCTCGGGCATTCAGTCTTGTACACCAATGCTTCCAAGCTGTTTTCCAAACTGAAAATGTCCAGAGCAGATGGCTCTTATGTAAAAGAAATCGCCCGCATCGAAAAGCAGGATCTGCTTATCATTGATGATTTTGGCCTACAACCTCTTGACAGCCAGAACCGCAACATGCTGCTTGAGATCATGGAGGACCGTCACGGCAAACGATCAACGATCATTACATCCCAGCTACCTGTGGTAAACTGGTACGATATAATCGGGGAACAAACCATCGCTGACGCTATCCTTGACCGCATTGTCCATGATGCCCATAAGATTGAGCTTAATGGTGAGTCTTTGAGAAAAAGATACGGAATGAAAAAGGAAATGAATATAATTACAATGCAATAAAGTATAACTTTGCTTATGGCATTCTCAGGTATGATAAATGTTAAATCAGGGCAGTTAACTTTTGGGGGTCAATTTGAAGCGTATAAGAGGGGTCAATTAGAGCGTAATATCCAGAGAACTAAGGAATTTTGTGCTTTTTCGAATTTTGTATTTACTTTTTCAATTATGTTTGTCATGATATATACAGTTTGTAAACATTTATTCTACATCAATTCAATTTCTTTAACAGGCATTTCATTGTAAACTTTTCCATTCAATATCTTCCCCGCTTTCTTTTTATTGGTTCCTCCCCATTGTTTAAAATAGAAGGGTACCCCAGCTTGTTCACATTGAAATTTGATATCTACCACCCATTCTTCCTTTATAGGTCTCGGAGTTCGGCCGCTTTCACCTCCAACAATAACCCAATCAATCCCGGAAAGATTCATTTCAGGCAAAGGTGTAAGAAGTGGTTCGCAGGACAGAAATTTCACCCGGGCTTTTGTTGAGCTAAGTTGAGCAATACGCTTAGTTACCAAATTGCTTTCAACCGTAACCCCCATCCAAAGGTTATGCGGCCATTCAAGCCAGCCTTCACGATCATAGTACAAGAGAATATCCGATCGTTTAGTCAATACTTGGAATACATGGTGAGGATTTTCCCTGATTACCTTAAATACCCGCTGGATAAACTCAACGGGAACATCCTTATGAAACAGGTCACTCATAGAGTTCACAAAAATCATTTTGGGCTTCTTCCAATTGTATGGATCATTCAGCGCTTCCGGATGGAGGGTTAATTCAAATCCATTACTGTATTTTTCCTGCCCCATCGCCTGTAATCTCCGTGTCATCACTTCCGCATAGCAATGTTTACACCCAGTTGAAATCTTGCTGCAGCCAGTCACCGGGTTCCAGGTGTTTTCGGTCCATTCTATTTTTGTCGATGCCATGATTAAACAGATTTAATAATTTGGTTTGCAATTTTGACTGCATTTGTATTATTCGAGGCGAAAACAAAGTGAAAAATCGGAACGCCTTTGGAATTATAAAGCACAAGAGGGTTCTCAATTCCATGCTCCCATACTGTTTTTAATCGATTTATATAGAGCCGTGCAATCTTTTCAATAGGTTTTGAAACCTTCTTGATTAATTCCTCTTCTCCAAAAAAGGTACTATATTGCTGCGTGTAATAAAAGGCATTCCTGATCTCATCAGCATTTAACCCAAAAAAGGATTGCAATTTATCAATACTCTTTAATTCACCCTTTTTATCAAGAAGTCGATTTACAATCACTCCTGTGGGAACAAGTATCCAGATATCGGAACGTGTGTTTGCCAGAGCAGCGATTGATTCCCAGTCAATCTGCATTCCAAACGGATCCAGAAAAATAAGGGCCGCGAAACTGTTTGTGTTAAGGGCAGAGGCTAATTCGAGTACCCATTTATTAGCATCCCCGGATCTGAATACGAGTTGCTTGTTTTTTGAACTGTGTTCCTGAATTAATCTTTTCTCCAGGTTAGAAAGCGATGTTTCATTGCTGTCGATGAAATAATAATAATCAAATGTCAATCCGTCTTTAAGGTTAATCACTCTCTGTGCAGCACCCTTATATCCAGATTCCTCTTCAAGAGACAATTTTAGTTGATTGTACAATTCCGATTTGCAATTGTTACTTCTATTCCCACTACCGGCAAAACCATCAAAATAAATAGTTTTCCAATAAGGATGCTTTTGCATGATTTTCAAATATGACCAGACATATTTTGAGAATGCCTCAAGTTTTCTTTCGGTCCATGGGCCTCCCCAATCGTTTTGGTTCTCGGTAAATAGACTATAGTCTGTCATTTAGATGCAAATACTTCATTTAGTTCATTGATAATCTAACTATTGCCTCATTAACCCCTCACTAATCTCCTCCAGTTCCAGCACGTCTTTGGAATTATAATTTATTTAAATCAATTTCGTAACCAGAACTTCTTAGTTCTTTTGCAATTTTTAAATGCCAAGATTCGTCTTCATCCATTTTTATGTATACAACTCCAGATATATCATTTGGAACTTCTATTTCTCCCTTTACAAGAGCGCATACATTTTGTCTTCCAATCTTTCCAATTAAATATCCGTGTTCAAAGACCACATTTTGTCTTGCTCTATTTAATAGATTTTTCTCATTGCCATTCGAACAACCTTTGTCACAAGGCGTATACAAAACTATTCCAAAACCAACATTTGAATACTCTTCAATTTTTTCAATGATTGTTTTACCTGAACTGGTTTGTTCATGTAATATTATTGTCTTTAACCCAAGTTTTTCTAAAAATCTAGCAGTCTTTGTCTTAGCTAATTCGTCATGTCCATGGACAATAAAAACTTCTTTGATTGAAAGAGGTTTCTTCGCTGATGTATTGACAACCTGACTTTGTTTTTCCGATTTTAATAATTCTGCTTTTGCTAATAAACTCTTTAAGTCTTTTATTTTATAATCAATCAAATTTCTTTGTGTCTGAATCGGATTATTAAGCACTTCTCCCATTTGACCTAAAAAAGTATAACCTGCGTGGTTGTATGAATCCAGGTAGTCATTCTCAGGGTGGGTAAATACCTGTTTTAAATATTCAAAATTATAGTCATTCCAAATATCAAAATCCGACTTTAACTTGTCAAAATCTTGTTGTGTATTTATTGTTCTTGATAAAAGTTCTTCACCAAAAGTTATCCTTTCAGTTAATTTAATTTGAAATTCATTGTTGGTTATTGTAAGCAAAACTATTGGAGGAGAAAATTGTGATGAATTCTTTCTTGAAGCCATATTTCAAATATGTTATTAATCGAGGATATCTTTTTTAATAATTACCAACAACTTATTTATCACTTTAACAACCCCCTCATCAACCCCTCACTCTCCTTCTCCAGTTCCAGCAGGTCTTTGGTAATTTCTTCCACACTCCGCAGGGGTTTGTATTTGTAAAAGTATTTGGTGAAGTTGATTTCGTAACCGGTTTTGTCTTTGCTGCGGTCCATCCAACTGTTGGGCAGATGTGGCTTGACTTCGCGCTTATAATACTGGTCTATGCCGGTGCCCAGGGGGATGCGTTCGTAATCGCGCAGGGAACTATCAGACAGTGGTTTGCCGTTCTTGGAGCTCTTCACGATCCCGTCTTCGGTCAGGGGCTGTTCTATGGTGACTTTGGTGTACCCGAAAAACTGGTTGGGATAGATCTTGCAGATCTCTGTTTCACTAAAGCCGGTATAAGTATCCAGGATGAGTTGTTGCTGCTCGCTGCAGATCTCCTTGCGTTTGCTCCCAAGGCTTTTTTTCATGGGCTTAAACAATCCGCTCGCATTTATAAGTTGAATCTTACCCTTCCTCTGCACTTTCTTGCTGTTGTTGAGGATCCAGATATAGGTGGTGATGCCGGTATTGAAGAAGAGTGAATCGGGCAGCTGCACGATGCATTCCAGCCAGTCGTTTTCGATGATCCACCTGCGGATCTCCGATTCCCCGCTTCCGGCATCGCCCGTGAACAGCGGGGAGCCGTTGAACACGATGCCGATGCGCGATCCTTTTTCCTCCATCTTGGAGATCATATGCTGAAGGAACAGCAGGGAACCGTCGGATGTGCGCGGTGTGCCGGCGAAAAACCTTCCGTTGGGATTCTGCGCTTCGGCCGTCACGAACTCTTCTTCGCTTTTCCAGGATACGCCGAAGGGCGGATTGGTGATCATGTAGTCGAACTTCTCGCCCGTGAACCCGTCTTCGCCCAGGGAGGAGCCGAGCCTGATGTGGTCGGGGTTCTCGCCCGAGATGAGCAGGTCGGATTTGCAGATGGAATAGGTCTGCGGATTGAGTTCCTGCCCGTATACCTTGATTTCTATCTGCGGATTGATATGCTCGAGCACCCAGTCCTTACCGATGGTGAGCATACCGCCGGTGCCGCAGCAGGGATCGAACACCGAGCGGATCTTGCCCTTGCCCTGCAGGTCTTCCCTGTCGCCCGAAAACACCAGGGACACGAGCAGCCTCACGATGTCGCGGGGGGTGTAATGCTCCCCGCTGGTCTCGTTGCTCATTTCGGAAAACTTCCTCAGAAGCTCCTCGAAGATCTGCCCCATAGTATGGTTATCCACCACATCGGGATGCAGGTCCACCGAACTGAACTTCTCGACCAGCAGGAACAGGCGGTTGTTCTTATGCAGTTTCTCCACCGGCTTATCCAGCTGGAAATTCTCGATGATATCGTAAACGTTCTTCGAAAACCCGTTGATGTAATTGCGGAAATTGATAAACACATTCTTCGGATCCTGCTTCAGCCGTGAAAGATCATACTTCGACGTATTGTAAAATTCAGCCTTTATGCGACTGCGGATCACCGGCGACGGATCCTCCACCTTCGTCTTATACTCCTCGTAAAGATTATAGATCTCATCCTTCCGCGGCTCGATCACACAATCAAGCCTCCGCAGGATCACAAAGGGAAGTATCACATCACCGTATTCATGCGGTTTAAACAACCCCCTCAGCACATCATCCGCCACACTCCAAATCAACGAAGACAGTTCCTGGAACTTCGACATAATCAGGTTTTTGTATGTTTATGTTATGGAATTGTAAAAGTAGGAGGTTGGAATGACATATACAATGAAAATCGGTATAAATTGTGAAGCAGATTTCAAAAGATTTCAAATAAATTCTATTTGATTCATTTAGAATAGCTTAAATGAATTGATCAGGATCCGGAACAAATCATTGACATTCACATCATCCGCTCCCATTTCTCTAAAAATAGAATCTGATGGCAAATTATCCTTCACCGAATCAAGAAATTCTTTCATATCCTTTTTAAGTAATTCGGGCAATTCAAAGACCTTCGTGGGTGAAAGCAGTAAACCGAGTCTGAAAACGTCATTTTTATGTTTATCTATTTGTTTTTGATCAACTTTTTTGCCTGCGTTCTTCCGCTCAGTCATTTCAAGGAAGGCTTTGGCTTTAAGACAAATCAGCGCTTCAATGTTGGCATGATGTACTCCTTCATCCAGGGGACAAGCCGGTGCATCTGACCACCTTGCGCCGATTTAACTTCATCACACTAAATGTCTGATAATAACACATCTAAGTTGGACCATTGCGACCGGCCTGGGATGGTTTACTCCACTGGCTTCTCCACTGGTAACCCTGTTCGAAGCCGACTTTGAATAACTCATTTACATTCACTGTTTAATTTCAGGGATGTCAAAATAGGATCAGCTACACTTTTTTCTATTTCAACACAGTAAATAGTATAAACAATTGCTCCTACTTTATAAAATATTTTAAAATAATAATCTTTTCCATCCTCAAGATCAATTTCTAACGTCTTTGTTTTTGAAACACCATATTCTGCAGTAACAGCGTGTTTACCTGGTGTAACTGAATGAACTGAATAGCTGTTCTTCGGAAGTTCACAAACTAACATATTATCTATCAATGCTTGAACCTTATAAATGGCTTTTTTTGATGATTCATCTCTGATAAAGCAGATGTTACATTTTGAAATTTTAGAAGACAATACAGGCTGATTGAAAATATCCTTTGTCCCATTTTCATATTTAATCATCGTAACATCTGATTTGCTAATTGTAAATAGGCCGGTTTTATTATTAAACCCTTTGTATTTTATTTCGGTTTGGGTGACTTCAAGCACTTGCGACCCAATTTTTTCACCGCTGTTTTTAATAATAGTGTCTTGAGATTTACAATTAATCGCAAATCCACAAAGAATGAAAATGAAAATAGCCAAGAATTTTTTCATAAAATATTTTTTAGGTAATACATATTTTATTTGGTAACAAGGTTGTCTGCATGAAAACAAGATATTAGTTTTATAAAATGCCACATAACTTGTTGTAAGCTGTAGAAAACAATCAAAAATACAATTCTTTTTTCATGAGCCCGGCAAAGAAAACCTTATTTTCACTTCCGCAGGGCATACCTTAACCTGATTTCCCGCTCACGGCTTTTATCTGAAATGTAAACTACCGTTCGGCCATCGTCAAGCAATACTGGGAATTTATCTGCCACTGAACCGATGAAAGTTTTGACATGGGAACTCTTACCTGATGGGTTGAGATCTCCATCCTGTTGTCCACAGCGTCACCTTTCGTTATATGTCGAATGTTCTTCATGGTACCAGTGCCTTGATTGCACCGATAAAAGTAAGGGGCATGCATGGTCATGGGATGCAAGCGTGGTGTGATTTATGAACAAAAACCGGTGATCAATATTTTCCCGGTATAATTGGTTCATCAATCAAAAAAATAACTCATAATATCTGCCCCTGACTGTAGGAGGCTGCCAAATTGGTGGCTTCTTTTATTTTGTAATCAAACAAATCACAGGTAATCGAAAATGTCTTGTTTTGTGATTTTTATCTATTACATTTGCTTCACATATTGGTTCTTTATATTGATTAATGATTGTCCTTATTCGTTTTTAAGGTATTTTGATTTATAACCCGGATATCATACTCCTTCGTTCATTTTTTATGAAATCTGATATCATTAGACCAATCGTTTTTTTTCTGGTAATGAACTGTTTTTGGTCTTGTCAGACATCAAACTCCCCTGAATTTTTACAGCATTCTGAAAAAATAAAGATCGCCGATTCGTTGAACCACTTCAATCCGAAAGCTGCCGATTCGCTTTACCGGTTGGTTTTAAAAGACCACAGTTCCACAAATAACGTGAATATTGTCAAAGCACTGCTCGGACTGTCGCTTGTCAACAGCAACCGCGGGGCCTTTGATACGGCCGGAATTTTGCTGGCCAAGGCCTCCGGTCTTGCAACATCGATAAACGACACCATCCTGATGATGAAAACCCTGCTGGCCCGGGGGAGCCTGCAGATTGAGCTTGGGGAGAATGACCAGGCGGAGAGAAGTTTCCTGGAGGGAATCACCCTTGCCATCGCAATGAATGAATTAACGTTCCGACAAAAATTTCTTTTGAATCTGGGAATGGTTCAGCAAACCAGGGGGGATTATCCGGCCGCTTTGAAAAGCTTCACCGAAGGGATAAAAGAAGCTGAAAAGTGTGGGGATGAGGAAACCCTTGCTACTGCACTTGAAGATATGGCTGTTACGCTTAAATATACCGGCGAAATCCGGGAGGCCATTTCATACATCAACCGCTCGCTGGAGATTCGGAAAAAAAGGAAACAAACGCGTGAATATGCCAAAGGACTTCAAAACCTGGGCGTTTATTACCGGAATCTTGAAAACAACGATTCGGCTCTGTTTGCCTACCGCCAGGCCTATATTATTTTTTCCGGTCTGAATGACTCCCTCAACCTCGTCAGGGTGCGGTACAACATCGGGATCATTCTTAAAAACCAGGGAAAATACGGGGAGGCTGAAGCTGAAATGATTCATATTCTCCAGTTCTGCCGCGAAAAAAATATCATCGACGGGCAGACGTTCACCTATTCAGCCCTGGCATCGGTGTACGAGCAGACCGGCCGTTTGCAACGGGCGCTGCTGACGATCGACAGTGCGATCCGGTTGTCACAGGAAAAACACCTTACCGATAACATGACGATGTTCCTCACCCGTCGTCATGAGATCCTGGCAAAGCTTGGAAATTACAGCGAGGCCTATGCAGTGGCATTGGAAACGGGCGCTCTTTCCGACAGCCTGCTGTCAATTGACAAACAACGTGAAATAGCTTCACTCAAAACAAGGTTTGAAACCGAGCGTAAGGAGGCGGAAAACATCCTGCTGAAGAAGGATATGGAGGTTCAGAGATCAAAATTATGGATCCTACGGCTCGGCCTTATTCTGGGCTCCCTTTTATTCATGATCGTCCTGGCCATCTTCTATCTCAGTCAAAAACACCTGAAAAAGCAGAAAATGATGGAAAATCAGTTGCATGAGCAGCAAATCGGGCAACTCGAAGTTCAATCGAAACTCAAAGAACAGGAGCTGGTTTTTCAAACCCTGGTGCGTGTCGACCTGACTCATTTAAACCGTTCGGTCAGGGAAAAACTATCGCCCTTTAAGCTCAGGTTATCCAGAAAAAAGGACCAGGAGGAATTTGAGCATATCCTCAGCCAGATAACCCGGGATGCCAGCAAGGATCCCATGTCGGAATTTGACCTTCTATTCCGGCAGTTGCATGGTTCCTTCTATGAGAAATTACTTCGGCGTTGTCCAGAAATATCCAAAACCGAACTACAGGTTTGTGCGCTGATCCGGTTGAATCTATCTACGAAGGATATCGCCCGGCTGGTCAACATCACCGTGTCAACCATCGAAACCACCCGCTACCATGTCCGCAAAAAACTCGAACTGGGACCCGGTGAGAACCTGACATCCTTCCTCATCACCCTTTGATCCGGTTTCTGAAACAATAAAACGATTATCCGACCATCTGGAATCACCTGCATATTCTCTGAATCAGCACTGTTAAAATCTTCATTTACAGTATTATAGATAATGCATTTGTAACCCGTGATCATACCTGAAAAGGATGAAAATGAAACAAATCATGCGTTATCAATTTGATATTGAGATGGTTGAATCTTCAATGGCAGGTTAAACCGAGGTTTTTTACCCGGTGAAAAGTTGACATCTCTTTCGCCCCTGACTACTTTTGCTTGCTGCACAAAAGCGACCCTATGGTATCTGCTGATCCGAATATCAAAGTTCATACACTTCTCCTGGTTACGCGGCCTGTCTCAGACCCTCATGCCATTCTCCCCCTGATAGCTCAGAAAGACCGGAGCATCCTTGTTGCAGAGGATGTCATCCGCATTCAGGATCTGTGTCAGACACATCCGGAAATCGAACTGGTTATGATCTCGATGGAACTGGCCGTGGAGTATGGTATGGCTACCATAGAGAAGACCCATATGCTGATCCCTGAGGTCCCGATTGTTGTCATTTCCAAATATGTAACCCTCGAAACCATCCGTTTGGCGACCATGATGGGATGTGACGAGATCATACAGAGCCCGGTGGACAGGTCAACCCTCAATGCAGTGATTGAAAAATATCTTCCGGGAAATTAGAAAAAACCTAAACAAAAAAAAATAACGCAACTATGAAAAACGTATCCTGCTTTTCCGGAAATCCGGTTTCCACGGCGGTGTCATCTACCTTCGGATCGGGTAATTCAGGGGTGAGACCCAATTTAAAACTCATGCTGTTCATTGCCCTGTTTTCAGCGCTTATCATTACCGGTGGATCTATCCCCCTCAGGGCGCAGGAAGCCAAACCGAAAATGGACATGACCGAACTGGCCAAAAAGACCCAGAACCCGGTTGAGTCGATGATCCAGATTCCATTTGCCTATTATGGGAATTTCAACTACGGGCCCGATAAACAATTTGCTTCAACGCTCGAGATAAAGCCGGTTGTCCCCGTAAAACTGTCCAAAGGGCTGAATCTTATACTAAGAGCCATCGTCCCGGTTCTTTTCCTGCCCGAACCTGTCAGCAAAACAGGACTGAGCGACGTTCAGCTCCAGGTGTTTTTTGCCCCTTCAAAGGCAAAGAAATTCATCTGGGGCCTGGGCCCGATGATTACCTTCCCAACCGGAGTGCCGTACGAAATCTGTTCCGGCAAGTGGACGGCAGGACCCATCGGTGTTGGTTTGGTCATGTTAAAGAAGTGGGTTGCCGGGTTGCTGATAAACCAACGCTGGTCATTTGCCGGAGATGGCTCCATGCCTGAGGTCAACCAACTTTATATGAATGCCTTTGTGAACCTTAATTTCAAAAATGGCTGGGCGGTTTCCTATGCTCCGGAAATCTACGCCAACTGGAATGAAAGTGCATCCAATGTGTGGACCTTCCCTGTGGGGCTGGCCGGCATCAAGGCATTTCATATCGGGAAACAGATGATGTCGGCAAACCTGGGCTATTACTATAATGTAGTACGCCCCGAAAATGCGACCAATATGTATATCAAGGCCGGTGTTAGTCTGTTGTTCCCAAAATAACCCGTCATATGAAATATCCCTAAAATAAACAATATGAAAATTAAAAAAATCACCCTGTTTGCATTATGCTTCATTATTGGAACTATCTGGGTTAACAAAGCAAACGCCCAAAAACCGGCATTAACAATTAACCCCGATTCGTATGTTTCGGCATCAAACGAAGAGTGGGGTCAACTCATGTGGAATTTTAAACTCTTCAATCAGCCTTTGGATGAATTTACAAATTTTGATGAACCCAATGAGTCGGGGCTGGCTGCAAATCGTTTTATTGATAATTATGCTGCTTACTTTATCTCAGCAGAACAATACCACAAGTTTCCGGCATGGACGGAAGCAATTCAACCTGTTTTAGACAGGGTAAACATGAAGCTGCTTCAGAAATTTCTATGGCAGTATTGGAACGAAGAGAGTGCCGGGATAACTAAATTCCAACCAAATATGGACAGAACGTTTCCCTCAACTGCAGATCCCGTTGGGTTTGCCAACATCATGTATTCAGGCCATTTGCTGTTTCAGATGAATCTTTATCAATCTCTTTACCGCGATATGAAATGGGATAAACCGGGGTCTGTTGTGTTAAAATGGGATGATTACACACAATTTGTTTATGATAACCGAAAAATCCAGGAGTTGATTGCCATTCAATTTCTCAGTAATCCTGTTCCGGGAGTAGAATGTGAACGTAACGCTGTGTTCTCGGCTTGTAACCAGTTCCCGTTAAACGGGATGAAGCTTTATGATGAAATGCATGGCACGCGTTATTTTGCTGCCGTTGCTCCATTATATAAGAAATGGTTCGAAGATGTTTTCGTTGACCCTCAAACCTATAACATTGCATGGTTTTATTTGATCAAACAAAAAATTGTCTTTTCTGAAAAGACTCCATACTATGGGAATAAATCTGATTCGATGGAAAAGACATTGGTTAAAAAGGGCGTTGATTTTGTTTCGGCAGGTAACGATGGAGCTGTTGGTACCTTCATGCACGCATGGAATCCAGAACTGATCGAAAAAATATATCCTGCCTTAAAGAAAAAAGTACTTTCCGTTGACGCAAATGGCCTGGCAAAACTGCATCAGGATGTTTTTATCCAGGATGCCTCCTTTTCATATTTTACTTGTTTAGTAGCCGAAATGGGCGATGAACCGACAAAACAATTGCTGATAAGAACAATGGACAGTATTTATCAGGGAGTTTGGCTGGATGGCACATTTCATTATGCATACAACGAAAATGCTCCGGTGTTGAGTGTGGGGTCGCCCGATGCAGCAAAGAAACCCGGGACAGTGATAAAGCCCGCTTGTTGTGAAGCTCCGATGAAAAAAATGCAATCACCTCAATCAGATGTTTCCAATCAGGTAATTGGTCTTGCGCGGGCATTGCCTAAAAACGGGATGTGGATGATGGTGAATAAACCTTTTGATGATTTACACTTTACCGAACCTGCATTAGGCGGAGTGGATGTTCAGCATGTAATGTTGAAAAGAGCGATCTACGACAGGACTCAGAAAGCGCTGATTGTTTCCACATTTTCAAATAAAACAGGGGTAGAGACTACCATTAAGGTAATAAAACTGGATCCCGCAAAAACGTATAACCTATTTATCAATAAAGAATTTCATAAAGAGGTTAAAGGCATGACCGAATATGATATTAAAATTGACAGTAAAAAGAGCTATGATATTGTAGTTGTAGAAATAATTTAAATTATTGAAAAAAATAAATATTTTATGAAAAACCCAATCATTATTTTCTGTTTACTGGCCGCCATCGGACTGGTAATAAACACAGGCTGCACATCTCAGCCAAAACTCACCAAAGAGCAGGCTGAGCAAAAAATCACAGAACTTCAAACCAAACTGGCCTTGATCAACGACCAGTGGTATGATATTTATGAAGTCGGGCTCGTCGACAGCGCCGGAGTGGCTGCCAAAAAGGTGGAAGAGGCCCAGTCCGAACTGACTTCGGGTGAGCTTGCAAATGCATCGGAACTACTCATCAGGGCAGATACCCTGCTCAACCAGTATTCGAAAACCAACCTCCCGATATTCAGTCCGGAAACACCTTTAAAAAATCCCGGGGATCCTGGAAAGATCCGGAAAGCCGACCTCGCAGACATTGAACAGCTTGAAATGGCGGGGATTCCCCGGTGGAACTACTGGTTCAATTTTTCAGGCAAAGGAGACGATGGTAAGCAATATGCTGCGTACGCCTGTGTGAATTATCATGGTACCGGGGCTTTGGTGCAGGGAGTGATGTTTGTTTTAAGCATGGAAGATAACGGCACGAAACTGATGGATGGCTCGCTGAAGGTCATTCCAACACGTAATCAGGAAAAAGACAGATTGGTATTTACAGCCAAGGAAGGCAACAAATCATTGGTTTATTCTATTTATAAAGAGAAGGTCATTATTGATTATAAATCGCCGGAATACAGCGTGAATCTTGAGCTTTCCACCCTCTATTCCTTCTGGTATAACAAGGGAATCCAACCGGTCAATGTATTGCCGAATACCCCTTCAGCTGGTTTTGAGCAGCCCGGGCCGGCAAAAGGGACCATTGTCATGGGCGGTAAAACCATCCGGGTTACCGGTGGGGGTGAACTGGAAAACTATTTCTGCGGCGGCAAAGGCGGGGCGGATTACCGCACATCGTTGATAAAATACGGTAACGAATGGTGGGTCCCCTTCAGCACCGATCAGATTTCAGGGATCTTTGTGGTGACCGGACCCTATAAAGATGCAGGTCTTTATGTCAATGGGAAATACATCATCCCTTCGGAATTTAAGATCCTGCAGGGCGAACCGAATAAAACCTTCACCATTTCAGCTAAAACTTCAGAAGGTGACCTGGAAATCACCTGCAACCTATGGGGGATGAATCCGAAACTTTACGAATGCTGGGGCACTGTTGTCGGGACATTCAAAGGACAGGAACTTACCAATGGGAATTGCTGGCTTGAACATGTTCCCCAGGGAGGGGCCAATGAATCGGCTGACAGGACTCCAAGAAAAGTGAAACCAGCCAATCATTAGACCAATCTCATTACTAACCAAACTATTATGAAAACAAGTAAAATTTATTTCAGCCTTTTGGCCGTCGTGGCTGCCTTTGTAATCACCTCGTGCGGTTCGCCGGTCACAATGACCAGCTGGAAAAACCCGGCCGACAACTCAACCATTTCGAAAGTTGTGGTAATGCCCCTATTCGACAAGCTCGAATATATGAAACCATTTGAACAGTCGATGGATGCCTATTTTAACGCACAGGGGCTGAAAGCGCTTGGGTCGCTTGATATTCTGAATCCAAATGTTAAATACCCGGTTTCTGACATTAAAAAGAAATGCGACAGTCTCGGCGCTGATGCTATTTTAGTGTTTGTTTACAAAGGCACTGATAAATCAGAAAGTTACGTTCCTCCCACCACCATTACAACCGGTGGATTTGGAGGTTCCTGGGGTGGCGGATATTGGGGTGGCGGACACTGGGGTGGCGGTGGTTTTTATGGGGGAGCCGGCTTTGACGAAAGCAGCACAGTAACAACCGGAGGCTACTGGACGACTACCTCGGTGGTAAACCTGAAAGCAAGTCTGTACACCAAGTCTTCGAAGGATGCGATCTGGACCAGTGACATTACGGTCACTGACCCTAACTATGTGGATCAGTCTGCCACTACAATCGCACAGGACATTTATGCAGATTGGCTGAAATATAATCTTTTGAAATATCCCCCGACAAAAAAATAGCGAAGGAATACCTGTATTTTCAAGCCATTGACCCCTTCCATTAACGTATGGAAGGGGTCAGGGATCAGGTATACTAAGCATGCAGAATGTCTAAAATCCCCAGAGTTCAGAATTTCCGGAAGGCGGAATCACGTTGTTGTCCGCACCGAAACCCCCATTGACATGCAGTTTTTGTTATGGTGCGTTTTTCTTTATGCTGTCATGGGATTTATTTGTATCTGACCGCCTATTGCTCTTAATACTTTCATAATTGTCTCAAACTGAGGTTTAGATCCATCCGATAAAGCTTTGTATAAACTTGGTCTGCTTAATCCGGTTTTTTGAGCAATTTTTGTCATACCAATTGATTTTGCAATATGTCCGATTGCTGTAATTACATCGGAATCATTTCCTTCTGCTAAAACTGCATTCAGATATTCCGCAATCATTTCGTTACTATCTAAATAGTCTGCTATATCAAATTTTGAAGTTTCCATTTCTATACTATTTTAATAAGTAGAATAATGATTTTTCCGTCTGATTCTTTAAAATACACGCTGTATCCTTTAGCGTAGTCAATTTTTAGTTCCCGAATCCCATTGCCAACAGGTTCACAATCACCAAAGTGCTCCTCGTTCTCCATTTTTTGAATGCGAAACAATATTTTGGCTTTAGCTCTCAAATCTTTTAGTTTTCTCAGCCATTTGTCAAAATCGTCTGTTTTCTCAATTTTGTACATTTATTCCGATGTATTCATTTGGATACAAAATTATGCAATCTTTTCTATTGGTGAAAGTCCCTTACGCCGGGGACACCCGGAAGTATTAGCCAGCCGCAAGGTGGTTTACTGCAAGGTAAGCCAAAAAATTTGTGAAGGAATTGAGAGAGAGTTTTTTGGTTGATGATTGGTAAAATGATCTTGATTTTGCCGGGTCGTCAACGATAACTATACCTGAAATTCATACCTAAAAGCATAAAATAATCAGGTTCATCACAATAATCCGTACCTGTTTTCATGAAGGGCATAAATTTTCAAACCAAAATATTCCATGTCTCTATACCCATACGCTTTACGTTTAAGGACCTTTATCTTGTTGTTGAACCCTTCTAAAGGCCCGGTTGATA
>CAJAUM010000032.1 GCA_903945175.1 uncultured Bacteroidales bacterium | reverse complement strand
TGGCAGTCGAAGCAATCGGCGGTTACATGCGCTCCGACCAGGGGAAAACGGCTTCTTTGATGAATTTCAGTGATGTTATTTACGACCCAGGAAACCGGCGTGTGGCACCTGGAGCAATCAGGTCCTACCGTTTGGTTGTGGATATCTGTGTGACAGGAAACACATTCTTTTCCGGCTTTAGAAAATTCCAGGGAGGTATGACATAATTTGCAGGATACGGACTGATGCTGTCCAACCAGTGGGAACTTCGTTGTGCCATGGTTGAATGAAAGTGTTTTGAGATCAATTTTCCACCCGGTAGTGGAATGGCAATCCATGCAGTTTACAGCAAAACCATCTCCGTGCGGCGATTTTTGAGCGAAGAGGCTTACTGAAAGTCCCATTAACAGAATTAATGATGACAATTTTCGCATTTGAAATCTTTTATTTTGTAAAGCACATAAGTTGTTCCTTTATCCTGAATAGTCTTGTGACATTTGATACAGGCCACATTTTTATGTTTCCCATCTAGCGGAAAGCGGGTTTTGTTGTGTTCGAATTTCGTCGCGGGTTTAAACAGTGTAAGGTCATGACATCGTAAACAATCTGTTATTCCATTGATTTCAAACTGTTTCATATGCACATCGGTGTGACAATTTACACAGGTGACAGGCAAACCGGAAAATTGCTGACGTTCAACCCCGTTGTTGTCCTTTTTAAAATGACAATCCCGGCAGCTCTTCTTCGCATGGGCTCCGGCCAAATCGAAGTTGGTCTTTTTATGGTCAAAATTAATTGAACTCCATCTGTTTTCATTGTGGCAACTTTCGCAACTTGAAGCGGGATAATATTTTTCGCTGATCAATCCCTGGTGAATGTTCTGATGACAATCAATGCAATACTTTCCAATCTCCCTGAAATTCCAGATTGTATCTTTTGGATTGACTCCCTTTTTATGACATGCGAAACAAGGCGTTGCGACATGCGCACCCCTCAATGGAAATGATCCTTCGTTGTGCTGAGCAATGGGATAGGAAAATTCTTGAAATCCTTTAACCGTGTGGCATTGTGAGCAATCTGGAGAAACTCCCTGCCGGGCGAATTGGTTTTTATGGTAATCAGTATGGCAATCGGTACATCGGTCAAACTTCAACGCATTCGTCAATTTTGTTTTATGACATTGCTTGCATTCAACCTGCTGATGTTTTCCCTCCAGCTTGAAGTTTGTTTTGTTGTGATCAAAGTTCTGAACCCCTTTTATTGCGCTGAATGACTCTCCCGTATGGCATTGGGAACAATTTTGTCCGAATTTATTGTTATGTACATCTGTGTGGCATGGGGTACAGTTATTAAATTTTAATCCTGTAAACTCCTGGAATTTCTGCCCGTTTTTGGTTGCTGTTTTATGGCATTCGATGCAAGCCACTTGCTGATGTTTGCCAGTCAGTTGAAATTTGGCCTTGCTATGGTCGAATTTATTCGCTGGTTTGAATTTTTCTACATTATGGCAATCAGCACAATTGGTCGAAAGTGTTTGTTGATGGTAATCGGCGTGGCAGGTTAAACAAGCAGGATTCAGTCCGAGGTAGGTGAACTTTTTCTTTTTGATTTTTTGATCCGTGATGTGCTCGGGTTTATGGCAGTCGACACACATCTTCTTGCTGTGCGCTCCCGTTAATTTGTACCCCGCCAGGTCATGGTTGAACTTTTCCTTTTCAAACCGGATGATCTGGAAATTTAATCCATGGTGGTCACTGTGGCATTTGACACACTCTTTGCCCCTGGTTTCAGATGAAGCATGATAACCCTTCTGAAGATCAATGCGTGCTTTTAGTTCCGTATGGCATTCCAGGCATTTTTGATTGGAGACTTTTTGACCCAGGATGTGGCATTTGGTGCAATTTGACATTCCTTCCAGATGGGAATGCACTTTGGCCAATTCCCCCGGTGAAATCTGGGCAACAGCCGGAAAACCTGTCAAGCCGACCAACAAAACGATGAATAAAACATCCTTTATTTTAATCCACATAGCCAAATATTCTGTCAATTCACAACGTGCAATTCTATTATTTGTGCTTCAACACTGCTTCTCCAAATTTTTTAGTGATTTGAATGCCCACTTTCTGTAAAAACTGGATCGGAAGTTCCCCTCCTGCAAAAATATAAACCAGGTCATTTTTAATCTTCAACTCCTGTTGATCCGTGCCGGATAACATGTTAACGGAATCTTTTTCGATACTGACCGGGTTTGAATTAAACATAACCCGGATACTGCCGTTGGCGATGGCTTCGTTTATCTTCGCGCTATTCTTTGGTTTTAGGCGGCTGAATGTTTCACCGCGGTAGGTGAGGGTTACCTTGTTCTGATCGGCCAGCAGCAGGGCTGATTCTATTGCAGAATCGCCTCCGCCAACAACCATGATATCTTTTCCGCTGACATCTTCAGGTTCAAGAAGCCGGTAAGCCACCTTCTCCGTGGATTCTCCCGGAATACCCAGTTTTCGAGGAGTTCCCCTCCGTCCGATGGAAAGCAATACCGCACAGGTGGTGAATTGTTCTCCGGAGAGTGTTTCCACTCTGAAATGGCCGTTTTCTGGAACGATTGCATCAACCTTCGTGTTTTGTGTTATAACAATGGTGTTTTTATGTAACACACTTGTCCAGAATTCAAGCAATTCAGTTTTACTTGTCTCCGACAACTTCACCTTGCCGTGAAGGGGTACATCCATGGCTGAGGTCATAACAATTTTTGACCTGGGAAAGGTGTACACGGTTCCCCCCAGGGTGTCCTGTTCCAATGTCAGAAATTTCAGATGATATTTTTTTGCATTCAGTGATGCAGAAATTCCGGCAGGTCCTGCGCCGATAATGATCAGATCGTATGTGGCCTGATGGGTTTTCTTAAGTGTCTTTACAATGTTGTCAACCGCTTGCCGTCCCTGTTCAACTGCATTCTTGATCAAACCCATTCCTCCCAGCTCACCAGCAATAAAAATACCCGGTACGTTGGTTTCAAAATTCTGGTTCACATGCGGCAATTCCACCCCCCTTTTTTCCGTACCGATGCAGAGTGTGATAGCTTGGGTCGGGCAGGCATGAAAACAGGCCCCGTGTCCGATGCAATGGGAAGCATTGATGGTGGTCGCCTTTCCATTTCGGATGCCCAAAATATCTTTTTCGGGACAGGCTGCAATGCAGGCCCCGGTTTTGATACAGCTGCCTTCATCCACCACGGGATGCAGGGATACAGGCTCATAAAGTCCCTCCAGCTTTGCTTTGGCGATTTTTTCTTCAACCTGTTTTGATTCCCGCTTCTGCTTGCGTAAATAGATGAATACAATGATCACACAGAAAAGGATCGCCACAGCGTATGCTGAATATTTTTCGACAAGTAATTCCATAGTTAAAAGATCCAATGGTACCCAAAAGTAATCGTCACAACAACGTGAATGATCATGATGATCAGCATCACGAGCGCAAAAGGCAAATGGGCCACATGCCAGTATTTAAACAAATTCTGCATTGTCACAAGCCTGTCAATCCTTCTGTTAAGTGAGATATCACTCTTCACAAGGTCAAGGATTTGTTTTTTCTGTGATTTGGTAATTTTGTTCTGCCGCAGGACTGCTTTTACGTTACGAACTGTTTTCATATCGTCGCCATATTTCCGGATATAGCGCACAAAGAAATTCGGATGATAGAGTTCAACCTTCTTTTTGGTTGAGTCAACAATCACGCTGTAGCTCTTTTCATCCAGGGAAACCAGTTTATGAATAGTATCCCCGATGTTGCTCTTCATCTCCCTTACTTCATTTAAACTCAATTCCCGGCCTTCTATTGTGCGGGGGATTTGAATATAGATAAATCTGCCTATGATACCACTCAGGAATACCGCGACCATGCTCCAGAAGCTGATGGCAACCAATCCTCCGAATTTGAAGGAGGTGTGAAAAAGGACCAGAATTGGACCAAGTGAACAAAGAAAGATATGAAATTCAAGCCAGTGTTTCAACAGGCCGATCCGTGTCAACACCCTGAACCTTTTTCGTATCATATAAACTGACACGCCAATGATCATAAAAACCGACCCGATAATACCCAATCCATGACCCCAGTCTCCGCTAGGTTTCAGAATTGGATGGTCAGGATGAAAAAACCGCTCTTCAATAGGTAGCCTGTAATAGGAAAAACCCAGATAGGTAATGGTTGTGAAAGCTGCGATGACAATGATTGTCAACACGATGATGTAAAGTATATGAACAGGTTTTGACATATCCGTGAAATCTGATTAGGATAATGGATGAAAAAGAACATATATTCATTCCGTTTTGCAAAAATAAGCATTAGAGGGCTGAAATTCACATTTACACCCAATTGAGAATCTTTCTAAACATTGAAATCCCTGCAATAATATGCCCAACAGCATACTTTTATTAAAAAAAACAGGTTAATTCTAAAATATTATTTAGATTTGTACCAAATAATAATAATAAAAGTAAATTCTATCAGTTATATTCATCTGAGACAAGCATTTTATACCTGGGTGCCGTAAAAACGATAAAGATTATGAAACGTATTAAATTCAATATGGGTTGGGCTATTACCCTCTTTTTCGCTGGGCTTGCCTCCCAGCTTTCAGCACAAAATTATCCTTTTGAATTACCAAAATTGCCTTATGGTTACAACGCGCTGGAGCCGGCCATTGATGCCGCTACCATGGAGATTCATTATTCAAAACACCATGCAGCATACGTAAAAAACTTAAACAATGCGGTGAAAGGCAGTAATGTGGAGGGACATTCCCTGGAAGAGCTGATGCTTCATGTCAGTGTGTTACCAGATGCCATTCGAAATAATGCAGGCGGACATTATAACCACTCCATGTACTGGGCCATCCTGGCACTGGACCATCCCTTTGACTCCACAAGCGAGGTGGGAAAGGCCGTCATCAGGACCTTTAACTCAGTTGACAGTCTGAAAAGAATGTTGAATAAGGCAGGCGCCACACGATTTGGATCGGGTTGGGCCTGGCTGTATGTTACGACCGACAAAAAACTGGCAGTTTGTTCATCTCCGAATCAGGACAATCCCATCATGGATGTTTCACCAGAAAGAGGGATTCCGATCCTGGCAATTGATGTTTGGGAGCACGCCTATTACCTGAAATATCAAAATAAGCGGGGCGACTATCTTGCTGCCATGCTGAATGCCATTAACTGGGATGTTGTGAATAAAAATTACACAGAAGCCCTTGCAAGCCCGCTGCTTAAAACCATTGAAAAGCATCGTACCGGAAAGAAATAATTGGGGCCCATCACTTTTTTTCAGGCATGGTGAAACTTTTCAAGTCAACAGTTCTGTTTAATTCGACCGTTTCGAGTTGAATTTCATTGATCCGCCCGGCATTGTTGGTCTCTACGATAAAAGCAAATGGAATCCCATCCACCTTTCGGTAATCTCTGTAGAAATTTTCAATCGTAACCTCTTTTCCACCTGCCTTGCGGAATGAGATCCTTTTCTGCAACATGAATGTAGCTGTGTCAATGATATTATATTCAATGCCGCCATCCTTGCGGATTACTTTGATTTTATAGGCAATGCGTCCATCTACGGTGTCCTTTCCAGCAAGTTCGAGGGAATGGCCCTTTTCCTTCCAATTGAAAAGTATGCCATCGATATCGGCCCTGTTTTTCATGTCGGTGGCCCGTTCGGGCGGCATCACCTGTGGCGCGGCTTTGCCGGTCCAGGGTGTTGTCATCCAGGCAGTCTGCCCATCGTATACCTGGTAAGCAGTCAGGTCAGCAACATCAAACTGCATCATGTACTTATCCGGTCGTACCCGTACAATTTTTACAGGCATCAAATCCTGCTGGACGATGTTGCCGGTCATGATGATGGAGTTTACTTTCTGAAGCTTATCAAAGTTTCCGGCCTTGTAATAACTGTCAAGGATCTGGTTCAGGGTCAATTGCTGTGCAAACAACCCCGGCACAAGTGTAAAAAACAGAAACACCAGCGATGATCTTGTTTTCATTTGCATTGCTTTCATCATTTATTTTACCTTCTTTTTACATCATAAGCCATCAGCGATTGTCCGTGCCTGACATACATCACTCCCTGGCAGATGACAGGGTGTGCATAGTGCGCCTTGGTTCCACGGGTCACCTTGAACGACCCCGCCGGCACCATTTTTGGACCGGTTGGTTTGAAAAGTCCCAGTTGCCCTTTTTCATTGTAGCAGTAGAGCATGCTGTCGGCATAAATGGTAACCCCTTTGTCGAATTTCGCGGAATCGACGATTTGGGCGGTGTTCGCATCGAGCGTATACCAGTATCTTCGTCCATAACTGGCCGTAAAAATGTAATCATTCAATTTGATAAATCCACCCATGGTGTTGTCGCAGGCCCCGTTTCTCCATACTTCGGTAATCTCCCTCCCGTCTGCTGACAGCTTCAGTTTAACTGATCCGTTCCCATCTCCGGTGATATAGTAAATGAATCCGTTTTCATAAAGCGGGGTGTTGATGTGCACATCTCCTTCACTGTCCTGAGTGTGTGACCACAAGAGGCTCCCATCTCTGGTATCAATTCCGAGCATGGCGCTTTTGGTGAAGGTGACCAGGATATCCCGTTCAGCTAACCGGATTAGCGCCGGTGAACAATAGGATGTCATCTGTCCGAGCCCTTTGCAGATCCACCTGATTTTGCCGGTAAACCGGTCCAGGGCTACTATATTGGTGTCGGCACCCCCCGGGCAGCAATAAACGTCATCTCCGTTGATTACCAGCGACTCAGAAAATCCGAACCGGGTCATCGGTGCATGAAAGTCGGTTGCCATATCGACCGACCAAACCTTTTTTCCTGATTTTGCATCCAGGCAGGCCACTGTTCCCAGGCCGGCAGTTACATAGATCATGTCATTCACACATGTCGGCGTGTTGCGCGTTCCGGGGTAATTCAACGTCCATTCCTTTCCGATGGGCGCTTTCCAAAGGAACTTCCCTGAACGGGTCAGCGCATACAGATAGCTTATCGTGTCAATCTCCCCGTTTACATAAATGGTTGAGGCGGTGATGATGGGAGAACCGTATCCATTCCCGATGCTGTCGCATTCCCAGATCAGCGCCGGCCCTGCTTCAGGCCAGCTTTTCAAAAGATTCGTTTCGTGGTAAATGCCGGTTCGTTCGGTCCCGCGCCATTGCAGTATCTCCTGGGAAAAGATCCTGGAAGAAAGTAAAATGAACAGTGTGGCAACAAAGAAGATTTTTGTTTGCATATAAAAATCAGATTATTTCAGATGATTGGAGTTTTGCAAAACTAAGCCATCCGGCGGCCGAGTGGAAAATAATTCGGTAAAGATCGAAATAATGACGATAACCGTAGTAAAAAACGTGACACATCATTCCCGAACATTGACTCTTATGAGGACTGAAAAGACAGATGTGCCGCTGGATTTATTTTGTATTTTTGATTGTTCATTCTGCACTGACAGTTCCAGCCTGGGGAACAGGCATCTGTTTTAAAAATCATCCCTGGCATATGAAAAATGTTCTGATTTTATTTTTGCTTGTTGCTTCAGGCCCGATGGCCCTATCTCAGAAAATCATTCATTCGGCCGCCATAAACATCACCGTTCTAATCGCTGGCAGGCCAACCGACTGGAGGATCTCACCTGAAGAAAATCCCGACAGGCTGAAAGTTTATTGTTCCCGGGAAAAAAATGAGGTTATTTTCCGGACCGATATGGACACAGCTGCATTTCAGGTATCAAAAAATGATACGATAAAATTCAGCATTGTGCTCAATTCAAAAGACACGGCCCATACCGAGATCATTGGCATCAGGGATTTGCCTGATAAAATAACCCGGGAGGAAAAACTATACTGGTTCAGCCAGGTGTGGTCTGAAACAAAATACAATTTTGTGAACATCGACCGGCTGGGGTTCAATCTTGACAGCCTATACAGATCCTATATTCCACTAATATCCGAAACCAGGAATGACTACGAGTATTACCGGCTTTTACAAAAGTTCATGGCATCCCTTCATGACGGGCACACACAGGTTGGTTCCAACGGGCAATTTTACAGGTACACGGATTACATCCCGGTTTCTCTTAAAGACTTTGACCACAAAGTATACATCACTGCCGTTCGTCAGATGCCGGGGCAGGATTCAACCTGGGTAGGTGCAGAAATAACCGAAATAGATCATATTCCTACAGTTGGGTATCTTGAAAGGTATATCTTCCCCTATATTTCCGCCTCCACAGAACAGCATTTGTGGATGCAGGCGATTTATGATATCCAGAGTGATCTCAAAGACCATCCCTTCAGGGCTACGATAAAAAAACGCGATGGTACAATTGTAAACATTGAGCTTCAGCGGAACGGGGAGGAGATTCGCACAAAGAATGACCGGAGCTGGGGCACGATCCCTGAGTATTCGAGAAACGTGGTCGATTTCAAATGGCTGGACAACCAGGTTGCCTTCGTGAGTTTTAACCGGTTTATGCCGGAAAAAGAGGCTGCAGAAGGATTTTACAGGATTGCAAAGGAGCTTTATAATGCAAAGGGGTTGATCATCGACCTCCGGAAAAACGGAGGCGGTTCAACAGAGGTTGCATGGCATCTGCAGAGATACCTGACTAAAGGGAACTTTTTCCTGAATTATGGATGGGAAACGAGAATCAACGACGGGGTAAAGAAGGCCAACGGGAACTGGCAGGAGGAATACAAAGATTACTTTTTAAATAAAGCCTATCGTTTTGAGAAACCTGATACAGTCCCTGTTCCTGACACCCTCAGGAGAATAACATGTCCGGTGATAATCCTGATTGGCCGGTATACCTTTTCTGCTGCCGAAGATTTTCTGGTTAACCTGTACGAAGTCCCGGGACGGCCCCGGTTAATCGGTGAAGAAACCGGAGGTTCGACCGGCTCCCCCCTTGTTTTAAATGGCCTTCCTGGTGGTGGATATGCACGGATCTGCACCCGGCGGATCTGTTTCCCCATAAGCAGCAAGCCGTTTGTGAACAGCGGGATCAAGCCCGACATTGAAGTGAAACAAACCATGGATGATTACCTCCACGGGAGGGATGCGGTTCTTGACCGGGCGGTCAGGGAAATAACCGCTATTCCAATTCCTTAACATAGGAACCTAATCAGATATTCGTGAAATAAAACAGCACCATGAAAAATCTTTCCATTTTAAGGTTCATCACAATAATCCGTACCTGTTTTCATGAAGGGCATAAATTTTCAAACCAAAATATTCCATGTCTCTATACCCATACGCTTTACGTTTAAGGACCTTTATCTTGTTGTTGAACCCTTCTAAAGGCCCGGTTGATA
>CAJAUM010000031.1 GCA_903945175.1 uncultured Bacteroidales bacterium | reverse complement strand
TCCCATTGAAATCAAAAATCATGGCCGCAAGGCCTATAGTTTATTTAAATTTGGTTTGATGTTTCTTGCTCATGCTTTGCTAAATCCATTGTCAGTAAAGGATCGTATGAGTTCAATTCAAATTTTGTCATGTACTTAGATAATATGGTTTCATTCATAGAGACATTGTGGATATTAATTTAAAGTCGATTTCATGTACTGAGGAAAACACATATTTATAACATCTATCAAATATAAGTACCGATTCCTTTTACTGAAACGCAGATAGCGCTAAGATTTCAACGTTTTAAACAGTTCTATCATTACTCCATCTGGGCCAGCAAAAAGTTCGAGTTGGAGCATCTTCCCATTGACTTTGAGATCAATACATCCTGAAGAGCGCCTTGCCCCAGCGGTTATCAGATTAGGTCGAACGCGATCAAGATCAGCACATACAAAGGAAAGGCATCGGTAACCATTTCCGTCAAGCAGATTGGGAGTGGAAACCCCCTTTCGCAAAGAAAGCAATAAGGTTATTCTCCAATGTGGTACTGGCGATAAAAATTCGAGTTCCAAGGTTTCCGGTGGTACATCTTGTCTTGAAGTACGACGGAATCCAAGTCCTTTTGTCCAGAATGTTTCTGCCTTTTCCAAGTCTGTCACGAAATGCGTGACTAGACTTGGAAGAGGAGCAGATGAAGAAAATTCAAGATCGCACGTGAAAAGGCCTGTTTCTGAGGCAGAATGTGATGAAGGAAGACATATCTTAAGGGGCGACGGGGAACTGTCGGGAATTATATCAGAATAATGTATCAACTCGACTGGAATACCTTGGGCCGGTAAAAGAAAGGCCATGGTCTGTTTGTTTGATTTGGTAGACATGAATGGTCTTTTGCCCGGAAAAGTTGGGATGTTAGGTTCCTCAAACAAAGTTTTCCATCCATAAGATTCCAAAACGCTTCTATCACGTGACAGATTAGTGCTTCCAAGCACGATATGGCTCACCCCCAGGATCATGTTTTGTTTAAGAATAATTTTCGAACTTCGTTATTCAAAATTTTTCCAGTGCTTCCCATTGGAAACTCATCTACCTGGATAAATTTGCTTGGTACAGCAGATTGAGCAAGATGTTTGCGGCAATGTTCAAGAATAGAGGACTGTTCATCTTCCAAAAACAACCCTGTTTTTAATTTAATGGCAGTAGCGACCTCCTCACCGTAAAAATCATGTGGAATGCCAACAACGACGGAGTCTTCAACAGACTGATGAAGTAACAAACAATCATGGATACTACGTGTACTTATGTTCTGACCTCCACGGATTATTATATCTTTCTTGCGGCCAGTGATAAAAACATTACCTTCCAAGTCAATATAACCAATATCACCTGTTTGGAACCATTCAGATGGATTATTTATATCTATTGCCCCTGTTTCAGCGTTTTGATAACCAAGCATTGCATAAGGAGTACGTATAAGAATTTCTCCTTCTTGCCCTGTTAAAAGCACATTGCCATTTTCATCTGATGTGGTAAATTCGACACCTTCAAGTAAACCACCAACAGAGTTTATTCGACGTGTTTTCGATATTAGATTAGTACTAATTATGAGCAATTCTGATAGCCCATAACTTTCCAAGCATTCAATTCCGTACTTTTTTTCAAAGTCCTGTTTGAGTTTAAGTGCAAGTGGCGCTGTGCCAACACAAACTGTTTTAATATGATTTCGGCAGTAGTTTATTCCTACCTGATCACGATCTAGTCTCAACAGAGCCGCTATCATAGTCGGTGAAAGCCAAACTGTATTGACATTATACTCACGCACAGGATTCCAAAATGCAAGGATAGTCTGCGCTGTAAAAGCACAAGATAAAACCACACTACCTGCAGCCATGAAAGGTGAAATCAATGTATTGAGATATCCTGTGCTATATGCCATCGGCCAAATATGCAAGAAACGATTCTCGGGTCCAAACTGCATTACCTCATTAAATGCTATGGCATTACTAAACTCAGAACGCACAGAATGAACTACCCCTTTAGGGCGTCCCGTTGTTCCTGATGTGAACAAGATGAGCAAAGTAGAGTCATCTGTCACACCCTGGAGAGGAATAAAGTTATTGTCATTATCAGCATGATCATATGACCAGCTTTCTTCCTCATCTTCGGGGTGAAAACTCGTCTCTTGTCCAAGAACAATGAGCACCTGCCTTAATGAAGCGATTTTTTCTGTTGCCTGAAGCACGAGTGGCCGGGTGCATCTTGAAAACACTACCAATTTTACCCTGCTATGCTCCAAAATGTACTGAATATCTTCAGGGTGTAGGGCTTGATTGACCGGTACCGCAACTGCACCTAAAAAAAGACATCCAAAATACATTGCAGCAAACTCAGCAGAGTTTGCCAGTAAGATCGCAACATGGTCTCCCTTGTTGACCCCTTGCTTTTTGAGAAGCGTTGCAGCTTTTTTTGACCAATCGTAGAAAAGACCATAGCTCCATTCCCGATTGGTCATTTGTTCGATCAGAAAAACCCGATCATGGTTTGCTTCAAAAGTGCTAAGGATGTGATTAATAATTGTAGTCTGAGTCATGCATTAAATGATTAAAGTTTACTTGTCATTGAGGAAATCCGGGATGCCAGCATTGTTTGTCCAGTAGCTTCCAACTTATGCTCCATCCAGCATAAGGTAGATGAAATTTTGCTAAAGGCAAAATTTATAACCGTTATGGAATCAACCTTCTGCGCAAGATTTTGTTCTTTTTGATCTTCAGCAAGAAGTACTTCGAGGGAATCGCTTGTTATGAGATATTTCTCAAGAATACATTTAACAAGTTTGAATCTAGGCTGTCTAGTATTATCACCTGTCAAATAGATATTGACCACAGGATTTAGTGTTTCAAAAGTTGCCGGATCAAGCGGCCTGAGTCTATAATTAAGTCGGCTATGAACCCTTTCGCGTTTTGAGCTATCAAGTAATTCTTTTATTTCGCAATCCAATAGCTTTAAGAACTGTTTAGCCAAAGTTTCCATATAGAGCCCCTCCTCACTTGCCTCTTGAAGAAACCAGTTCACACCTTGTGCATCTTTGTTGAAACCTGCAAACTCAAGAAACAATTTTGAATCGAAGCCAGCAAGCCTCAGAACAATGGCGAGTTCAACAACAGAAAGTGTTCGTTCGTCTAAACGAGCTAATAAATATCCCGCCATCGAAGCTGCTCCGGCAGGTTCAGGTTTCCTTACATGCTGCATAATAAACTTCACGCGGTCTTCATCACTCATACCGGTAAAGACAGGTTGGGTAGCTGCTCTATGAAAATCATCGGCATATATAAGTGCTTGCGCAATGGGGTTCAGTGTATGAGTAGCAGGATGAAATGTTTCCTTCCCCATAAACGGTCCATTTAATTCAAGGCTGGTCTTTAGAATTCCATAACAGCGATTGCCGTTTGCATAGGAACTGGATCCAAGACCTACAAAAGCTGTGCCTCGGCCTGACAGATGCCTCTCAACGACAACTCCAAGAAGCTGAGCAAGAGATTGCAAATTCGCAAGATCAAAAACCCCATGAATGCGGGTTGGCATATCTTTTCCAAGTTTCTTATTCTGCAAAAAGTTATGAATTTCAGGAAATGTTGTTTTTAAATCTTTGCGAATTGAATGCGGAATTTTTTCAAAATCGCGAAGTTGAATGTCTGCAAGAATGGCTGCCGCAAGAGCGGCACCGATGGATGCTTGATTCCAAGTAGAAACTGCTTCCGTATCTTTGCGAAGCAATGTTTCCTCTAACATTACAAGGTATCCTGCCATTAGCCCATATAGCCCACCTTCCACACCAACACGCACCATGATTTGATTTCCCTTGATCGCACATCCCAGGGATTTGAGCGTATAACGTACCTGTGCATCATCAAGCAATTGTTGTGTTGTACAACGCCGCTCCCGTCCAATATCCCCCAGAGCATTGGCAAGCAGGTTTTGCAATTCATCACTACTTTGCGGATTAGTAGGGAAAAAGTATCCCCCACCATCAAGTGCATCTTTTAGGGCACCTGGATCACGTTGTTTTCGGTTAATATAGGTGTGTAGAACTGTCAATGGTGGTTGTTCAGTCTCAAGTGCCCTAAGATGCTCAGTTTTTTCTGCATTCATGAAGTCGGCTTGCTCATCTGGGCACCATATGATAAGCCAACCTTCATTCTCATTGAGAATAGTAAAACTTTTGCCACAAAAAGTAATTGGCGTCTTTTGCATAAAACGAAGCGCTTCATGCAGAGAAATTCCCATGTTAGAAGAAGTTGAACAAACAATAGGTCTACTCCCATATACTCTCCAAATAGCAAGAGATTCTAAATCAAGTGAATTGATTTCATCATCGGAAATCCTACTTAGTTCAACCTGATTGAAAACACTTTGAAGGCCATTAGAGTCCCTTTTTTTTCTTGTACGCAGAAAATCCATTGCATCTGCCTTCAAAGAAACTTTGTCAGCAACTTGTAATCGTCTAAGTTCTTTCAGAATGTGTTCTCCAAGAAGTCCTAATCCATTAAAGCACTTTACACAACTTCCGTAATCCTTCCAACCTCGAAGAAAGCGCATACGACGTCCAACGACCAACCCGGCAAGAGGGGCATCAAAAAGGAGGTTATCGTGACTGTTATCATAGGGTAACACTCCTCTAAGATGAGAGACTTGCATTTTGACACCGAGTTTTCGAGCCAGATGGACTGTGAAAATAGCTAAATCCATAGGATGCAAACTTTCCGGATCGTGTTCTTCACAATTGATAACAAATCCTTCCTGTATTGACACCCAATCAGTAAGACCAGGAATATTGGTGTGCGTGTAAAATGATTTTAACATAAAAATAGTATTTTGCTTTTCAAGTTGATATTTTCATAACAGCTTTTCAAATAGATAATGCAGGAGCTAATCGCTTAAGAGCTAATAATTGGGCAGCAATTGGTAGGGATACATCTTGTTCCACAGCAACTTGAAGCATACGCTCTGTTGTACCACTAATTTTAGTACAAAGGCGTGAATAGGTTTCTTCAATAGTCCAAAGTAGGCCACTTCTGTTTTGTGACCATTCAAAGTGGCTCACAGTTATACCACCAGCATTTACTACAATATCTGGTATTATCTCGATCCCCTTTTCAAGGATTTCGGCCTCCGCCTCAAATTCGATAGGACTATTAGCTATCTCAACAATCATGCGACAATTTAATCTTGGTGAAATTTCTTTTGTGATCTGATTCGCAGTTGCTGCAGGAATTATGATATCAGCTTTTACTGTTAACACTTCCTGCGAGGTAATGGCTGATGCATCCGCTATTTTTATTTCTGAAATGGATTGTCCCTGTTGCTTACACCTCCAAATAGCTTCTGTATCAAGTCCCCCAGGCGCAAACAAACCACCAGAAGAATCGCTAACAGCAATCATTCGTAGTCCATTTTGTTGTAAAAGCCGTGCGAAATTACCTCCAGCACTTCCATAGCCTTGAATAGAAAACGTTAATCCATGAGCCTGAATCTCTCTGTCGGCGAGCACTTTATTTAGCACGGTCCATGCCCCAAGAGATGTAGCTTCGGACCGCCCAAGGATACCGCCTGCAGCAATAGGTTTACCATTGATGGCTGCGGGAATATATGCTCGGTGTGATTTATTATACTGGTCCATCATCCATGACATTACTTCTGCATTTGTTCCGAGATCAGGTGAAAGGATATCTACATCTGGCCCGATTTCGTCACCAAGTGCATTTACATATGCCCTAGCGAGTTTTTCTTTCTCGTTCTTGGAAAGTAAACGAGGATCAACTGCAATGCCACCCCCGGCACCACCATGTGGCAGATCATTTACCGCACACTTAAGTAAAATCCGAAATGCAAGTTGAGTCAGCTCAGCCTCGTTGGTGGCAGGGTGAAATCGAACACCACCTTTTGTTGGTCCAAGACAATTTGAATAGATAACTCGCCACCCAATAAATACGCGAACAGTTCCGTCATCCATGAGCAAAGGCAATGCCATTCGCTTCACACTTTGAGGCTCAGCAAGAATTTTAATGGCATTATTTGGTAAAGGTGTTAATCGTATCGCAGATTCTAAACGTAGCCCTGCATGAAGCGGCAATTCAAAACTACTATTCATTTTATAAATAAGAATTGAAACTTGATATTGGTTTTCTCAAAAAAGAAGGAAATGTCAAAGAAGATAGCAGAATAATCCCTAATCGTTGATCAATTAAATTAGTTGTTTAAGTGCTGGTAGTTTGCCAGTATTAATTAGCTTAATAAAACACTCACGAACTATTTTTGCGTCAAAAAGCGCATTGTGTTTTAATGAAAGGTTTCTATCATTAACATAATCTTCCCGATCTAAATTGGGATCCATCCCCGCGACTAAAAATAGCGTATCCAGATCAAAATGAGTTCTGTGATTTAAATACGTTGGAAGGCATTCTCCAAAATGAAAGTATTTTCGTTCAGGATTTAAGAAATGAAATAACTGAAAAAGTAATAAAAGATCATTTACTTTACCGGCAGACACAATTGAGACTGAGCATTCGCCAGCATATTCTGATAAGAATTCTGATACAATATGCGCCGTTTGATTACTATTGATACTTTTTGACTCATCAATCTTATTTAATACATTGGATTTTACCCATGGAGTTACTTGATCAATATCATAATCATTTAATGTAATATAAAGCTCCTTACCTTCAAAGGTGATTAAACCAATTGAAATTAATGTGGCATAAGCATGCTCCCCAGTAAACTCTGTATCAACAAAAACAATTTTCATAATAACCCAAGATTGTAACCAGCTACTATTCCTGACTAATTATTTTGCGCTTTCATCAGGAGTCAGTATGATCAATAGATAGAGGGGTCCCCCTTGATAAATTAACCAATGCTTTTTTTCCCAATACTTCCCTCAGAAATTTTGGTGGTAATCCATTTCCAGGTCGAATAGATCTTATATTTTCTAAAGTAAATTTTTCCCCCGCAGCAATATCTTTAATTATATATAAAGACCGCGCGAATTTTTTGTTACTTTTAGTTTTTTCTGTTAATTTGTATGTCACTTGTCCTATTGCTTTTTCTACCGTTCTGATAGATTGTACCATGACCCTGAATTCTTCCGGTTCCATTGAGAATTCAGCGTCAGGACCACCATTTTCTCTGTCAAGGATAAAGTGTTTCTCTATTATTTTGGCGCCAAGCGCCACAGCAGCTATTGCGACTGTATCTCCAAGTGTATGATCCGAAAGGCCAACAATTGTATCAAATCTGTTCGCCATGTCAGGGATCGTAACCAGGTTTGCTTCCTCTACAGGAGCAGGGTATGCAGAGGTGCATTTAAGTAAAGCTATCTCATTATTCCCTTGTCGGTGACACGCTGCAATGGCTTCTTCGATATCGTTTAGCTCTGCTATCCCGGTAGAAATTATTACCGGCTTTCCTTTTGAGGCAACATATTCGATAAGTGGAATATCTGTTATTTCAAATGAGGCAATTTTGTATGCCGGGGTCTTTAACTTATCCAGAAAATCAACCGCTGAATTATCGAATGGTGAAGAAAAACAAATTAATCCTTCGTTTTGAGCCACTTTAAATAATTGTTCATGCCACTCCCAGGGGGTATGTGCTTCTTTGTATAGGTCATACAAGTATTTCCCATCCCAAATGGTACCCTGATTTATCTTAAAGTCATCAGTTTTAACATCAATAGTAATCGTATCAGCAGTATATGTTTGGAGTTTGATTGCATCAGCTCCTGCATGCTTGGCAGCTTGAATGGTTTTTACTGCATTTTCCAAACTTCCATTATGATTTGCCGATAGTTCAGCTATGATAAATACTGGACTAATATCATCTATTCTGAATGTATCAATAGAGAATGTATGGGTCATGATTTTGACATTTCAAATTTGAATTTATCATCTTCCTCATATTTAACAAACCCTAACCGTTCAAAGGCTTTCAATGATGGGATATTGGTTTTCATTACAAACCCAACAATTTTTTTGAAGTCTATTTTGTTTTCTTTTGCTTTATCGAGAATGAATTCGATGCCTTTGTTCAAAATAATTTGTCCCAAACCTTTTCCTTGGTATTCAGGATCTATTAGATAGCTAATATTTACCTCTATCCCTATTAGATCAAATCGGATAGAACCAACTGGTAAATTATCCATTTCAGCAATTAAGTAAAAGCAATCATTCTCTGTTAATTTGCTTGGAAACCATAAAGCATGTTCTTCTTTTGTAATAATATGTTTATTAAAAGAAAATGCTCTAATCTTTGGATTAGAAGCCCATTGGAAGGTAATTTTTATATCTGAATTATTTGCTTTTCTTAATTTTATTTTTTCTTTTAATTCCAGTTGTAAGAATAAATTCAATAGCCTTTTTCCTGAATTACCGTCAACAACTTTTTGTTTACCAAAATTAATTTTAAAAGATTTTTCTATGGCTTTTCTTAAATCAACCGCATTAAAATCTTTTGCATCAATAAAATAACTTGATTTATTATAGTTGGAATACAAATATTTTTGATTTTCAATATACATTCCTGAAATTGGAATGCATCCGGCTGCAATTACCTCTAAGAGAATTCCACTGGCAGGTACTATTGCAAGATCAGATTCAATCATTAAAGAAAGCATTTTTTTTTCATCAACAGCGTGATAGTGTTCAATTCTATTATCTCTAATCACAAGATTATTCAGACCATCAGGGTTATTATAAGCGGTTCCAGTAACAACTAATATTCTTTTAAAATTAGTAAAATCCATTATAACCCGGAGTGTAAGTTCGGTAAGGTTTTTATAATCCGATCCTCCAAAACATATTAGGACAACTTCGACCTTAACTATTTTTCGATTCTTTCTGGCTTGTTCCAAAAAAACAGGCCGCAATAAGGCATATTCGGGACCAAGCGCATATTGAGTAAAATACTGCGCTTTATAATCAACTGGTTTAATCCCGGGTGCATGATTAATGATCAGGTCAGCGTATGACTGCCCATCATGCAGGTCATCGATACAAACCAATTTAGCCCCCCTTGATTTTATCTGTTTCTGATAATTGGTATTAAAACTATAACCATCACAAACGACAATTTCTTGTGGCTTGATTTGGCTTAAAAAGAATTTTTCTTCTTTTAAATTTTCAAGTGAAAATTGATTTTTAGACAATTCTTTTTTGATCTGTTCCGGTATTTCCTTACAAAAAAAAGTTATATGAAAATAGTTTCGCAGCATATGAGCCAGCGCGATACATCTTACCAAATGGCCAAGCCCTATTTGCGGCGATCCGTCAACGCGGAATAAGACTTTAGTGTTCAAAGTAGTATTAATTATATTTTCTAAAAAAGCACCTAAATAGGAATGAATATCAACTTACATCTCGAATCTACGTCGTATTGGGATGCCCGCTTCATGCATAGCATCTTTAGCGCCTAATGGTGTCATCTCGGTAAAATGAAAAATACTTGCAGCGGCAACTGCCGCCGCACCAGCCTTGGTTACCGCATCGATCATGTCCTGGTAATTTCCAGCTCCACCGGAAGCAATAACCGGAATGTTTACTCTGGATGCTACCCTTTCTATCAGTTCCAGGTCATAGCCATTCATCGTGCCGTCATGCTCGACCGATGTTAAAAGTATCTCTCCAGCCCCGCGGTCTTCCATTTCTTTAGCCCATGCTAACGGCTCCCGGTTAGTATTTCGTGTTCCGGAATGGCTGAAGCAAGTATAAGATCCTCTTTCTGTCCGATGCGCATCGATGCTGACAATGACACATTGAACACCAAACTGCCCGGCTGCATCATTTACCAGGCCTGGATTTTCGAAGAGCGCCGAATTCAGAGAAACCTTGTCTGCCCCGGCACGCAGCAAGGAAGTGATTTGAGATAGGTTGAAGATGCCTCCGCCTACCGTAAGCGGCACAAAACACTCATGTGAAAAGTCGCTCACCGATTCATGGTCAGGGATATGACCTTCGATGGAGGCAGTAATATCGACCAGAATAAGTTCATCCACTTCACGTGAATTATAAACCTTTATTGTTGGCAAAACGGGCCCTACTCTTCTCCAACTGTCAAATCCTACTCCCTTAACCAGGCCGAAATTTTTCCATAAAAGCGTTGGTATCACGCGAACCTTCAGCATGGAGTATAATCTAAAAAGTTTTTTAATATTTGCTTCCCCGATTTTGAACTTTTTTCCGGATGAAACTGGGTCCCGAAAATATTATGTCTTGAAATAGCAGATGTAACAGTGGTACCATAGGAAGTTGTTGCTGACACATCTGCTGGATCCTCCACCACTACGGCATAACTATGGACAAAATAAAAATCCATGGCCTGAGGAATTTTATTAAACAAACCCATTCCTTCCCGATAATTCACTTCGTTCCATCCAACATGCGGTATGCGAAGGGAACAACCTAATTTGTCGAGGCGTAGAACTTTGCCCGGGATGAAATTTAAACCCTCATGCAATCCATTTTCTTCACTCAAGCCGGATAACATCTGCATGCCAAGACAAATTCCAAGGATTGGCTTATGGTGCTCTATAACTTGTTGATATAATGCTTCAATCCATCCCCCGTTTCGCAGCCGTTCCATCCCGGCTCCAAAGGACCCAACACCAGGTAGAACAAGGCGGTTCGCATCCAATAACATCAAGGGATGTTCCGCGATAATAACATTTGCCCCGAGGTCTTCCAGAGCCCTTCGGACGGATCCCAGATTTCCCATTCCATAATTTATGAGCGCAACTTTCATAAATTGTCGTAATTATTTTTTTCGAGGTTCCCAAACCGATCCTTAATCAGCTCTCCTGAACCATCCCGTTTAAATATTTTTTTATTTGTAAATCTGTCACAAACCTTTATAAATTCATCAACAGACATATTCAATGGATCCAGAATATCTGTTAACTGTTTCCCAAGGTACGTCCATGGGAATTTCCCATCTCTCTCCTTTATTATTTCCAAGGCATCCTGGCGAGTGATGCGATTTCTGCGTACATGCAGACAGGCTATATCTGTGGCACGGGAAAATCCGAATTTCAAAAATTTAAAATAGTCATGAATACCCGTTTGATGATTGTCCAGGTTTTCATAATTAACCATTGATCCTTCAACTGCTCGATCAAGAGTAATGAATCCATTCGCCTGTGCTATCAATGAATTTGACAACCCATCCCAAGGAATATAGTGGCCAAGAAATAAGCCGGTCACCCCAGCGCGTTGCAATTCTTCGTCACTCGGGTATTGATAAGGCAACAAATTTTTCGGTTCAATCCCATAGGTGTTCGACAGATCACTGACCCTAAGGCCCAACAATCCACCAAACTCTTCGAGCCACCGTCGGGTCAATGTATTGTTTTCGGCAGCAGCAGCGGGTCCACCATATTCATTTTGCGAATTTTCTCCCCAAATCAGCAGAGGTACATTATATTGAACTGCGGCACGAACAGGAATTGTGAAAATGCCCACATGTTCCGGCCAAGAAATATCCCCAACTTCAGTCAGGCCAATTCGGTTTAGCTTTGCACGAACGAGAGGATTTGGTGAAAACTCGACGTAATCAACCCCTAAATGCTTGAGGTTTTGAATATTCTTACGTCCGATTTCTGACAAATCACATGTGGTCGCGGTAACACATAAAGGATTAAGCCCCAATTGTAAAATCCGGATCACTTGGTAGGTGCTATCCTTTCCTCCACTTACCGGTACTATACAGTCCCAATTGCTGCCATTCCGACGAAAGCGTTCTAAAAGTATTTTCAATTCTTCGGATCGCTTCTCCCAGTCCACCTCCTGCCTACGCTCATATGCACGACAAGCATTACAAACACCCTCTTCATCCAGATGAAGATCTGGTTTTGTATCCGGCATGATACATCGTTTACAATATCTAAGCATTTTTCGATCTCCTCTCCATCAAAAACCAGGTTATATCATCTTGTGGAAAAGGGATATCCCTTTTGTATGAAAATCCATAGTCCACTAGTTTTAAATCCGAAAATTTTTCCAGTAACTCACCGGCAAAATCACGCTTAAACAACCGGTCAGAATGACCCCGGTATGATATTGTGACAGGGGAAGGATTATAATATTCACAAAGGAGTATAAACCGGGTTGTCGACTCATATAATTTGCAATAAACATCGTCTAATTTATCCGGGTTTATATGAATCAAAACACCCTTTATCAAAGCTAAATCTACTGTGTCTATAACTCTATAATCAAAAATTGAACCTTCAAATACATTCTCTGGACCAACCAATTTTCTTAGTTCATTAGCTGCTGCAGGGTTGATTTCTATACCCTTAAAATTCATCCTGGGATATAATAGCTTAAGTGCCCTTAAATTCATTCCTATATTCGCCCCAAATTCAAGACAGGATGAAATTTGTCCGGCTTGTTTGAGGGTTTTTGAGAAGAAATTCAGATTCGATGCCAATAGTTCCTGACTGTCATTTCTGCCAATGTATTTTGTTCCGAATTCACCAGCCCAAAATTCTTCCTGAGAGGTTTGGAATTGTTTCATTGTTACTTATATGTTAGTATTCATTTGGATTGTTTTTTTCATCTCGGCCAATTTCCAATCGGCAATAGTATCTATATCCTGCACTTCATCTTCAGCTAAAATGACAGTTCCGGAGTTGAAAGTAAATAAGGTATCATTAATTTTTTCAGTATTAAACCAATACCATTGTCCGGCATCATGATATACTTTTTCTAAATCCTGTGATCTGGAATTTGTAAATTCGGGCCAGACCATCTTACTCTTTCCATTCGCATCAATACTTAAACCTCTCCAAACCGGATAGTCGAACATAACTACAGGAAATACAGAAATATAGTCCTGGTTGGTCATTTTTACAAATCCTTCATGAAGATGTTTCATTTTCATTAAGGGAGCAGTTGGATAGATACAGCAGGCAAACTGGAACTCCCTTTTTTGTTCCTTTTTATAATTAGTTAACACTTCATGGATTACGTCGATTGTTGTGGCAAAGTCATCAGCATTTTTTTCACTTCGTAAGAAAGGAATTTTTGCTCCATATTTAAAAGCTGTTGCTGCAATTATATCATCATCTGTTGATACCATTACCTCATCAAAAAGGTCGCTTCCCAATGCTGCTTCAATGGAATAGGCAATAATCGGCTTTCCAAGAAACTCCTTAATATTCTTTCCGGGGATCCTTTTACTGCCTCCTCTCGCAGGGATTATGGCAAGGTTACCCATGATAAAAATCCATTACTTTTTGTATAACAAAATTCTGATCCTTCTCAGTTAACGTCGGAAAAATTGGCAAGCTCAAACATCTATCATAATATTTTTCTGCTTTGGGCATATCCCCTTCCTTCCATCCAAACTGACGGTAATACGGCATTAAATGTACAGGTATGTAATGAACCTGTGCCCAGATATTGTTTTCCCTTAACCAGGAATATAATCCATTACGCTCATCGACCTCAATAATGTAAAGGTGATAAGCATGCCCTTCATTCATGCCTGATTGTCCCTCAATAAATGATTTTCCATCAAATGTCTGTTGATATGCCTGAGCCATTTCTCTTCTTCTTTTTATGCCTTCACCGGCTCTTTTCAACTGGCTGATGCCCAAGGCCGCCTGGATGTCGGTTAAACGATAGTTGTAGCCCAACTCCTGCATTTCATAATACCATAAACCATGGTTATGATGCTTCATTGCGGGATTTTGCTGGATGCCATGCGTGCGTAAATTCTTTATTCTATCGTAAAGTTCTTTGCTGTTTGTGGTTATCATTCCTCCTTCGCCTGATGCAATATGTTTAACCGGATGAAAGGAGAAGATTGCCAGATCGGCATATTTCCCATTTCCGCAATTTTGTCTTTCACCGAAGCTATCTGTGAAAAATCCACCAGGTGCATGGCATGCATCCTCTATGATCCATAGTCCAAATTCATCGGCTAATTTCCTGAATGCCTCAAGATTTACGGCCCTCCCTGAAAAATCAACCGGGATAATCCCGCTGAAAGTTCCTCTGGGTGATGTTTCCAATAGTTCCCTTACCCTGTTAATGTCAATCAACCAGGTTTCAGGGTCGATATCGGCAAACACTACATCGCCTCCGCAATACCTTACACAGTTTGCAGAGGCAGCAAAAGTAATTGGTGTTGTGATAACCTTTTGGCCAGGCCCAACTTTTAACACCATGGCACACAGATGCAAAGCAGCAGTGCCATTGGAAACAGCTACCGCGTATTTGCAACCAATGTATTCTGCAAATACTTCTTCAAATTCAGCTATTTTAGGGCCCTGGGTCAGGAAATCTGATTCAAGGACATCTACAACAGCTTGAATGTCCTCCTCAGTGATGTGGTGCCTGCCATAAGGTATAGGTTTCATCGGATGGGTTTAAAATTAGGATCAACATATTCTGTTATTAATCGCCGCATTTCTTCAACTTCAATCCACATGCTATTGGTCCCGGAAGTATATTTAAAACCTTTTGGTACTTCCCATCCACTAAAATGCTTCAAGTATCTTTCTTTGGTAACATTTGAAGGAAGAATTGCATAATACTTCTCAAATTCAATTGTATTGTAAGAATCACTTTCCGTTATCATTTCTTCATGAAGCTTCTCTCCAGGCCTGATCCCAGTGTACTCCACTTTGGCATCTGGAGCAATTGCTGTTGCTACCGTATCTATTTTGTATGAAGGGATTTTGGGCACGAAGATTTCTCCACCCAAAGCATATTCAATTGCCCACAATACCATTTCAACACCCTCTTTTAAAGAAATATTAAAGCGTGTCATTTCTTTATGCGTAATGGGTAATTTGCTTCCATTTTTTGCTTTTAGTAAAAAAAAAGGAATTACAGACCCCCGCGAACCCATAACATTCCCATACCTAACGACCGAAAAACGAAGGTTACGATGTCCTTTGATGTTATTTGCGGCAATAAATAACTTATCAGAAACTAATTTTGTAGCCCCATATAGGTTGATTGGAGATGCTGCCTTATCGGTAGAAAGAGCAACAACAGTTTTTACTTCTGTCGAAAGTGCTGCATCTATAATATTTTGCGCCCCTCCGATATTTGTCTTAATAAACTCATCTGGGTTATATTCTGCTATCGGAACGTGTTTTAAAGCTGCGGCATGAATAATGACATCTATTCCTTCACAAGCTCTTTTCAACCGTGGCAAGTCCCTAACATCTCCGATAAAGAACCGAATTTGAGGATGTTTATTCTCAGGATATAAAAGAGCCATTTCATATTGTTTTAGCTCGTCGCGCGAAAAAATAACAAGTCTCTGAACATTTGGATATTTATTAAGAATTATCTCAGTAAATTTCTTACCAAAAGAGCCGGTACCCCCAGTTATTAAAATTGATTTTTCGTTCAACATTTGTGAAATTTTTTGGGTGTTTTTGAAAAATAACTGAAAAAGTGTATTTTCACTATTTTTCGATTATTACTCAAACAAAATCAATTAGTTATGCTAATTTTTTACTCTTATATTTTCAATATTTTCAAATACTGCATAATAATATCAATATTCATTTTATTGGCGCTACATAATGTGTTTCACTGAATATTTTTATACAATATAAACTATTCAGAATATGTCTTTTTGTCCTGCTTTTAGTATAACAAAGCTGAATGTAAAGACTTATTTATTGTAGAAAGAAATCGTTTACAGCCATGATCTTATGATCTAATTTTTAAAAAATATTTTGCTTCATGAGGTCGTGCTTCTGTTCTTCTTATTAAAACAAGATACCCATTTGAATCATTCTCACCAGGAAGTACATGTTATTTCTCTCGCACTTCACGTTTTAATCTTGCAAGGTGTCCTCTTCCTAAGGCTTTCACATCACATCTGAGTATGAAATAGCGACGGATTTGGTCATCAGTCAGTAATCCAAAGGCGTCAATGACCGCGATGGGTCCGCCAGCCCATTTGACCAAATCATCGGGGTTCAGGTTGAGATATTGCTTATGAGGGACAGCCAAAATGACGGCTTCGGCTCCTTTCAGCGATTGCTTCAAGTCCTTTTCAACCACAGTTTGCTTTAGTCCCTCCTGGTTGCGGAAGAAACGTTTCCAAGAACTTCCCGGGGATGGGTAGGTGTCCTGCTCCTCCAATTCGTACCAATGGTCTACATAGGGATCGTGGATTCGGATCTCGGCGCTCATCTCGGTGAGTTTGCGAACCACCAGTTCGCTGCCGCTGTAGCGGGTATCGCCCACATCCTGGCGGTAGCTGGCGCCGCACAGCAGCACCTTCGATCCGGCGATGTAGCGGCCCATGTTGCGCAGGGCGTCGCGGGTGAGTTCGGCCACATGCAGGGCCCGGGTGTCGTTGATATCGATGGCGGCAGGGGTGATCCTGAATATCTTGTCGCCATCCTCAAACCCGAGGATGTGCTCGTAGGCCCAGTAACCCAGTCCGCCATCCTTGGGCAGGCAGTAACCACCGATGCCCGGGCCGGGGAAGATCATGTTGCTGTGGGTGGGGCGCATTTTGATGGCATCGATCACCTTGATGAGGTCGACCCCGTTGCGTTCGGCAAAAAGGCTCCATTCGTTCAGGTAGGCCAGGATAGTGGCGCGGTAGGAGTTTTCGACGATCTTGGTGGTTTCCGATTCGATGGGGCGGTCCATCACCGTAAGGGGAAAATCTTTGGTGTTGAGCACCTCGTGAAGGAACTTTTCGACCCTGGCCCGCGCGATGGGTTCGCACCCCGAACACACCCGCCAGAAGTCGCGGATGGAGGCCACGTATTGCTTGCCGGGCATCACCCGTTCAAAGCTGTGGGCCAGCAAAGGAATTTCACTGAGGCCCCGGTTGGCAAAGGCCTTTTTAAGGATGGGCCAGGCCACAAATTCGGTGGTTCCCGGCGCCACGGTGGTTTCAATCAGTACCAAACAATCCGGCTGAATCTTATCCCCGATGGTGCGCATGGTGTCTTCGAGGGCGGCCATATCGGCCTCGCCGCTCTTCATGTTCCCCATCTCCTTTTTGGCAAAGTCGCACTGCACATCTACCACCACGCAGTCGGCAAACTGCAGTACATCGCTGTTGTAGGTGGCCACAAGGGTCTTATCCTCAACCACACATCGACGAATGAGCACATCCACCTCCGGATCCTCGGCCTTTACCGGCGCTTCGCCCCGGTTGATCAACGGTATTTTCCAGAACGAACGCGGACTGGGGCGCTGGCACCCGATCACAAATTTCGAGTTTTTTCCTTCGGCATCTTTTGTATCCGCCACAATGGCGGCCATCACCGCCCCCACAAATCCGAGTCCCATCACCACCACGATCTCCTTGTGTTCACTGCGAGCCTGCTGCACAAGCGCTTCAATGCGGTTTAATTCACTGTTGTAGTCCTGTTGGGTAGGAAGCAGGAAAGATTCTCCTGCGGGGGAGAAGGAGGAAGTTTGAGTAGATATCACGGGTGAATTTGCGGCTTTTGAATGTCGAATATTGAACATTGATCAACGAAGTTTGAAGTTTTCACTACGTGATTTTTTATTGGTCATTCGTCATTACAATTGGCTCCACCGAGTTCCGCTACTCTCTGATTCAATATACAGGATATCGGTTTGGAGTAAGCAAAAGGGCTGGATTTGCGTTTGGACGATCAGGATTATATTAAAACAATTGAGCATGTTCTAATTGGAATTTAATATGACTCATTAACCCTTTATACCAATTGAGTAACTCGTTTCCATCGGTAATGCCATGAATATGGCCATTCTCCTTATCCCAATGTGCACTCATTGCGAAATGCATTTTATTTATATCAATTCCTTTGAATTTTTCTTCATTTATCAAATCAATAAAGCCAGTCTCTTCCTCTTTAAGTAATTCACTAAATTCTTTCACAAGATTCTCCAATCTTCCATTTGAGTAAAAATGCCAATGTGGCTGAGGATGAAATCGATTATCATTATATGTATCCCATTCTGCTCTAAACAGCTGATTTTTAATTTTATCCTGGCTACTTCCTTCAAAGACCGATAATGTGAAAAAAATATTTGTTGTTTTCTTGTCGGCTTGATTAAATGTTATTACCATATAAATCCAAAAGTCATCAAACCATTTTACAACATTGATTTCTTCAAGCGTGTTTTTTTTGTTATTTATGGCTTTTGAAGAGTCTCCGCCTGTTGAATAATATTTATAAAATTTATTTTGGATAATATTAATTGGTGTCAAATGGAAACTGGAATCAGGAAAATAGTTTTTACTAACATTACAAATTTCTGTGATGATACTGATTGGATTCAACATACGCCTAATCTTGATTTTGAGGATAATAATATTGAATTATAATATCTTCAAACATCGATATTAAATGAAAGTGCCCTTCCGACAATTCTTTACCAATTTCAACTAATTTAATAAACGCAGGGGAATTTAAAACATCCAGTGATTGGACATTTGGGATTGGAATGTCTCTTGTGTGTTTTTTACCTAAATCCCAACCAGATAAAAGTTGTTTAGAATAAATAGACAATAATTTATCAAAAAAAGGATTTGAGAATAGCGCAAGATAAAAATAAAAGAAATTTTTATCTTTGAATTCTTTCCTGGGAATCCAGGCACTTCCTCTCTCTACTGCAAATTCACCCATTTTATCAAAAGCAAATGAATCCGATTTTCCAAATTCTGTTGAAATAAGTTTTTCAACTTTTGAAAATTGCCAATTTCTAGGCCGGGTTAAGCCCCACCACTCTGAAACACCAACACGGTTCTCTAAAATTTCTTTATTTGGATAAAGGTTGGAAGTATAAAAAAAATTTGCCAACTTACCTAACTGCTCTTCTGTTCTAATAACCAAACCCTGCTCATTATAAGGAAACCAAATATAATTTTCTTTCCTGATCAAACCATTTTTGATTGCCTCATTATCTACAACCGGGCGAAAGTATTTTTGTTCGGTTTCGGGCAATCCATTATATTCTGCTAAAGGTATTTTGAATATTGCATTATTACCTGTTCTTATTCCCTGCTGAACACTAAAAACATCCTGAATTCTTACAAGTTTCTTTTCAAAAACAAATCTTTCAATTGTTTTAAATAGCTCAGTTTCACTAAGCGAAATTGGTTTCCAGTTTTCTTTGGTAATAGGAAAAGTCATTGGTTGATATATACTATAGTCTTTTTCATTCACTTTGTGGGATTCTGAAAAATGCATTTTTCTTAAATCTCTAAGCGCATCCTGGGCAACACCTTTTTCGTTTTTTGTCCACAGAACATACGGAACAGATTTACTTGTGGTTTTATGTCCAATTATTAAGCTTACATCTGTCAAGGCATCTTCAAAAACAAAATTTCCCAACTTCCCTATTAAATCAATGTTAATAAGATCAATCACCTCACTCCTTAACTTCTGATAGGCATCTAAAGTCAATAGGGATGAAGGAACAATACAACCTATAATTCCTTCATCATTCAATGACTGAACAGCTTTGTAAAAAAAGGCGCTTGCTTGATTTGGTTTTCCTATAATATTTAACTTTAAAACACCTTTGACTGCCTCTCTCGACTCCTTGTCTAATTGTTCCCATGAAACAAAAGGTGGGTTCATTAGTATTATGTCGTAATCATTTCTCCATTCCTCTAACAACGAATCATTAACCAGCTTTACATCAAATGTCAATCTCTCTTTCCAAATCGTTCTCTTTTCATACGTCAATAAAAACTTTGATGTGTTTATTGCTGTTTCAGAAGAATCCCATCCTGTTATTTCAACACTTCCAGTATAGCCATTTTCGTTAAGTTGCTTTAATGCTTCGATGAAGAACTCTGAAGAACCGCAAGCAGGGTCAAATAGTCTAAGTGTTTGCTTGCCACCAGTCAGCTTACTTAAAGCATTTTCTACGATTGTTCGCGCTAAATATGGAGGAGTGTAATGTATGCTGGAATATAAACTTTTTTGGCTTTCGATTTTATTTGAATGGGCTCCCCATAAATCTAACTGCCTGTCAAAAGTTAAAACTTCCTTTTGTGCCTCTTGAAAAAGAACACCAGACGAGTGTCTCAAAATCAATTCCAGTTTAGGGGTGATATTTGAAAAACCCCTATTTAGCTTATCGCGGTACTGTTCAAAATTACGCGGAATCTCTATCTTTGATAACCCCCACTTATCAAAATCAAATGCATTCAAGTCTTCCTCAATTCCAGCAATTAGAACAAATAAAAGATTTAATGCTTCAACAGCGCCAGTCCTTTCTTGTGTGATATTTCTAAATTGCTTAAAAATGTCAATTACAAATGGCACAATATCATTATCCGATTTATAGCTATTGGATATTAAATATTTATAAAATTTTCCAAAATTATCTTCTACTTTGGTCTTATGAATGGTTTCTGTCTTATCTTTTTTCCAATTATAAATATTTACATTTTCTTCATCGATAACAACAAAGTTTTTTGTATTGCTCGACCAAGCAAGTGCGTGATAACTCTCCGGGCTTCTCCCTTCGTTTATAGTTTTTAGGCAAAAATCACCATTTCCACCATTGAGCATAATATAACAATTTTCATCTCTTTGTGTTGGAATGAGATGAATTGGCAAAAGCCCAAAGGTTTGCTTCCAGGTTATAATATCATTTATATTCTTCATTTTCCAAACTTGTTTGAAAATAAATAATAGGCTCTCTATTATGACTTTAATAACTCTGTTTCTGGCTTTATTCCGATTATCAATTGTTGCGATGACAAACATTTAGGTAAAACTGCCTCAGGGTGCTGATGTTTATCATTAGGCCATTTTTTATTATTCTCCATGGTCAATTTATATGCTTCGACGTGTGCCGTCCCCAATAGTTTATACTCATCAATAATATTGCGAGCTGACTTTAATAAAAACTGAGAATAAATACCACCATCTTTCGTGTCATTTGAGATTTCCCCAATCGAACAGGAATATAATATTACTTGTTGCGGAATGGCTTCTAAAATTCTATTTTCATATTTTTCTCTTGTATTGAAACTGGAAAACGATTTTATAAAAGCTTCAACCTGTCGGCTGTCTGTTATTGACTCAGGATAACATCTGCAGCAGTCGAAAACATTAAGTTGTCTTTTCGCTATATATTCTAACTCTGTCTCGCCAATTGATTCACCCTGTGGGTTTAATTCCAAAACTGTTTCTCTTTCCTGACCACCATGTCCACTAAAAACAACTATTACATAGTCAAGAGATAAGTTTTTAAGTCTTATAAGTTCATTTATCAACTCCCGCCTAGTGGGATTGAGTTTGACTATAAATTCACGTTCAAGCCAACTGCCACCAACAGGGCTTTTGAAAAATTGTTTATAATTTTCTATATCGACTTTTACCCCAGGCAGTCCATCATCATTTCCAATTAATAAGATTTTCTTTTCCATAAAATTTTCATTTAATGTATGAATCAATTGTTTCTTTGAACTTTTTTGAATATCCATTTGCGTTTTCAAATGTTATGGAAGGATTATACCAGCAATCTTTATGTAATCTTATCCAGTCTTTTACATTCATAAAGTTTTCGATTTTCGATTTATCGAACTTATAGAATTTGCAAAGCCTTTCTAAGTAATTAAATATCAGCGTACAGTAATTTTCATATCGTAAATATTTTTCATCATCTTTCCCTTTATTTTCATTCCAAGTATTTGTAAAACCCGGACTTTCTAAATATGGATACTGAATCGCTATCTTAATGATATCATCTAATTGGTCATTTAGATTTTTTACACTATTATTTTTATTTATCAATAGTGTTACAATAGTGGCAACACAACTTGAAATCAATGTGGCTATTGCTGCTGCGGTTATATCCATTGTCCGTTTTTTACTATTTTTATTTATAAACTACTTTATTAGTTTAAGAAGTTTGGCTTATATGCTTTTCTCGAAAATACTTAACTCTCTACCCCAGGGTAAGCTATGGACCACTATTCTACCTTAGGGGGGGAATTCACCGGAAAGATTAAATCCCGATTGAAAAAGTTATTTCAGGTACCAAAAGAAGCTAGCCCTATGTCCATACATCTTAAGCTACTTCTCCCTTACTTCCCTTTTCAATCTTGCTAAATGTCCTCTGCCAAGTGCTTTAACTTCGCATCCGAGTTCAAAATATCTTCTGATTAAGTCATCGGTAAGGATCCCAAAAGCGTCGATAACTGCGATGGGGCCGCCTGCCCATTTTACCATATCATCGGGGTTCAGGTTAAGGTACTGTTTATGGGGCACAGCCAGAATAACCGCTTCGGCACCTTTCATGGATTGCTGTAAGTCTTTTTCGACCACCGATTGTTTCAGCCCCTCCTGGTTGCGGAAAAAGCGTTTCCACGAACTTCCGGGCGAGGGGTAGGTGTCTTGCTCCTCCAGTTCATACCAGTGATCAACATAGGGGTCGTGGATGCGGATCTCGGCGCTCATCTCGGTGAGTTTGCGCACCACCAGTTCGCTGCCGCTGTAACGGGTATCGCCCACATCCTGCCGGTAGCTGGCGCCGCACAGCAGCACCTTGGAGCCGGCGATGTAGCGGCCCATGTTGCGCAGGGCGTCGCGGGTGAGTTCGGCCACATGCAGGGCGCGGGTATCGTTGATGTCGATGGCCGCGGGGGTGATCCTGAATATCTTGTCGCCATCCTCAAACCCGAGGATATGCTCATAGGCCCAGTAACCCAGTCCGCCGTCCTTGGGCAGGCAGTAACCGCCGATGCCCGGGCCGGGGAAGATCATGTTGCTGTGGGTGGGGCGCATCCTGATGGCGTTGATCACCTTGATGAGGTCGACCCCGTTGCGTTCGGCAAAGAGGCTCCACTCGTTCAGGTAGGCCAGGATGGTGGCGCGGTAGGAGTTCTCCACGATTTTGGTGGTCTCCGATTCAATGGGGCGGTCCATCACCGTTAGCGGGAAATCTTTGGTGTTGAGCACCTCGTGAAGGAACTTCTCAACCCGTGCCCGTGCGATGGGTTCGCACCCCGAACATACCCGCCAGAAGTCGCGTATGGAGGCCACGTATTGTTTGCCGGGCATCACCCGTTCGAAGCTGTGGGCAAGCAGCGGAATTTCATTGATGCCCCGGTTGGCAAATGCCTTTTTGAGGATGGGCCACGCCACGAATTCGGTGGTTCCAGGCGCCACGGTGGTTTCGATCAGCACCAAACAGTTCGGCTGAATTTTATCCCCGATTGTGCACATGGTATCTTCGAGGGCGGCCATATCGGCTTCGCCGCTCTTCATATTCCCCAGCTCCTTCTTGGCAAAGTCGCACTGCACATCCACCACCACGCAGTCGGCAAACTGCAGGCAGTCGCTGTTGTACGTGGCCACCAGGGTCTTGTCATCAAGCACGCACCGTTTGATGAGCACATCCACCTCCGGGTCCTCGGCTTTGACCGGCGCTTCGCCGCGGTTGATGAGGGGAATTTTCCAGAACGAACGGGGTGAAGGGCGCTGGCACCCGATCACGAATTTGCTGTTTTTTCCGCCGGCATCCTTCGTATCCGCCACAATGGCGGCCATCACGGCGCCCACGAATCCGAGGCCCATCACGACCACGATTTCCTTGTTTTTGCTGCGTGCCTGGATAACGAGTTTTTCTATGCGTTTTAGCTCATTGGTATAGTCGGCTTTAACCGGGAGTGGGAAGGATTCGCCGGAGGGGGAGATTGAATGAGTCATATTGGGAGTCATTTTGTTTTTTAAATCGTAAATCGTATGTCGTAAATCGTAAATCTCAATTCGTCATTCGTCACTCGTCACTCGTCATTGGTCATTGGTCATTGGTCATTCGTTCAAGGTTTTGTTATTTCCCAATGTCCGCCTTTGGCGGGGCCGATGCGTTTAATATACCCTTCCCGTACTAATTTTCCAAGATGGTATTTAACCCCACTCTCTGTTATTCCACCTAATTGTTCAGCTATTTCCTTTCTGCCTAATGTTGGATTCTCTTTAAGTAAAAGAATAATCTTCTGGGTAGTTTTCTGGGTAGTTTTCTGGGTAGTTTTCTGGGTAGTTTTTTCATTAATGTCTGATTCTTCAATCCATGCAGGCCGGTTAAACAAAACAACAAACCCGGTTTTTCGTCGGATAAATTCAACCTTTATACCATTTTCAGTACATTCGTCATGAATCCTTTTTATACCGCTACCCCACCTTTCTATATCTCTTGAACGAAACATCGTTTCCGCGATAAGCGGATTGCGTAAAACAGAATGTTCGTGTCCGGTAAAGAAATCTTCCGGTTCAATTCCTTCGGGAAACAGTCCGGGGTTATATATCTCAATCCTGTTTTTAAAAATAGCAACCTCATTCCCTTTTGGATTGGAATAGTCACGGTGGCACAAGGAGTTGCCGATGGCCTCTGATATGGCTCTTACAGGAATCTCTGGAATTTCCTTGCGACGGCTTTCAGTCAGGTCGGCCCGCCACTTCATATTGGAGTTGATATATAGTTCTGCTTGCTTTCTCAAACCAAAAAGGTTTCCCTTAAATTGTTTGATATCAAGAAAAGTCATTTTATCATTGCCGGCAAAAATTGCAGCCTGTATTTCCATTTGACTGTCATCGCAAAATAATACCTCGGCCGCCATTGTGAGGTGTTCTCCTTCAAGCAAATGCAGCTTGTTTAATGCTGTTCTTACATCAATGTACTCAAAATCAATTCTATGGGCAGCCTGAGCCTTTCGCACGTAACTTTTAACTTCAGATTCGCTTATCTCGGTTAATGGTTTTGCCGATTGTTCCTTTTCCCAGAACAACCTCTTTTTACTGAGAATCCGTGATTCTATTTCAGCTACACTAAGTCTTTTGTCCGATTCACCTACTCGTATATATGCTCGTCCATAGGCAAAATATGGGCTGTTGATTCCTTTAGCCTGCACAACAATGCATTCTTTCCCATCAACCGGGACAACTTTGATTGTAGGATAAATTTTGGGTTCAATGTTGTCAACAAATGCCTGGGCCAGAACCTGCAACGTTTCATGACCTGTCATTTGTCCATATACAAAACCATGATCAGATATTCCAAAATAAACGGTCCCATCGCCTTGTTTGTTAAGCATGGCAGCCATAGAGATAACAGCCTCTTTAAGTTCGGAGGTTGATTTTTTTAATTCGATGGTTTCTGATTCTTTCAAGGTGACAGGGTGACAGGGTGACAGGGTAACAAGGTAACAAGGTGAAAGTGTCCAGGTTTCAGTTCTTTGAACTCTTTTTAACTTCCTGTTTTAATCTTGAGATATGGCCTCTGCCCAGTGCCTTCACTTCACATCCCAATTCGAAATATCGTCTGATCTGTTCGTCGGTGAGGATCCCGAAAGCATCGATGACAGCTATGGGTCCAAGAGCCCAATTAACCATATCATCCGGGCTCAAATCGAGGTATTGTTTATGCGGGACTGCAAGAATGACAGCTTCAGCTCCTTTCATCGATTGCTCCAGGTCCTTTTCGACCACTGTTTGTTTCAACCCCTCCTGGTTTCGGAAGAATCGCTTCCAGGAGCTTCCGGGCGATGGGTAGGTGTCCTGTTCCTCCAGTTCATACCAGTGATCAACATAAGGGTCGTGGATGCGGATCTCGGCGCTCATCTCGGTGAGTTTGCGCACCACCAGTTCGCTGCCGCTGTAACGGGTATCGCCCACATCCTGGCGGTAGCTGGCACCGCACAGCAGCACCTTCGAACCGGCAATGTAGCGACCCATGTTGCGCAGGGCGTCGCGGGTGAGTTCGGCCACGTGCAGTGCCCGGGTATCGTTGATGTCGATGGCCGCGGGGGTGATCCTGAATATCTTGTCGCCATCCTCAAACCCGAGGATATGTTCATAGGCCCAGTAACCCAGTCCGCCGTCCTTGGGCAGGCAGTAACCGCCGATGCCCGGCCCGGGGAAGATCATGTTGCTGTGGGTGGGGCGCATTTTGATGGCGTTGATCACCTTGATGAGGTCGACCCCGTTGCGTTCGGCAAAGAGGCTCCACTCATTCAGGTAGGCCAGGATGGTGGCGCGGTAGGAGTTCTCGACGATCTTGGTGGTCTCCGATTCGATGGGGCGGTCCATCACCGTGAGCGGGAAATCTTTGGTGTTGAGTACCTCGCGGAGGAACTTCTCGACCCGGGCCCGCGCGATGGGTTCACACCCAGAACACACCCGCCAGAAGTCGCGGATGCTGGCCACATATTGTTTGCCCGGCATCACTCGTTCGAATGAATGGGCGAGCAGTGGAATTTCCTGGATGCCACGGTTGGCGAATGCCTTTTTGAGGATGGGCCACGCCACGAATTCGGTGGTTCCCGGTGCCACGGTGGTTTCGATCAGCACCAGGCAGTCCGGCTGAATCTTATCCCCGATGGTGCGCATGGTATCTTCGAGGGCGGCCATGTCGGCTTCGCCGCTCTTCATATTCCCCAGCTCCTTCTTGGCAAAGTCGCACTGCACATCCACCACCACACAGTCGGCAAACTGCAGGCAGTCGCTGTTGTATGTGGCCACCAGGGTCTTGTCATCCAGCACGCACCGTTTGATCAGGATATCCACCTCCGGGTCTTCGGCTTTCACCGGCGCTTCGCCACGATTGATCAGCGGGATCTTCCAGAAAGAACGAGGAGAAGGACGCTGGCACCCGATCACGAATTTGGAGTTCTTTCCTCCGACATCTTTTGTATCGGCTACGATGGCAGCCATCACCGCCCCTACGAAACCGAGTCCCATCACGACCACGATTTCCTTGTTTTCACCGCGCGCCTGGTTCAAGAGTTCTTCAATGCGTTTTAGTTCATTGCCGTAGTCTGGTTTCGTTGGGAGCAAGAAGGATTCGCCCGATGGGGAGATTGATTGAGTCATATTGGTAGTCATGAGTATTTATAAAAATTGGTCATTGGTCATTCTTCATTGGTCATTCGTTCAAGGTTCAGTGTGATTGACACTGGTTAGTTTTTTTATTATTTCCAAGGCATTGAGTTCCATTTTTGAAAAGGCAAACCATTTTTTGCCAAGGTCTTTTAACGAAGCGCCAATATGATAAACCGTAGCATGGTCAATGATCAGAAACCTGTCGTGCGATTTGGTAAACGTTTTTACCTCAATTGCTGGGTATTGGGCATTAAATCGTTTCAAATCCAATTTTAATTGTTTTGATATTGAAGCGGTATATATCGTGGCTGTCACTTCACTATTCCTTTTCGACAACAAAGTCAGCACACTTTCATCCACATAATTGTCTATCAACACAATAGACTTGTTTGCCGATTTGATTATATCCGATGCAAACTGGTAGGCATCGAATATTTGTCCTTCATAAAAAATACCTTCGGTTGCAGGCAGATTTGTTTTTATCAGTAAGTCGAATTTTTGGTCGTGCTCAAACAATTTCTTTTCTATCCTGTCGACACGTTGGTTTATTACATACCCTTTCAATAAATAATCTTTCAATACACGATTTGCCCATATCCTGAATTGCGTCCCCCGCTTGGAATTAACCCTATAGCCAACTGATATAACCGCATCAAGATTATAACAAACAACTTTTCGTTTTACAAATCGGCTACCTTCTTGTCGAACTACCGAGAAATCCTCGGCAGTTGCCAACTCTTGCAATTCCTCTTCTTTATAAATATTTTTCAAATGCAACCCCACATTGTCTACCGAACAGTCAAATAAAAGCGCCATTTGTTTTTGAGTCAGCCAAATAGTTTCTTCATTTATGCGAACTTCAAGATGTGTGGATTTATCATCAGACTGATAGATAATTATTTCACCTTTGTCATCCCGGTTATTCATTCTTATAGGTTTTATCCGTTTGATTAGGGATTTCAGGTTTCAGGTTTCCATATTAGCCCCAACAAATCAGAGGCCCATCACGACAACGATCTCTTTGTTCGCACTGCGTGCCTGGTGAACGAGTTCTTCAATGCGTTTCAATTCACTTTTGTAGTCCTGCTGGGTAGGAAGCAGGAAAGATTCTCCTGCGGGGGAAATCGAGTGAGTCATGTGGGTAGTCATCTTGTTTTTTTAATCGTAAATCGTATCTCGTAAATCGTAAATCTCAATTGGTCATTGGTCATTGGTCATTGGTCATTTGTTCAAGGTTCATCGCATCTACATCAATGATACAATGATGATCCAACGCTTATACAGACCGGCAACCCATATTCTTGATTTATTGCAGGATAGCGCAGGACTGATGTAGGAGCTGCATGGGATGTACTATAGTATAATGTTGGTCGTTGTTGTAACCTTGACAGTTATTAAGGCTGGGGAATGTTAATGCCGGGAATAAAGCCCCAATTGAAATCAGCGGCTCGTTGTGCGTATGTGCCTTTTCTTTAATAAAACTTTTCTACGTTTCTTATCAGCCTTAATAAAGTCGCTGATTTTTTGCTGATCTTCCTTGCTTAAAGGTCGAGGATCAACAACAAAATCAACATCCTGAGGTTCCCTTACAATTCCCATATATTTAGTCATTAAAATATTTATTAATAAGTTTTGAGGCTGCAATTGTATCAATAATCATTAATTGATTACCGACAAGTTGTGCTCCAAGAGTTCTTATATAATGTTCAATTAAATTTGATTTTGAAGTGAATGATATATAACCTTCATAACCTCTATGAAAAGATAATCTGCAAGCAAAGGCAATTAAATTTCCAGGAACCCCAAGATATACTTTTTGTTTTCCGATATTGAAGGGGGCACTTTATTCCAATCAAATCGCCAACCATGCTTTTTTATAATTAATTGTAAATCTGCATTTTCAAGTATTGTGACTTCAGTTGGAAATGAGTCTCCTGTAATTAAATTTTCAATTGATCTGGTTAGCTTATCAATCTCAATTTCAATGTGATGCTCTTTTGCCTTCATGAAGTAAAGATACGAAAAAAATCTTGAAAAGTGGCTATTTTGGAGTATGATTAATTGGCACTGCGCACAACTCATTTATAACATGAACCTTTCTTATCCTGGTTGCAACTCAGGTGAGTTTGAGTAGGCGAATCGGTTTTATTTGGAAAGAGGATGAGTCCGTTGAACTTTGGGGCCATCAGGTTTCAAGTTTCAGGGTGACAGATGACCGATGACCGATGACCGATGACCGTCGTCTGTCGCCTGTCGTCCGTCGCCTGTCAATAGTTTAAGGCCCAATAACCCAGTCCGCCGTCCTTGGGCAGGCAGTAGCCGCCAATGCCCGGTCCGGGGAAGATCATGTTGCTGTGGGTGGGGCGCATTTTGATGGCGTTGATCACCTTGATGAGGTCGACCCCGTTGCGTTCGGCAAAGAGGCTCCACTCATTGAGGTAGGCCAGGATGGTGGCGCGGTAGGAATTCTCGACGATCTTGGTGGTTTCCGATTCGATGGGACGATCCATCACCGTGAGGGGGAAATCTTTGGTGTTGAGCACCTCGTGGAGGAACTTTTCGACCCTGGCCCGCGCGACGGTTTCGCACCCCGAACACACCCGCCAGAAGTCGCGGATGGAGGCCACATATTGTTTGCCGGGCATCACCCGTTCGAAGCTGTGTGCAAGCAATGGAATTTCATTGATGCCCCTGTTGGCAAATGCCTTTTTGAGGATGGGCCACGCCACGAATTCGGTGGTCCCCGGCGCCACGGTGGTCTCGATGAGCACCAGGCAGTTGGGCTGTATCTTCTCCCCGATGGTGCGCATCGTATCCTCGAGGGCGGCCATATCGGCTTCGCCGCTCTTCATATTCCCCAGCTCCTTCTTGGCAAAGTCGCACTGCACATCCACCACCACACAGTCGGCAAACTGAAGGCAGTCGCTGTTGTATGTGGCCACCAGGGTTTTATCATCCAGCACACACCGTTTGATCAGGATATCCACCTCCGGGTCTTCGGCTTTCACCGGCGCTTCGCCACGATTGATCAGCGGTATCTTCCAGAATGAACGGGGAGAAGGGCGCTGGCACCCGATCACGAATTTGGTGTTTTTTCCGGCGGCATCCTTCGTATCGGCCACGATGGCGGCCATCACAGCGCCTACAAATCCGAGGCCCATCACGACCACGATCTCTTTGTGTTCGCTGCGTGCCTGCCGCACGAGTTCTTCAATGCGTTTCAGTTCGTTGTTGTAGTCGGCTTTAACCGGGAGAGGGAAGGATTCGCCGGAGGGGCTGAGGGAAGTTTCAGGGTTACTCAAAATCATGTTTATTTTTTATAGGGTGTTCGTGGTTTTTTCACAATTTAGGTATCAAGTTTGGGTTTATTGAATCATGTTATTCGGAAATATTGCTTTAGCGCTGATATGATTAACTACGGAATAATATTGAATCCCAAAAAGTTCAGCATATGGTTTAAACTTATTCTTAAAAGAATCATTCATCAACTGAACATCTGCTCTTTGATGCGTATCACAATGCACCACAGTAATAAATTTCATTATCGTGGCATTGTCAGGGGTGTATGGTAATTTCGGATACTTAGCTGTAAACCAGGGATATGAATGTTTAGTACTTATAAGCATTGACAAACTATCCACAGCTTTTTTTACCAAATCCCACGCTTTTGATTCGATAGTAGTTGCAGCTGCAATATTGGCTAATGAGTAATCTTTTAGCTCAATAAGCCAGTATATGTCTCCCGTTGTATCATGCCAGCAGGCATCCATTTCCTTAAAGTGGTTTCCAGATAACACCCTATATCCTTCGCAAGCGCTAAAGCGAAAAAAATTGTTATCAGGAAAATTGAGAATAATGTTACTTTCAGTAAATCCAGGCATAGTATATCTAATTTATAAGCCTAAGTCAAGTCTAACTTCCTCATCAGCCATTTTTATTGCCTCGTCAGAAATTGGATTTTCGGGAAATTCAGTTTTCAGATCAAATGATTTTATTTTAACCGATTTCCCTTTCTCACGCGATAAAGCGAAGCAGTTTACATTTACTCCTTCTCGCTTCGCACTTAGATGGAATTGCTTCAAAACAAAATAATTATGCGTAGCCAGAAAAATCTGCATTCCTGCCTGGGCCATCAGAATCAGCATTTCAACCAATTCTCTCGTAGCTTCAGGATGAAGCGTTGTTTCAGGTTCATCAAGAAATAATAAAGAATTTGCGTTTAACTGACGGTTCCTTATCAGCGTTGTAAGTATTCCTATCTTCTTAATGCCTTCGGCAGTTAATGGCATGGGAAATTCCGTTTTCCCTTTTCGGAAAATGAATTCATCTTCACTATTCTGTTCCACATTGCCTTCGAATAATTCCTCCAGTTTTTTATTAACACTTCTGAATTCTTCAGTGACATTGCCTTTTTGTGTTGGGATTACCAGGGCCCGGATAAGGTCAAGGTAAGTGTCGTCAAAACCAGGCATATGCAAAATATCACGCGTGGCGCTTATTGCCCGAAGCGATGTAAGGACTTCTTTTGCAGGAATAAATAAACACCTGAAGTGTTCGGATATGGGTTTGATGGATTCCTGACAGTCGTTTATTGTGTTGGTGGTGGAATCACCAAAACTAAAATGAAGCCTGTCTTGGTAGTTTAATTTTTGGTGCCCGAATTCAATATCAACACGCAATTTTTCCTTGGTCATCTTATTCACCAGTTCCCCAAGTCCCTTTTTGCCTGGCTGATATGTATCATTCAACTTTTCGGCAAGTAGTTTTTTAATATTTACTTCCTCGAATTGTTTTCGTCTGCTGTATATATCTATTGTTTTGGAGGCAGTATATAACATTTTCAGGAGCCCTGTTTTACCGCAATCATTCTTTCCGATAATTACATTAACAGGAGCAAAATCACCACTGCGGAATTCTGCAATTCCCATAAAGTTTTGGAGAACTACTGACTTAATCATTTATGTTTGGTTTAATTTGTTAAAGATTCCGATTGCAGGGCATATCAGGCCAAAGGGACCATCTCCTACTTTGAGTGGCTATTGCACTTAAAATATCACTATCATTTCTCCCATAGATATTATATGACATGAAATAGTAAATCTCATAAAATATATGCAAACGACTGTGGTGGTTGAATTTGAAACCGCTCTTGCAAGTGCAAAGGATTCTTATATTTTCTTACCTTCTTGATTTCTATTGCGTACCCCTTATTCTTATCCGAAAAGTATTTGAAAAAACAGGCCTTGTCAATTCCGGCGTAATCACGGGTAAGAAGCCAAAGGTTATCAATATCATCAAAAAGCACTTGACTGATCTCGAATTCTCCTATTACTCTTTGTACTGGGGATGAGGCATAAACTAATGCTGTATTGATGTGAGACCTGGTAAAGATAGTTCGCCGAAACTCGAACTTCTTCGTACCATCGAAAATCTTGTCAGCGAATTCAGGCTTAATTGACAACAATACTTTCATTCAATTTGGCTTCTTTAATTATCGTATTTAACTGGACCGATGAAATTTGTTTTAATCCTCTAAGTTCACCTTCTGTCCCCTTTATAATACCAAGGTCAAGGAGCCGCTGCCGGTTAATTCGGTTACCCAGGGTAAAGGAACAAACATATAAAAACTTTATGATAAAGGGTCTGTATCTCGGTTTATAGTCCCAATACTCTTTTAACTCAATATTGGTAAATATACTACGCTTTCTGCATTTCAAAACAAACTCCTCGTAATTGTGGATTCCATCAATTTTTTCCTCAACAATTCCGATTGTTGTTATTACACTTGTGTGAAATGCAGATTTTCCCGGAGCAGCAGTTCTATAGAAAATTAAAATATCACCTTTTTTTACATTTCTCTCAATGGACCGACAGATATAGACCTTTGAAAGGGCATTTCTATGAGGTTCATCATCTTTAAAATCGCTTGCTGATTCTGTTTTGAGATAGGAATCGGGTAAGAGTTCGGTGTGGTACTCGGGATAAATCGGAACAATGAATATGTTTGATTTTCTCGAAAAATATGGAAATGTTTTTTTAGGATAAGACAAATCGATTGTTGGCAAGAAATTCCTGACAAAGACTAACTCATTTCCTTTCTGTCCAAAACGGTAAAACCCCCACTCCTCCATCATATTCACTAACATTTGCTGACCCATCGTTTTATCGAAGATGGTGAAATAGATTTCTTCGACTTGGTTAATCAATGCATTGTCGAAGATTATCTTCATAAACCGTTCGCTTATCCTATACCCATTGCTGAGAACTTTGAACGTACCGATCTTTAGTCTCTTTTTCGGTTGAAATACTGGGTTAATTTGGTAATAATTTTCATCCTGCCCTTCAACCTTCAAATATAAAAAGGCATATAGAAGTGAGTCGTTATAGGCTACATAAGCAATATTTTGGGATTTTTTCTTAAACCAGGATTCAAATTCCGGGTAATCTTCCTTGAAGGTATCGAAAAATGAATCATCTAAAGATATGTTTCCAAAATATTCTTTTCTAATGCTAAGAACTTCATAATCCACAAGTTCAGGATTCTCGGCTCGAATTTTTTCGATAAATGAGCTTATCAGAAAGACTTTATCAGAAATCCCAAGCTCTCCTGCCTTGACGTGTATTTTCTTGTCTTCTGAAATTAAAATATCAACCCGCTCAGAATAGACTTCATTGAGAAGTATTGTATCCGCACGGTCGTTATTTGTAACATCGTATTTTTTAGATACAACCTCTACAGCCGGATCCATCGGGGCAGTGGTCTTCAACATTTCATAGCTTTCCAGCTTCACCAATATAGTTTCGGCAGTCGAATGATTGCTGTATTTCTTGATTTCCTCCAATGTTATTGGATGTATACACTTAGTGTACTTGGCTTTGTCAAGCCAATTAAACAAAATCCCGATGTCCTGATTTATGATTCTCGTTGACTCGCGATGAATAATGATGTTTGTGTCAAGCAGGGCTTTCATACTGAGACTACTTTCGTATTGAATTCATAATATCGGTTGGGGTCGTTTTGCCTTTGCTGCTGGCTTTTTTCCAATTGTTCTCCATGTTTTTCATTGCAATCATAATCGAACTACTCCTGACAGCCGTTTACAGAAGTCGATTCCTCATTTTCCATTGGCAAGGTTGGCCAGTCGGTTCGCTTGACCTCCGCCCACTTATACAATTTTCAAAGATCCTTCTTTGTACAGCATTTATTCCTTATTCAGGGGTATATGTCAAGGCACACACGCTCGGCCGGTCAGGTTCGAGATTGCTTATGTAATCCGCCGGCATTGTGGCTGCAGGCTCGTTGGCAATAGTTTATCTTTTCCCCGATCCTCCACAAGAACCGCATGTTCTTATTCCTGAACCATGACATCCAGCACAACAAACAATTCGTTTTTCCTTTTTGCCAAAATCTTCATTTAGTTGTTCTGCTTTTCCTGATCCACCACAGGCTGGGCAAGATATTTTCCCTGATCCACCACATCTTGTGCATGTACTTTTTTCATTACTCATATAACATTCGCTTTAGAGAGTTTAATATTGCGTTTCTCGAAAATATTATCTAATTGGGTTCTTAAAATCCGTGACCCTTTTAAATTTGCCTCGGTCAGGTTAGCTCCTTCCAAATTGACAGAAGTTAAATCCATGTCTTGTAACTTCGCTCCTGTCAGATTTGAATATGATAGATCAACATCTTTTACTAAGGATTTTGAAAGATTTGCATAGGAAAAATCACAACCAATCAAAATTGCTCCATTTAAATTTGCGTTTTGAATTGATGCAAAGTTGAAATATGCACCTTTTATTTCTGATTTGCCAAGTACAATCTCATCCAAGACTGCATTCTGCAGGTTTACACCAAGTATTCTCAGTTTTGGTTCAATATCAATAAGGTCTGATTCATACAGAAATTGCAATACTTGTCCTTTACGGTGTCCATTTAGATTATTAACAGCAATATTTATTCTTGCTCTGGCAATCGCTAGGGATTGTTGAGTCGGATCATTATGCAAGCGGTTGTCGATAATAAGGTTTGTTATTGTATTCAAGAAAGATTCAAGAACCTCGTTTTGAGAACTTTCCTCATCTCTTTTATTTGTCTTTGCTTTTTCAATTTGACTAAAGGCCCAACCGATTAACCCAATGGCGAATGGGATTATAAGTAAATCCAACCAATCCCAAAGGGTCTTGGCTGCTTCTTTTTTATCATCTTTAATACTTTCACCAAAACCTGTCCAATCGGGAGGATCTGGCAAGATCGCTAAATATATAATTGCCCCTATAATGATAAGACAAAATGCGATCAAGGTAATCTGTATTGCTTTCATTTATAATTACCGCCAACATTCCGTAGCTACACGCAGGGCGGGATTTAACCGATGAACTTCCTACGAAGTACTGCTTTTCAAATTACTAATTTCCTGTCAACGAAGCACCGAAACCCGACTTGCCGCGTAGCTTGCTGTTATGAGGCGTAATTTATTGATTTATAAGCCCTAGTAATTCTTTTCTGTCAATGCCAAATTCTGCCAGTTCCTTTAAATGAAAAACAAGCTTTCGTGAATATGTCCCAGAGAAATCAATTTTACCACGTCCCTTATTTAAAACCTGAACTAATTTTTTATATGGTATTGAAAGAATTGAGTGATCAGTATCAAAACAAATTGAATAGTCTTTTGAATTATAAAACGCAAATAAATCTAACACTTTCCTCTCCTCGAAATAATAATAAAAATGACCAAAGCACACATCAATATCTGGTTCTGAAAAATTCTTTTGAGAATAATTAATTCTCTCTCTATTCATCATAAACCAAGTATAAGCATCGTTATCGTCAATTTTATTATCCAAGATCGGGTCAACAATCTTACCGAGTAAATGTAAATCCTTTACAAAAGCAATTGTTAACTGATGGTCACCCCTAAGTTTTCCCTTCTTGAATTGAGCAAATTTTTCATTTTTCAGCAATTGAGAAAAATATAAGCCACAATTTCTTACGAGTATATGATTGGATAATAAAATATCGCACCTTAAAAGATAAAATATTGAATAATACAGTTTTACGATTGCCCAGCTTTGCTTTTTTTTATGAATGTCAATTAATGCCTGAATGAAACTTTCAAATGCTTTGAAAAAGTAGGAAGTTGCATCGCTATCAGCACAGTTCTTCAATGGAATGACATCATTTTCACTAATTTTCCAATTGATGAAAACACTTTTATATGAACCCCATTTTTCTAATTCGTAGCAATTTTGAGCATTCTCAATATAAACCTGAACGTCATTCCTTTTAAAACTTATACTCATCAGAATTTGGAATATCTTTAGTGAAACAGTCATTAAAAAATGATTTTACCGATTTTCTAGCTGATTTTCCATCCAGATTACGAAAGTCTGATGTGGTAATTAGATATTCAATCTCTAATTTCATTATTTCTTCAAAATATTCCGCAGAAAAATTCTTGTCAGCTTGACATTTTGGAATCAATGTTTCAACGAGAAATTCAAAAGAACCATTAAACCCTGCACCTTTAATAAATGGATTTTCAGTGCTTTTATCCCATAAATTATTTGCTCGTTGATAAGCATTTTTTATCGCACTATAGTAATTTAAAATTATCCTTTGTTGCACCTCAATTTCATTCAACTGCAGTCTATTAAAGACACCGTCAGCGCCTAAATGTGGCTTAATGGCATTTACAATAATGGCTAAATCTATTAATCCGTTACCTTTTGGTCCTCCTGGATATTTCACTTTTTGATAGAAAGGGGAAGAATTATCGTTATTTAAAAAGTCTATGATATCTGTCGCTCTATTAATTGCATGTTCTTTGTCTTCAACTGCTTCACCGAATAAATCATAAATTAGACTTTTTGGTACTGGTTTTTGTTCACTATTAATATTTAGAAATATTTTTGCTGCTTCTCTGGTTGTTAAACCAATTGCTAGTGATACCAGCACTTCTTTTTCTTTAATTTCCGGATCGATACTTATTGCTTCTCTTAGTCCTTCAATTCTGTGTTGTCCATCAAGAATTTGAGCTCTTCTACCTTGTAGTGGAATATTCAATGTTTCTTTTTTAATCTTGGGTAAATTTTCTGAATCTGTCCAATTTATGATAAATGTATTTACAAATAAGTTGCCATCAAGGATAAACTTTCTTATCAGAGAGATTCTTTGTTTATTGAGAATTCTTTGTACAGCACCTTGCTCAGTACTTTTCCCTCTCGCTGCCACATATGTGATGTCTAACAAATCTGAAATTTTCATTGAAAATGTAAATATATCATTTTCGAAAAATCTTGTTGTAACGTATTTATACTCTTCGCTCCTCATATTATCATGTTTTATAAGTGTTATAATTCAAGTGCAAGGATCACTTATCGGTTTTTTGGATTCAAGAATTGTGAAAAAGGACTCTCAAATTCATCAATGGTTAGCTGGCTTAGACTGATATATGCAATCTTGGATGCATGGCATTTCTGTACTTTCGGTATATTTCTTTGCAGTATAGGTCTTACAAATATGGGCAAACTTATTGAATTCTAATCCATAAATCGTTAATCAGCAGACCCATCTTATTAGCGAACGTGTTTATTTAAATTTTTCTTTGCTTACAATTTGACATGGCTGAATGCTTGGTTGCTCAACAATATCAATTTCAATAAATTCTAATTCAACACCAGTACATTTGTCAATGACAGCAGAAAAGAAATTCATTGAAAAATTAGCAATATGGAACTTAAAAGTAATTTCATTCGTCCTGTTAAAGTGTTTTAATTCATAAACAAACTCACTCTGTTTTTGTTCTCGTTTTTTTATTCTGTCTATGCCTGTTTTTGAGATTGTTTCATCTTTTGCAATTTTAGATTCCTTATCAAACTCAAAAATTACTTCACAAGATTCAATGTCTTTAATAGTATTATTTCTCAAAACAAACTCTTTATAATTTAAATTCGTACAGTCAATCTTTTCAAAATTTACTGGTTTATGGGATATCACTGTTTCTTTAATCGTTTTTAGTGTTAATTTTTCAGGTAGTTTTTCAATTTCTTTTTGCCTTCTTCTGTCTTTTAGCAAAAAATATCTATTGAGTACAGCCCCCATTGCACCTCCTGTAACAAAGGAAATTGTACTTGATATAACAACCAATAGATAATTGATTTCGACTGGATTACTCATAATTTATCTGTAAATGGTTATTATTATCAACCCAATAAGTGGCATACTTTGCAGATATTGAATATTTTTTGCAAAGAGTTTCCGCTAAACTTCTTGATTCTCTCGGAATTAATAAATAAAAGGTTCCTCCTAATTTAGAATAATCCTTCCATTGATTGTAGGCTTCATGAGCATTTACACTGTCAGTAGTCTCAACTTCAATAATATAGTTTACAGTATTACTATCCTTTGGCGTGAGAATAATGTCAGGATATTGATTCCCAACACTTGTGTTTTTATATCCATTAGGGTTCATGTACACGGTAAAATTGTTTCGCAAATTATTTGCAGCAATTTCAATTACTTTGTCATGATATGTTTGCCATTGAGGATTTCGTTGTGCCATTTTTTTATAATTTTAGTTCTAGTACCTCGTTCATAAACATTTTCGCTAACTCATTTATAACATCAACCTTTATTATCCTGGTTGCAACTCAAGTGAGTTTAAGTAGGCGAATCGGTCTTATTTGGAAAAAGGATGAATCCGTTGAACTTTGAGTCCATCTTGAAAATCCCGATCCTTTCGTTTGTATCATCTCCCGACACAAGTCAAAGGAATAATCAGGTGTGAATGAAAATGAACTTGCATTTTCACAAATTATGTGTATCTTTGCAGTGGAGGCTTTGTTGGGAAACCGGCATTGCCTTTTTTATTTCACGTAAATCACGCTCCAGATTTTCATTTCAGGTATATCACCAACCTCTCTGGTAGTCAGATACCTCAATGGCTTTATCAATTCTACAAATTCTTCCATCTCAGGCCTTATCGGTTCCGTCATTCCTTTAAGCCTCATTCCCCAGGAAATAATGTAAGCTACTCATTTATTACATCAACTTTTCTTATCCTGCTTGCAACTCAAGTGAGTTTGAGTAGGCGAATCGGTTTTATTTGGAAAGAGGATGAGTTCGATGCCGGCATTCAGGCATTCATCATTTTTATTTCTCACTCCCCAGCGATTTCACAGCATTCTCACTGAAATCAGCAAGTGAAACAAACTGTTTATCTCATGGACTTGTGAGGGAGTATAACCTGGTAATCAACGAATGATGAAAGGGTTGATAATCTGTAAATGACCTTCGATTAGCTGCTCGTGTTGTAAATCCTCGGTATAAAGAACAGAACAATTCGTATCGAGGGTGGGTTTATCTTTCATACACTTCGTTACGGTTAAAAGAAAATTCTGTCAACTCGTAATTGTATTGATCGAAGAAGTTGTCAATCTCTTTTGCGACAGATCCGGAGGCTGTATGTTTTTTTCTTTTCCCGGAAACATAGCGGTCTACCAGAAAACAATAGAAATCAATCAGTTCGTTTTGGGCCTTGCGTGGCAATATATGTAAATCGATTATGTTCATATCGTTTTTCGTTTTAGCAAAAATAAAACAAATTTGTTGAAACTCTGTAGTCGTTATATCTTGCCGTTTGGCTTGCATCCAATAACCACCTGTAGGATGAATAGGACTTTGGCAAACTTGACCTTACCAAACCGATCATCGTTTGATGTTTGGTGATATGTTTGCCTGATTTTACCAGGTGCTGAAAATAATAATGGTTCAAGTTTTTAAAATAAATCCATCGCTTTGCAAATGTTTCTCATCAAAATCGACTCCGCTATCTGAAAAACTAAACGTCACACTAAACAAATCAGAACTTTCAGTTGTTTCGATGTGGTTGATGTCATCATAAATGAACAAAAACTCATCAGCAAGAAATTCGTTTTCGGGAAGTGTAATCAAAACCTCGAATACATCGAAAGAAATGATTCTCAGGTAAGCATTTGATGGATTGAATTAGGCATCAATTACCTTGTCAGAGGAATAATACGCTTCCCTTGGCTCGGTAATGATCCAATTTTTGTTGATTGTTCCTGTATGTTTCAAGTTTCAGGTTTCAGGTTTCATGACCATCAGTGGCACCCTCGCACCCACTGGGTTTTTTAACGTGCAAAGTTCGATGCCGGCATTATTGAAAACAGAAATGAAGAAGAGATGTGTCTTATATGTCGCTGCCGATCTGGCCTATGTTTATCAGGCAGATGGCCTTGAAAAATCTATAGTGCAAACAACCTAAATGGATTGTTTATGGTTTCAGAACCAAATAACTTTAACAATCCAACAGAATCGTCTTGTTTGATACTTGCTTTTTGAATCTTTTTAAATTGAAATGGTTGGTTCAATGAAGGAATACGCGAAGCGAAAAAAGGCCATAGTTGTTCATCTATATATACCTTATCCGGATCTGGAAAATCTATTATAGGATTTAAATCCAGGTTTTCACGGAATTCATTAGAATATTGGAAGGTCCACTGGTTGTTCTCGTAAGATAAAACTCCAACCAGTTGCTTCCCATATTTCAGATGAAATGTCCCTTTTGATCCGGCAGGATTATCAGTAAATTCCATGCCATCAACTTTCCACAACTTTTTTTTCAATTTTTCAAACATGGTGCAAAGTTAAAAATTTTCCTGATACAACTATGTCTGTACAATAAGCAACTTTTGATCAATTCTCTTCTCTCATTACTCAATAGTTGACTAAACTCTTTGTCAATCATTCGAATAACCTCAGAAATTTTCGATTCATAACAACTGTTTATTAGTGTTTCGCAATTGTAAACAAACGAGGAGGTTGTCAGTTTTTCAGCCAATTCAAAATGATTGAGTCTCTTATATCCATCCCAACCAATTTTCGGGGAGCTGGTATCAGAATATTTTCTAATAAACGAATCCAATCTGGTTTTATCGTTATATATTTCTTTGAGTTTATCATCATGATCGTTCCAAAACAATCCACGTGCTGTATCATAAATGGGTGAAAAAACAGGTTTTTTTTTGCCCTGCACGTCTCTAATGATCCCCCAATTATAAAAATGACGATCGTTATTGCCAATTAAAGCATCGAACAGAAAATATTTAGACAAGAACCTTATTTGGCCTCCAAACCAGGCCAAGCCAGATTTGGCCATATTGAAACCAAAAACTTCACCAATACGATTAAGCAAATACTCAGTGATGGCCTCCATCGGATAATGCTTATGGCCGTGTTTTGCAAGATACAAGGGCCATGTTTTAGGATTAATTTTAAATCCTTCACCATATTGGTAATACCTGATAAAATCCTTGGGAGCATCGCCAGTAATTGATATTCCAGTAACAATAAAATAATGGTGCTTTTTTGCAAAAGGAATACAACCATGCTTCGGCATGAATCCGCTATGGTCAATAACAGGCAATGCTTTAATATGTTTCCTTTTATGCACCAGGCAGTAATTTATTAGTCTTATTCGAAGGCGCTAGTGAGGTTTCTCATAGCTTCGCCCGGTCGGTCACAGGCAGTGCAACTTTCAACGGATATTTTTCGAAATCGGCAGCGTTTGCTATTGTTACGCTTTCACAGGATATTCAATGCTCCTCATGCCGGGAAAAGTTGCAAATGTAGTTAGAATTGCAGTTGCTTATTTTATGGGGTGTTCGTGATTGTTTCGCAATTCTAGTCTTTTGAAGGAAGCAGAAAAGATTCACCCGACGATGAAAGGTAGGAGGTTTGGTTAGATGTCGTGGATGAATTTGGGGTTTTTGAATATCAAATATTATGAAAACTCCAAATCTTCAAATCCTCAAATTTTCACATCCTCAAATCCTCAAATCTTCACATCCTCACATCCTCAAATCTCCACATCCTCAAATTCCCAAATTTCCACATCCCCAAATCTTCACATCCTCAAATCTCCTAATCATTTTTCTTCTCCTAATGCTAACTTCCTGTTCGCCGCAGAGGCGCTTGCAGCATCTTGTGGCGCATCATCCGGAACTACTGGTGGCAGACACCCTGCTGGTGCACGACACCCTTGTAATGGCCGCGATTGTGGCTGATACCTCCATTCCGCTTACCCGTCTCACCGACACCGTGGTCATCTCACGCGATAAGCTCGAGATCAAGCTGGTAAAGATCCGCGACACCATCCATGTAACCGGAACCTGCAAAGCCGATACGATCGTCAGGGAGGTACGGGTACCGGTTGAGAAGATCAAGCTGGTTAAAGAGGAAGCAGGTGGCTGGCTTAGTAAACTGCCTTGGATCATTTTGGGGTTAATTGTTATTGCTGTAATTGGTAACAAGGTGACAGGGTAACAGGAAACACTTTCATGCGAAGGGAGGGCGGAAACGGTCTCCCTTTTTTGGTTGCAGGAGACTGATGACCGATGATTGATGACTGATGACCGAAGACCGATGACTGATGACTGTCGCCTGTCGTCTGTCGTCTGTCGCCTGTCGCCTGTCGTCGGTCGTCTGTCGTCTGTCGTCTGTCGCCCGTCGTCTGTCGTCCGTCGTCTGTCGCCCGTCGCCTGTCGTCCGTTGTCTGTCGCCCGTCGCCTGTCGTCCGTCGTCTGTCGTCCGTCGTCCGTCGTCTGTCGTCCGTCGTCTGTCGTCCGTCGTCCGTCGTCTGTCGTCCGTCGTCTGTCGTCCGTCGTCATTGGTCATTCGTTCAAGGTTTTGTTATTTCCCAATGTCCGCCTTTGGCGGGGCCGATGCGAATGATGAGATTTTTTTTCTTTAAAGTTGTAATTTGTTTTTCAATCGCCCGCGTAGACATGCCAAGTTTTTTTGCCAGGCTTGCAATGGTGGTTTCAGGGTTATTCTTTATTAGATTCAGGATTTTCTCCGAACTTTTCTCCGAACTTTTCTCCGAACTTTTCTCCGAACTTTTCTCCTGGAATTCGGTTTTGTAAAAGCTCACTGAAAAGAGGTGACCACGGCTTTCAAAGTCGGGTTCCGGCAAATTTTCGTTTACGCATTCGCTTATTATCTTTACTGTTCCCCGCCCCCAGCTTTCAATAAACCCGGATTTGTAGAAAACATCGGCAAGCAAGGTGTTGCGGGGTTTTGAAAGATGGTCTCGTTTCAGGTCTTCAATTTTAATTTCATCGGGCAACATTCCTTCGTTCATGATCATTAGTTTGTCATCATAAACCCGGATTTGAACAGCTGAGGTAGTCAGATAATTTCTATGAATGATACTATTCAATATGGCCTCCCGTAAGGCATTGTAGGGGTACTCCAGTTTTTCGCGGCGATGTATTCCTTCATAGGTAATAGGGCTTAGCAAATACTTTGTTTTCAGCATGCTCAGCGTTTGTTCTATTTGTTGAAACAGGTTTCCCCCGACAATATCACTGGTCTGGATATCTGCATCAGAGATAAACTTTCCAATTTTTATATGTGCCTGCATGAAAAAGTGTTGTGGATTTTTGCCAAACAGCAAAACTGCTGCCCTCTTAAATTTTCCGTTTTTCAGCAGATTTAATTTCTCAAGAATAACCAGTGGGTTGGTTTCCGTTGCGACATAGGGCAAGCGATCAGTTGCAAGTTTTTTAAATTCTTCGATGGTTGTCAGATTTATATCCTCGAAAGTAAATGAATCTTCAATGACATCATCCCATGATCTTCCAAATTTTCGCAGTAAAAACTCAGTCAACGAATTGCCTGTCAATTCCATATTTGTACTGCCACTCCTGAAATAATAACGACCCCGTAAGGAGACAGGAACAGTATAGGAGGGGATAATGATTTCAAGAAAGCGATTGTCATTATCCAGTTTTTCATTAAGATTGACCGTAATCCCCATTAAGTCTCGCGATTTGTTTGGGATTTCCACCATGAGGCGTTTAAAATCCTCAACACCTGTTACACTTCCATCATCATTGACCCCAATCAACAAAGTACCTCCTGAAGCATTTGCGAAGCCACATATCCATTTCAGGTGGTCATCATGCCAACTTTGTTTATACTCTATGAATTGGTTTTCGGTCATCCTCCTTTATTGTTGCAGGTTTCAGGTTGCAGGTTGTTGTGATTTACTTCATGTAAAGCTTTGAAAATGTATATCATATCCCTTTACTCAAAAAATGAACTTGCATTTTCACAAATTATGTGTATCTTTGAAGAGGAGGCTTTGTTGGGAAACCGGCATTGCCTTTTTTATTTCACGTAAATCACGCTCCAGATTTTCATTTCAGGTATATCACCTACCTCTCTGATGGTCAGATACCTCAATGGCTTTATCAAATCTACAAATTCTTCCATCTCAGGTCTTATCGGTTCCGTCTTTCCTTTAAGCCTCATTCCCCAGGAAATAATGTAGGCTATGTTATATCTTAACATTATGTCAATCACAAAATCAAATGCAATTACGAAGAACTACCGGGGTAAATTTGGCGACCAGGTAGTATTCAGGAACCGCTTTGGCCACAGTGTCATGGCAATTCCGCCCAAACGGCCCAAAACGGGTCCGACCGAAAACCAGGTGGCTGCGCGCCGCAGGTTCCTGCTGGCCTCCCGCTATGCCAAAAACATCCTGCAGGATCCGGATATGCTGGCCGCCTATACCGCGAAGTTGCGCGATGGCTTGTCGCCCTACATCCTGGCGCTGACCGATTGGTTGAATTGCGAAGCAATCACGAACACCCCAAAAAAATAAACATGATCGTGAGTAACCCGCCCTTTGTCGACCAGATCGATGCTTCGGCCTATCATGGCAACCCGGGCGACCGGATCAGCGTGATGGCAGGCGACGATTTTCAGCTTGCCGGGGTGACCCTTCACATCGTCGATGCCGACGGTATCACGATCGAAGAGGGAGCCTGTGTGGTTAACATGGCCACGGGAAATTATGAGTTCACCGCCACCGTGGCTCTACCGGATGTGGCAGGAGCCACCATCACCGCCAAAGCCACCGATACCCCCGGCCATATGGCCGAGCTTGCTATTACCCTTTAGATAGGGACTACTTTCATGCGAAGGGAGGGCGGAAACGTTCTCCCTTTTTTGTTTCAGGTTTCAGAATTATTGCCTATTGCCTGTTTTCAGGTTTCCTATTCACTCAGACCGGAGGCGCCTGAGTTTAAAACCTTCCAATACCCATGGTTTCCGCCTATCCTTTCAATTGCGCCAAGTCGCTTTAGCGTGCTTATCTGCTTAATAACTGCCGAACCGTTGATGTCGAGCATCCTGGCAATTTCACGGTAGGAGATCCGGTTGTTTTGATGGATCATGTTAATGATCTCCTGTTGACGAACTGTCAGGATTGCACCACTTGTTGCACCACTTGTTGCACCACCTGTTGCACCACCTGTTATACCACCTGTATTTCGCCAGATTGTTGTCATAAAAAAGGCTCCATCCACCGTGTATTGCGGCAGTTTCATCCCGGCATTTCTGCAACGATTTATCATATCGACCGTTCCAGTACCGGCCTTCTCAATATATTTGGTCAAAAACAATGGGTCAGCAATAAGCGGATTTCTGGGTACGGAGGCATGGGGCTTGCGCAATTGTGATAAAGTCAATGTATTCGGAAGATTTCCCGGGTTCAGAACCTCTAAACGATCAGCGAAGAGCATCACCTGAACACTGGCGTTGCTGCTATAATCGCGATGTGCCACGGCATTGATTATTGCTTCACTTACTACTTCAGGCGGAATATCATACTCTTCAGAAACAACCGGACCATTGGCCCGCGTTCCAATCTTTCGATTCAATTTTGAAAGCACAAAATCAACAGCCTGATCAACCAGGTCGAAAACAGTACCTTTAAAAATTTGGTACGATGGTATCGGTTTGCCAACTTCATTTCCATGAAAGTGCATACATTTGATCTCGGATGATATGAGAAAGTGTTGGGGCAGCTTGCCAAACAATAAAATAGCCGCATGATTAGGCTGGTCCCCGTCAAACAGGTTCAAATGTGACAGAACATCTGCAACAGGCGTTTCATTCGAAAGGGCAAATTGGCGCATATTGCGGGCACGTTGTAAAAACCAGACTACCTTTTCTTCCGAAATATCCTCAAGTGATGAATTCTGGCACGCGGTTGCGTCAAAGGGGCCGGTGTGAATATTTTTCGTTTCAAGTAAATACTGCACCAGGCTTGCATAAATTCCTGCGGTGAGCTCAGTGGTCTCTGCGAATTTTCGTCGAACCAATTGTGACTCAATTCTTTTAAGCAAAGCTGTCATTTTAGAATGCCTATCCTTTGCCAGGATATCTTTAACAAAGATGAATCTTGACTTTTTTAATTCTGTTGCCAAATCATATTCACGTTCTGTTGGTGAAATTCCATCATTATCTTCAAATCCATATTCGGCGCCTATTAGTGCAACATATAAAGTGCATTTTCTGACCTCGTTAAGATATACCTCTTCGGCACTGCTCGATTTTACAGGAACATCTTCAAACAAAAAAACCACAAAGAAACGATTGAGCAACGGGTCATTGTTAATAAAATCCCTTATTGCTTTGCGTTCTGTTGCAAATTCTTTTTGCACACTGCTAACAAAAATGCCAATTCTGCTCATTTGAAGGTTGCAGGTTTCAGAAGACCGATGACTGATGACTGATGACTGATGACCGATGACTGATGACTGATGACTGATGACCGATGACTGATGACTGATGACTGATGACTGATGACTGATGACCGATGACTGATGACTGATGACTGATGACTGATGACTGATGACCGATGACTGATGACTGATGACTGATGACCGATGACTGATGACTGATGACTGATGACTGATGACCGATGACTGATGACTGATGACCGATGACTGATGACCGATGACTGATGACCGATGACTGATGACTGATGACTGATGACTGATGACTGATGACCGATGACTGATGACTGATGACCGATGACTGATGACCGATGACTGATGACTGATGACCGATGACTGATGACCGATGACTGATGACTGATGACTGTCTTCCGTCTTCCGTCGCCCGTCGTCCATCGTCCATCGTCCGTCGTCCGTCGTCTGTCGTCCGTCTTCCGTCGTCTGTCGTCTGTCGTCGGTCAGTTTCAGGTTTCAGGTTTACATTTTCAGAACCCGTTTTCTCAGCCATGTCCTGAAAAGCGGATCGGTAAGTGTGGGCGTTGGTTTGGTTATCACCAGTCCTGATCCTGAGAGTTGCTTCAGCGTGCGGGAAACATTGATACGGTTGCGATCGAGATGTGAATATAACGCCTCGGTACCCTCAGCAATGGCCAGCAGCACGGTTTTTTGCTGCCGGTTAGCCGATATGGCCTCCCACATTTTTTCCAGGTAGTCGTTTTCGAGGGAGAGTACCTCGTCAAGAACCCGTTCGAACGGTATGGGTTTGCTTTTGTTAGTCGATTGCATAAATATCGCCTGTTGTGCCAGCAACTGGGTATAATAGGGATGGCCACCGGTATAGGTTAGAATTTCATCGGTAAGCGATTCCCCCTGTTGTACCTGATTGTGACCAAATACACCGTTAATAAAAATCCTGAATTCATCCTTATCAACAGGCCCCAGGTGGATGATCCGTGCGAAACGAAGAAAAGGCGAGGAACGGGAGCTAAAAATCCGCGTCATCACCGATTCATAACTTCCTGCAAACAGATAGGCGCTATTTTTTTGCAATTGGATGATTGAACGGAATAACTTCACAATTTTATCGCCATCCAGTTTTTCCAGATCACCGAATTCATCAAATCCGCAAACAATGTTGCGATTGTTTTCACCTGCAAAAGTATCAATCAGTTTTAAACTTTCTGATAGCAATTGCCACTCGTCGGGTTGTGCATTTCCAAAACCTAAAATAAAGTCATACTGGTCGACGGTTTGCCTGAATTGCATATTTTTAAGCAATTCAAAGAGTTGTGTGCGAAGCTGATATACCGACCAGGTCCATTTTTTATTGGAGAGTACCTGTGCCGTGATTTCTGCTGCAAGGGCAAGGATACTGGCGATTGCGAAGAAATCGACCGATGCAGTGTAGTTTCCGGCACGCTGCCGTTGCCGGAGTATTTCGAGTAACAGCGAGGTTTTTCCATACCGTCGTGGCGCAATCAACACCACACTCTGACCAGTATCGAGATAATGGTTGATCAAACCGATCTCTTTCTGCCGGCCTATAAGTTGGTCGCCGATAACTGGTTTCCCAGCAGTAATGATATGTTCAGGATGAGACATCAGGTGTAGGGTACAGTGGGTGTTGCAGGTTATGGTTTGCAGGTTTCAAGATGACCGATGACGGAGGACGGAGGACCGATGACTGATGACTGATGACTGATGACAGATGACTGATGACTGATGACTGATGACTGATGACTGATGACGGAGGACGGAGGACGGATGACTGATGACTGATGACTGATGACTGATGACTGATGACGGAGGACGGATGACTGATGACGGAGGACTTGGCTACGCTTCGCTCCGGTTCAAGTTAGGTACTTTATAAACTTGATCCTTTTCATCGTGTCAGGCAAATGATAATTCCTCTTCCAGCAGCATCTCACCCTCAGGGAGATATTGTTCCCGAATATCTTCCAGATAAAGTTCAAGAGAATCAGCTATATTTACTTTTACCTCCTCAACTGTTAGCCCTTGGGTAAAAACGGCAGGGAATTCCTTCAACTGCCCGATCAGGTAACCACTTTTACCTTTTTTGATTACTAGTGTGAGTTTCATGATACTGATTTTAGATTCAAGTTGCAGGTTGCAGGTCGACAGAAGACCGATGACTGATGACTGATGACTGATGACTGATGACCGATGACTGATGACCGATGACTGATGACTGATGACCGATGACTGATGACTGATGACTGATGACTGATGACCGATGACCGATGACTGATGAC
>CAJAUM010000030.1 GCA_903945175.1 uncultured Bacteroidales bacterium | reverse complement strand
CAACATTAAGCAAACTTGCCTTATGATAGGATATCTGTTTTCAGGGGGTCAATTTGCCCCGTAAAGAGGGGGTCAATTTGAAGCGTAATCAGGGGGTCAACTTAAAACGTACGGAGGGGGTCAATATGTGCGTATTTTCCAGTTTATCAACTAAAAAAAATAAAAATCCTATTTTAAAATTTGATGACACTATTGAATTAGCTTTTCTAATCGCTAATCACGATCCTGAAAGTAAGAAACTAAAAGCTGAATTGACATCTTTGGGTGCCGTCCCTGCTAAATTCATAACATCCAATTTCATGGGTTATGGGATATATAATGAGAGTGTATATAAACTTGACGATTTTAAGGCTAGATTTAATAAGCAATTTTGATGTACTTTAAAATCCATCGAGGAACAAAAGAGATAGGCGGTTCCTGTGTTGAAGTCTGGACGGAAAACACACGAATATTACTAGACTTTGGTATGCCATTGGTTGAGAAGGATGGTAAGGAGTTCAATTTTAACAAATACAAGGCGTTGAAGGCTGAAGAGTTGGTTGAACTTGGGGTTTTACCTGACATTGATGGCCTATACGATGGAAGTGATAATTTCATTGATGGTGTTGTTATTTCTCATGCACATCAAGATCACTATGGATTAATAAATTACATTAATAAAAAGGTTAAACATTACTTAGGGGAAGCAACACATAAGATTATTGAAATCAGTAATGTATTCATGTCCCAGAAGATCTTTATTACCAATCCTACCTATTTTGAAAAAGAAATACCATTTCAAATAGGTGACTTTACGATTACACCTTACTGGGCTGACCATTCAGCGTTTGACTCCTATTCGTTTTTAGTAGAATCGAAGAGAAAGAGTATATTTTATTCAGGAGATTTCCGGAAACATGGTAGAAAAACAAATGCTTTTAAATGGTTTACCCACAATGCACCTCAGAATGTTGACTACCTACTCCTTGAAGGCACAACTATTGGAAGAGAATCAGAACCATTTAAATCAGAAACAAAAATTGAACGTGAATTAATCGATGTATTCAAACAACAAGGGAAAATCAACCTCATTTATACTTCCGGGCAGAATATAGACAGGTTGGTCTCAATTTATAAGGCATGTAATAAAACGGGAAAAACTTTGGTTGTGGATGTTTATATTGCAGCTATTCTGAATGCACTTTACCCATTTGCTCATATCCAACACCCATCAAAGGAATTCAAGAACTTAAAGGTAATGTTCCCCTATTACACAAGTCAGCGGCTGAAAGAGACGGGGAACAAGAATATCCTATATCAATTCAAAGAGTTCAAGATCATCAAAGAAGAAATCGGGATTCAAAAAGACAAAATTGTAATGGTTGTAAGACCTTCAATGCAAAAGGATTTAGAGAAAATCGAGGGTATTGAAGGGGGGAATCTTGTTTATTCAATGTGGAAAGGATATTTAGATAAACCTGACACCAAGAAATTTATTGATTATCTGACAAGTCGACAATTCTCTTTGGTTAAAATTCATACCAGTGGACATGCAGATAAGGAAACCCTTAAAGAAATGGTTGACGCAATAAAACCGAAAAACATTGTTCCAATCCATACTTTTCATGGTAGTATCTATAAGAAGATTTTTTCGACACCGGTTGTCGAGTTGAAAGATGGAGAAATAAAGCAAGTTTAGTAATAATCTTACTGTGCTATTTTTGGGAAGGTGGGTCGGGTATTAATTCCAGATTGTGCTTTGCTAATCTTTTGTTCCAAAGGAGCCTGAAACTTTCACCAATAATTGGTTTAAATTCATCGTAAAAAAATTCATCAGTTTTTGCATTATTGCACCAGTAACAAGACAAAACAGAATTACCCGAAGTATATTCTTTATTAGGCTCTTTACGATCTATTTCCATCGAAAATCCACGAGTGTCCCTCTTATTGAAAATCTCACCTTTTACCCTCAACGAGCTTATCATTTCATACGTGATTCCACAATAATGACATTTTTGTTCTTTCTTGGTAAATAAATCATGGAAATCTTCGAAAGGAAAAGATATAGGAAACATATTAAGCCAATAATGTGTTCTTAATGAATTAAAATCCTCACTTTCAGGCTTTTTCTTCCATTCTTTCATTTTATTATAAATATCATTGATTTTTATATCTTTCACTAACTCTATATTATACTCTAATTGATAATATTGAGTTGCATACTTTTTTATTAAATTGTCGGTGATTTGGAAATCTTCGAAATCTCCAATTGAAAAATCATCGATGCATTGTTTTTCTATAATTCGATTAAAAAGGAATAAATCTAACCTCGTATTAAAGCTCTCCATCGCTTTTTGATAATACTTGTTGCGAATAATTTTAGTTTCCATACTTTATGTATTTGTAAATTAATAATTTATCAAAACGACTCATTTCCACTGTCCAATCTCTTCAAGATACTCCAGTACTAGATCAACTATTTTTACCATCTTTCCTCTATCCATTGGAGATTCGATTGATGTCAGGTATTGATCCACCGATCTTTTAAAGTCCCAATCTCCGATTGATTCTGCAAGAGAATAGTTCCAGAGAATACGGATTCCTATTTCAATTTGTGAGAATTCAGTTTCATCCAAAGGTAATAATAAGTTCTTTTGGACATACTCAAAGACTTCATGTGGAACGATGGGTTTGACCTGTTTTTCTTGTGCCAAGTCATTTGATAGATTGTCATTGACTGGTTCTGACAGACATTCACCGGCAATATCTGTGAGGGTGGACATAAACTTTTCCAAAGATTCCGGTGTTAATTCATCCTGCCAGACAAATTCATCAAGCACTTTACCAACCTTTAGTGAATATGTCAACCCGAAATAATTGAATATTTTTTCCGCCCGTTCAGACAGCAAAGAGCTGAGTGATGAATTTTCCAATTCAGTGTTTCTGATTTTTAGAGGCTCAACAAGAACAAATAAATCTGTCAATTCTTTAATAATCTGTGTTTTATTCATAACTGGAAAAACCGGTCATATTGACCACCCTCAGGCCGGTGTAAATTAACCACCCCTAAAACGGCCAAAAACAGACCTCCGGCCGGAACAAACTGACCACCCCCTGGCCGGATCAAATTGACCACCCTTTGATCATATTTTTCTTCACCCTGTTTCGCGACGTTTTTAATCGAATGCGGTAAAAGCATTATTACCAAATTCATTAATCATGTCAAATAAACCAATTCGTATGAGCAAAGTAAAACAGGTTTTGCAGTGGCACTCAGAGGGTGTCAGCAAGAAAAGAATCGGTCTGAGGGCCGGAGTTAACAGGAACACTGTAAAAAGCTACCTCAGGCAATTTATGGCGATGAATCGGCCGGTAGAAGAGCTACTGGCCTTAT
>CAJAUM010000029.1 GCA_903945175.1 uncultured Bacteroidales bacterium | reverse complement strand
GGGAGCATGATGCCGCTGAAACGAAGTCCGATCAATCCGGCCAGGGAATTACACAGGATGAACAGGGAGGAGTAAACCCCCGTCTCCTTTACCTGCGACCACCTCATCAGGATGAATATTGGACTGAGGATGATTCCTCCTCCGATCCCGATCATTCCGGAAAGAAGGCCGAGAAATGATCCGATGATCACAGACAACAATATTCCGGGAGCCGGTTTTAATGCATACGCTTTGGATGGACGATACAGAAGCCGCAGCAGCGCCAGGAACAGGAAAATCCCCAGTATAAATTTATAGGTGGCCGGGTTAATGTGAATAAGAGCCCCGAGAAAAGCCATAGGAATAGCAGGTAAGAGGAATGGCAGAAAGAGTCGCCACCGGATCTTAAAACCGCTTTGGAAATTGATGAAAGCAATCCCTGCAACAAAGAGATTGAGGATCAGCGCTGAACTCCGGAAATAGAGGGTGCTGACGGCAAAGATCGACATCACGGCCAGGTAGCCGCTGGCCCCGCCATGCCCTACTGTTGAATACATGAATGATACCAGCAACAAGGATAAAATAAACAGCAGTGAAATTTCCATGCAATGATTGTTTCCCTTTTTTATTGATCCTGCTAAATTAGAAAAATATCAGGTCTTTCTTTTCATTCACATTCTTAAAAAGCAAAGCTATCTCCTCAGGCGGCGTATCTGCCATGTCGATCAGCTTGTGGGGCACACCTCCGCAAAGATCAAGCAGGCTCAACTTCCCCTCCTTGAAATTACGTTCAATCAGTGAAATTAAATCCCTGTGATAAAACGCACACAAGGGTTCAATAAAGCCATCGTGCAGGGGTAAAACCATCCTGACCTGCTGGTCTAATCCGGCTGATAAACGCTCCAGCAGACCCTTCGTAATGTTCGGCATATCACACGATAGTATGAGGTTCCAATCTGTGTTGCTGGCCCGAAGTCCGGCATGAATGCCAGCCAGGGGCGCCCTTACCTTCAGTTCATCTTTCACAACCGGAAATCCAAGGTAGTCAAGATCATGGTTGTTGGCACTGATGAGGATATTCCCGGAAAGCAAACGTGCAACATCGATGGCATAGGCAATCAGCGGTTTTCCGGAAAAGGGAGTAAGCGCTTTGTTCGAACCCATGCGTGAGCTTTGACCACCTGCGAGAATGATAACCGTGAAATTCATTGATGTAAAAGTAGTAAGAATCATGATCACCTGAGATGAAAATAGAATTTGATTCTTTATCTTTATGGCAAATTTCAATCATTGGTACTATGTCGAATCCTGTCATCCCAAGGACCTTTATTATTTTTTTAACGGGATTGCTGTTCCTGGTTGGGACCAGTTGCAACCGATTCAAACAAGAAAAGGCCGTGGTTACAGATTTAATAAGCCCCACACCCGCCGTGGTGGAGGACAGGGATGGCAATGTGTACCACATGGTGACCATCGGCACCCAGGTATGGATGGTTGAAAATTTAAGAACGACGCGCTATGACAACGGTGAACCAATCCCGATGGTTAAAGATGATTCGCAATGGAACAAACTGACCACTGGCGCCTTTTGCAATTATGAAAACGATGCCAGCTATGGATCAACTTATGGACACTTATATAATTTTTACACGACCCTCGACACGCGCAACCTCTGTCCGGCTGGCTGGCATGTGCCAACCGATGAAGACTGGGATATCCTGAGCTCTTTTCTTGGCGGAGACCTTATTGCTGCGGGGAAGATGAAGGATACCAAGGCCTCTTCGTGGGATCCACCCAATTTTGGAGCGACCAATGAGAGTGGTTTTACAGCCCTGGCCGGGGGATACCGTAGTATAAAGGGCACATTTCACAGCCTGGGAAGCTATACGTTTCTCTGGTCTTCAACCGCCTATGCCCCTGAAACAGGCTGGTGCAGGTATTTTCAAAATGGCAGCGACCGGATGGATCGGATTGACAATTACAAGGCCTTTGGGTTTTCGGTAAGGTGTGTGAAAGACAAGTGAAGAAGGTGAATTGGTAGTGACCATTGCTAAAAGCAGGGGTAATCGAAAAGAAAAAATAAAACCAATCCCATAACAAAAGGGGCTATTTTGAATGGCAAATCCAGATTCTAAGCTTTTTTCATTATTTTAGTATAAATGAATCCAGTAGAACAAAATATCTCCTTAATTAAACATCTATGTGAAAATCATAGAGTTGACAAGCTTTATTTGTTTGGTTCTATGTTGGGAAGTTCTTTCAATGATAATAGTGATATTGACTTCCTTGTCAGATTTAAGAACATTGATTTATTAAAATATGCCGATAACTACTTTGATTTAAAGTTCTCTCTCGAGAACCTACTTAAAAGGCCTGTCGATCTTTTAGAAGAGCAATCTCTTAAAAATCCCTTTTTCCTCGATGCTGTAAATGAATCAAAAAAATTAATTTATGGATAGGGAAATCAAAACCTGGTTATTTGATATTCAAAAAGCTATTGAGGAAATTGAAGAATTTCTTCCCCTAGGCCAAAGAATTTTTGAGAATTACAAACATGACCTCAAAACTAAACGTGCGGTTGAAAGAAATCTCGAAATAATTGGTGAGGCAATATAAAGGATTCTTGACAAAGAGGCCGGTGTTGAAATATCCTACTCAAAAAAAATTGTTAGTCTGAGGAACAGAATAATACATGGGTACGATGTAATTTCAGATGAATTAATTTGGGGTATTTTGATAAACGACCTACCAAAGCTGAAATCCGAGATTATATTACTACTAAAATAGCACTTCCTCTAATAACAACGAGCTGCTAAACGGCAACGATCTGGATCTCATAGGTCATTTCCATCGCTTTTTTGTACACAAAGGCGACTCCGCAGTAACGGTTTTGCGACAGTTCCACCGCTTTGGTCAATTGATCGATGGGTAAACCATTCCCTGTAAATTCATAAATGACATGCATCCTGTCGTAGTGTTTCGGGTGCTCTGCAGTTACATTGGCTTCAATACGGATATTCAATCCGGTAAATTCAACCCGCATCTTTTTCAGAATGGATACCACATCCATGCCCGAGCATCCTGCAAGCGCTGCCAGCATCAGCTCCTTGGGGCGCGAACCTTTATCCTCCCCGCCACCAGCCGGTGTTGAATCCATCATCACGCTATGTCCGCTCACGTTGGAATCGAACAACATATTTCCTTTCCAGGATGTATTTACGATGTGTGTCATGGTCTTTTCTTTAACGCTCTTGCAATGCAAAATTACTTAGTCAATAATCAGTTTACTAACCATCGACTTCTGCGGTGTCTGGATCTTCACCAGGTAAATGCCTTTAGCCCTTTCTGACAAATCGAATTGCAGGTGCTGCCCGGTTGAAGCGTCGGGGCCACGCTGAATAATGGTTCTGCCGGTCATATCCAAAATGGTCACCGTCGCCTCTGTAAAATCAACACCATCGACCCGAAGCGTAAAACGCCCCTGTGATGGATTGGGAGAGAGGACCATACTTAACGAAGATCCTTTTGTCTCTGTAATTCCAACGGGTCCGTTGAAATGGATGATCATGCTGTCGGTTGCTGAAACGGTGCAGGGCGACTGGGCTGAAGCGGTGAGGGTGAGGGTGACGATTCCCAGATCCTTATCTTCGGTACTGGGGAGATAATAACCAGCCAGCGCAGTGGGAACAGTAAAGGTGCCGCTGCCCGAAGTGGACCAAAGAATACCGGCATAATTTGAAGCAATGCCGTTTAACGGAACCTGTGCAGTGATGTAATCGCACGTGGTATCGTTACCGGCACTGGCTGTGGCAGGCTGATTCACGGTCACATCCGTTGAAACATCAACAGAGGCTGCACCATCAGCAACATTGACCAGATACTGCGTAGAAATGCCGGGCGAGACAACCGGGTTCTGGATAGCGGAGGTAAATCCGGCGGGAATGGAGCTCCAGGAATAAGTATAGGTTCCGCTGCCGCCTGCCGGAGTGACGTTGAGCTGGGAACTTTGCCCGAAACATATCACGGGAGGTGTTGCAGTTGCAGTCGCAGAAAGAGGAGCTGCTGTGTTTTCATTAACCACCAGGGTGGATAGTTTAGTAACGGGCTTATTCACGGTAAATGCCCCATAAAAGGTAACCACTCCGGTACCTGCAGCAGGGGCGGTCCATGTAAAATTCCAGATTTTTGTTGCAGATGAGCTTGAGGATGATTGGGTCACATATTTCGTTCCCCCGACAAGTTTGCTTCCCGTCCCTGCGCCTAAGGTACCTAACTGCGTTCCGGAAGGATTCTGCGGTGAGACTTCAAAGCCTTTCGATCCAGATCCGGTGACGGTGACGGTAAGATTATACACCGTTCCTGCCGTATATCCCTGGGATGGGATGTTAGAGGTAATCCAACCACTCACGGTAGCTGCAGATCCTCCATGACAACTTACACAATGTTGGCCATCGCCCGGTGATCCGGTATATCCGGCAGGGGACCCGGAGGGATAAGCCATGGCAGCGGTACTGATTGTGAGGCTAATTATCACTGATCCAATCAGTTTAGCAAGAAAAGTTATGGTTAGTTTTGTCATGGTTCTTTTGATAAGATTAAAAACAAAAATAACAAAAAAAACATCCATGATCCCCTGCACGTTTGAAAAATCGGCTGAGGATCATGGATATTCCGTTAACCTAACAGCCTGATCCGGGTTCATGTTTGCCGGCAATAATCGCATTAAACTCCTCCTGAGTCAAATACTGAGGAGTATAGGCTCCTCCCAGGAAGAGGATATTTGCATAAAAAGAACGTAAATGGTTTCTCGAACCCCGCATCAAATTATTAAACACCGCAGTGATGTCCTGGTTGTCAACCTTAAGCAGGTTGTTCTTCAGGTCTGCAATATCCAGGTCTTCGATGGTGGCTCCGATGTTCAGTCCGTCCAACAGGGATGTTGAACCCTGGCTGACCAGGGATGTATAAAGGGTTTGAAGCACCGGATTGGTAAAAATTCCTGTAACATGGTTGGCTGCAGGATCTACCAGCGCATATTTCATGATCAATGCCTTTATGGCATCCGTATGCCTCTGCTCACTTAGGGTGATGTTCCTGAAAATGGGTTTGATGTAGAGCTGAGACAGCGTAAGGTAGACATCGTGTGCGAGGTATTCCTCCTCACGCATATAAATGAGTGCATCCGTTTCGTCCTGGCTGAGGGTTTCATATGGCAGGGAATCAATGCAACAGCTCGCTCCAATTGTGGTGTCAGTATAGGAATAGTTAAAGATGGCCTCCTTTGTTTGGGTTTCATCAGCGGGTGCGACAACAGTTTCTGCTTTTGTGCATCCGTTAAAGGAGAGGGTCAGGAATGAAGTTCCCAACATTAACATCATCACTCGTCTGAACATTTTCGTTGTTTTCATAATGGAAGTTTTTTAGTGGTTTAGTTTAAATTAGAAGGAATGCATTCTTCGAAAACAAAAGTAAACACATGATCATATATATCTATTACGATATTTTAACAAAGATGTATAAGATTTTAATGTGAGAAATTCCCAAAATTTCACACACATATTGATATAACCTTTATCTTTGTTTCGTTATTCTACGAAATACAAAACAACATGATGGCAGAAAAGAAATATTATACGGTATCGCAGGAGCAGATGTCGCGGTATGCAAAAGCCATTGCACATCCGGCAAGGGTGTACATCCTTGACTTCCTTGCCGGTAACATTGATAAATGCTGCTATAGCGGTGACATGGCCGAAGATATTCCCATAGCAAGGTCGACTCTTTCGGAACATCTGAAGGAGCTGAAGAAAGCCGGACTTATCCAGGGCGAAATCAATCCCCCCTATATAAAGTACTGTATCAACAAGGAAAACTGGGAAGAAGCCAAAGCGATGTTTGACAATTTTTTTAGAAAATAGATCATGGAAATTAAAATTTTAGGTCCGGGTTGTTCCAAATGCGGGTCATTGGATAAACTCACCCGGGAAGTGGTGGAGAAGAATGGGATCAGCGCTACCATAACCAAGGTGGAAGATATCATGGAGATCATGAAGTACGGCATCATGTCAACTCCCGCCCTGGTGGTGGATGAAAAGGTTGTGGTCAGTGGCCGTATTCCCTCTGCAGACGAAATCAAACAATTGTTAACCAAATAATCTATTGACCATGAAAAAAAGTATCCTGTTTATTCTAACTGCCATTTTCGCAGCAGGTGTATTCGCTGCAAATCCGGCTCCGACAGCAAAAATCGAGGTCTACTACTTTCATTTCACCCGGCGATGCACGACCTGCAATAATGTGGAGAAAGTTTCCAAAGAGGCCGTGCAGACCTTGTATCCCGAGAAGGTGAAACGGGGAGATATCTTTTTCAAAAGTGTAAATCTGGACGAAAAAGAGGGTGAAGCCATCGGCGCAAAATACAAAATCGAAGGTCAAACCCTGATTGTAATTTACGGAGATAAACGCACAGACCTTACCGACAAAGGTTTTCTCTATGCCAACGACAGCCCTGATAAGCTGAAAGCTGAAATTAAAAAGGCAGTTGACGGAATGATGAAATAGACATTTCCACATCCCCAAATCTTCACATCTTCACATCCTCAAATCTTCACATGGGCTCCTGGTTACAAACAATTTTAGAAAACTCCCAGTATGCGGCATTAACCGCCTTTATCCTGGGATTGATGACGGCCATCAGTCCGTGCCCGCTGGCGACCAATATATCGGCCATCGGGTTTATCAGCCGTGATCTTGACAACCGCAGAAGGGTCTTTATCAAGGGGTTGGTATATACCCTCGGTCGTGCGATTTCATACACCGCACTTGGGGTGATCCTCTTTTTGGGCGCCAGTAAAATGAAGGTGACCCTGCTCTTTCAGGGCTGGGGAGAGAAATTGCTTGGACCCCTCCTGATCATGATCGGCCTTTTAATGCTGGATTTTATTAAGATCAGATTTCCGGGGTTCTCAGGAGTAACTGAAAAGATGGGCGAACACAGCAAAAAAAGCTACTGGGGCACGTTGTTCCTTGGAATGGTCTTTGCCATGGCCTTTTGTCCCTACAGCGGCGTACTTTACTTTGCCATGCTGATCCCCATGACAATTACCAGTGCCAGCGGACTGTATTTGCCGGTTGTATTTGCCATTGCAACCGGTTTGCCGGTAATCATCTTTGCATGGTTGCTGGCCTATGCCGTGGGCAATGTCGGGAAACTTTACAACCAGATCAAAACCTTCGAACTGTGGTTCCGCAGGATCGTGGCGGTATTGTTTATCCTGGTCGGGATCTATTACATTGCGGTGTTTTTTATGTGAATTATATGGAAGATGGTTTTTTCAGCGGGGGATTTTTGAGTGCAGGTATCATCAATGTGACACCCCGCCAGGCTTTTGCCTTATGCCAGCAAGGCGCCGTAATCATCGACGTTCGCGAGGAGGAGCTGAACCGGTTTAAAATGTTCGGGGTTCCCGAGGTGATCTATTGTCCATTCAGCATACTCGGAGAGAGCTACGAACATCTTCCCAAAGACAAACCCATGATTTTTGCCGACGCTGCCGGTCTGCACAGCAGGGAAGCTGTAAAGCTGCTTATCGCGAAAGGACTTGCAGACAGGATAGCCAACCTGGCCGGCGGAATGGTTGAATGGGAGCGCGACGAACTGCCGCTCGTCATTGATAAAAGCGAAAAATTATCCGGCTCCTGCATGTGCCAGCTCAGGCCGCGAAATAAAAAAAGTTGAACTTATGTCAGAAAAGAATAAACCTGGTTTTATTATGTGCGTTTGCACCGGAAAATGCCCGGGATTCTCACAAATGGATATTTGGGACTTTATAAACAGGGTGCGCATCGAGCTGCCTGTTGAATATGGATTTATCCATCCGCAACTGTGTGAGGAGGACGGAGACCGGTTTTTACTAGATTTTCTGAAAGCGCACAGGAAAGTAGTCATCGGAGGCTGTGCACCAAACATGCAGAACAAGCTTTTCAGAGATGCGTTTCAGGCATCCGGTTTGGACATAACCAAAGATTTGGTCCCGATTGACGTGCGCGACATGACCACCGATCAGGCCATCGAAAAGGTCAATGCGGCGCTTGTATAAATGGAGACATCGATATGAGTGCAACAACCTTTATGGGAGTCGAACGCGATACAATCGATTGGAAACCCACCATCGATTATACCAAATGCGACTATTGCATGGAGTGCGTAACATTCTGTCCGCACAAGGTTTTCGAAGTACGTGAATCCGAAGAGATTAAATTGATCGTCAGAAATGCAAATAACTGCGTGGTCTTCTGCAGGGCATGTTCAAAGATCTGCGGTCCCGACGCCCTGTCGTTTCCCGATAAAAATGCCACCACGCAACGGATCAAGGATATAAGAAAGGAGGAGGCCCATGGTTGAAAATTATGCCATCCTCCCATGCAACGGATTGGATAAATGCGCCGGGGTTATATCAAGGGAATTGGCGATAAAATTCTGCGAAAAGGGTGAAAATGAGATGATTTGCCCCGTATATTACAGAGTTGCCGAAGCGAAATATAATAAAATCGCAGGAGAACATGCGCTGTTCGTCATCGATGGTTGCCAGACCCGTTGCGCAAGTAAACTTGCTGCGGAAAAAAACCTGAAAATTTCCCGGAAAATAACCGTGACCGATGAGGCCAAAAAACATCATATTGAATTGAAGAATCATCTCCGGCTCCTGGAAAATGAACATACCCTGATTGAATTGATACTGAACGGACTGAACAATCCCGAAAACTTAGTCGCAACAACTGCTGAGGAAATACACTATTCATACGATTTCACCTATACGACATTTCAACATGGCAAATTCCTCTTCAGGGTACCTGCCAATCAGGAAGTTTACTTTAACGAAAATGATTGCTGGGCCTGGGTGATCGGGAACCGCGCCAGAATAGGCGTTACAGATTTCGTTCAACAAAACCTTTCCGATATTTTATATTTTACTCCGCCCGAAATGGGTGCTGAAATCGACCAATTCGGTGCAGTCGGGGAGATCGAATCGTCAAAGTCTGTCTTTGAATTAATTTCACCTGTGAGCGGCAAGGTTATCACCATCAATGAAACGCTTATCGAAAAGCCTGAACTTATCAACCAAAACCCGTATGAATCGGGCTGGATAGCAGAGATCGGATTGACTGATTTTGAAAATGACAAAGAACTTTTAATAGGATTCGAACCCTATTTTGAAATCCTGAAAACAAAGGTGAAGGAGATCGATGGATAAAAAGGTGAAAGTTGTTCCATGCAGCGGCATTGGCAAGGTATACGGACTCATGGCGAGAGAGGCGGTTTTGAAGACAGTCATGGAGTTATGTCCCGAAAAATCAGAGACGGTGTGCCTTGCCTGGATCGTAACCGGCGATAAAGAGGTAAAAGAAAAAATCGAAGGCTTTGATTGCATCACCGTCGACGGCTGCCCAAAAATGTGTGCCTCAAAAAATGTCTCCATTTCCGGCGGCATCGTGATAGAAGAGATAAAGGTTCTGGAGACGGTAAAAGAACATAAAGGGAAAAAGTTCGGTTCACCGATACAGCTTGATGCTGATGGCGAAGCTGTTGTAAGTGAAATCGCGGAGAAGATCGCAAAAAAAATTGAAGAAATATATTAAGCGGCGTATTCATGTCTGAATTAAAAATCGGCCTCATATCATGCAGCGGCGAGGAATGTCTCGGCGGGACCATTTCAAGACTTGCCACGAGAAGGGTCCTTGATGAACTTAAACTGGTTGAAACGGTTACCCTCTGTTTGCCGCTGTATCTTGCAGGTGGTGAAGAGGAAAGAAACTTTGCAAAAGTATTTCCGACCATATCTGTTGACGGGTGCGATAAACTGTGCGCTAAAAGAAGCACTGAAAAGTTTAGCGGCAGAATCAACGGTTTTATTGATATTTCGAAAATTATCGGAACTGAAAATGCACTTAACACAACCATCGTAAGGAATAAAGATCTTAAGGATGAACATCTTCAAATGGTAGATAAAGTCGCCGGTGAGATCGTAAAAGCGATTGGCAGTATCAGCCCGGATTCCTATTCCGGAAAATCTTTTCAAGGTTGTGGCTGCGGCAGTGAATGACCGCAAAAATGCAACGGTCAAATTCAGGGGGAGCACGGATTTTTAAAAGGAATTCAGGCTTTGATGAAATTTCGATAACTTTGTTTGGCAGATCATATGATCACATGAATTAAGCCATGATGACAAATGGATGACGAAAGTTGGATGCCCCGGGTGGAGGAACCCATGGAGGAATACCTGAAATCAGACAGGTACAGGAGATCCGCGACCAATATTACCTTTTCAGACTTTAAAGGCCAGGAGGAGGCAAATTATGCTTTCTGGCGTCACCTTACACCCTCACAAAGATTACAATTGCATACGATCATGGTTAAATCCCTGTATGCTGATGTTAAGACACAAAACACCGATAACAATTCATTGAAAATTGTTTTCTCAGACCCATTTAAATGAATATTTTTAACGAGTTCCATCAGCGGTTCCTGAAAGAATTAATAAATAATGATGTTGATTTCATCGTTGTTGGTGGCTTGTCAGTTGTTTTCCATGGATATATCAGAACAACCGGAGATATGGATTTGTGGATTCGACCTTCAAACGAGAATAAATTAAAATTACTGCCGGCTCTTACGCAATTTGGTCTATCATCCGAGTCGGTAAACCTTTTAAAAATCAAGGATTTCACTGAAATGCTGGCATTCCATTTTAATGTCCCTCCGGAAAAAATCGAATTCCTTACATATATTTCAGGACTCAAATTTGATGAATCATCTAAAAATTGCAACCATTTTGCAATTGAGAATATTGATATCCCTTTCCTTAGCTATAAAGACCTGATTATTAATAAGATTTCAGCAGGAAGGCTGAAAGACCAGGCAGATGTTGAGGAGTTGCAAAAGATTCATAGAAAAAAATAGGATTTCGCTACATTATGATACACTGGTAATGACCTCCAAAGAAACGGCCTTCCAACAAATTCAATCGCTGGTTACCCGGTTTGAAGAGCAACATGACTCCTATCGCGGGGCTGACTATAACGAAACCCTGACGCGCCGAGATTTCATTGATCCCTTTTTTAAAGCCCTGGGATGGGACATCGACAACTCGCAGGGCTATGCCGAAGCTTACCGCGAGGTGATCCATGAGGACAAACTGAATGTGGGCGGGGCCACCAAGGCGCCCGATTATTCATTCAGGCTGCCGGGTGGGAAAAGATTGTTTTTCGTGGAGGCCAAGAAACCCCGCGTCGATGTAAAGAACGACATCCAGCCGGCCTACCAGATTCGACGGTATGGCTGGAGCGCAAAACTGCCTGTTTCGATCATCACCGATTTTGAAGAGTTCGCAGTGTACGACTGCACCCGCAAACCCTCTCCCACCGACAGCGCCGCGGTATCGCGGATACGCTACCTCACCTGGAAGGATTATCTCGCCGAATTTGATTTCCTCTGGGATACCTTCAGCAAAGAACGGGTACTGAAAGGCAGTTTCGACAAATTTGTGCAGAGCGATACCGCCAAAAAAGGGACTGCAACGGTCGACCGTGAGTTTCTGCTCTCCCTGGATGAATGGCGTAAAACCCTGGCAGTGGCCATCTGCAAATCGAATCCCAACCTGGGAGACGAGGAGATCAACTATGCAGTTCAGGCTACAATTAACCGGTTGATCTTTTTGCGGATCGCCGAAGACCGCGGCATTGAACCCTACGGAAATCTGAAATCGGTGATCGATAAAACCGACACCTACCTGAAATTGCTTGAACTCTTTTTCCGTGCCGACGAGAAATACAACTCCGGGATCTTCGACATGCGGAAGGACATGATCACGCCGTTCATGAAGGTGGATTCAAAAGCTATGAGTGGAATCCTGAGCGAGCTCTATTATCCAGTGTGTCCCTATGAATTTTCGGTATTGTCGGTAGAAATCCTGGGATCGGCCTATGAACAATTTTTAGGCAAGGTGATCCGGGTAACGGAGGGTCATCATGTGAAAATAGAGGAGAAACCCGAAGTGCGAAAAGCCGGCGGGGTCTATTACACACCGCAATACATTGTTGATTACATTGTGCAGCAAACGGTAGGGAAAAAGACCGATGGGAAATCTCCATCCGAAATCGCCTCCCTGCGTATCGTCGACCCGGCCTGCGGAAGCGGGAGTTTCCTGTTGGGAGCCTACCAGTATCTTCTCGATCATTACCGGGCATGGTATACTTCGCATCACCAGCCGGCACGTGGACGGAAGGAGCAACCCCTCACCCCCGATGGGTTCCTGACCACTGCCGAGAAAAAGCGAATCCTCACCAGCCACATTTTCGGGGTGGACATCGATACCAATGCTGTGGAGGTAACCAAGCTCAGCCTTTTGCTGAAATGTCTGGAGGGCGAAACGCATGCCTCAATCCAGCAACAGTTCGCACTGTGGAATGAACGCGTGTTGCCAAGCCTCGACGACAACATCCGCAGCGGAAACAGCCTCATCGGCCTCGATTTTTATGATCTCGAGCTCGACTTCGGCGAACCGAAAAAGATCAAACCCTTCAGCTGGGAAAAGAGCTTCCCGGCGGTATTCGCACAGGGCGGCTTTGACGTGGTGATCGGAAATCCGCCCTATGTACGGCAGGAGTTGCTGGGCGATCAGAAAAATTATTTCCGTCAGAAGTATAAAGTGTACCATGGCGTGGCTGATCTTTATACCTATTTCTTTGAACGGGGCCTCGGATTGCTTAGCGAACAGGGGCTTTTCGGTATCATCGTGGCCAACAAGTGGATGCGTGCCGCTTACGGAGAACCCCTGCGGAGGTGGCTGAAGAGCCAGAACATCAAACAGATCATCGATTTCGGCGACCTGCAAGTATTCCAGGGCGCCACCACCTATCCCTGCATCTTCATCAGTGGGAAAGGAGCGGTTGAAAGCGCCATCGAAGTTACGGCGATGAAAACCCTGACTTTTGATTCATTGTCGGGTTATGTTGATGAACATCATGTAAACATTGATCAATCCTCCTTAGACGATGCCGGCTGGAACCTCGGATCGGAAACCGAACAGCAGTTGCTGACCAAGATCAGATCGGCCGGAATTCCATTGGGCGAATACGTGAAAGGAAAAATTTTTTACGGGATTAAAACAGGTCTGAACGAAGCCTTTGTGATCGATGCCGCCACCCACGACCGCCTTATCGCTGAAGATCCCCGCAGCGCCGGGGTGATCAAACCCTTCTTAGCCGGGCGGGATATCAAACGGTACCGGGAGCCGAAGAGTGATAAGTTTTTGATCTTTTTTCCAAAAGGATTTACGGATCGAAAGCGCAATGGTAAAGGTTATCCATGGCGATGGATGCAGGAAAACTTTACATCCATCGCAAATCATTTGGCCCCATTTGAGGCCGACGCAAAAAAGAGATGCGACAAAGGGGATTACTGGTGGGAGTTGAGAGCCTGTGATTACTATGAGGAATTTGAGAAGCCGAAGATTATTTATCAGGTTTTTCAGGTATTACCTTGTTTCATCTGGGATACACAAGGCCATTATTGCAACAATGCTATCTGGATCATCCCAACTGAAGATCAAATGCTTCTGGCTATTTTAAATTCAAAACTGGGCTGGTATTTAATAGGGAAGAATTGCACAAAAATTCAGAATGGTTATCAGCTTATTTTCAAATATCTTGAAAAAGTCCCCGTTAAAAACATTGATCAAACCAACCTTTCCGAATCCTCCCTCCGCACCACCATCATCACCAATGTCGACCTGATGCTGCAGTTGAACAAAGATCTGGAGGCGGCCACCTTGCCCGATCAGAAGGAGCATCTCAAAGCAAGGATCGGCCATACCGACGACAAGATCAACCGGATGGTTTACCAGCTATACGGATTGACGGAGGAGGAGATCAGGATTGTTGAAAACTTCCGGTGATCGGTCTATTACTTTTTGGGTGTAACGGCGATTAAGCAGAAAAAAGGCCATGAAAGAACATTTGAACCTATTCCTTTCGGATGAAGCAATCATCAGCAGTATTTATACAATTCGGGGAATGCGAGTAATGATCGACCGCGATTTGGCCCAGCTTTATCAGGTAGAAACCAGGGTTTTAAACCAGGCAGTGAGGAGAAACCTTTCAAGATTCCCATCTGATTTCATGTTTCAACTTGATCAGTTGGAATTTGAAAATTGGATATCACAAATTGTGATATCCAAAAAATCAGCCATGGGATACAGAAATAAACCGTTGGTTTTTACAGAACAAGGAATAGCAATGTTATCCAGTGTTTTAAACAGTGATTTGGCGATTCAGGTGAACATCAGGATCATTCGCATATTTACAAAAATAAGGAGCCTGCTTGAAACACATCAGGAGATTTTGAAAAGGCTTATGCTTCTGGAAAAAAATGATGAAGATCAGGAAAAGAAAATCTTGCTTATTCTCGACTATCTAAAATCATTAGAACAGATTAAGCAAGAGGATGAGTCCATGAAAACCCGCAGGAAAATTGGATTTAAAATTGGAAATGAACCGGAATAGAAGTGTTATTTTGTTGTATCTGACGTAATCAAGGTATTAACAGAGTCGTCAAACCTGCCGATTATATCAAAAAACTAAGGAAACGTGATCCTGAACTTGCCAAAGGGGGGGGGACAAATTGTCACCCCCCCTTTCAGTTCCAACATCAGGTGGTCTCCAAATGTTAAACTGCCAATGCAGAAAATCTTCTTAGGATTATACAATCAATCCCTTCTCCCAGATCTGAACCCTTTAAACATTGGCTGGCAAAGGTTGGCTATGAGCGTCTGGAAGAAATCGAAAATCCCGAGCTTGCCACACAACGAACACGGGAGTTATATAAAGCCAAAGGTTATCCGGACGATTGGATCGAAAAAAGGATGCGCAGCATTGCCATCCGGGAAGAGCTGACCGGGGAATGGAGTAACCATGGCGTCCGAAAGCAAATAGAATATGCAATCCTCACTTCAGAAATATCAAAAGCGACGTTTGGATTGACTCCCTCAGAGTATAAAAATTTGAAAGGGCTGAAGCGGGAGAACCTCCGGGATCACATGAACGATCTGGAGTTGATCTTTTCCATGCTTGGTGAAGCATCTACTACCGAAATCGTGAAAACCCAACATCCTGATGGATTTGAAGAAAACCGGGTGGCGACTTCGGGTGGAAATCCACGATACACTCTTCCTCACGGGCAACTGCAAAGGCGACACCGTCTATATCACGCGAAAGATTCCGGTCGAAAAGATCAAAATCGTTAAACCCGATAGGCTTGATAACTTCATTTCCAAACTGCCATGGATGGTGATCGGATTTATCTGCCTGATATTGCTATTCGTATTCATCCGGTGGTTGCCAAAGCGTTAGAAAGCCGGCACCCGGCTGGTATTAAATTAAAAAATCTTTCGTGGAAATTTGCATTATTGTAACTTATAAGTTACCTTTGTTCGAAACTAATTGATTTGGAAAAGATTCGAACAATTGTTGCATATAAGGACTATTTCGAAGAATTTCTTGTAAAACAACCTGTAAAGGTTCAGAATAAAATTTACAAGATTTTTGAAATAATTGAATATCAACAACATATTCCGATCAAATATATAGAGCACATCAAAGGCACGGAAGGGCTTTATGAAACCAAATTCTCACTTGGTTCTAACACATGGAGAGTATTCTGCTTCTTTGATGAAGGTCGGTTAGTGATTCTTCTCAACGGGTTTCAAAAGAAAACACAAAAGACACCCCAAATGGAAATTTCTATCGCCTTGAAACTTAAGGAAGAGTATTTTGAAGAAAAAAAGAAAGGTTAAAATATGAAAAACGAACATTCAAATCTGAAATCATGGACAAAGATCAAAGATGATGTCTATGGGAAAAAAGGGACTCCACGAAGGGATGAACTTTATCGAGAAATAGAAGCCTTTAAAATCGGATTATTAATCCGTCAGGCCAGAGAATCAAAGAAAATGACTCAGGAAGAACTTGGAAAAGTAATTTCTAAAAAAAGAAGCTATATCTCAAGAGTTGAAAATGATGGAAGTAATATGAACTTGAAAACTCTATATGATATTGTGGAAAAGGGCCTAGGTGGTAAGGTTAACATTGCAATTGAAATTTAACACCCCCCAACAAGCCGGCAGCACGTTAGCTCCCATTTATTAAGAGACTTAACCGGTAAAGTCGATGAGCGTTTTATCGATCACGTCCCTGAGCGCCGGAGTTATCCTGATTTCTTCAGCGTATTCAGGCCATTTGTTTACTATATCGTTTACGTGTGTTACAATAGATGCAGCTTTTTTTATGTTCATCTGCCTTGCCACAGACAGTAAATCATCCCGGGTGATGTTATTGCGTTTTCCATTCACGCTGAGTGATTGTTGACTCCCCCAGGCGCTTCCGGGGCGGTATGTATGGCATACATCGAAGGCAGGCGAGAGGTTCCATGCTCCGTATTTATCCATGATAAAAGCAAAGTTTTTAGTATGGTCGTCGCAATTGCGTGAAATTACATTAAACACCATGCGCCTGAACAATTGTTCTGCCTGCGTATAAGGCAGCCCAAGCAGCCGCATGGTTTCAAACAATTGTTCGTAACTGTACGAAGTTACTTCATTGAAATCGAAGTGTTGCATGGCATAAAAACTTTGCATGTGTATTTTGCCTTTTCCCGGTTCACGGTCAAACCTGCGGGTCATAAAATGAGCTCTTCCATGCTCTTCCAGAAGCCTGCATTCTGTCATTTCAATACCGGCAGCTTTTGCCATCTGGTGATATGCCATTTCTACACGTCCATAACCATCAGTCGCCCCAAACTGACTATCGGTAACACCATCGAATTTGATAAGCCAATGCGTGAAGCCTTTGGAGGCATTGACCTGGCCACTGCGCACCTCTTTTGAATCGGGATTGAAAGCAATAACTGCTTTTGCCCTGGCACCGCCGGCCGATGTCCCGATTTTCAATATGTCGAGCAGCGCTTTTTCTTCGTTATCTGATAGATTAGCCGAAAAATCCTGTCTGCCTGAAAGAATATCATTTGCAATTTTTACAAGGTCGTTTATTTCAATTTTTGTGGATGAATCGCTCACCCTTGGAACTGCCGGTTCAAATTCAAGTGCACCCATGCCGCGTTTACCGATAAAGCAAAGCATTTCAACAGGATTCAAACTGTTCGACGGGCGCCCCCTGCGGGCAAGCCATGTATTCATGAGGGCATTGGCATACCTGTCGGGCAAGGCATCGGCCAGCAAACCGGGCAATCCTTTAAAAGCTTTGCTTTCTCTTAATTCAGGGAAAGTAAACGTGCGCCCCCTGGCTTGTAACAAGGGCATTTGCAAAGGCGCCAGATCCCAGGCATTATTGAAAAAGGATGGTTCAAATTCGAAAGTTCCCAATCCTGTTGATGGATTCCAGGCAATGGCACCCACGCGGACGTTCCAGATATTTACGTATGCTGTCTCCATAATCACCAGTCTGATTCAGGTTTTAATTTTATTCCTACTCTGCCGGTGCCACGTGCCCTGATTCTCTTTGACTGCTCGATTTTAGCCAATTGAATAGGGCTGATTTGCTGCCTGACCTGAAACTCCTTTAGCAGGTGCAGAAGTTTTAAAGTCCGCAAAAGTTGAATAAATACCAATAAACTGGTATTCTCTCCACGTTCGAACAAACTTAAGGTGGAGCGCACGATACCGGTTTCCCTGGCAAGCTGGTCCTGTGTTTTGTTTTGTTGCAGGCGGTGATACTTAATGAAAGAACCAAGGTTTTCCAACAAGGCGGCATCGCTTGCGGCCATCAATGATTTGTCTGAATAATCAGTCATTATACGATATTTTACTGTTTTATGAGTGTTATTTCATACAAATATAATCAATTTTAATTCAAATATCAGCCAAATATAAAGTTCAACTTAAGTTTTGTGCCGTGAAATGAGATTGAAAAATATGAATAAGCCGTAGGTGCAAATTCAATAACGAATTCAAATGAGAAGTAACAATCTCAATATCAGAGAATAAAAAGAAATATTTTCAGAGCCTCCAAAAATGAAATACGCTCAATTAATGCGGTGAAGATCTATGTTGATCAGTATTTAATCCACTTTCCGTTTTCAATCAGCTTGTTGTTTTGGATGATCTGCCAGATATAGGTTCCTGGCGTCAACTCATGCGTATCCAGGCTTATCTTCGTTTCTGTGAGGAGATGATTTAACACCATTTTTCCATTCATATCCCGCAGGATACAGATGGCCCCCAAAAGCTGTGGTCCCGACTGTACAATTAAATGATCGGAGCCGGGATTGGGGAAAACGATGGCCTGATGAAAATTCTGACTTGGTTGATCCCCGGTGCCGGTAATCAACCCGTTCTGATCAACTTTAATAACATAGATATCCCGCTCCTGCGTTGTTGACTGAAAGTCGTAGCGCGATCCGAACATCAGGCATCCTTTATCCCGGGTGGCCCTGATGCCGTATAGCGTATAATTGGCATCGCCTCCGTAAAAGTGTTGCCAATGCACATTTAAAACCGAATCCATTTGAGTAAGGGAAAACCAGATATTTTCCGGGTAAAATTCTGATTCCTGGTGGAAATTATGCGTGCCTCCTACATAAATCGCATTTTTATCAGTGAAATCAAGACTTGAATAAAGGCCGGGCCAATTCGAAGTGTCCGGCTCTCCGATATAGTGTTCGTATTTTAAGTTGGCAAGAGTGTCCATTATCATAACCCCGGTAATTCTTTCCAGCGAATCCTGATGAAATTCTTTCCGGGCTGCAAAAATAAACGTGGAGTTATTCAGCCACCTGGCTTCAGGGAAACGGGAAACATAATTCGGAATACCATAAAAATTCTTAATGGCAAATGCAGTATCCAATTCAACAATATGTGCATCGGCTGATGGATTAAAATCCGGCATGATGCCATAATAACCCTGATCATTGTTCTTAACCAGCAGATCAAATTCTAACATGGAAGTACTTTCCGTGAAAATTCTGAGGTTTAAGCTATCAAATGCAGGTGATATCTTGTAAATAAACCTGTAAATATGAATCATACCGTCCGTGTTGACATTTCCCGAGCAAAGTATTTTGCCGTCGTGAAGCGTCAAATCGCCAGGGTTAAGGTAACTGTAAGCGTTCAATGGCATCAGCTTACTTTTCACCTCAATGAATAATGAATCCATTTCATAAAGCCACAAACAGGTTTTTTCACTATTTTTAGTATATCCGGATAGCACGAAACGATTGGGTGCGGTTTGAACAATAAACTTAAATCCGGATGATTGACCCTGGTAGGTCAGGGTTTTCGATTGCAATAAGGCTCCTGATTTGCTGAGGCGCATCAGGTGCGCTTTTGATTGATTTGGGGGATCAATTTCATGCGCCAATATAATGAAAGAACCGTCGCTCAATTCAATGGCATCGCCAACGATTTGGTCTGTAAGTGCGTCTTTAATGGTGAATTCAAAAGAATTTTGGCCCTGGCAAAGTGCGCTGATCCCCAAAAACAGGTTCAAAATAGAAAGAAAGATGATTTTGGTATGTTTCATGAATTTCAATGCTAAACGTTGCAGCTAAGACCCGTGCGGTGGTTTCGGGATTGCGCTGGCAATCCCGGTAGTATGCAGCATGGGGCTTAGTTGCCGTGTTATGGGCAGCTTATAATTTTTTTATTGATCAACAAGTTGTCTTTGTCAATAATAGTCAAAATGTATATTTCGTTCCGCAAATTTGTGATTTCTATTTTTGTTCGGTTGTCGGTTTGCTGTTGAAAAACAATTTTCCCGAGCAAGTCAGTTAGTCGTATTTCTTTAATATTAAGTGATTTGTCAAATTCAATCGTGAATGAACCATTGGAAGGATTTGGGTAAATTCTTAATTGATCATTTTGTATTTCAATAGGTTTAGCTGATGTTATTAGTCCGCAATTGGTTATTGTATCCGGATATATTGTAATGCTGTTCTGCCGAAAGCAGGAAATCGAAAAATCAGCCGCATCTACCATAGTACCTGGAGAATATTCAACTAACCCATATGTTGAACCTATTCCTTCTATAAAATAAATGTTATAACCTGAATTTATTTTCCACCTTTTACGATAATTATTACCCACTAAAACCGTATCAATATTCTCAACTATATCTTTAGTGTTAAGATAGTTTTCAATATAACCTTTTACTGTATCTCCCACGTGCATGGTGAAATCATATAACAGTTCCTCCGTTGCAGCAGCAGGAGGAATAATGTAAACTTTCCTGTTTATGGTGTCCTGCCGGATTGCTCCTTTATACCATACAGGGTTCACAATCGTTAACTTTTGATAAAGAAACCCGTTAATAAGAGTATCTCCTGATATGATAATTGAATATTTTTTTTCCAATGGAGGCCAACCCATTTGTAACATGTGCATATTCCATTGAGCATTACTTTCGGGAAATGGAAAGTAAACTGGTTGTTGTGCCAATGACGAAAGAGTAAAGAGTGCAGAAATCAAGAATAATAGCTTTTTCATCGGTGGTGGTTTTATTAAGTTGCCCATAACATGTTTATATATCAAGATAATCACAAATGAATAACAGAATTAAGGTTCCTGTGGGGGATCAATTGCAACAGTTGGTATCCCATATGTAATTGTGGCCTTATGAAAAGATGGTTTTCATGTTTTCGGTTTTTGATTGACCGCAAATCTAGATAGAAATTCCATGTTTTGCAACAACATACTTATTCCACTTAATAGGCATGATCATGCCTTTATCAAGGGGTAAACATGTTGACAACTATTTGCAAATGAAGGATTATGGAATTTTTTTTTGGGAGACCGGAACCGTCTCCCGATCAGGAGCTTTTTAACCGGCCCCCCTTAGAAAGAGAAGAAATCTATGCTGCTTGTTGCGGTTAAACCAGGGCCAGGTCGAGTAGAGATCAACGAAAAGGAGATCCGCTTTTCAGAATCCAAACTGATTCGTTGGTAATAATCCAAAACTTTTTCAATCACTTTCCTGTTTAACAAAGGCTCTCAACCAAAGAATACAATCCCAAAACCATTGGTAGCATTATTTTGAACTATGTAAGCATCAATCGCCTAAAATCTCTAATTTAGATTGGTCGAGTTTTCTGGGAAGAGGTCTGTCAACTAATTCATTAATTTTGGTCAAGGCCTTAGTTGTCATGTACTAAGGTCCAATTTATTGAATAATTACTTTTTCATTAAACATAACCTCATGATTCCAGGTTAACGTAAATAAATATATCCCATGAGCCCAGGATGAAATATCTAACATCAGTTCGGTCATGGCTTTGGGTATCTCTTTTTCCAGAATCTTCATTCCCTGTATATTTGATACAGCAAGCGTCGTATTTTCCCATTGATAATAAACTGAAGAGGATGTTATTCCTGATTTTTTTTCTGTCTGTTTCAGGTATTTTGGAAATTCAACTGTAAGACTTTTCGATGCAGGATTTGGATAGACTCTCATTTGGGATAATTCGGATTCAACTTTTGGTTCATCAATACTTACAATCAAATCGCAATCCGGATTAATTGTATCGGAAACTATACTACTCCCCATTTCTTAGACCACAGAATGTCTTTTCTTAATTGAATTTAATAAGGGTGTTTGTGTTGTTATTGCTGTTAATAGCGGGCAATAACTCGCAGAGTTATTCTCGCAATTAATAGCTTTTCTTTTTTGGTCCTTTTTTCTTTTGTTCATAACTTTTCAGGCCGCTACTTTATACAATTGCACAGGACTGATTCTTCCGATTCCCTGATGAGGCTTTTTATTATTGTATTTCTGGAAAAATCCTTTTAAGCCGACAAACAGCAGCGTTCCATTGTTAACGGGGTGTAAATAAACGTAATCTTGTTTTACCGTACGCCAAAGACGTTCGATGAAAATATTATCAATGGCCCTGCCTTTGCCGTCCATGCTTATTTTTACTTCTGCTTTTTCAACGTACTCAGTCCATAATGCGCAAGTAAATTGACTGCCTTGATCCGAGTTGATAATCTCCGGCTTGCCATGGCTCGCTACAGCTTGTTTAAATACCTCCAGAGTGTTGTCTGCCTCAAGAGTATTGAAGATGTCCCAGCCGACAACGTAACGGCTGTACAGGTCAATTATCGCAGTAAGATACATAAACCCGCCAGTCATCGGTATGTACGTTATATCAACCGCCCAGATTTGATTAGGCCTCACCGCTTTCAATCCTCTTAAAAGATATGGTCGGATATATTTGGCAGAGCCCAGTTTGCTTAGGTTTCGTTTGGGGTATATCGCCATAAGCCCCATCTTACGTAGTAACCTGCGAACCCGTTTAACATTGACTAAGAACCCCAATAAAAGCAGAAAATCCTGCATTTGAAGTACGCCATAGGTCGGATGATCCAGATAATGCTCATCCATTAACCGCATGAATTCAAGGTTTTCCACAGATTCTCCAACAGTTTGATAATAAACATTGCTACGATGGATATCAACAAGTTCACATTGGTGCCTAATGCTTATATGCTTATTTTCAGTAATATAACTCATGACCTCTTTCATAGTCCGGCCATTTTTGAAATTTTTTTTAGCCAATCACGCTCCATTTCGAGTCGTCCGATCTTGGCAAACAGCTTCTCTCTTTCTGCTTCAAAATTTTCTTCGGGCGGGGCAGTTTCAAAGATCTCCGAAGAGCGCTCTACAAATTCTTGCTTCCACTTGGCAATCATGTTTGGATGAACTTCAAATCGCTTTGCTAATTCTACCATTGACTCCCGCTCCTTGAGTGCTTCAATGGCTACCTGAGCCTTAAAGGCCGCTGTAAATTTTCTTCTTTTTGCTTTCATAATCCACGGTTAAAATTAGAACTAATTTTCAACTTAACTCGTGGTCTGAATTTTGGGGAGTATTATAATCCGCCACACTCCAGATCAAAGAGGACAATTCCTGGAACTTCGACATAGTAAGGATTCTATATATTTGTGTTATGGCGTTGTAAATTTATGCATATCAATTTAAATTTCCAAATGATCCAATTATTTGGAATGGGTCTGTGTTGATGGGATCGCGTCAGCGATCATGTTCGCGCGTAACATTGGGCGTAGAGGCTTGTTATGCACTGTTGTATACTTCGGCTGTTTGAGTTTGCAAATAAAAGCAAACTCAAACGCTCAGTATGACTGCATCTAAGCATGATTGCGTTCGCAATCCTGCCAGGATGCAGTATAATTTGTTTTATTCTAGTTCTTAACGAGTTTATAATTATTTGTTGAGCTTAAAGAAATAATCTTTACCAAATAAACCCCTCTTGGCAGATTATTCACATCAAGTATTGTCTTTTTATCCCTGATAGAACACTTTATCATATTTATTCCCTGAAGGTTAATGATGCTGATATAAATACCAGGTTGTGTTTTTGTTGATTCTATAGTAACATTGGTTGACACCGGGTTAGGGTAAATAGAAAATAAATCCTGAGATGTATTATAATCAACAGAAAGAGCCATGCAGGCAGTATCTACCTCTTCTTCGCTGTTACAACCTGTTGCATTATCAAGAATTTCTATTAGCATATTTGGAATAGCAAGATAATCGCAAATACATTTGATAGCGCAGGTTGACAAAATGCTGTTAGAAGTAATATGTAAGCTATGAATCGAATCCGCCTTTACATTATCTAAACCTTTCAGAGAGGTCAGGGAATTGTTATTTGTTAAACTAATTGACCCTTTAACGGAGGTTAATCCTTCCAAGGCGTTAAGATTTGATAATATTGGATTATCCCATAAACCAAGGTCCCCACCAATTGATGTTAGTGACTTCAAACCATTTAAGCTTATCAGGGCATTGCTTGTATGAATTTGAATTTCCCCACCAACATCTTTGAGAGAATCCAAGCCTATGAGACTTGGTAGAATATCGTTCATATAAACAACAAGGCTTCCCCCGACAGAATTCAGTTTCTCCAAACCTGTCAAACTATTAAGGACAGGATTATTAAAAATTGTAAGCGTGGCGCCAACGGATACGAGGTTTTCAAGTCCACCCAATGTTGTTAAGGAGTCATTAATAACTATTGCTAATTCTCCGCCGATACTGGTTATTGCATTTAACCCATACAGATTTGTAATGTTTATACCATTGATAACAACATCACCCTCAATTCCTGTACAATTGGGAAAATTTGTATGAAAGCTGTCTATCTGGGATTGAGTGCTAAATGTTATACCATTTGGCAGACAAGGTTGCGTCCAACTTGGTAAGGACATGGCTAGTCCGAAAATAACAAGGAATAATCGTTTCATATTTTCATTGTTTATTATATCCTGAAATTCCGAGTTTAAGAATTAATTCCTGATGATTACTATCTTTCCTGCTTTTCTAACATTGGCTACAGCGTAAAAGTAGAAATACACACCTGCTGGAATAATCCTTGTGTCCCATATAACCTCGTCAGACAACGTCGGCAGGTTGAGTACTTTGCAAACCTGGCCCATCTGGTCAACAATCTGTATCCGGATTCCAGTAATATTGTCATTTGCTTTGTATGAAAATGTTATATGATCACTTGCTGGATTTGGATACACATCAAGCATGTCTTCCAGATCTGTATGTTCATTCACACCTACCATTGTGGAGTCATTTACCATAAGCAACCACATATCATCGCTTCCCGGTCCATGATGAGTACATTGTACATCACCGGTGTTGTCAGAAGTATAAGAACCTCCTATTAATAACAGTCTTTTACCGGTTAGTTCAATTGCATCATGCATTGTTTCATTGTCAGTACCGCCAAAACATTGACTCCACATTAAATTACCGTCAGGAGAAATCTTAATCAACCACATGTCAGCATATTCGGAAAACGAATGATTATTTTTAACATCTCCATCATTTGAGTAAGTAAGGCCGCCTAATATAAAATTGCCGTCGGAAAGTCTTTTAATAAATGCAGGTAGTTCATTATAGGAACCCCCATAACATTTTTGCCAGAGAAGATTTCCCCAATGATCAGTTTTTATAACCCAAAAATCCCAACCTCCATGATTACCGCTCACGTCCCCGTCATTTGATTCAGTAGCACCGGCGAAAATATAAGTTCCATCATCTAATTGTATTATGGCAGGTATTGATTCGTTAAGACTCCCCCCATAGCATTTTTGCCATTCAATATTACCTGCTGAATCAAGTTTTATTACCCATGCATCAATTTCACTATGATGCTGACATTGCACACTGCCATCCGTCGAACCTGTCCAGCCTCCAACAATCACTCCTCCATCGTTTGTTGCGGTCACAGTTAATCCATCATCCTGAGACGATCCTCCGAGAGATTTTTCCCATTTTACATTACTGTTTTTATCAAGTTTAATCGCCCAATAATCAAATGCACCATGATTGCCTGTGACATCACCATCAAGGGAGTTAGAATAACCCAGACAGACAAAGCCTGAATCAGAGGTAACAGAAATTCTCATCCCAATATCCATCCAGCTGCCACCAAGGCATTTCTGCCATAGAAAATTACCATCGTTATCCACTTTAATAATCCAATAATCGATCCCTCCATGATTTCCTATGGCGGTTCCAGTAACTGAAGGTGTAGAGCCGAACAGGGCAAAACCACCACCGGGACAGGCAATCATTTGAGTTGGAGCATCAAAATCATTACCTCCGTAACATTTAGATTGTAAAAAATTCCCGTTTGAATCAATATTCACAAGCCAGAAATCCTCTTCACCATGATTACCGCTTACTTGCATATCATGAGACGATGTTTGTCCAAGCAGCATAAAACCATTATTTGAAGGAAGAACAGATACTCCAAAATCATCCATACTTCCTCCGTAACATTGTTGCCATAAAATGGATAAGGGTTGTGATTGTGAGTCAATACCAATAAAAATAATCACTATCACGCAGAAGAACAATTTTCGGTATTTCTGACCTAAAGATTTAGCTCCCTTATGTCCCATGTGATTTGTCACTCAGCCTTTGTATTTGGAAGAATTTCGATAACCTGGTTTTTCATATCTACTATTTTTATCCGGGAATTATTTACCCCGGCCAACAAGGTTTTTCAACATATAAGCTATAATATACTGCATCTTGACAGGATTGCGAAAGCAATCGTGTTTAGATGCAGTTATACTGAGCGTTTAAGTTTGCTTTTGTTTGCAAACTCAAACAGCCGAAGTATATTATATGTGAGAATCAGATTCGGGATAGGAAATGTGATTGGTATCATTCGTTATTTAAAAGGTTTTGAAACAAGAATTTATATCAAGGCAAATATCAACTGTATCATTCAAATATCCAATGACATTATTATGCCTTATCATGGCATAATTATGCCTTGTTTTTTAATAAATTATTTTCATATTTTGGTGAAATTCATTGGATAAGCACATATTATCCGGCGGCGGGATTGGCGGCAGTCAATTAATTGCGCAGGAATTTAAGCGTGCAAGTTTACTTTGGTGAACAGGATTGGCCCCTCAGCACATCATCCGCCACACTCCAGATCAAAGAGGACATTTCCTGGTATGTTCCCTCATCCTCCTTTTTCTGATCCAGCATGTCTTTGGTGATTTCTTCCACACTCCGCAGGGGTTTGTATTTGTACAAGTATTTGGTGAAGTTGATCTCGTACCCGGTTTTGTCTTTACTGCGGGCCATCCAACTGTTGGGCAGATGTGGCTTGACTTCGCGCTGGCAGTACTGGTCTATGTCGGCGCCCAGGGGGATGCGTTCGTATTCGCGCACGGAGTTGCCGGGTTTGGGATAGATCATTTTATTGACGTCAACAAAATGATCCGCCATCATAACGATTATTTAAGGAATTCTAATACAGCAACTTGTGTCTGTCAAAATGTACTTTCCTGTGCTCTGCAATTGTGTCACAGCACAGATAACTCTCATTATTCTTTGTTATCTTTTTAATATGGGTGTTAATTTCTGTTTCCGAAATTAAATGTCTCTCCATTGCTATTGACAAGATATCGAGGGTTGTTAGAAAAGCAATACCATGTGCATTACAATAAGGTATGATATCAGTTGTATTGCTGCTTGCAATAATATTTTGATAATGTTTACAATAGACAAGGCATGCACGTTCCCCTGTTCCGGTTATCGTTGATTTAAGTTCAATAAACTCCTGGAAAAGCTGTTGATTTGATGTAGTTGGGAAAGTAATTTCTTCTATTTGCTTATAGGTGAAAAGATTTTCAACAACATTCCGTACTGACCTGTTTTTCAATAATTCTTCAAGAACTACGTCTAGCATTCTTACCCGTCCAGGAAAAAGTTCATTCAGTAAAGATATTTTATCGGCCTTGAAAAGGTGAATTACAACATCCGAATCCAACAGTATTAGCACCTCTCTACTCATTTTCGTTTTCAGTTGGTTCAAATGGATCAATGTTTATAGCATTGAGTAGTTCAAGGTAATAGGATTCAGATATTTTTCTGTTTTTGTATAAATGATTGACGAGCAAACCATAATCGCCGATGACTTTAAATTCATTTCCAGATTCGTAAAGAGAAATGTCATATCCGAGTTTCCTTGCAGTGTTTTTTTTATCGTTACTATATTTGTCAAAATAGATTTTATCAACGAAGCCAAGTTCAATAAGCCGGTAAATAACAGCGTTTATAGATAGGCTATAATACTGCTGGATCTTAAAGATGGTTTCAGCGGAAATCATGTTTCTTTTTTGCCTCTCAGATATCGGAATTAATTCGGTAATGCCGGTTTCGGGAAGTAGTAAACATGCTGCGAAAATATCCGCCTTTTGCTCTTCTATGTCGTCTTGTTTATCGAATAATGCTGTAATGCATCGTTGTGAAGTAAATTTTTCCTGGATAAAAAGGTGATAAAGTTCATGACCAATGGTGAAATGCTGTTTACCCAAACTGTGCTTTTGATTCACCATCATAAACTTCAGATCATCATTCGCTTTTATCGCCATACCAGCAAATTTTGACGATAAGGGTCTGAAAATCGTGATAATATTTTTCCTAAGGAGTAAACTGTTTAAATGGATGGGTTCATTTACACCATATCCGTTTTCTGTTCTGAAGTTTGATGCAAGACGATCAACCTCTTTGATCATTAGTTTGTTAATCACCTTTTACCAGTTTTATAATTTTTATATAATTCTTCACAATCTTCTGAAATTCAGCAACGCTTGATAAATCTTCTTTTTCCATTCCATGGCTTCGAAATGCGAAAGCCATGTTAACATTTTTTTCACTGCTATTATTAACCAGGAAATCATCGGTCTCAATTCCAAAAAGATCGGCAAACTTGTTCAAATGAACCAGCGTGATTTCTCTAGTGCCATTTTCATAATGGCTTATTAAACTTCTATCAATTCCTATATAACTTGCAAGATCATCCTGGGTATAACCGAGATTCTGGCGATAAGCCTTTAAATTATTGACTATTATTTGTTTAAGTTCCATGATTGATTGATTTCGGGGTTTTTGGCATGCGTATATTTTGTCACAAATATAATCTATTTTTTTCAGTTGTACAATTCTTGTGACATTTTTTAACAAAAACCTTGATCAAAAAACTTCAAGATCAAACAAATTTGTGTCGCTTAGTTTGGAAAATTGCAGACTGTGTCGCACGATGCCGGGGCTTTGGATTATCGCCGCTCCTTCACCCGCAGTCAATCAAATTATAAACTCAATCATTAAGTTCTTCATTCATGGAGCCAGCTTTAAAAAGGACATTTGTTGAGTCATTTTGGCTGAAAACAAAAAGTGAAAATCCAATTATTATCAATAAAAATGAGTATGCTCTCATATTAATAATTATACCGCTAATGGAAATATAAATTGTACTGGATTCAATCGTGAAGTTTTTATTTTAACTTTGTATTTCAATAACGAGGGAGTTGCTCAAACCTTTATTTGGCAAGGCTGTTACCGTTATGGGATTGGCAAATTTAAATCCGGCAGGGCAATTGGTCTCAATTCTTCTGTCGGATATACATCCAGTAAATCCTGATGACACATTTTTCAATACAATTCCTCCGGTTTTATGGAAAATACGCACATATTGACCCCCTCCGTACGTTTTAAGTTGACCCCCTGATTACGCTTCAAATTGACCCCCTCTTTACGGGGCAAATTGACCCCCTGAAAACAGATATCCTATCATAAGGCAAGTTTGCTTAATGTTG
>CAJAUM010000028.1 GCA_903945175.1 uncultured Bacteroidales bacterium | reverse complement strand
TCCCATTGAAATCAAAAATCATGGCCGCAAGGCCTATAGTTTATTTAAATTTGGTTTGATGTTTCTTGCTCATGCTTTGCTAAATCCATTGTCAGTAAAGGATCGTATGAGTTCAATTCAAATTTTGTCATGTACTTAGATGATTCATGAAAAATCAATTTTACCCTATCAAATATATCTATTTTTTTTGTGAACAATTATTTTTAATTTAGTTGCATCAATTTTTACTCTGCTTCTATTTATTCACTCATTTTTAAAATCAGGGAATATGGTAACATTAAGTATAAGTAATTCGGTGACCCATGCCGACCTCACGGTTATGCGCATTAAATTGGAACAGGATACCCCTTTTGGTGTTATAGCGAGGATTGTTGAAGCAGATGGCCGCCAAAAACCACCTACCGGAACCATCTGGATTATGAGAATGCGTATTGGTCAGGCCAATATGCATGAGCTTGACCAGTTTGCAACATTTGTTGCAAATAATGTTGATGAACATACCCTATACGAGTTGATTCCGGCCAGGTAACGTGAACTTGCTTCATGCCTTAAAATAACCGTCTCCCGGCCGGGGAGGAAAAGGATGAAAATAATGATTATACAAAAAACCGCCCTTGCGGAGCGGTTTCAGAAATGAAGGCGGGAAGTATGTTGAATGTTATTCGAAATCAGCGAATAACGGTGTTGCCGGGGCCAATGAAGCAATATCAACCTTTGGATTTAACATCTCATCCTCAAACGAAGCCTCACCTGGAAGAACAGGAGCAAGGCCGTCGAAGATCATAACGGCATCCATTGCATCTTCAAATGTTGCATCAACCGGTGTGGTTGGAGCGAAATCTGATATAGTCAGGATAGAAACCGTTGATTCTGAAATTTCCTCAAATGTTGCAAATGCGGGCGTTGACGGAGCTAAAATGAGGGTGTTTAATGAAGCAGCTTCACTGTTCATATACCTTGAATCGGAATGGGATGATGCAAACATAATGTTCACTGAAAAAAGAAACATTCCGGTTAAGATCAGGGTTTTGATGGTGGTGATTGCTTTCATTTTGTTTTTGTTTGAGGTTGATGAAGCAAAGATATATCGGATAGCAAGGGTGGTCGATGTGTTTTCGATTGAACAGTACAACCTCCCGGCAGAGAGCGGAAAACAATCGGTGAAAATGTGAAAGGGAGTTAAGGAATTTGCTCCAACCGAGTGTTTAATGGTCCTTATTCAAGAAATAACCTGCTTTAGCTTTGCAAAAACGATTGGATACCGTTCATCTACTATAAAAGGATGAATCTGCGCACGGATTATTTCTTCTGTATAGGGTGAGGAGACTATTTTTCTAAACTCTTCTTTAAGAAATGATCTTACCTTATGATCCGCATTCAGGATCTCTGCAACAATTCCAACCCTATTATCAATGACATAAACAATATCTTCAAAATCGTAGCTTGTCCGGTAATCGCCACCCCGTGTATGAAATGCTTCAAACTTGGTCGCCAAAAAATAGGGTGCGGATAAAATCTGAATTATTTCATCTTCGACAGGAACTTCCTGCAAAAAACTGAAACCCGGCTTATACCAGCTGTTTGCCGGGCCAATTGGACCATCTTCAGCAGGCATGATATCAATAGAAATGGTTTTATAGAGGTAACTACATATTGCGTGACCATTGGGATCGGGATAGAAGCCTAAGTCAGCAAATCGCTTCTGAATGTTTGACCAGTCCGAAAATCCTGTCAGTTGAATGGTCATGTCGATATCGGAAGTAGGTCTTACTTCATCTGCCGCCGGATCGTCGGTATATAGGCTGATGACTGCCCCGCCGACAAAAACCATTTTGGAACGCAATTCCTGTAAGCCTTTTGCAACAGCGGCCACCATTCTGAGATTGATCCGTTTATTCTCCATGCAGGATTCTTTTTTTTAATTCAATTATTGCCAAATCTCTTTCACGGGCTCTGCCAATACGCAATGCATCAGTCAATGCGAGCAGCTCGTAGAGTTGCGCGTCTGCCATGGCCGCATCGGGAACTGAGGAATAGAGCGGTACAATGCAATGTCCCCTGATTTTTCCTTTCGCCCAAGGCCAGACGTACGATTCATCACTGACAATAACTGTATTCAGTGGTGCGGCCGAATGTGCTGTAGGCAGCCCTCTTACAACCGGCCCGGGTTTCTGTGGGAACACAAAGGTAAGTCCGAACTGGAGGAAGTCAAACAAGGCAAGTCGCATTGGCTTTTTACCGGAACCATCAAGCAATCCCGCAAATTTTGAGCGGGCAACCGACTGGCTCACTTCGGACTGGCTCATTTTTAAGGCATCGGACAAGGGTTTCTGATGCCAGTCGCCGGTATCCAACGCGATTAGTTTCAGTAGTATTACCACATCCTGTGGCTTCATGCTATATTGAAGCTGCTTCATAATTTAAAAATATTGCATATTGCGATATGCAATATTACATCATATTATATTATAAAACAAGATAAATGCATAAATTATTGCAAATCGCGATATACGATAATTTGTGAATTAACATCCATTATTTATTCAACCAATAGAAGGTCCTTTTTTCCATTTTCAATTCTTCCCTGTCGATCCCACGCATCAGTTCATCCTCTGCTTCAATAAAAGGATCATACCAGTCGGCTTTTTTACGTATCCAGTCAATTTTATCCCTAAGTTCATCGGTCAAAATATTTCTAGTTGTCAAATTTTGTTCTAATTCCTGAGCATATCTTCTTAATTTTTCAGCATTGTCATGTCTTTTAGCTTTACGGAACAGTTCTTTAAAGTACTCGAGTTCCTTTTCTTTGCGTTCCTGGATCTCTTTTACTTTCCGTTCCTGTTCCCGTAGTTCTTCCCAGCGCTTTTCTCTTTCAATTCTTTCTTCCCTCATTTGTTTTCCCTTCATTTCAAGGTAGACAATTAAAGTAGCCAATTTTTCTTCAAGCGGACTTTTCCCGTCTACCCATTCTCTTGTATTATAATTTGCTTCAATCCTAAGAGATAGGATTCCAGATGCCTGAAAATCAGTATATTCGGAATAGGTGCCTTTAATTTTTACACTGGATAGTTTTTCCCTGCAACAAATTGGGAACTTTTCTCCGTTAATGATAACATACGTATGGCCATTGTCAATTTTAAGATCATGCCCTCTGTGTCTCAAAGCTTTGATCAATGTATCCATAATCCGAAGAGCCCTGCTAATGTTTTTAGGACTTACCTTAATATCCAGTTCTCCTTTTGAACTGTATACAATGCCTTCATTCTTATTCCATACTTTGCTCTTGAATAAGTCTTCTCGTACGGAAATAATCAGTTTGTCAGGATTTGAAAGCTTTTCAGGAACCTGAAGATTCATTGATTCATCTGCTTCAATTTGTCTGAGCAATTCGGTTCTGGATGTTTTAGTTAAATCCGATTCTTCTCTTAGACAGAGCGTAACTGACTGGTCCCCGTCAAATTCTCCCAACTTCCTTCTTTTCAATACTTTTTTCCCAAACTGGACTTTTGCTTTCGGTGTCGATTCTAAACACTGCCAGATGTCGGTAAAAACCACTGCCGGCTAATTTTTCAGAACAATTTTGATATAATGTTTGTTTGGGACGACACTTCTGTGGCGATCATTCGTATGCTTTATCTGGATTAAAGTAAAAGCATTGGTGATGGCCAGAATGTTCAGATGTAAACACTGCGGGAAGTTATTCAAACGGAACCCCCGTATCAAGAGTTTTCAGCGGTATTGCGGGCAAAAGGGGTGTCAGCAAGCGAGAAAAAATGCATGGGAACTGTTGAAAATCAAGACTGACGAGAGGTATCGGGAGCGACGACAGGCATCCAAAAAGCGTTGGCGAAAGCATCGTCATGGTCACGTTTATCAGCAAAAGTACAGGGAAACTCACCCGGAGTATGTTACCCACAACTTTGAACAACAGCAAAAGCGCAATGAAAATCGAAAGATGGTGTACTCATGCACAAAGATTGTAAAGACGGACGCGTTACCATCGGGAAGGCTTATCAATCCAGGGTTATACGCACTTTTACCTTGGGATAAAAGTAAGAAGGAAAAGATTGTAAAGACGGACGCGTTAATGGTTCAACTGACAGTATTACAGAATACTCCAACGTTTTCACAGCAGCAACTACCCGTATTGTAAAGACGGACGCGATTGCAAAGCCGGTGGTGGCATGATAGCTTTGCCAAAAAAACAACGATGGAGAGTGAAGTGGTGTTGAAAACGATAAGTCTTGAGTATTTTGATACCAGTTTATCGGTGTACCGGTTGGTTTTTCCATCCCAGATCAAAGCCATGAAGCACTCGCTTGAGCGGGTAGGCCAGCTACAGCCGGTGATCACGCGCCACAGTGAGGCCGGCTATCAGTTGATCGATGGCTTTAAGCGGTATTACGCGGCAGAGAAACTGGCACTAAGCACACTACTTGGAAAAGTCCTGGATGTGAAGGAGAGCGTTGGTAAGGCCATGATCCTGGCGTATAATAAAGAGAGCAGCCCGCTGGTGGATTACGAGGAAGGACTGATCGTATGCAGCTTGAAGAACGAGCACGGGATGAACCAAAAGCAGATCGCCGAGCTCACGGGTTACTCCGCAGCCTGGGTATGCAGGAGGATATCTCTGGTGGAACGCCTGGATGAGACGGTACAATCGCAGCTCACCCTGGGAAAGATCAGCGCGGCCCATGCCCGGGAGATCATCAAATTGCCGCGCGGCAACCAGGGGGAGGTTACCCGATCGATCATGGAACATGATTTAAGCAGCCGCTCCAGCGCGTGGCTCATCAATAAATACCTCTCGTCGGGCAGTCAAGCACAGAAGCAATACCTGCTGGAGCATCCTCTGGAAGCGATAGAAAAGCAAACCAAAGAGCATGAAATCTATGACAGCCGCTTATGCAGACACGGCAACCAGCTGTTAAAAACGACAGAGCTGCTCTATCTGCAGCAAAACATATTTACCGGTCAGTACAATCATATTCACACCGGTCAGTTAAGCGATTTGGAGAAGGGGATCCTGAGTCCGAAGCTAAGAAAGGTCTCAGCCAAGGCCCGTTTGATTGCGTCTCTGATTGATCAAAAAGAACCTGACGATGAAAGATGAAGCATTAGAAAACAGCATTGTGACGCTGTATGGAAAAGGATGGTCGGTGCGCCGACTGTCCATCGAGCTAAAGGTAAGCCGCGAGAGGGTGAGCCGCATTCTACGGCTGAATGAAAGCCAAAGAAACAGCGCTGAAGGGGTGATAAAGGAAAAAACGCCCCAAAGCTCATTGTTGGATCCCTACAAAGAAACCATTGCAGAGATCCTGGAGAAGTATACCGATCCCCCACCAACCAAGCAACGTATCCTGGAGATGATCCGCGAAAAAGGCTATACCGGGGGCCGCACCATCCTGCATGGTTATCTCTCGGGGGTGATGGGTAAGCAACTTCCCGATCCTATCCGCTGCATCGAGACGGCCCCGGGCGAGCGTGGGTATCATGACTGGAGCGACTATGTGATCGATTTTACGGATGGAGGAGGGAAAAAGGTTACTTTTTTCAGTTTTATCCTGGGTTATAGTCGACGACAATACATCGAGGTTGTGGAAGACAAGACGCAGCGCACCCTGTTCAAGAGCATGGTTAACACGTTTGTTTACTTTGACGGAGTTCCCCGTGAGATCAAGAGCGACAATCAGAAAGCCTGCGTGGATCGGTGGGAGCTCGGAGGGCCGGTGTTCAACAAACAGCTGCTTGCCTTCGCGAGCCACTACCGTTTTCGTCCCCTGGCCATCCATCCGGGAAAGCCCCAGGAGAACCTGAAGATCGAGCGTCCGTTTTACTACATGGAAGTGAACTTTTTAAACGCCCGCAAGTTTTACGATCTCACCGATCTGAAGGAAGCCTTACGAACATGGCTCACAGGGACTAACGATCTGAGGATCCATCGCTCGACCCGTCAAAGTCCGCTTGAGCGGTTTAAAGAAGAACATGGTTTTTTACAAGCTTTACCCCGCGAGCAGTACGATACGTCCCGTTTGGAATACCGGGTGGTGAACAATGAATCCTGTATCGAGTGGTGCGGGTATTATTATGTGGTGCCCGCCAAATACATGTTTGAATCCTGTGTGGTGAGGGTGAGCGATACGGAAATCGTTATTTACGCACCCTCGTGCGAGCAGATCCAGTGTTATATCCTGGCCGAAAAAGGCCGGCAGGACCGATACGTGGGTCGGACCTGGCAGGGAGAGCGCCCGAGAGTATCACTCAGCAGCAGTGAGATCACCTCCAGGCTTGAGGCCTTCGGGGCCGAGATGACACAGTACATTGAGCTTATTAAGCGGTACAAAGCCTCAAGTTCCACCCACCATCTAAGGCAAATTCTGTCGTTGAAAGTCAATTATCACGTGGATGATATCATGATCGCCATCCGAAGAGCGATGCAGCACCGGATCTATGACAGTGCATCGATCGAGAACTTTCTTAAGCTCAATGCCACTAAAAAGAATGAACTGAGACTACTGCCCTGAACATAGAACACCATGAAAGAGATGAACCACAAAGAAACAGATACTTTTTTGGAGAACTGCCGGTATCTGGGGTTAAAGAACCTCAAAGAGCAGTGGGAATCGATGATCGGGAAAGCGAACCGATCGGAGGTCGGCTTTTATGATTTTTTGTTCGATGTGATCCAGGCGGAGGCCAGCGCAAAGCGAGAACGCAGTATCCGTTACCGGATCAAGGAGAGCCGACTGCCACAACCCCTGAAGCTGCTATCCGACTTTGATTTTTCCTTCCAGCCCAAGTTAAAGAAGAAGCTGATCATGGATCTGGCCACGATGGATTTTATGCGGGCTCATTCCTCGATCCTGTTCCTGGGCTCATGTGGAACAGGAAAATCGCATCTCGCCCAGGCCCTGGCCATGATCGCCTGTGAAAAAGGCTATAAGGTTTTTTACACTCCTTGTGCCGCTATGCTCAATGATCTCAATGCCGGGGTGTACGAAAAAACCCTGTTGCAGCGCATGAGAAAGTATGTGACTGCAGACCTGCTGGTGATCGATGAAATGGGACATGACCGCTTAGAGTTGCAGGTGACCAAGGAAGCACATCTTCTCTTTAAAGTGATCGACGAGAGGTACAAACTCCAGAAATCATTGATCTTTACTACTAACGTGGAAGAAGCAGACTGGGGCGATTACCTGGGTGATCCCATTACAACCAAGGCGATCCTGGACCGAATCTTCCATTACTCGATCAAAGTGGAAATCAAAGGACCGAGTTATCGTAAGTACCAGGGCGATGAGTTACAAAAGCAATACGAGTAACGATCTTAATGCACAAACCCTCCGTGGGGATGAATCACCCCCGGATAAGGAGGTATCTATCCATGAGGCGGGCTTCAGGAAACTGAGGCCCGTTCTGCGTTTAAGCAGAAACACATTAAATGAAATGTGGTACACTTTTCAATTAACAGAATTACAAAATATAATCAAAGTGCATCAAATCCATGGCCTTGTTTTAGATCCAAAAATGAAACCACATAATCAGTGTCGGAGGTCATCCCAAGACCACCTTTGGAAAAGGTAATTAAAACAAAAGATACAGAGCTATGGCAGTGTTTTATGCCGTCAGGTGGTAGTGTTTAAAAGCGGAGCCGAAACTTTTGCCCAATAGCCGACATTGGGCAATGGTATTTCAAGGGCTTTGCATTTTTTCCGAAGACCTACGTCTGAGATCGCATAAATCTTTGACAAGGACAGCATCGATTCTGTCCAAACAAGGTCGTAAAGTTCCTGCCTGGTTAATTTAACTTCTTTCATATTTTCGTCATTTTTATATAATTTTACTAAGTACATGACAAAATTTGAATTGAACTCATACGATCCTTTACTGACAATGGATTTAGCAAAGCATGAGCAAGAAACATCAAACCAAATTTAAATAAACTATAGGCCTTGCGGCCATGATTTTTGATTTCAATGGGATG
>CAJAUM010000027.1 GCA_903945175.1 uncultured Bacteroidales bacterium | reverse complement strand
TCCGGTCAGTTCAAGACTATGTTTGCTGCCGAAAACTTTGCCATCCTGAGATCCATTATCGAAACAGCCATCAAAAACAAACAAGATGTGCTGCAAGCCCTCAATGTAATCGCTCATTATAAATAGGACTGATTAGTTACATTATTTTTAAGTCCTCCCAACTCATGAAAATATTTCAAATTTTTCTGGTCCTTCTCCTTTTCACCTTGATCCCGGTACTGAATCTGACAGGTCAAAATATCTCCTGCGGAATAAAAAATACAGCTGCAGCTAATCCGAAAATCACCGAAGTAATTTCAGAAATAAATAAAGACAGCATTTATCAGACGATTCTACAGCTTTGCAGTTTTGGAACCCGTTCTGTTTATGCAGATAACAGACGAGCTGTTGCAGAATGGACTGTCGGAAAATTTCAATCCTTCGGTTATGTAAATGTGGCCATCGATTCTTTTAAAATAATAAACAAGTATCCTCCCATTGACAGTATCTGGCAATACAATGTATCTGCAGATTTACCTGGCAGTTCATCGGCAAACGAGGTTTACCTTTTTGGTTGCCATCCTGATGCTGCTAATCAAACTTCAGATCAACGGATTTTAGCGCCGGGGGCGGATGATGACGCCAGTGGAATGGCAGGGATGCTTGAAATTGCCCGTGTTCTAAAAAAAGTAAATTTTCAACCCTTTGCAACCATCAGGTTTACGACTTTATCCAGTGAAGAGGTGCTGTTATTTGGCGCCAAACATTATGTCAATAAAGCCCTTCAAAATAAAGAAAATATCAGGGTGATGTTCAGCATGGATATGATTGCATATACAAATTCCGGCACTTTTCCGGTCAGTGTCTACCAGGTAAAACATCAACGCACCTTTTGGACCGGCGACCTGATAATGCAATGCATTCAATCCTATGTGAATCTGCTTCCTGAGATCGGAGATATATTTGCAGGCAATGAACGCCCATTCATTGACAACGGATTTAATATTGGGACAATCTTTGAGAAAGATTATAATGGTCGCATCCATACCGATAACGACAGTATTCAATATCTTAATATGGACATGTGCCGGGAAGTAACCCGTGCATATTGTGCGGCAGTGCTTAATGAGCATTATGTTCCTGTTCCATACAACCTCACAACCCATTCAGACAAAGACAGGATAAAGGTTTTATGGTCTGGCCGAAAGAATGCTACCATGGCCGGGTTTAATATTTACAGGAGCATTTATGATGATTCGACATTTATTAAGATCAATCCTTCCATCGTGTCCGACACGGTTTTTGAAGATTTAACAGCATCATTGGGAACAAATTATTTCTATAAAATCACTTCCGTTAATAAGGATAATTTTGAAAGTACCACCTCAAATTCCGTTTCAGGTTACAGGATGAGCCTGGACAGGGAATTATTGGTTATCAAAGATGCAAAAGGAAACACAGGTGACCCCGCTGATTCCCTGGTAATTGATTATTATAAAAGGATATTCCGGGATTTTACCTATGATTTTATTGATGCCTCCACTGACACAAATTTTAACCCGGGAATATTGGGCCATTACAAGCGTGTAGCATGGTTGTCATCCAATTTATACCAGAATAAATTGAATTCTGCCTTCCTTAAAAACCAAAACGAAGTTTTCACTTACCTGAAAAATCAAGGAAACCTCCTCCTTTCCTGTCCGCAACCATCAGCCCTTCTCGCCTCAAATAGTGAATACAATAAAATATTTTCACAGTTAGATGAAATCTATGGCTTATTTAAAATAAAAGAGGCACACCGGATGTTTAACGCCCTGTTTTGCGGGGCATATCCTGTAGTTACGGGATACGACTCAATTTATGTTGATCCGTTGAAAAGTCTTTCCAACAATCCGTTGCATATTAAAAATATTGAGACCCTTGTGCCGGCTCAGGCCGGTGCGGTAATTTACCGTTTTGATTCGAAATTTGACACATCAACCTCCCTTGGAATGATGAAAGGTAAACCGGTTGGAATTGAATATTTGGGACAGGATTATAAGGTTGTTGTTTTATCATTGCCTTTGTACTTTATGGATTCGATACAAGCCAAAAACCTGGTAGAATTTATCATCACAAAGAAATTTCCGACGCAGACAGGTGTTGATGACAGATTATTCGATCCCAATGACATTTTTTTGTTCCAGAATTATCCGAATCCGGTAATAAATCATGCTACCTTTCCCTATTACCTGCCTCATAAGGCGGATGTGAGTTTTGAGGTGATAACCCTTCTGGGAAAGAAGGTTATTATGCTGAAACAGGAAAAGGTTATGGGAAATTCCAGCTTTACAATAAATATCAACGGATTACCAGACGGAATCTACTTCGGTGTTTTGAGATCTGAAAACAGACAGAGAACCATCAGGTTTTTGGTGAATAAAAATTAAATCGAGTATCACAATTGGTCAAATAACCTGAATGTATAAACTCACAAATGCCATTTCAGCATAATTGGGTCTTCATTAAATGAATTCAAATGATTTTCAACCTCCTTTCATTTGAAGGGAGGTTGCCTATTCGATTCTTTTTTGTTCAAAAGTGAAAACCAGTCTTAAATGTTGTATTTATGGCATGCTGATTATGTCAGGCGTATTTCTGTTCAAAATTTGGCAGCAGGATAGGTCGATCCATAAAATCCTGAAACAATTCCGACAACTGTTCTGCTGAAAAAGTTACCATCGATAAAAGTTGGCAATAAGCACCCAAACCGATTAATTTAATCAGGTTGAGTGTGAGGATAATGGTGGCGATCCACGATTCGCTTGTCCCAGCCAGTCTTGCTTTTACCCGGTTTAAACCGTAAGCTGTTTTGGCTTGTCCAAAAGCACCTTCGATTGGATTTCTTTCGCCCGGTCTTACATGTTCCACATCCACTGCCCTGGGCCTTCCAAGCGGTTTTGCTCTTAGCTGTCATATGAGTCTAAAAACCTGTTGACGCTTTTTATGTTTCGCTTGAGATATCCCAGTTGTTTCTTAACGGTGTTGTGTATTTGTTTTTTAGATTTGATTTTTAACTGAGTCACTTTGCGATCGAGTATTTTTTCGAGCTCTTCGGCTAAGTCAATGAATTCAATTCCAATATGTTGTTCATAATCAATAAGAATATCGATATCACTATCCTCCCGAAAATCTTCCCTTGTAAAGGAGCCGAAAATTCCGATGGCTGTGAGGTGATACCCGGCCAGCAAATCCTCCTTGATGTCTTTCAGGGGTGATTAACGAGGTGAAATACTTTGAAAATCTGTCATTTTCTCTTTTCTCAAGGTTAGCAGCAGAAAGCACAGGCCAACCAGGAAGAATACCCCGATGGCCACAATGGAATAGCGCATCGAGCGTGTGCTTTGTTCTATCAATCCGTAAACGAACAACCCGCCTACGGTGGCTAATTTTTCCATCACGTCGTAGAAGCTGAAAAAGGAGGTGTGATCGGTGGTTTCCGGGAGCATTTTGGAATAGGTGGAACGGGCCAGGGATTGGGCGCCGCCCATGACGAGTCCGATGAAAAAGGCTGCCGTGATAAAGCCGGCGGCATTGGTGATGAAGTAGGCACCAAAGCAGATAAAAATCCAGATGACAACCGCAATGATAAGGGCCTTGAGATTGCCAATCCTGCCTGATATCCTGGCAAAAAGCCAGGCGCCGAACATGCCGACAAACTGGATCAGGAGAATGGTCATGATCAGTACATTGTCGCCAAGCCCCACCTCCTTCTGCCCATAGGAGGCCGCCATGTACATGACGGAGAGCAGTCCCATCATAACAAAAAAGAATCCGACCAGGAAAAGGCTGAGCCGGGCTGATTTCCGTACCTGACGGAACACCATCATGAGCTCTTTGTAGCCATTGGCAAGAACTTTGGCCTGTCCGAGCCGTTTCCGGAAAGTATATTTCGGCAGCGAGCGAAAGGTGATCTGCGAAAAGCCGATCCACCAGAAAAATACGGTTAGGAATGAAATCCGGGCCGGCCATGCAGAATTTGCAGGAATACCAAACAATGCAGGCTGTTCGATCATCAGCAGGTTGAACAGCAGGAGGATGACACCGCCAAGGTATCCCATCGAATAGCCGCGTGCACTGATCCTGTCCTGCTCTCCGGGTTCTGCAATCACCGGGAGGAAGGAGTTATAAAACACCAGGCTGCCTGCATAACCCAAGGTGCCCAGGCCGAAGGCCAGGATCCCCAATTCGATATTCCTCCCCGTGAAAAAGAAGAGCGCCCCGCAACCGGTGGCTCCGATCCAGGTAAATATTTTCATGAAGGATTTCCTGCGACCGGTATAATCGGCCATGGAGGCAAAGAGCGGAGAGAAAACCGCAATCAGAAAGTAGGCCACAGCGATGGCCCAGGAGTAAAGAACGGTATTTTCAACATGCATCCCAAAAAAGGGAACTTCTGAACCCGAGGCTGTTTTGGTCACATTCCCGTAATAGATCTGAAAGATGGTGGAGGCAATGGTGAGCTGGTAAACCGAATTGGCCCAATCGTACATGATCCATCCACGGATCACTTTTGGGTCACCTTTTTTGATCACCTGTATGTTTTTTCTATTGATCAACCTTCATGGTTTTAGCTGTATCTCTTGCCATGTCCCAATTCAGCTTCAGCCACACAAGCAGCAGCGGCAACACGATCAATGCGTATTGATTTATAAAATTATCCCTGATATATCTTGGGAAAAAATCGGTAGGCGAAAAACTTGAAATTATGAGGGCAAACAACAGCAGAACAATATCCAGTTTTGTTTTTTCACTGAGGACAAACCATATGGCCACACCCACAAAGGCAATTATAATGGTGGGAGATTCGCTGCCCGTACTTGCAAGGATGACAAATAACAACGCCGATGCCAGTAACCGGAGTTGAAAGACAACGTTTCCGAATTGAGATATCCTGATATAGGATAATGCGAATATCAGGAGTCCCGGAATAATAAAATAGAGGTTGGATAATGTTGAATTGTTAAACAACCTGCGAAACATGCCCATCACGCACACATCGGTCCGGCTATTCTCCAGCATGACATTCAGCGAATTTTTATGTATCAGAACCTTGTACCAGTCAACATAACATTGAATGGTGTAATCAATTCCCACGAAGGCCATTGGCAGGATAAAGAGGATGATGGTCCAGAAAACAAGATAGCGCACATATTTAGGTTTATCCTCAACAAAAAAGAAAAATGCCAAACCAATGATCCCATATAACTTGATAAAAACCCCAAGAACAAGAAAGAATGCAGCCCAGAAAAACTGCTTCTTATGGATATGCGTATAACTTAACATCATCAAGGCAACGGAGATGGCATGGAATTGACTATTGACCAGCGCAGTGATCAGACAGTTGAGGACGATCCAGCTGACGATCGCCCTGTTCTTATCACTGACCGGCAGTTGGTAAATCGCGTAAAGTAAAACCAACGCGTTAAGGATATTCCAAAGGGTATAACTGATCAACGCCGGCAATAATGCAAATGGGGCAATGAGCAGGGCAAATACAGGCCCGTACAGGTACAGGTCGAAATACTCATTGGGATAAGCCACATAGAGATTTTTCAGGCCTGTAAGGTGGGTATAGCTGGATTTGAAAATGATAAAATTGTTGATTTCCAAATTGGTCCCCAACAGATATTGAATGATTACAGCACCCAGGCCAGCTAAAGCCCAAAGACCGATGACCGTTCTTTTTTTAAGAAGAAATTGAAAAACGTACGCCACATCAACTATTTTTGAATCAATGAACTCTTAACACTGCAAATAGATTCTGCATATTCATTCAGGGTAATGAATTCCCCCTTTCCCTTTAACCATTGCAGATATGTTTCAAGCCGTTTGAGCAAAAATGGCCCGGAATGCCTTTTCATATAACAGGGAAGGTTAATGGCGGATATATCGGTGAATTCCCATGGATGGAAATAGAGATTCAGAAAGCCATTTTTGCCTAAGGTCAGGTTTGACAAAAACCTGTAATAGGGCATCGGAAAATTTTTAAACGACAACCAGAACAACGGGATCCTGAGGAAGGGGCTTACGGAAACGGGGATATTTAAAATTTGGTCATCAAAAAAGGGAGTCAGGGGCTTATCCCGGTTATTGTATCTTCCGGGAATATGGGTGGGATTGAGTGATGAATTATACTTGTATCCCGCTTCAACCAGATCGGCTTCATTCACTGGCTTCAAAAAAGGCCGTCTGAAACCTGTGACCCGCTTTCCCGTTATTTCTTCCAAGATTTTTTTAGAGTCCGCCAAATCTTTTTTTGCATCAAAACTGCCATGAAACATGGCGTGGGATGCAATCTCATGCTTTAATGATATATCACGGATGAGGGTTTCATTGTGAAGTGCAAAAGTTCCTGTTATGAAAAATGTTGCTCTTATTGACAGTTTGTCCAGGACTTGATGGATCAGAATCAATCCCTGTCTGGAAATTTCTATCTGTTCAGGTAAGGAAATCGTACTGCCGAAATCTAATGGCAGATCAAACTCTTCGACATCAAATGTCAAAAATATTTCACGCATAAATATGGGTTGGAGGAGCGTAGCTGGGTGTTGACTGGTTTGGTTCGAATTGAGGGGTTAAATTTACTAAAAAACACCAATTACGAATCTTTAATAATATCTTTGTATTTATATAGTTAAGGGAATGATTGATAAAAATGTTCCGATGGATGAATATCGTAATGATTTACAATTACTTCACTCAATTCTTGAGAGTCCGGCCGACATCATCATTTTCGCGCTGGATACACATTATCGCTATACTGTTTTTTCAAAATTTCACAAGGAAACCATGAAAAGCATCTGGGGCGTTGATATTCAAACCGGCATGAATATGCTTGATCTGATATCATATCCTGATGACAGGCAGAAGGCCAAAAATAATTTTGACAGGGCGCTTAGTGGAGACCATTTTATTATCAATGAAGCGTATGGAGATGACCTACTTCGCCGGACCTTTTACGAAAATCACTATAATTCAATTAAAGATGCTGATGGAAACACCGTAGGCGTTTCCGTTTTCGTGATTGATGCCACAGAGCGCATGTTAGCGACCAATGCTGTAAAAGAGGCATTGGTTAAGGCTGAAGCCGGCAATCGCCTGAAGACGGCCTTCATTCAAAACATTTCACATGAAGTTCGCACGCCGCTCAATGGGATCCTTGGTTTTAGTGAGATGCTCACACAGCCAAATCTATCGGCCAAAGAGAAATTGCATTACAATTTTCTGATAAAAGCATCGAGTAACCGCCTGATGAATACGATCACAGATTATATGGATATTTCACTCATCGAATCAGGGAATGTTGAGATCAATCGTCAGTCCTATCATGTCAGTGAATTTGTGAAAAATTTACAATTGAAATACCAGGATCTCTGCACTAAAAAAAGCATCGCGTTTAAGATAGAAACACCGGCAGATGATGAAAATTTGACGATGATGGGCGATCAGGAATTGTTGCAAAAATGCATTTCCCATTTGGTCGACAATGCGATCAAATTTACCAGCGAGGGCTCCATCACCATGGGCTATACGGTAAAACAACACACCATTGAATTTTTCGTGAAGGACACTGGAATCGGAATTGACCCGGAAGCACAAGAACGGATTTTTGAGCCTTTTGTGATGGAAAACATCGACGATACGCGCGGATATGAAGGCAACGGGCTTGGGTTAGCGATTACCAAAGGGTTTTTGAAACTTCATGGCGGCAAGGTACGCGTTGAATCGGGAAAAGGGCAGGGTGCTTCTTTTTACTTGTCACTGCCGATGAAACCCGGGAAAAAGGAGAATCCCGAACCCGCTCCCCGCATGATAAAGCATGCCGTGTCGACACATCCTGTGATACTGATAGCAGAAGATGACCTTTATAGCGATATCTATCTGGACATTGTACTGAAACCCATCGCTTCGGTTATTTTCAAGGCCTGCAATGGGAAAGAGGCGGTGGAAATGTGCCGTCAGCATCCGGAAATTTCGCTCGTACTGATGGACGTGAAGATGCCGGTGATGAACGGGCTGGAAGCTACCCGTGAGATAAAGTCCTTCAGAAAGGGGCTGCCGGTCATCGCAGTCACCGCCTATGCGTTAAGCGAGGACAAAAGAAAGGCATTTGAGGCAGGGATTGATGATTTCCTGACAAAACCAGTAAGTAGGCTGGAACTGCTGGGAAAATTGAAAAAATTCGGATTCATACGATAGCAGTGCGTTTACCTGTTTTTTTACACTAAAATACGCCTTCCCGCCATGCCAAACCCCATTTCAAATTCAAAGGCCCTGGTCAAAGCCCTCATTGAAAAAAGCAGCCTGAAACAGGAGGTTTACCTCAAGACCCTGGATGACTTCAACATATTCAAATCTGAGAGTGAATACTTTGTAACGACCCATGCTGCTGCTGTAAAAAAGGCCCCCTACCCGCTTCTTTTTGAATACAGTGACCGCAGCCAGTTTGAATTTCAACTCAAGTTCGGATCAGACATTCTGATCTTTTTCATGCACTCGAATGTTTTTGAGATCCCCCGCGATCATCTGATGATGAAAAGCAGTTATATCAAGGAAGATAAAAGCCGGTCCTATTGCGGCATCATTCACATTTTCAATTTTCTGGCTGATTCGTTTAAATTTAATCGCACAAATGATATCGGATACTGCATCGGGCGGATCTTCGTGAACCGCGAAAATCACTATTTTACAGAAGGGAAGCGTGAAATCGGTTTGCTTTACAATAATTTCCCAGGCAGCAACCTGAGCAGGGAGGCCATCCGAAACATCCTGCATTCCGCCATTCTATATACCCTGAATTTCGATCTGTTAACACCTCCTTACGACAACATTAAAGAGGTTACCGTTGCTGAAATGCAGACCACCCTGGATTCTATGCTGATCCGTACCGGCAAAAGACTTGGGTTCAGGTTTCAGGCTGACCCCGAAAAATAGATAGCGAACATTGAAAATCTCCTGTTTTCCGGTTAAAAAAGGACCTCCAGTAACAGCTCCCTGATGGAGGCATAGGTATGCGACAGGATGCAATGAATCGCATTGGGAGGCGTCCATTTTACAAGAAAAATACCCTCACTTGCCTGGGGCTTTATTGTCTGGGAGCTGTCGGCCACCATTTCGAACCACCAGGTCAGTTTGATTACATGCTGTTCTTTGATCTTGTATATATGCCATGTACGAGTAAGGTCACGTGTGATTTTGACTGATTTCAAACCGGTCTCCTCTTTTACTTCGCGAATAGCCGCCACGCATGCAGAGGAGGGATGAGGCGGAAAATCCCTCCGGTTTCCGGCCATCGAAACATAGCTCTTCACATCGGCCAGCGGTTGTTGGATATCCTTTTTATCAATTTTTCCTTTTGGAAGGTCCCAATGGCCCAAACGATGAATGAACAGATATTCCCCCTTTTCGTTTTTAACGAGGCCACCCGCAGCAGGAATGAGTTTAAAAAGTGAAACGAACTCCTGGCATGCGGAAATTCCATTGAGAGACCCCGAATCGTCATACAAAATCCATAAGTTAAGATATTTTTCATATCGCTCAAAGTCCCCGAAGGCCTCTTTCAGCTGGCCGGCCGATTCATACTTTACAACCATATCTGTCGGCAGGGTATTTTCGGGGGCAACGGCAGTGAATTGTATCGTGCGGTTATTCAGAAAAATTTTCATTTATCGATAATTTACAGTGTAAAATTACGTTTTTTCAATGAATACTGTTGACAGCCAATACATCCTTTTTTCCTACCTTTACCCCAAATTAATTCAATTTATTTTTATGATTTATAACAAAGATATTGCGTTAAAAACAGCTGAACAACTGTTAAAAATTAAAGCGGTAAAGCTCAGTCCCAAAGATTTATTTACATGGGCATCAGGCATTCAGTCACCCATTTATTGCGACAATCGCATCACCCTATCCTATCCGGAAATCAGGACCTTTATTCGTCAGCATTTTGTAAAGGCAATTGAAGAGAGCAGTTTCCAACCCGAAGCCATTGCGGGTGTCGCAACAGGAGGCATTGCACAGGGAGCACTCGTTGCACAGGAACTGGGGTTGCCTTTTGCCTATGTCCGCTCAGGAAAGAAAGAACATGGGCTGGCCAACCAGATTGAAGGGGAGGTTCGTCACGGCCAGCGCATTGTTGTTGTGGAGGACCTCATTTCCACGGGGGGATCAAGCCTGAGCGCCGTACATGCATTGCGTGAAGCAGGCTGCAATGTCAAAGGCATGGTGGCCATTTTCACCTACAACCTCTCAAAAGCTGATAAGGCATTTAAAGATGCGGACTGTTCACTGATCACGCTGACCGACTATGATCATCTTTTGCAAAAAGCGCTTGAAATAGGCTATATAACAGATTCTGATGTAAAAATTCTACAGGATTTTAAGAAATCGCTGAGTTAATTTCACGTTACATCTTCACTATTTTTCCGTATCCATTTCCTAATTTAACCAGATAGGTGCCTTTGGGCAGGTTGCTCAAATTGATTCGGCCAATGAAGGTGCCTTTGGGCTGTGTTCCGAAGTTCCTTGATAAAACGGTACGTCCGGTAAGGTCATAAACCACGGCAGTAAGGTTTCCCGACATTTCACTGGCATAGGTGATATTGAGGTCATCCATCACCGGATTTGGGCTCAGGTTCAATGTTCCGTGTTGAGCAGGCTGACCCTGTACTGGTTCTATGCCAACCGGAATAGAATAGGTCGTATCCATCCACAAACCGCGCCCGTACGTAGCAATGTAAATTACCCCCTTATTCAGGATATGGTAATCATTGATCACCTGCTGGCCTATTTCGGTAATTGCAACATCTCCGATGTTCTGCATATCAGCACCCCAGGTTGGATTATCTGAGTTCAGATTCGTTGTGCTGAATACACCCAGTTCAGTACCTACAAAGGCGCTGCTGCTGTTGTGCATTTCAATGATTCCGCTGTAGACCGGTACTTGTGGAAGATTACTCTGTTTCGGGGAGAAAGTCGGCCGTGGGGCATTCCCATCCTGTGAATGATAGATATACGTTGTATTCCCATATTGCCCCAGGGTAACCAATACCTGACTGGAGTTGGACGGATTGATTGATATGGATGTGACATAGCGGCCCGTCACTCCCGGAAAGCTAAACACTGAATCGGTCAGCACACACTGAGAACTGGTTACGTTGGCGGTTGCTGAATCATATGCGTTGATCAGGCCGGAAACGCGAATGAGACGTCCAAGTTGTGTACCGGCCCATAAGGTATTCAAATCCGCAGATATGGCCATGGTGGTGATGGGATCCGTAAGCTTGGTATCTTTAAATACGAGGAAATACCGAGGGTCTCTGTTGAATTTCAGCATGTCTTTGGTCATATAAATTCCCCGTCCGGTTTCATCACTTCTCCCAAAGTAGAAGAAGCGGTTTGCAATCGGATCGGCAATTGTCAGGCTATCTCCCTTGACAAGAGGGGCCTTTGTGACATACGGGAATGGAAATCTGTTATTGGCGCTTTCAACCATCAGGGTCGTATCGGCTGGAATGGTATTGATGCGGGCATAGACTTTAACGCTATCGCGGGTTTGGGTGAAATTAAAGCTTTCCCACAGGCGCATCGGGATATAGGAGGAGTCAACCGGATGAATCCCATTCATAAAGTCGTTAACATAGGTAAGGTCGGTGAAATCGCGACGCCGTGTTGATGGGGTGGCTGCGAAAGCGGTAGGAGTAAGTTGATATTTGGTAAATACGCTGATGCGTGAATCGATGTTTGACCATACGCAGGTTCCGCCGTTGCCACCAGTCAAAAGGCCCTCGGGCATCCATACAGGGTATCCGTCATTGGCGCTGTTGGTAAAGAGCGGATAGAAATAGCCCATGCCCAGCACTCCGATATTCTCTCCGCCACCCATCACATAGGATTTTTGGGCTGAGAAAGCAACAGAGTTAAACTGTCCGGTCGTCATCTCTTTATTGATCGTTTTGAAGGCAAAACCATTGGGGTAGATGGTGGCGATGCAAACACCGCCATCTGTGGCCATCGCAACCTGATTGGGGTTGTTTGGTCTGAAAATAAAGGAATGCTGATATTCCGGTGCGCTATTGGGAAACCATGGAGAATAGGCTCCAATACTAACCATTTCCCAATTAAAAAATCCTGCTGACTGGATCCGTTCACCGTACCACATGTTAATGCCACCTAAAAGAAGCCTGTTGGGATCGGAGGGAAATACTGCAAGGGTATTGCTGTAGCAGCCCTTGGTACGAAAGGGTTCAAAGCTGGGGTTGCTCGGAAAAATGACTGACCATGTTGCACCTTTATCTATGGAGCAGTATAAGTTAAGTAAATTACCATCGGTTTTGGCGAAGCTTGCATACATTACGCTGGGATCGGAGGGGGCAATGGCGAAGACCATCCATCCAATTCCAATTTTCGGAAGGGCGTTATTCAGTCCCGTTGTAAGGGTTACCCAGCCATTGAGGTTGCCCTCTGGCGCGATATAGGCTGAATCGCCGGTAGCAGTGATAACCGTGCCATCAGAACCGACGCATACATCCATGGTATATCCTGATTTTGCTTTTACCCAGTCATTTCCGTTATCACTGTAATAGAGTCCTCCAAAAGTAGCTGCGAAAATCCGGCCCGATTTGGGGTCGATGACCAGTTTGGCTACCGCTGCGAAATCGGGATTGTTCTGGGTTGACGGAATCACAGTAAACACGCCGCCATTATCTGAACGATAAATCCCTGTGCCGGCAACATCAACAACTTTACATTGGGTCACGCCTGTTCCGGCATATACCGTTCCGCTTGAAGTTTGCACCAGCGATGAAACCCTGGGCACTACATTATCCTGTGAGGGCATTTGGAACCAGGTAAGTCCAAGGTTGATTGATTTCCAAAGACCACCACCTGCTGCTCCGGCTATGAGGGTTGATTGTGTGGGATCGGAATTGTCAAAAATAACAGACCACACCGCGCCGGAATAATTATTGGGCCCCATGTTGATCCAGTCCAGATTCATTGGACCTGAAGTGCTTTTTGTATTCATGTCAGCAGCTTGCAGCCGACCTTTCAACACATCAAGCGGATCGACCGTTCCTGTATGTTGGTTGCCCCTGATGATATCCATCCGTGATCCATTATGTTTTTTAAGATCCGGGGTACCAGGTTGGCCGGCCATTGAACCCGCAGACATGTAAACCAGGAAGAATCCAAGAAATGCGCTTATCAAGCCAAAGGGTAAAAATCTGTTTTTCATATTATTCGTTTTATTTATGACTTATATTTTTTCGAATTGTATTTCAAAAAGCCGTAAAAAACAACAGGTGGAGGGTATTGATACCCTGTTTTTTCAAACGAACAAATATAAAGTAAAAATAGTATCCTGCAAAATTATTTTGCTATGTTCAGATTTTCTCAAGCGAAGTAGCCGGAAGCCATCCCACACTGCCATTTGCAATGCGGATTTCGTACCATCCGCTGATGTTATCCAGAAGCCTTACTTTGGTGCCTTCATGTACCACGAAAAGATCGGTACTTTTATCATCAGGAGAACTTTTCACTGTGATGGTCGGAGCAAATACGATGGCTTCTGTTGTAGCTTTGGTGAAGCTGTAGCTACTCCATGAAAAAACAAATGACAACCCTGCCATGGCAAGAAGTCCAAACCCTAACCAAAATCCAATTTTGCGCAGAACGAGCACCCTGGAGGAGAGGTATAATATGCCGCATAATAAACCGGCAATAAACAGGACAACGCAAATGGAAGCCCAAACATCAACAGAAAAAAACTGAATAAGTGCGTTGAACCAACGCTTATAGAATAATTCGGGGAGTGGCTCGATTTTATCGGAGATCTTGGTATTGGCCACGTTCAGGTTAAAATCGATGTCTTCATTGGCGGGATCGATGCGCTTCGCTCGTTCATACCACAGAATGGCACTGGCGAAATCGTTCATTTTAAAATATGCATTTCCTATGTTATAGAAGAGTTCCGGCGATTCAAAACCTGCATCGGTTACCTTTTTATACATTTCCACAGCGGTTGAATAGGACCCGGCAGAATAGGCCTTGTTGCCTTTAAAAATATAGTCACGCTGAGAAACCGGATACCCCGACAGGGTGGTACATAGCAACAATAGCAAAATAAAGTAAGGTTTCATGCGGATCATCTCAATTCCCTTTCTATTTTACTGATAATCTCCAGTGCTTCATTGTATATTCGTTCCATGTTGACCGATTTTTCACCTGGCGCAAAGCGGGCAAAATCGGTATTATTCAGGGTTCCAATGAACTGGGTTATGATCATTTCGTTTACATTTTTCTGAACGAGGGCTTCATGCACAGAATCAATACTGAGTTCAGACATGGGGATGCTGAACTTGTCGCTCAGATAACCCCACAAGGCCTGGGAAATGGCAATATAGAAATCGTCCTGTTTCTTAAGTTTAAGAAATTCATCTGCTTTTTGCAACCGTTTCCGGGCAATTTTAGTCGCCCTGATGTTTTTCATTAAAACCGTATCGCTGCGGCGGGCGGCCAGTTTTCGCCATAGAAAAAGGAAGAGCAGAAACAGCAGCAGTGGAATTGCCAGCAAAAGCCAGAAACCAACCGATCCGAAAAATCTGTATCCGACAGGAGCCAGTATAATTTCATTGTCTTTGATGTGCCGGATATCACTTCCAATGTATTTAATTTCTTCTTTATTGGCTCCTGAATAGGAGATGACGGCCCCGGCTTCTCCTGTCCCCTTTTCAACATCCAGTGAGAATTCAGGACTGGTCAGGGTAACATAGCGCTTTTTATCCAGATCAAAATAACTGAAAACGAGAGGCTTGATGGTGAATTTCCCGGGTTTTCTCGGAATCATAAGGTATTCAAAAATCTGATTACCTGAAATCCCGGCAGCCGTGGTCTGGATATCACTGGTTACCTTGGGGTCGTAAGTCTCAAAATCGGGGGGGAAGGTCAGGTTCAGTTTGTCAATCAGCTGAATATTTCCCTTGCCGCTGATGGTACACTTCAGTGTGACGGCTTCGTTGGTCTTCAACCTGGTTTTGTCCACCTCTGAATGCAGTGTAAAGGTACCAACGGCACCACTGAAATCAACTGGTTTACCCTCTTCAGGAAGTGGCCGTACCGTAATAATAACCGGGTTTGACTTCAGGGTTTTCTCCACATTTGCAACACCGGAGTTAAAGAATGAGTCATTGAAAAAATCATCAAAAAACGGATCCCCTGTCCTGGTTTTGCCTTGTCTCCTCACCTGGGCCACACATGCCAGCTCGAGTGGGTCAATGACAAGCCGGCCGCTTTTAAGAGGGAACAGCGCAATTTTCCTGATATCGGCCACTACATATTGTTCTCCGTCAATAACCTGGGTTGTCTGTTGCAGTTTATCATTTTCTTTCATCAGGTTCTGAGACCAGAATCCCGAAAAGGAGGAGAGCTTACTGATATTTATCTGGGCAATCGGAACTTTTGTAAATATTTTATAGGTTATCACAATACCCTCACCCTGTAAAGGAGCGGCATTGGAGGCGAAGGCTTTAACATACACGTCGTTGCTCGTGCCTGAAACACCTCCCGAAGGGGATCCTGTTCCTTTGCTTTGGCCGGCATTGCTTTGGTTTTGTGCTCCGGAGACATTTGAATTTTTAATTACTTTGATGGAGAGTGCATTCGAACTGAATTGCCTCCCATTCACCGTTACGGTGGCTGCAGGAATAGGGAAGGGCCCCTCCCTGGTAGCCTGAAGCAGATAGGTGAACGTATAGGTAATGGACATGCTTGTACTGCCGTTGACCATTCGAATGCTTGAGCTGGTGCTGGTATTGGGGCCGCTGAGCATGTCGAGCCCCTGGATATTCGGGCCACGGAAGTTGCTACCCTGGGCATTGAGCGTGTAAATCAGGGTAAAGGTCTCCCCTACGGCCGCAACAGGTTTTGACTGTGCAGTAAACTGCACATCCTGGGCCTGCAGGTTCGCTATGACCGTAAGTAAGGTGACAAAACTTAACAAGATGCTCTTTAACATAACTACCAATCTTTTTCGATTCCCGTTACCTGAACTTTGGCCTTTTGTTTCTTCACCTTCTGCATGGTTTTCTTTTCATCATTTTTCATGGCTTCAAGCATACGCTCAGCATCCTCCTTGCTGATTTTTTTCTGATCCTGAGGCGGCTTTTGCTGATCCTGATTCTTATTCTGATCCTTGTTTTGATCCTTTTTATCCTTTTCGTCCTTCTTTTCGTCCTTCTTGTCATCCTTCTTCTGCTGCTGCTGTTGCTGCTTCTTAAGCATCATTTTGGCATATTCCAGATTGTATTTGGTATCCAGATTTTTCGGATCATTCATCAGTGCATTTTTATACGACAGGATGCTTTTTTCGTATTCCTTTGATTGCAGATAGGAATTTCCGAGGTTGTGAAACACCTTGGATTTGACTTCGCGATCGGTATTCTTTTCTGCTAAGTTAGAATAAATCTTGGCGGACTCTTCGAAATTGTTATTCTTATAAACGGCTGTTCCCAGGTTAAACTGACCCTTAACCGACTCTTTGTTCAGCTCGAGCGCTTTCCGGTAATCCTTTTCCGCCTCCTTGAAATCACCCTTGTCAAATTCACGATTTCCCTGGCGCAGCAAAGCATTTTCCTTTTGGGGATAGGCAGTCAGGCCCGACAGAATCAGGACAAGCAGGAGGATACTATAGTTCATTTTCAGATTAAAACGCATCAATATGTTATTTTTCAAATGGCTTAAAACGTTGCAGCCATTTTGTTTTCCGCTCAAAAATGAAGAGATCGAGGATCAGCAGGAAAAGGGCCAGTGCAACGAAGTACTGAAACCTGTTTTCATAATCGCTGAATTGCTTTTCTTCAATCTCTGATTTTTGGATTTTACTGATATCATCAAATATTTTTTTCAGCCCGGTTTCGGAGGTGGTGGCCCGCACATACATCCCTTTGCCAACGCCGGCGACCTTCTGGAGTAATGTCTCATCCAGTTTGCTCATGATGGTCTGGCCGTCCCGGTCTTTGCGATAGCCCGTTTGGATGTCACCGCTGAAAACGGGTATTGGCGCTCCTTCGGGCAATCCCATGCCAATCGTATACAGGGTAATATTCTTTTTCAACGCTGCATCAGCCTGCTCCAGAACGCTCCCTTCGTGATCTTCACCATCGGTAATGACAACGATGGCCTTGTTGTGTTTCGATTCACCAAAACTATTTGCAGCCATTTCAATGGCAGCAGAAATTGCAGTTCCCTGGGTGGGAACGATATTGGTACTGATGGATGCGGTAAACATTTTTGCCGCGGCGTAATCGGTGGTGATGGGTAGTTGTGTGTAGGCCTTTCCTGCGAAGACGATAATGCCAATGCGGTCACCTTCGAGGTTATCTATCAGCCGGACAATGGCTTGTTTTGCACGTTCGAGGCGGTTGGGCTTGATATCCTGTGCCATCATGGAATTGGAGACGTCGAGACAGATCATGAGGTCGATCCCTTTGCGTTTAACTTTTTCGAGCCGAGATCCGGTTTGGGGGCCGGCCAGGGCAACGATCAGGCTGGAGATAGCCAGGATGAGTATGATAAATTTAAGAATGGACTTTCCTATTGAATAATCGGGCATTAACTGGCGGATCACATTCCATTCCCCGTATTTTGCGAGTGTTTTTTTCTTCCAGATCAGAAAAAGGATCAGCAATCCCGCCAATACCGGAATCAGCGCAAGAAGATAAAAGTAATATATGTGTGCGAATCGAAACACTACGGTATGTTTTTTAAGTAAAGATATCTCAGGAGCATTTCCAACCCGATCAGGATGAAAGCCAACAGCACCAGTGGCAAAAATTCCTCCTTTTTCTTCCGGAATTCGGTTACATCGATTTTGGATTTCTCCATTTTATCAATCTCCTGGTAAATGGCGCGCAACTTGGCATTGTTGGTTGCGCGAAAATATTTTCCATCCGTCCCTTTGGCAATCTCCTGCAGGAGGGCCTCATCAATGGTCACCGGCATCATCTGCGTTTGCATTCCAAAGGGGGTTTGAACCGGATAGGGCGCCTGTCCCATACTTCCGATTCCGATGGTATAAATGCGAATACCATAAAGTTTGGCAATTTCAGCTGCTGAACGGGGATCCAGTGAGCCCATATTATTCACTCCATCCGTCAACAGAATAATCACCTTGCTGATTGCTTTGCTGCCCCTCAGGCGGTTTACCGCAGTGGCCAACCCATCGCCCAGCGCAGTGCCATCATCGATCATGCCGCTGTGGATATCCCTGAACAGGTTTTTTAATATGGCATGGTCGGTGGTGAGCGGGCATTGGGTAAAGGTTTCACCGCTGAAAATGATCAGTCCGATGCGATCATTTGGCCTGCCGTCGATGAATTCGATGGCCAGATCTTTGGCCGCTTCGAGCCGGTCGGGCTTAAAATCCATGGCAAGCATTGATCCGCTTACATCGAGGGCGATGATCAGGTCGATGCCTTCGACGCTGATATCCTGGCGGCTGAGGCTGGTCTGTGGCCTTGCCAGGGCCATGATGAGCAATGAGATGGCCAGCAAACGCAAAACATAGAGGCCATGATAGGTGTAAAATTTCAGGTTTCGTCCGACCCGGGCAAATCCCTCAGTGGTACTCACCTGCAGGTCAGCAGTATACCTCTTTTTCCGGTAGAAATACCACGCTACAAGCACTGGAATTACCAGCAACAGAAAAAGAAACCCAGGATTGCCGAACGTCAGCGTTTTAAACATAATTATATCTCAAAATCAAAATTCAAAACCTATACAATGCTACCTCTTCTCAGGGTCTGCCATGTTTTCCACATTCGCAGCCTTTCCTTCTATCGTGGCATAAACAAATTCAATGGCCTCTGTCAGGCATTTATCATTCTCCGCGGCACCAGGCTTTGTTTTTGCAAACTTAACCAGGTCGGCCAGCACGAGCAGTTCACCGAGTCTCTCCAAGGCCTTTGGCGGGCAGCCTGCATGACCCCGCAGACTGTCAGTGATTTCAGCACTGGTTTGTTCAAGCGCAGGCAATATAAAACGGTCTTCTATATATTTTCTGATGATTTCAGTCAGTTCAGAGTAATATTCCTTGACTCTTCCTGCCTGCCATAATTTTTTCACCCTTAGTTTCTCCATCTCCTGCAGGGCCATTTCATGGGGCAAAAGAACCACCTTTGGTCTGAGTTTGAAGATTGGTTCCTTTTTCTTTCTCTTTTTGAAATACCAGATGGCCAAAACAATCAGTAAAATCACCGCCAGGGCTGCAAGAATCCATGGAAGCATCTCACGAAATGTAATGGGTACCTTCAATGGGCCCATGATTGGTTTGATGGCCTGGGTTGTGTCCACCTTCACCGTATGAACGGCCAGCAGCATCATATTGGAAGCAGCCATCCTGCTGGTTGTATCGGGAAGAAGCCTGTATTTAAACGGAATTTGCGGGATGGTATAAAATCCTGAATCGTAACAGGTGAAATTCAATTGCTGTGAAAAGGTAACTGAATTTTTATCTGCGGAATAGGCGGTGTCGATCTTGCCGCGTCCAATAACCGTAATTTTCCCCAAGATGGTATCAGGTAAAAAGGGCCACAAAACCTGAGATTTGGAGGGGCCCGTGTATTTTAGCGTCAACCCCACATGGTCGCCGATGAGCATGGCATTGGTATCAAGCCTTGCCGTCACACGGATATCCTGGGGAAATGCCACCAAGACCATTGAAACCAGTACAATTAATAACAGAAATTTCTTAAAACTCCTCATCCCGAATAATCAAAATGGTTAACGTCTTGCACTTCGTTTCCTGAATAGGCCCATCAAGGGCTTTATATAATCCTGGTTGGTGGCAATTTTTGCCACATCCACGCCACTCCGCATAAAGGTATCATTAAGGTATTCGTTGTGGGCGATGTACCAATTGTTATATTGGCGGCGTACCCTGCGGTCGGAGGAGTCGATCCAAATCTGCTTATCGGCTTCAGCATCCCGGGCCCGGATCAGCCCCACGTCGGGCAACTCCATTTCGCGTTCGTCGTAAATGCGAACGGCGATGAGGTCGTGTTTGTTGTTTGCAATTTTAATGGCATCCTCGAAACCCCTGTCAAGAAAGTCGCTGAGCAGAAAAGCAGTACAGCGTTTTTTAATGGCATTGGTGAGATATCGCAATGGCTCGGTGAGGTTTGTTCCCTGCTGCGCTGGCCTGAATTCGATCAGTTCGCGAATAATGCGCAGGATATGCGACGTCCCCTTCTTGGGTGGAATGAACTTCTCAACTGTTTTACTGAAAAAGATCACCCCTACCTTATCATTGTTTTGAATCGCGCTGAAGGCCAGTACGGCGGCAATTTCAGTGAGCACCTCCTGCTTGAGTGTTTTTTGTGTACCGAACTGGTTTGATGCGCTGACATCGATAAGGAGCATCACGGTCAATTCCCGTTCTTCATCAAAAATTTTAACGTAAGGATGGTTGAGTCGCGCGGTAACGTTCCAGTCAATGTTTCGGATGTCATCGCCTGGCTGATATTCACGTACCTCTGAAAATGCCATTCCCCGTCCCTTGAAGACAGAATGGTATTGACCCGAGAAAATATGATTGCTCAGTCCCCGGGTTTTGATCTCTATTTTACGAACCTTTTTAAAAAGCTCAGCAGATTCCATTTAATTAAGGTACTTCAACTGTATTTAAAATTTCATTGATGATGTCTTCAGAGGTGATATTCTCGGCTTCAGCTTCATAGGTAAGCCCAATGCGGTGCCGGAGGACATCGTGCGCGATGGCGCGGATATCTTCAGGAATCACATAGCCGCGGCGTTTGATGAAGGCATAGGCTTTGGCCGCTAAAGCGAGGTATATGCTGGCGCGCGGAGATCCGCCATAGCTGATGAGCCCCACGAATTTTTTTAATTTATAATCGGCTGGAAAACGGCTGGCGAAGACAATATCCGTAATATAATTTTCGATTTTCTCATCCAGGTATACTTCGCGGGTTATGGCGCGGGCGCGCATGATATCCTCCGTTTTGATAATCGGGCTTGTGTGAAAGGTTTCATTCCCGATGTTTTGCCGGATGATCATCTTTTCTTCCTTCTTATCCGGGTAGCCGATCACCACTTTGAGCATGAAGCGGTCAATCTGGGCTTCAGGCAATGGGTAGGTTCCCTCCTGTTCAATTGGGTTTTCCGTGGCAAGCACCAGGAAAGGTTCCGGTAACACAAAGGTCTCGTCGCCAATGGTAACCTGTCGCTCCTGCATTGCTTCAAGCAAGGCGCTCTGAACCTTGGCCGGACTGCGGTTTATTTCATCGGCCAGGATGAAGTTGGCGAAAATAGGACCTTTTCGCACCTTGAACTCCTCAGTTTTCTGACTGTAAATCAGTGTGCCAAGTAAATCGGCCGGCAGCAGATCCGGGGTAAACTGGATGCGGCTGAACTTCGCTTCGATGCAGTTCGCCAATGACTTTATGGCCAATGTTTTAGCCAATCCGGGAACCCCTTCCAGCAGGATGTGGCCATTGGCCAGCAATCCGATCATCAGACGTTCAATCATCTGTTTCTGTCCGATGATCACCTTGTGCATCTCCATCGTCACCATATCGACGAAGGCGCTTTCTTTCTGGATCCGTTCGTTTAATTCTTTAATGTCGGTTTCAACCATGATATTGAAATTTTGAGGGTGCAAATTTATCAAATGAAAAAAATCAAACGCAAGTAATGATGTTAATATTTGTTAACCATTCCGTTAAAAAAGTGTTAATGCAACCATGCGATCCGGGCTTTATTCATGGTGGTATGATTCGCCACGAAGGATGGTGAGCGCCCTGTAGAGCTGTTCTGTAAAAAAAAGGCGAACCATCTGGTGAGAAAACGTCATTTTGGAGAGCGAAAGTATAAAGGAGGCCTGCTTTTTTAATTGTGCATCAAATCCGAACGGACCGCCCACCAGAAATGAGAGGGTTTTACTACCGGTGATAAATTGCTTGTTGAGGAAGGAGGCGAATTCAACAGAACGCATCTCTTTTCCGCGTTCATCAAGCAAAACAACGATTTCGCCAGGCTGAATACATTTTCCGAATAATTCTGATTCCTTTTGAGTCTGCTCAACCTTTGAAAGTGTGGCCGCATTTTTAAGTGCAGGAATTTCGACCAGTTCAAACGGAATGTACCGTTTGATGCGCGTTTCATATTCACGGATTCCTGTTTTCAGGAAATCTTCCTCGGTTTTGCCAATCAGTAGGAGCCGGATCTTCATAATTCTGATACAAAGATGAGAAATTCGGACGAATTTTTATAAATTTGTGAGAGTTAAGATCACGAAAAGAACGATTGACACATGAAAAACACACCTACACGATTGATTCTGCTGATGGTTTCTGCATTTCTCTGGATCAGTTTTACCGCTGTTCCGGGGCCGGAAGAGACGGCTGCACAGGTTGCATCGGCCATCCAGACAAGCAATTCTGTTGAAATGTCGAAATATTTCAATGCGATGGTTGATCTGACGCTTCCGGGTTACGATGATTCATACAGCAAAGCCCAGGCGGGGCAGATCATGAAGGAGTTCTTCACATTGAATGCTGTCAAAAGTTTTAAAATCACACGGCAGGGGTCTTCTCCCGATGGTTCACATTATTCCATCGGCAGCCTCGAAACCGGCAAGAAGGTTTTTCGAATCTATTTTTTGATCAAGTCGGTGAACGGTCAAAATCTTATTCACCAGCTTCAGGTACAGGAAAACTGATCATCGATCATTTACATTTTATTGATGTCCACGGAAGAAATTATAGAAAAGGCCCTGGCCGAAGATCTTGGCGACGGAGATCACACCACATTGGCCACGATCCTGCCTGATTCACAAGGGATGGCGAAGTTGCTTGTGAAGGAAAATGGAATACTTTGCGGCGTCAAACTGGCTGAACAGATTTTCCACAAAGTTGATCCTGCCTTGCAATTATACATTTATTATTTTGACGGCTCATCTATCAAAACAGGGGATATTGTTTTTGAAGTAAGAGGCAGAAAGGCCTCTATTTTGAAAGCCGAACGCCTGGTCTTGAATTTCATGCAGCGGCTCAGCGGGATTGCTACGGCCACGAACCAGGTTGTCAGGAAACTTGAAGGGTTGACAACCATCGTGCTTGATACACGCAAAACCACTCCACTGATGCGTTCTCTTGAAAAATATGCCGTAAAAACAGGGGGCGGTGAAAATCACCGGATGGGCCTGTATGACATGGTCTTGATCAAGGACAACCATGTTGATTTTTCCGGGGGTATTGTCAAAGCCATTGACGCGGTGCATGCCTATTTCAGGCTGACCGGAAGAGACCTTCCCGTCGAGATTGAAGTTCGCGATCTGGATGAGTTGCAACAGGTACTTGATCATGGGAAGGTAGACCGGATCATGCTCGATAATTTTCCACCCGAATTGATGAAGGAGGCCATACGGCGAATTGCAGGCCGTTTTGAAACCGAAGCCAGCGGCGGGATAACCGGGGAAAACATACGTACTTATGCTGAAACAGGCGTAGATTATATTTCAATGGGGGCCTTGACGCATCATATAAACAGCCTGGATATGAGCCTTAAAGCGGAATAAATGCGACCTCAATCTCCAATAAAAAACCACCTCTATAACCGGTTGGCAGCATGGGGGCCGGTGGCCTGGGCCATAAAAATTTCAAAGCGCATCATCCTGCCCGGCTTTGACGGCGTGCCACTCTATGATGTGACGGTTTTTTTCGTGCGGGGGCTCACACAGGGTTATCTTACTTCACGCGCTGCTTCAATTTCGTTTTCGGTTTTCCTTGCCATTTTTCCCTTTTTGATTTTTCTCTTTACCATCATACCCTTCATCCCCATCGAACATTTCCAACTCTCCCTGTTGAAGATCATCGAAGATTTTATGCCCACCATGGCGTATGACACCGTGAGGGAGACAATTATCGATATTGTAACCCGGCCCAGAAGCAGCCTTTTGATCATCAACCTTATATTAACATTATACTTTTCGACCAATGGTGTAAACAGCCTAATCGAGGCCTTTAACAACACCTATCATTCCCACGAAACCCGATCAAGCTTCAAACAATACCTGATCTCCATCCTCATCGTGTTGATCAACAGTTTTTTGCTGATCCTCGCCATTGGCCTGATCACCTTCGGATCTTCCCTGTTACACTGGATCCTCCCCTATAATATTGAGAGCAGCATCATCGTGGTATCTCTGCTTCAACTTCTGCGATGGCTTATCATCACAGGATTGCTGTTAATGGCCATCTCCATCATCTATTATCTCGCCCCGGCAAAGCACCGGTCATTCCGGTTCCTTTCAGCTGGCTCCCTGCTGGCCACGATTCTTGTCGTGATTACGACCCTCGGATTTAATTTTTATGTAGATAATTTTTCGAGGTACAATGTGCTTTATGGATCGCTGGGAACGCTCATGATCGTGCTGGTATGGATTTACATCAATTCCATCAGTCTGATCGTGGGATTTGAGCTCAACGCGAGTATACGAACCGCGGGGAAGAAAACGTGACGCGTGACGAAAAAGCGTGACGCGTGACGCGTGACACCTTATTTTTGGAAAAATTTCTGCAATAGTGGGAAAAGTTCTTTGCGGTAGGCAAAGTAGACCAGGGCTGCGGCTGCGATGAACTGTCCGATTTCAATCTGGAATTTCAGGTTTTGAGGGGCCCATGTTTCCGATATCAGCACAATGGCTATAAAGATGATGGGGGTATAAAATATTTTCCAGGGATTGAGTTTAAATGTATACACTTTCCTGCATTCAAGATACATCAGCAAGGCCTGAACCGGTTTTATCATGAAGTTGGTCCAAACCGCGCCAATCAATCCAAAATAGTGAATCAAAACAAGGCCCGCCAGAATGTTGATTATGGCGCTGATCAGGAAAACCCGGGGCAGTGCGGCAGTTTTTTTAAAGAACATCAATGGGGCAAGGAACATATAGAACCACACCCTGGTTGCATACCCTGCAGCAAGGATGGCCAGGAATCCGAAGGCCTGATAGTAGACAGGTTTATAAATTACCAGGGGGATCAGCATGGGAGTCACGATCACAAACAGGGGGATCAGCAGCAGGAACAAGGCCGTGATGCCATTGTAATAGCGGTTGATTTCAGGAGTGCTCTCATGGAGATTTTTATCCTTCCAGATCGAATAAACTTTGGGATTCACCGTATTAATCAACCCGGCCATCACCAGTTCAAGACCAATGACAATTTTCACCGCAATGTCGTAAATGCCAACATAGGTTGTGTCGCCCATTAAACTTACGATAAGGAACCGGTCGATATAGGTTACCACCCAGGTAAGCAAGGCATACAGTACGATGGGCGAACTGTAGTCAAGAATTTTCTTTACATAGGCCGGATTCCATGCAAGTCCGTATTCACGTCCAACCAGTGAAAGGGAAAAGGAGGCCACCACAACAGCCGGGATCAGCCGGCCCAGGATAGGCCCGTACATGGTAAATGGGAACAGGTAGAGGATGGTGAGTGAAGCTCCGATGGTGAGCAGGAAATTGGAGATATTGAGCCAGAAAAAACGAACCGGCCGCTGCTGGTAAATGAGGAGGCTGGAATATGTTTTGAATACGCTGTTGAAGACCCCGGTGATGATTGTTAAAAGGCCAAAAGGGAAAAGCTCAATGAAATCACTGCTTTTAAATACAAAGTTGAAAAGCCGGAGACCTCCGAGTGAGAAGACCATGAAGGTGATGATTCCCAGAATGGCAATTCCGATAAACACTGTTCCGAGGAATTCGCGCAATTTTGTTTTATCATTTTTATAATCGAAATAGAGCACCGACACCGACATATCCATTCCATAGGAGGATATGATCTGGATAAGATACATCAAAGCGATGTACAATGCATTGATTCCGAACTGCTGCGGCGTAAGGTAACTGGTAAACCACGGCAGCAAAAGGAATCCCGAGGCATAGGGAAGTGCACCAACAATTGAATAGATGAGAGAAGATTTAAAAAAACCTCGGGAGATCATGCCTGGATGGTTAATGGTATAACGGACAAATCATTAAAATAATTATCGGTGACAGGTTAAATTAGCTCCCGGAACACGTTTAGTACCCGCTCCCCGCGGAGTTTCATGGTGAAATTTGACAGGATCCGCATCCGCGCCGCCTCTCCTGTATGAAGGGTGAGGGCCTTGCGAACCGCCAGCTCCAGTTCTGAAACATCCCTTTTAAGGACGATTACGCCGGTATCGCCCATGGCATCCGGAATTCCATTGACATTGGATCCGACAGGTATGCACGCGCACAGCATCGCTTCGTTCAGGGTATTGGGCATCCCTTCGGTGATGGAGGCCTGAACAAAAACCCTGGCCCTGTTATATTCCAGAAAAAGTTTGTCATCGGGGCAATAGGAAAAGATGAGATGGAGATTGGCGATTGAACTGATCTGGTAGTTTTGTTCTATCCAAGGCATGAATTGCTTTTTGATTCCGATCAGGGTGAAATTCAGATCGGAATTTCTGCGCGCCATTTCAACAAACAGGTCAAAGCCCTTGTTAATAAAATCTGTGGCGCTGCTCATGGTGCCCACGGTAAGCACCCTTGCGGGCTCTTTCGGAATCGACTCGTCCCGATAATATTTTCCGGTATCAATGCCATTGGGGATGATGGTGACGGGTGTCTGGATTCCGGGAATGTAATGCCGGATACCATCCTTTTTGCCATCGGCGGAGTAATAGAAATTTTCATGGTACAGCAGTGAAGCATGGTTTGGAATAATCATGGTCGCATGACGCAGGGCATACTTCACAAAACGGCCCCTCCACTTTTTATTATAGACCCCTTTTCGCAGTTCGGGATAGCAAATGGCCTCCTGTCCTCCGGCAAAGATGATCACCTTACTGCGGAACAGCCTGCCAAAAAAAACCATTACGGCGGCATGATAATCCCCAAACCAGGTTACCATGGCTGCGCTGCCCGGACCATGGCGAAGAATAAACAGGATGAGGCTGATCATCCTTCCGGCAAAATACAATCCCGATTTCTTCTGGTTGATCAGAAAAGGGAGGAGCTGATATTGTTGTTCAAGGATCCTTTGGTCGGAAAGGATGAAGGATGAATTTGCATGTTTGATATAGAGCATTTTCTTCATCGGCACAAAACCTCAAAGTGTGGATGAAAATGCCTGGATACAGCGTTCAACGCCCTCTTCAAATGAGACTTGCGGGGACCAGCCCAATGCGCTGCCCGCCTTCCTGATATCGGCATAGAGGTCGAAAATCTCATTGGGGCGTATCAGCGCTTTCGAATGATACGGCTTGTTTATACCGGTGTATTTCAGCACCAGCAATACGATTTCTTCCACACTTTTCGAATAACCGCTTCCAAGATTATAAATCCCTTGCGGTTTTCCCATGGAGAGGATCAGGGCCCGTACCAGATCATCGATGTAGATGTAATCGCGTTTCGGGCGAAGATCCATCACCTCGACCACCGGGATGGCCGGATCCATCACCTTTGAAATGATTTCGTTGACCAGGAACAGGGTGGGCTGGCCCGGTCCATATGCATTAAATGGCCTGAAAATGGTGACTGGTACATGGTAATGCCGCGCATAGAACTGACAGGTGGCATCGGCCATCACTTTACTTTGACTGTATGGGTTGTAAGATTTGACCGGATGTTTTTCATCAACCGGAAGGTAATCGGGCTCGCCATACAAATAGGAGCTGATGTAGGTAACTGCTGCACCCGTTTTCCGGCAAAATTCGAGCACGTTAACCGTTCCCATCACATTTACCTGATAGAAACCAAACGGATCTTTCCAGCTTTCAGGAACAAAGGTTTTTCCAGCCAGATGAAAAACATGTTGAATCCCTTTGTCAACGTAAGGAAGCAGCACTTTTTCAGAGGTGATATCGCCCTGTGCTACATCGAATACCAGCACCACATGTCCTGCTTTACGCAACTGCCTCACAAGGGCACTCCCGATAAAACCAGCGGAACCGGTGACCAGGATCGTACTCACCACAGCTTGTTGAGCCTTTCAATATCTTCATTGGCCTTTTCATAATCGTCGGGTCGGCCTATGTCGAGCCAGTAGCCGTGATAGGGGTAAATCTTTGCCGGACGCTGTTTATCAAGCAGCGTGAGCATCAGGTCGTCGAAACCAAAATGGGTATGGGCGGGGACAAGGTCAAGCACGTCGCGGTTCATCACATAAACCCCCATGCTGACCTCGAAGGTGTATTCGGGTTTTTCGCGGAAACCGGTTGCGAGGAGGGTTACAGGATCCACATCAATGACCCCGAAATCTATTTTGGTCTTTCGCGTATAGGTTGATACCGTAAGTAATCCATCGCTTTTCAGGTGATCATTGTATAAATCACGAAAAGGCAGGTCGGTAAGCAGATCGCCGTTCATCACCAGGAAATGTTGCGGCAATCCTTTGATAAGTTTAACCGGTGCAACGGTACCCAACGGTTCGTCTTCAAGGGAATAATTGATCTTCAATCCAAACCGGCTGCCATCGCCAAAAAAAGCCATGATGATCTCAGCAAAATGGTTGAGGCAGATAAACACCTCGTCTACCCCCTCTTTTTGGAGCCGGGTGATCAGAATTTCGAGTATCGCCTTCTCTCCTACCGGAACCAGTGGTTTGGGAATTACAGTGGTATAGGGCTTCAATCTTGTTCCTTTTCCTCCGGCGAGAATTACTGCTTTCATAGGCGCTTTTTACCTGCATCACATCCCAAATCGGCATGCAGCATGGGTAATTATATATTATAAATATCTGTTTTGTACAATGCCAGGTTCCGTGGTTCTCTGAACCAGGCGATGGTTTCTTCAAGGCCATGGTCCAGGGTGTATTTCGGGGCCCAGTTCAGCAGGCTGGCTGCTTTTTTATTGTCTGCCCAAAGTCGTTCTACTTCGCTTTTTTCGGGTCGCATGCGTTCCTCTGCATGTTGGATGGTGATGCTGCTCCCGAGCATTCCGGCAATTTTATGTGCCAGGTCGCCGATGCTGATCTCGAAATTACTGCCCAGGTTCACCACTTCGCCGGTAGCATTTTCGCTTTCGCCGGCTTTGACAAAGCCCATCGCCGTATCACGAACGAAATTGAGGTCGCGTGTCGGCGTCAGGGAGCCGAGGGTAAGGGTTGTTTTGCCTCCCATGATCTGTGTGATGATGGTCGGAATAATGGCCCTGGCCGATTGGCGTGGACCGTATGTATTGAATGGCCGAACAACGGTGACCGGCAATCCGAATGAACGGTAAAAGGTCAGTGCCAGGAAATCAGCGCCCGCTTTGGTGGCTGCATAGGGTGATTGCGGGTTGACCGGATGCTCCTCGGTGATGGGGACAAATTGTGCCGTTCCATAAACTTCGGAGGTCGAGGTATGAACAACCTTCTGAATGCCAAGCTGCCTGGCAGCCTGCATCACATTCAGTGTTCCGCGCACATTGGTGTCGACGTAAACATCAGGGGAATGATAGCTGTAAGGAATCCCTATCAAAGCTGCCAGATGGAAAACGACTTCGGCGCCCTTCATGGCCTCCAGCATCCCATTCGGATCACGGATATCGCCTGAAAAAACGTCGATATGCTGCATAACCTCTTTGGACAATGAATCAAGCCATCCCCAGCGATTGAAGGAATTATAGTGCACAAATGCCTTTACATGGCAGTTCATCTTAACCAGTTCTTCTACCAGGTGACTGCCTATGAATCCCCCTGAACCTGTAACCAGAATGCGTTTATTTGCAATTTCCATGATTTAAATGGGTCGAATGAAAGTCAAGCCAGCTACAAAATTAAGATTATTTTCTATTTTTGCTATCTATTCCGGTTAAGACGCCAGAATCTTACAGGGCAAATGAGGATCTAAATCCAATTATTAAATTATAACAAAGGAATTTCGGCCATCCAGCCATATGAAAACAATCAGGATTTGTGCGGTTCTTTTCCTTTTCCCATTCATTGCCTTTTCAGCAGAAAAAAGAGCGGTAAATGATACTGTTATTTCCAATAGCCAGGTTGATTCGCTGAACAATCTTATAAACCATTATCTGGGAAAGGAAAACTTCCAGAAGGTTCTCGAATACAATTTTATGATCACAGAGATTTACGGCAATCTGGGAGACATAGAAAACATGGCAAGGAGTTACAACAGGATCGTCAATGTTTTTATCAGAATAAAAGCCTTTGACCTTGCAGAGAAATATCAGCGGATTCTGGCCCAGATTATTGGCAGGAGGCCAAATGATGCTTTCCAGGGCTGGCTTTTTTCAAACCAGTCACAGCTAAATTCAGGCAAGGGAGAATTGGATGAAGCCATACGTAATTTATATATCTCCATCTACTATTTTCATAAAGGGAAAGAAACCCGGCTTGAAGCACGGGGCTATAGACTACTTGGAGATGTGTTCGTACTACAGAAGCTTTACAACAAAGCTTTGTATGCCTACAAAAGCTCCACAATCCTCCTTCTCCAGAGCGCTGATGAGCTCGAAATCGCAGTCAATTACACCCGTATGGCGCATATTTATCAGGTGCGCGATGACAACCAATACAATCTGCTTTACAACTTGAAAGCCTTACACATCAGGGAAAAACTTGGCGCCTCCAAGATGATTAACAATTCCTACCTGAATGTAGGGGAGGCCTACTGGCTGATCGGAAAAAAGGACTCGGCCAGATTCTTTTTGGAAAAAGCCCTTAAACTTGCTGAACAAAATAACAACATCTATCTTCTGGAGATTATCTACAGAGAACTTTCTGGTTTCGCCAATCAGGATGGAAGGTTTAAGGATGCCTTCACCTATTACACCAAAAGTGTAGATTATCGTAAAAAGTATAGAGATGAGCAAAATGAAGCAGAGATCGGCCTTATTGCCGCTAACCATTCCATCAGGGACGCTGCTGCAAAAAACGACCTTTTAAAGCAGGAGAACCAGATTCAGGAATTGCAGTTTAACCATGGGCAAATAAAGACCATTCTTTATGAAGTTGTTTTTCTTTTCATGATGGCACTGATTGTATTCATCAATACGATGGCCAGAACCAACATGAAACGCAAAAAGAAACTGCTGGCTTTGAATGACCAGCTGAAAGCAGAAATCCAGGAACGTATCGAAGCGGAGGGAAGATTGCTTCGCAATGAAGCGTTGTATCGATTTCTGGCTGAACACTCCATCGATGTAACCTCCTTGCTTGATGCCAATATGCATCGTTTATACATCAGCCCCTCCTGTGAAAAATTTTATGGATATACCCCCGCAGAAATCCTGCAGATGAGCAGTCCGCTTGAGCTTGTTGAACCATCGCATCGTGTGACTGTGAATTACCACCTGCTCGAATTATTTCACACAAAAAAAATGTCTCAATACAGGTACCGGGCATTAAGAAAAGATGGTTCTTCATTCTGGGCTGAGTCCGTCATCAGTCCCATTATCGACCCTGTGTCAGATGAAATCACCGAAATGATTACCAATGTCCGGGATATCTCTCAACAGATAACTTATGAGGAGGAGCTGGCAGAAAATGAGCGGCAAAAGGACTATCTTTTAAAGGAGATCCATAATCGCGTCAAAAACAATTTTGCAATCCTCATCAGCTTGATGGAGATGCAACGTGACCAGGCAAAGAATTCTGAACTCAACAGTTCAATTTCCGATCTTCAGTTACGGGTGAGAACCATGTCCTTGGTGCACGAACAACTTTATCACACCCAGAATATCAGTGCGATTCCCTTCGATGATTACCTGCGGAACCTCACCCTCATTATTGCCAGTTCATTTAAAAATGACCGGATTAAACTTATGACGGACATCAGGGCCTGCACCCTCCCCATTGAACTGGCTTTGCCCATGGGCCTCATTGTGAACGAGCTGATAACCAATGTCTACAAGTACGCTTTCCCGGGGACCCGGACTGGCACTGTTTGGGTCAAGCTTCTGCCGGAGGGTGATGAGAAGCACAGCATCATCATCAGTGATAATGGGATTGGGCTTCCGGAAAATTTTGACATAAAAAAGCCCCAATCGATGGGAACCCAAATCGTGCAGATACTGGTGGAACAGGTCGAGGCCCAGCTCGACTTCACGGTCGACGACGGCACCTGTTTCCGTATCCTGTTTTCAACCAAACAAGAAAAATAATGTATGGAACATATATCCTGTAAAATTGCTATCGTCGGTGCCGGGACCATTGGAACTGCTTTGGGAAATATTCTGGCAGAAACCGGCCGGGAGCCCATCCTTCTTCATTCAATTGAAGAACAAGTTGTAAGAGATATCAACCTGACCCACATTAATTCGAAATATTTTCCTACGCTCCGTTTAAATCCCGCCCTTCATGCCACAACGGATAACCACCTTCTCGAACATTGCGAAATAATCTTCCTCGCAATCCCTTCTGTGATCATGATTGATTATCTCAGATCGATCAGGGCCCACCTTCCTTCAGATGCCTTGTTCGTGAATCTTGCCAAGGGATTCGGAAGTGGACATCAAACCATTCTCGAATGTTTGAAAGCGGAATTTCCCAATCCTGTGTGCACCATGAAGGGCCCCAGCTTTGCCCGCGAAATCATTAACCGGCAGCCCACTGGTTTTACGCTTGGATATGAAAAGGAGGTGCAAATTTCGATGCTTCCCGCACTTTTTGACCAGACCAACATTCACCTTGACTTTTCAGATGACCTGCGCGGTGTAGAAATCCTGAGTATTTTGAAAAATATTTATGCTGTGGTCCTGGGTATCGTTGATGCACAGTTTAATTCACCCAACTTGCGGTTTCTTGTCCTCACCAAAGCGTTTCGCGAGATGAGGCGGGTATTGCGCCAGTTCGGTGGCAAAGAGGATACGCTGTTCAACTACTGCGGATATGGTGACTTTGCGCTGACCGCCCTCAACGATCTCAGCCGCAACCGCACGCTTGGACTGCTCATCGGCAAAGGGTTTTTCACTGAACATGTTTCCCATGAGCTGGTCCTTGAAGGAAAAACGGCGGTGAATGTGTTCTATAAAGAGATTTCCAAAACGATGTGTGTGGAGGATCATTACCCCATGATCGCAGAACTTTATCGTATCTTCAGCACAAAATACGATGTTTCATCATTTGTCGAGCGGATTTTATCGTTTAAGGAGGAATAACATATGACCGTGAAAGATCCGACCCTTACCGGTCAAACATTCTGGGAAGATTACTGGGAGGAGAAACCAGGGCAAAAGAAAAAGAAAACAAGCCTGACGATCAAGGAGATCCTGAAGGTTTTCGATCAGAAACTTCCGGCAACACCGGGATTAACCATTCTTGAAGTGGGCGGGGCCTATGGCGAATACCTTCTGTACCTGACGCGGCGCTTTGGGTATAAAGCCTATTCCCTTGATTATTCCCGTATCGGGAATGAGCAGACACTGGAAACCTTTAACCGTGCCGGGGTTCCTGTCGAGGTATTCGAGCGCGACCTGTTTGCCGACAATGGGGATATGCCAAAATTTGACATTGTCTATTCCCTCGGTTTTATTGAACATTTCGACGAACCGATCAATGTCGTGGCCAAACATCTCGATCTGTTGAAGCCGGGAGGGATTTTGCTCCTGGGAGTTCCCAACTACAGCGGCATTTACAGGAAGGTACTAAAACGGCTGGCGCCCTCCATTGAACAGACCCATAACATGAAATCCATGGATTTATCAACATGGGACCTCTTTGTTGAAAAACTTCCCGTTGAGCCTTTGTTCACTGGCTATATTGGCGGATTTGAACCCCTGAACATGAAAAAACTGGAGGTAAAAACCGCGGGAAACCAGGTCATCTATTTCTTCATCCGCGTGCTGATGGTCCTGTTCTCCTTCAACATGCAATTTCTCCGCCGATTCAATTCAAAACAGATCAGCAGCTACCTGGTGGGTATCTACCGGAAAAAAGAATCCTGATCTTTCCTTGCGGATTCTCTGCGAAATCTTGATAAATCAACGATTTTTTCGTATCTTTGCACCGCTTTAAACATCCCGGGGCTGACCGGTTTTGACAGCAAGGGAGTGGGATTGTAAGCATGCCGAGTGTTCGTGAGCCGACCTCGTAAAAAGTCAGTTCTCACAGCCTATAAATGGCGACAATTATTCTTACAGACTTGCTGCTTAATTTTAGAAATTAAGTGCGTCTTGTCTCCCGGAAAACCCTTCTCAACGGTGTTCCGGATGAGGCATCGCAAATGTTGAGATAGCCCGGGCATTGTCCCGCTGTTCGGGCGAAATAACCGGGACTACGGATCAGATAGGTTTGCCCTTGACCGGCCTGACCCCGACAATCAACCAAAGGCTAAGCATGTAGAAGGCATTTTTGCTACTTGTTTGGACGAGGGTTCGACTCCCTCCAGCTCCACGACCTACGTAAAACAATTGAAATACATTTTTTCAAATATTAGTATTATCAAGGGTTTTCAAAGGACAAGATTTAAGGTTTGAAATGATTTTCTTCATAATTTTGGCGTAATTGTGTACACAAAAGTGTCACACTTAAAACAGCCAAAACAAATGAAACCTACTTTTAAGATTTTACCGCGTACCGATTTTCAAAGAAAAGACGGACAGTACGGTGTTTATTTGCGATTGACCATCAACCGCAAACGAAATTATTATTCCCTGGGCGTATCGCTCCCCGAGCCTAAAAAATACTGGGACCCGGTTAACTGCCAGATAAAGCGTTATCCCGGCGTCAATGTTGTTACCCTCCGTGAGGATAATTTACGAATAGAAAACAAGCACAACAGGGCCCGACAGATTATCTTCGATTTTGATATTGCAAAAAAACAAATGTCTGCTGAAGAGTTTGAATTGTTGCTCAACGCAAAGGGCGACATCAAAACATCATTCTTTGATTTTGCCCGCAATGTAATTGATTCAGATCATAAACTAAGCAGTGAAACGGTCAGGGGTTATAATAGTTATCTCAGCAAACTCAAAGCTTTCCGTCCTTCACTCCTATTTTCTGAAATAACACTGGAATTCATTAAAAAGTATCATGGATACATGGTAACCAGCCTTAATAATGGCGAAAATACATGCCATAAGTCACTATCATTTATTCGGACCATTCTTTACCGGGCCATGGATGAGGGAATAATTAATGAAAATGTTTTTCATAGAAAATATCCATTGAAAAAAGTACCTGGTAAACGGGCCTATCTGACCGAAAATGAATTATACCGGCTTGAGCAACTTTATGTGAATGTTCCATTAAAGAACTACCAGATTAACGTTCTTAAATATTTTCTATTTTGCTGTTATTGTGGTTTGCGATTCCTTGATATAAAGGCACTCCGGTACAAGAATCTAAAAAAGGAAGTGTATGATGGTACAGAAGAAACTATCATCAGGATCATAATGCACAAGACCAAGGATCCAGTTGAAATTCCTTTACCAGAATGTGCCATAGATCTCATTGGTTATGGCCTTCCAAATGAGAAAGTGTTTCGTGTAAATAGTAATCAAACAACTAATAGGTACTTAAAAGAATCTGTTTCCCTGTGTCAGATTGATAAAAAAATAACCTTCCATAGCTCAAGGCATACATTTGCAACATATTGCATCACGCACGGCATGAGTATGCCTACCGTGGGTGATTTACTAGGACACCAGGATTACAAAACCACAAAGATCTACGTTAAAATTGTTCCTACTTTGAAAATTCGTGAAATGAATTCAGTATGGAACAAATAAAACCGGCGTATGCAGGTTTTTACCTACCCGGCTAATTCTAATTGCAGGTATAACACTCAAGGGTTGCCGGCATAATACGATCCCTTTTGAGAACGACCTGGATGCTTTTAACAAGATATTTGATCCCATTAATCATGTACTTTTTTGAGAAATCAAAATCATTAAGTTCGGAAAATTCCATTTGCTTTACAATCTTGACCAGCTTTGTTGACATCTTGAAATCAACATAGCTCTTCCAGTATTTAACATACGGGTTGTTTGGTTGGTTATAGAATAATCCAAAAGCGGAAGTACGATTTCTCGCAAACATGTAATGAGGAAAATCTATATTGTTGTATGCGGCAAAGAATATCCTTGGTTTGACATCATTATAGGCACTAAGCGAATTACCACACTGACACGCTAATTGATTAAAGCCCTCAGATAGTAGTGAAGACAACCCGATCGAAATTTCATCTTGTGGTTGTTTGATCTTATGTCGTGAGAACACAAACAGGCTCTCTGGTGTTGCCCAGGGTGTCCAACTCTTTTGCGGCGACATCCAGAGATATTGATTCAAATTGTAAACAAATCTTTGTTCTCCAATTTCCGCAAATGGAAATTGGGGCAATTCATCAATGTCATTAACCGCCCCCTTGATTTTATTGTAACATGCGTCTTCATTTGCAATTACCTCACTAAAAACTTTATCATCTCCGTCTAATTCTTGCTTAAACGAAAATCCCATAACCTGGTCTTCAGGTTCTATTGAAATACCCACGATATCACTTGAAAACTCTACACAGGTTTCATCTGATAAGACTGAATCTATCGGAATCAGTTTAATTGTATTATTCTCAGTATTAATAAAAAAAGCGCTGTTCCAGAATGAGCATATAGCTTTAAGAAAATCGCCCAAGGAAACATTGGGAACGTGTAGGTTCAGATACATATGCTGGATGGAATATGAGAAATCTGTCAGAATTAAGTTTGCCGACAATGAGTTAAATAAAGCGAGCTTGTTATAATCAGAATGTGAGGTAAAAAGACGATCATCAAAAGTATAACCTACATGAGAGAAAATACATTGCAAGACATATCTGACATATAACATAGGAACAATGAGCGTTTTATTTCCTGCAGGAGTCTCAGGGTTGATTGCACCATTACTGTACCTGTTGAAATATTTTTGATCCGGATCTTCTGTCGCCGGATCAAAATATAACTCATTGTATATTTCAGGAAAACATATTGGTCGATCAGGATAATATTTATTCATTCCATTGTTAATAAACATTATAGCCTCCATATCGCTGGCAAAGGCAAATTCACCAAAATCAATTTGTCTCAAATTCAGGTTTTTTACCTGATAATTAAAGTCTCCAACGCCTTCGAGTATATATCCCTCAAAAATGTTTGAATTCAGCACCTTTAGTTTTGCCGTGCCGGAAAATAAAAGGCTCCCCTTCCATAAACAGGAAGCTTCGAATTTCTGATAAATATTTCCGGTACTGGCAATTCGATGTCGAAATCCAAATTGAACACTGTTCCGTGGGCTATTTGGGATATGAAAAGGGTATGAGAAACTCCCGGTTTCATTAAAAATGGGGGATTTAAAATTCATTGTGATTGAAAAATCATTTGACAGATCGACCAGGGAACCATCAATTTTTAATGATAACATAAGATGCTTTTTTTAGAATTTTGGTTTATACTATATAATTATGATGATTAAAGAGTTGAATCAGATCGAATATCATTCATCAATTTGGTCTCCCTTTCCAGGTTGTCGTATGATATCGATGACCTTATTCCTTTTTTAAGGGTCTCATTCAGCAGGTCCATGGTCGCTTTTAGCTCAGAGTTATCCGTATTGATGTTGATTTGCGGTGACTCGTTTTTGATTGTCGGGACAGGGTAATTTCCTAACTGTCGTTGTGGAACTCCTGAAATTACACTTGACATGCCGGGTGCAAAGGGAGGTGCTACAAAGGGTTGGGGCATAATGATACGACTCTGAAAGCCTGGTTGACGCGCCTGGTCTATTGTATTAATTACCTCGGGAGAATATTCCTGCAGCCTTTTAGTTGTTTCAGGATCTATCACAATTTCATTTCCGGTTTCGTTCACCAGCATTGGACTACCGGGTATCCCGGTGAAAGATTCCTCATAGGGGACGTCACGATATAGTTTCCTGTCATCCTGACCTATTACATTATACCGACCCTTTGCAGCTTCAGGAATAGGCGTAGCTACGATAAGAGCAACCTGGGCGGCCCCCATTATACCAGCAACAATAGCCAGGGCGAGTCCCACATATGGAACGGTTAACGCAGCGACAACAGCTTGAGCAGTGTTGATAATGGCTTGAACAACGCCGATGGCCTTTTGCCGAATCGCCTCTTCTCTGGCAATTTTACGCTTTTTTGCTGCCATTTCCTGATCCATCTTTGTAACACCGGCATCATATTCTTTTTGAGAAATCAGGCCAGAATCCAAACGTTTTTTCAGATTCTCTTTCATTGTGTTGTTCTTCGCTTCATCCCTCTGGAGCTGGGCCTGTTCATAGGTAGATAACGCAGAGTCAAAAGCTGAAAATGAATTTACCAGCGAAGTCAGTCCATTAATTGCATCGTCGACCCATTCCGCATTGAGTTCTTTTAGTTTTGCATAATATTTCTCCCATATAAGCATTTCCTGATCGGTATTTCCCCCGGCTTCAGCCAAAGCCATATCCCGCTCCTGTGCGGCGATCTCTTTTTTCTTAGCGATGGTCATCTGGCCGGTGCGATCAAGCCTCATCTTTGTTGCCTCCCATTCGGCAGCAAAATTGGCATCCAGTTTGGATTGTGATTTTGAGTTGTCAAGTGGCTTATTCAGGTTTTCCCGAAGTGACCTGTATTTCTCTTCTATTTCTGATTTCTGCTTTTCAGTCAGATCGGTATTACTCAACTCAGCTTCCCGCTGGACTGCCAGAATCTGTTGAGATACATCAAACCATTGCATGGATCCTTCAACCAAACCTTTAAGCTTCGCTCCCCATTTCTCTTTTTCAAGCTTAAGTGATTCTTCCTTGTCTTTATCCCCGTATTTTTTATTGATCCCGGAAACTTTTGTTTTATACTCGTTCTCCAGCGCCTCCCTTAGCTGATTCTCCAGTTTGGTATTGCCTTTGATCTCTGAAAGTTTTTTTCGGGAAGCAAGCTCCTCAAGTTTTAATTCTTTATCGCGACCGTCCTGCATGCTCTGTAATCTGGCATTTTCCAGGTCTGCGGCAATTTTCTTCATATATTTCGCGTAATCCTCTGCATTTTTCCTCAGATCCTCACGCGTTTTAATCTCCTCCTTTGCCAATTTCTTCTGGGTTTCGTTACCATCCTCTGCCAGTGCCTTCAGCTCTTCGGCCGACAGTGTTTTAAATGACACTGTTTCAGACGCTGCTGTTTTTACAGATTCTTTTTCAGCCTGATAGGAATTAAGTGACTGCTGCAGGGCATCGCCGCGTAGTTGTGATAACTTGGCGTTCAGGGCAACCTGTGTGTTGATCAACTCCTGATTGCGTCTAATGGCATCTGCTATTTCGGTATTGTTTGCAGATCTTGTATCGGTGGCAGGCCTTCCGTAAACTTTGCCCATGGTTTGTTGTGGCATGTCTACCTTAAATGTCCCTGTTTTAGTAATCGTGGTCATGGTTGGTTTTGCCTGGTTAATGGCTACGTTCACATCGGCCAGATCTGAAATCGTTTCATCAATGGCCTTTCGGTTTTCATACCTCAACAACATTACCTGGCCTTTGATATTGTCACGCACACGCTGCGTTGAAATTTCAATAGCGTTGCCGTATTTATCGAAGGCAGTAGCAGCGCCTGGCATAACAGCGGCAACCTGGCCGATGATCTTTTTCAATTCCGATTGTTCTGTGGCGCTAAGGCTGGTTTTTGATTTTAACTGATCATACCGGTCGAGCAGTGGATCAATGTCTTTAACCAGTACGGCCACTGAGCGGCCGTGCTCTTGAAAAGTTTCAATTGCTGTTTGCGATGGTGCAAAAAGTTCATTGAGGCTTTTTGCCCAGCTTCCAAGAACAGAGGCCACCGGAAGGATCATCCTGCTGATCACCCCGCCAAATGATTCGGCAATGTCGCCTATCTGGATCCCCGCCTGTTTGATTGCCCCTGCGCCTTTTGCCACGGCAGCTGCCTGACCCCCGTACTGCGCATTTACCGCGGCAAGGATCAGTGCCTGGGCTTCCTCAAGCCGGTTTGTCTCTGCCAACTGGACAATCATCTTCCGCTGTTCATCTGTAAAAGTCACGCCAACCTTTCGTAAGGCAGTGAGCCCGGATACCGGGTTTTCAAGGGCTTTGCCTAACTGGATACTTGAAGTTTGCAGGTCACCGTCAAGGACTGTTGACAGATCCATTGCAGCTTGCTGGGCAAGTAAAAAGTTTCTTCCTGTTATACTTGTAAAAGTTAACAGTTGAGCCGTTGCCTTATTTAAGATTTCTTCATCCCCGAAAATCGTTTGATCCTGCAGCCGGGTGGCTTCATCGGTCAATTGTTTTAAACTCAGGCCAGCAGCGCCTCCGGTTTGTTTGATAGCCTGGTCAACCTTTTGAACAGCCATCTCCATTTCCCGGTAAGCCTCAATACTTGAAACAATCCCGTCTTTGATTCCAGTAAAGACAGAGGCGGCCACGTTGTAAGCGGCCATGCCCCCTGCCACTATCCCGGCCAGGGAGAAACCCGACATTGATTTCTTAATATCATTGTTAACAGCTACAGCTCCCTTCCTGAGCTCTGCATGTCGGGCATTGACCTGGTCAAGTTCCGCTTTGTAAGCCTTGAATTCTTCAGTATTGGGATCCATATTTCTCAGAATGGTGTTTAGGGATTTGGACCTTTCGCCCAGCTCTTTCATGGTCATTCCCGTAATACCTATAGTGTGCCGGATATCTTCCATCTGAGAATTCAGCTTATCCAGCTCCTGCTGTTTTTTTCCCAGCAGTTCCTGATCTTTGATCCCTATCATTTCCTTACGGAGTTCAGCGGCCTCTTTATTAAGTTTTATAAGTTCCAGCCTTGCGGGGTCACCATTGACCACTAGATCAAGTTGTAATTTATCAACACGTAACATGATAATATTATTTAAAAGGTGTAATTAATTTCGAAATCATCTCTTTTTCTACAGCGTCTGTGAGCCCAAACATGAGCTCACCTATTAATTGATTCAGGTTTCCCATAACATTACGGGTGTACCAGCGGGTATCTTTCTTTCGTATCATTGATTGGAAGTTTGATTTACTTTGCGTCATAACCTGGTAGTTTGACATCGATTTACCAATACCGGTATTGCTCCTGCTGAATGCTGCCTGGCTGTTTATAGACTTTTTGAAGTACTGTATTTCGATAAACCTTCCATAGTCTGGGAAATAAAATAGCAACTCCCCACCGTTTTGCCCGGCCCTCTTTACCTCAAAAGAAATACGATCACTCAAATGGGCTCCTTGATTTTTTCCCTTTGATACCAGGTCTTTTTGCTTGATATCATTTACAAATATGTTCTTAAGGTTTAATCCAAACTTTTTCAGTGTGGTGAGTACAAACTGAAATTCAATGTATTCTTTATCGGTCATGATTATTGGGTTTAAAATGTGATTACAAAAATGGGATGCTGTTGTTTATTTAATTGCTGATTACGTTATCCAGGGGTTTCCCCTTCATTTGCCGCTTGAGCGAGTCGCGATAAATCCGGAAACGATGTTCCTGGATTTTATAGTCAGAGTAAAGTATTTTACGGCGTTGTTTCATCAGGTCGCCGATCTGGTCGGTGATTTGTCTACACTGACATATTTTACTTGGGAGATTTTCAGGCTCTTCTGAATAATAAATTTTATCATGATCTCGCCACAATACATCAATTTCATCATTTATCAATCTTACCATGGCCATGGCCAGGGTTGCCGGTACATCTCCGCAATTGGATGCCTCTGTTACTAATTGCCAGTCATGCTCTTCCTGTTGGAAGAAGTCACGGGCCTCCTTAGGTGTTGGTTGTTTTTTCATGGCTAATTGTTTAAAAAGTTTTGTGCGATTTTTCTACGCTTGATTTGTTTTAAAAGGCTTGCAACCATTTTGTAATTTGAACCCGTTACCTCCAGGGCAATGCACTGCTGTTCCTTTTGGATTTCAATCATCCGGTCCAAGGCAGGAATGGCAACCTGGTAAAAATTCACAAACTCATCCCGGGTGCGCCGTGGCCTTGAGGAGATGTCCACCACTTTCGCCCTGGTACTTTCGAATTCCTCATCAAGATCCTGCAGCGCCTGCAATATTTCTACTGCCTGCTGGTCTCCAATGAGCATGGCGCTATGAAGGAACACCATGGCATTCTTTAGCAGAGCTTCGTTCTTTGCATTTTTATCATTCATGGCTTTTGGTTTTTGAACGCTGTGATTTTTTGCTTGAGAATAATTCCGTGAGATACACTTTCGGCGCAGCTGGCTTTGGTATCTCAATGGATGTATCCTGGTTTTCGCGCTCCTGCTTTTGTTTCAGCCGCAATTCTCTCAGATAAGTTTTTGGCCAGCCGCGTTGTAGCGTCATATTAATGAGCCCCCGTTTTTCCTGCTCCAGTTCTGTAAGAAATTCCCTGGTGACAAAATCCTGTGGATTGAGCTGAAGTATTTCATTCACCTTAGCAATCTTGCATTCCACTTCAGTGATCCGGTCCCGGATACTGGCAGCAGACCTGTTGCCATATTCCGATTCAAGTTTCAGCATCTTCCCTGCCCGATTCTCCTTTGCGATTTTATTGCGTTTGCGCTGTTCCCTATTCATGATGTCAGTTATTATTTATGATGAGTTATTTAATCCTCAACTTCATTGGTTTTTAGAAGATAGTTAAGGTCGATACCCCCAATACCGGCCTCTTTTTTTAGTATCGTATTTTGTGATACGGTAATATTAAGCGAATCAATCAGGGAGCCTAATTCCCTGCGGTTTACCGGTTCTAATCCCATGTCGGCTATATTGAAGGTATAAAATACCGGTCTGCGGTCAAGTAATTCAAGCGGTATCCCCACGGGATCATCACTGCCAACCCCCCGCATCTTGGCCGCTTCAACTTTATATTTTCCTGCCGTGTCAAGTTGGCCTCTTTCCAATGCCAGGTTAGAAATCATATCCAGCTGGTCGGCATAAATGTTTGCCCACGCCGCTTTCTTTACGCTGTTGTCGCTATAGAAGAAATTCAAAGATTCATAGAAGAGTTTATTCGCCAGCGAATATGAAGTATCGGGCCATTTGGTTCGTACCATATTTATGATGAAAGACCGTGAATTCAGCTGGGAATAGAGTGTGCGGATAAAGTCAAGGACTTCATAGTATTGCTTTAAATGATCCGGAAGCTCTCCCTTACCATGTTCAACAGCCATTCTTAAATTTTCATATTCACTCAATTTCTTATCGAAAAGCAATTTTTGCTTGTGCCGTTCCCATCGGGCGTTGATCGAATCCTTTTTGAATTCTCGAATTGCCTCTTTATCACCCGCCTTCGCCGATTCGAATTGCATTTCCTTAATGGATTGGTCGGCGCTGGTTATCCCGGATTCCACCGCCCGGTGGATGGGAGAGCCATCGGTCATGTATTGAGCTTCGAAAACATCCGGATTGATATTTAGGGAGCGGGCTATTGTTTTTATATCAGTATTAATAGAAGCAAGATCTGAAATCGTTTTACTATCTTCTTCCGATAAAAGAATGATCGTTTCCGTTTCCATTTTGCACGTTTTGCTTATTTTTTTCATTGGTATGATTTTTAAATTATTGAATCTTAAACGTTCGTTTTCTGGTTGAAAAATAGGTCTTTGATTCTGAAAAGTCCATGATTGGCCTATGTTTTTACAAAAGTTTTGTACACGTTATCATGCTTTCCCATTATTTTTAGATTTATCCATGTTACGCGGTACCGACCTGGCCCGTTTTTTCAAAAGCCAAGCCGCTGATCTGGCCGACCCGCTCTCTCCTTAATGTGCACGTTCCATGACCATATGGGCGGATATATGAGCGGAAGCCTTCTGATATCAATGGTTTCATGTTTGTCAATATTCGTCGCGGCAAAATCCCATCTTAACCCGAAAACCGCTGAAGTTTATTCCGATTGTGGCATTCAAATTTTTCATAATTATTTTTTCTGCAATGTCGACCGAAATGTTTTTATAAAATTTAGCCGCGTATAGTAGTTCAGATCCCGTTGATAACCCACCATCTCTTTTAAGTCCTGTTAATTGCGGGTGCATACCTAATCCCGCAGTTAGATAGAATTTCGATTCACTGGCTATTTTCAATTGTGCATGCAGGTAATCTTTCATATGAGCCTCAAGCGGGATCACCTTCCAACCTACGTATCGAGAATGATCTTCGTCTCGCATTAGTTCTGTCACCAGGAATTTACCTGCTTTGTCAATTCCAGATAGTGCGTTTTGAACCTCTTCAAACGTTTGGTCCTTCGCCCTATCCAACATGGCATCGGAGTACACTATTCCTTTCTCCTGGCATTCTGCTATCAGCTTATCACGAAGTTTCGCCCAATAGAGCGCCGGCACTTCGATGTGATATTTGGGTGAAATTGAATTGCAGTTGAATGCTTCAACCGTGGTTGCAGGTTGCTCTCCTGCACTGATCCAGGATAGTGAACTATGGATCGGGGCTCTCGGGTAAAATTCAACACCCGATTGAGGTACATATTCAAAACTTATTGATATCTCCTGGGCCCGTGGGTTAGCTGCATCAAACACTGGCAGCCAGTCGTACCCAAAAAGCCCCGGCCGTGTGAAGTCGCCGGTGATCACCCCGGTAATGGGCTCGCCGGTACCAGTCCACTGAAGCCGGGTCAGATCACTTTCGACGAATTCCAGCTTTTGAACTGCCAGTCTGCTAAAAGGTTTTACATTAGAATGCACTTTCGTAAAATATCCGTTCAGCAACAGATACTCTGCGGTGGCCTTTTGCAGATACTCAAACCAGTCCCAGGAACTGAGCCAATTTTCGATCTCCTGATTTTGAACCCATCGCTTGTATCTCCGGCCATTGGCAAAGCCGGTTTCATACAGCTGTGGTCCGGATCCCCAAAGCATTTCGAAATGTTTGTTTTGAATATTCTGCAACAGGCCATTTTCCCTGGTGACCTCCCGTATCATTTGCGGGTAAAGATTGTCATTACCCCATGGCCAGACGTATCTCCCGCCAGCAGCGATTGGTCGTCCGATTAAATAATCTTCCAGGTAGTTTGGGATAAGATTTCTACTTTCAGTGTTCATTGGTTGGTTTTTTTTTTAGCATGGATTCGATTCCACGAAGGAGCATTTCACGAATGATCTCCGATTTGTTTTTTTTCTTCCTGTAGCAGATCTGCATCATTTTTTTGTACTCATGATCTTGCATCCGGATTGAAACATTTCTGACATAAAATTTCACTTTCGGCATAGGATTATTTTTTGAGCAATATTAGTTTCTGTCATACCGATTTTAAAGGACAAGTTTTTTAGCACTATAAAACCACATGTTTCAGCATGTAATTTTTGTGTCGAAATATAGCATCGGTACTACTGAATTTAAAGGACAACTTTTTTCAGGCTCCGAAATTGGGTCATTAAATTTTATATTTTGCTGATATACAGGACAGTATATATATGTATATTTCATGCATGTAACAATGTCGGGGAAAAAATAATTTTCGTGACCTTAAAACCGGCTATGAAAATGTATTATCGGAGGTCTCCGGAGGGGTGAAATTTCAACAGGAAAAAAATATTGAGTTAATAAAAAACCGGATTTCCGGTTTTTTAAGGAGGAGAATTTCAACAGGAAAAAACTGGTGTAAAATTGCTATTTGGAAAATTTTAAAGAAATCTTAGGGGAAAAAACCGATCAAAATGCTGTTGAAGGAAAATTATCCTGGTGTTTGGGGGTGGAAGAAAAAGGGGAATTCCCCTTTTAAATATCAAAACCGCAAATCTGCGGTTTATCATCTCATTGAAAATTGAGGATCCTCACTTTATTATCTGATCCAACTGCGTGTAAAATACACGTAGTTGTTTTCTGGAATCATTAGCTTTCGATGTTTATGAAACGGGAATTCCCGTTATTCAGTTGCCTCCCTGGGCATGGTAACTGAATAATCGGATTTCCGATAATTAGCTCATGATAAAAGCCGAATTCCGCATTTATTTCCTGAAGGCTTAACCAGGCCAGGCTCGGACAAGGTAGGAGGAAGGAAGCCTTGACTGTTCGTTAAATCTAAAACTATGACAATAGAATATCAGCCGGGATCCCGAATTCCTGGTGAAACAACCTGGCTAGTTGCAGTGTTAGCGGCTTACGTTTATTCAGGATTGCAGAGACATATCCCTTTGAGCCTACCTTACCTACCAGGTACTTATCCTTCAGCCCTAAATCAACCAGCTTACTCTTTATGGCATCGATTGGATCCGGTTTTGGAACAGGATAGTACTGATCCTCATATTGCCTGATTAACAGGAGTACAATTTGAAGTTTTTCGCCTTCAGGTGATTCGGAAGTTACGTTCTTATCAAACATTTCATCTGCCCATGAAAGGCACTGTTGATATTCTTTTTCGGACCCTATGATTTTTAATTTCATGATCTCTTCTTTTTAAATTCTGTACCTGATACATCCACCTGATCATATTCAGCATGCGTACCAAACCATTTTATCTGAATGGCCCTGAATGCAAATACAATCCTTACCACCAGCCGGTACTGGTTTCCCATAATATTAAACACAACCCTGTCATCGGCTACCAGGCTTGCATTGCCATACACTGCCTTCAGTTCATTAAAGTTTTTAAATTCACACTGAATCAGCTCATAATACCACTCCTGCAGGGCAGGCGCTGCCATAGGATACCTTTGGCAATAATCCAGCAATGTTTTTCGGGCAATGATATTAAACATGTTGCAAAGTTACTTAATAGTTTTCTATTAGAAAACATTTATCTGAATTTATTTTTAATTTACGCATATTGGCGTTTATTCCAGGTGTGATCCAGGGGACCTTGACTATATCTGGCATAGTCAAGGTAGTTTGACATGCTGAAAATGTCACCCTAACAAGTTGTATCAAAGAACGAAATTTTCAAACGGTAAATTGATGGTAAATTGACGGTAAATTGATGGTAAAAACGTAAAACAGAAAGTCCAATGGTTCCTACCTGCAAAAAATCAATTTTCGGGTGTTTTGTTGGGATGGCCCCCTTTTTTGTTGATACGTGTTGGGATGGTTTGACTGTTTTTGCCCGAAATTGACCGTTTTTTCTTAATTTGTTCAGAAGGGTACTGAATGAAAATTTCATCATGATTTTTTCAAATTCTTGCCTATTCTTAGATAGATCAATGTTTCGGCACTTTTTTAAAGTTTTTATATTTTGTAAAAATAGAGCAAAAAATGAAAAAAAAATATTTTTCCGTTTCCTTGAAGCTAAAATCTAAAAACCTTCCCAACATCCCAACGCATCCCAACACATCCCAACAAAAAAGGGGGGCATCCCAACACATCCCAACAACAT
>CAJAUM010000026.1 GCA_903945175.1 uncultured Bacteroidales bacterium | reverse complement strand
TTTTGATAGATAGACTTCAAGTCCTTTGTCGGCGATACAGACAGAGGCATTGGGTGCGATGGATTGTACTGATTTTGCAAACATTTTTGAATCTGAATTTCCGCTGCTCAGGTGAAGCAGGACAATGTTCCGCACCTGCCTCATATCGTTTGCACACAGGAATTCAAGGCATGTATCGAGGCTCATGTGATGGCCAACGGCCCGGTCGTTGGTGAGGATGGAATCCTCATAATTGGCCTCGATCAGGATGTGGTTGAGGTTATTGAATTTATGCGGGACATAGGCTGCATCGGTGACAAAAAGAATCGAACCGGCCAAAGGATGTTTGATCAAAAAACCGAGGGTAGGTACGCCATGTGGGACAGCAAAGCATTTGATGGTAAACTGTCCGGTTTGAAAAGGCAGTGGACTGAGAGGAAAAACCCTGTGTCCTGACAGATTTGCTGCCGCAATGGTTTCTTTTGAGGTGTAGATGTCGATGCCGGCTTTAAGGTAGTCACCTGCATACTTGCAATGATCGCCGTGGGAATGGGTGACTAGGCAGCCGATCACTTTACCCAGGTCAAAATTAAGTGACAGCTTTAACTCCCGGAGGCGGAGCCCGGCTTCAATGATGAGCGTTTCACTATCTGTTTCGAGGAGATAGCCGTTGCCTGCTGATTCGCTGCCCAGGACTTTGAGTATCATCAGAATCCGGGTTCTTTGGGTGAAGTTTCGTTTTTCCACTCGCGTTTGTTTTCAGGTTTGGCCGGAGGGTTTGGTTCCGAAGGATCCATTACCTCGACGGCTGTTTGAACCGGCTCCTCCTCTGGAATGTCAATGACGCTGCCCTGGTTTGCGGCTGCTTCGATCTCCGCTTTCGCTCTTCCCATACGGCCATCTTCACCCGGCTCCATGAGCACAGAATCATCGCTGGAGGCAATGAGCAGTTTGCATGCGCGGTTGATGACGGTTTTCTTGGCCATTTCGCCCGGAAAGTTGTTGTGTGCCGGACTTTTTCCTTTGGTTGGGCCCTGTTCCCAGGATTTTTGAATCTGGGCCATGGTCATGATCTCGGTATTTACACTGCCATCATCGAAGGTTACCACGGCATAGGCTCCGATGATTTTGGCATCATCGAGGTTTTCCATACGCTGGGCATGAACGGTGATCTTCTTCATGCCCGTGGTTGTATCGATGGCATATTCAAACACATCGCCTTTGTAGATCACTCCGGCATAGATGTTCTTCATCGCGCTGTACCGGCGTGCCAGGGCAATGCTGCCGGCGTACTCCCGTTGCATCGTCAATTTGTCGCCATACAAAATGAAACTACACTGGCGCTTTGCCGGATTTAAACCCTGGACGACCATGTTGAACAAAGAGTTTGCTATGGAATCGGGTGTGGATGTTTTCAGCACTGGCAAGTTGGCCCTGTCTTTCATGTCCTGAAGGATGAGCCAGGCTGAGCGGAGTGCATTTTCGGCGCTATAATCGGGCGGAAGGGCGATGCCGCCGATTTCTTTGAGGCTGTTGACTTTGGTGAGCACTTTTTCGACCATGGGAGGCTCGAATTTTTTGATTGTAGTTTCTGTTGACATGATTTGAGAATTTGAAGATTTGGGGATTTGAGGATGTGAAAATTATTTGATTATTAAAGATTTATCGGTGCTAACTATCAAGTTAATTACCTGTGATGTTGTGGATGGGATGGTGTTTGTGGATTCGCGGTTGTCGATCCAGATGGGGGCTGATATGCCGTAGTGTTTGCTCAGGGTGTTGATGATGTCGATGCCTGCCTGGATCTTTCCGGCTGAATTAACATCGCTAAAGGGAACACCTTGAACCATGCATTCGCAGGCTTCTTCGATGCCGCCATTGATGAGCGTGTTGAACATGCGAAACCTGACAAGGTTGAATTTTCCATTGATCCTGGATTCGACTGTGTCCATGCGGGAGCGGGTATAGGCATTCATGGCAAATTCCTGTTTTTCGAGCTCGCTGATTTGACCGGCCAGGGATTTTTCTTCGGCCAGGAGTTCTTTGATCCTGGATTTACCCCGGGTGATCACATCCAGATGACCCAGGGTCACCTGAAGGTCATAGATTTCGGCCTGGGCTGCGGATTTTTGGAGTTTGAGAGATTCGATATCCAGTTTTGGCGCCTCAAGGATCTGCAATTCAAGGATGGAGATTTGTTTTTTAATATCTGCATACCGAGGGATGGTATCGGGATCGGGTTCACCGGAGGGTGGGATAGACTCAGCCTCTTTGAGTTGCGCGGACAGAGATTCAGCCTTTCGCGAAAGTTTATCGATGTCGGCTTTCAATGAATCAATCTGTGCATTCGTTTCTCCCAGAAGCACTGAAAGTTTTCGGCCTTCGGCGGTGATTCCGGAGAGTTGTTTTGAATTGTTCTCATTGAATGAGCTGCGTAACTGCGCCGATTTTTCGGCCAGGGTATCGGGATCAAATTCCCGTTTGCATGTGGGGCAAACAGACTCGCCTTCGCCAAGCTTGAGTTCCGCAATGCTTATTTCGGACCATAATTCACGGAGCTCTTTGATCTTTGCCTCGGTGGCCGATTTAGATTGTACAGCCAGGTTGCAGGCCTGATGTTCATCGTTCCATTGGCGGGAGACACCAGCTAATTTCTGTTTCAGGTCGCTGATCTTCAATATTCTTTCATTTTCAACTTTCTGAGCTTCACTTTTCGCCTCAAATTCCAGTGACTGCAGTGTTTTTCGATGTGCGAATATCTGGTTCTGCACTTGTTGAACCGCCTCACCCTGCGTTTTGTAGGCCGACACCTGGTCGTTGATCGTGTTTTCAAGATCAAGCAAGAGCGCCTGTTTATTGGAGATATTGGATTTGACTGCCTCAAAATCGACTGGTTCGGGCAGTGACCGGGTGACCTCATCGATGCGGGAAGGGATGGTTTTAAGATCATCGCTGAGTTTCTTTTTACGCATGGCCAGTTCTTTGAGAAAATCAGCCAGGGGTTTGCCGGAGTTGAGCAGGAGGGTGATATCGGCCACTTGCTGTTTGTTCATTTTGGCCAGCACATCGGCATTTGAAATTTCTCCGGCAATCAGGATTAACACCTGTCGGCGGTCCTGCCATTTCATTGAGTTGAAATGCAGGGTTGAAGTGAGTAATTTGAAGAGGCCTTCATTCACCAGGGCATCGACCTTTGTTTTAAATTCACCTGCCTGCTGCGGAACACCGTTCCAATAAAACAGGGTTTCGTGCCCGGTGAGCTCTGATTCTTCGGCGCCGCGCCTGCGTTGCCACTTTTCCTGGTAACTGCGTTTCAGGGTAATTTCTGTGCCATCCACATCCAGGATCCCTTCGACCACATGGTCGAGCATGGGTATTGCCTTGCCTTTTGCATCCAGGGTTTTAATGTTGAAATCCTTTGAATCGTGGGAATCTTTTCCGAACAGCAGCCATGTGAAGGCATCGAAAATGGTGGACTTGCCGGTGCCGTTTTCACCATGGATGTTGGTGACCTCGTCAAATTCGATGGAGAGTTCCCTGATCCCTTTGAAATTTAGCAGGGAAAGTTTTTTGATCTTGATGTTCATAGCGGATCGATTTCGAGTTGGGTTTGCAAATACCTTTGTGGGATGGGGCGTTCGAGTTGACATACTTCACCCGTGTCGGAGCGGATCCAGGATACCGTGTCTTTATCAGGTTCGAGGATCACTTCGCATTTGATATTCCGGTATTCTGAACCGGCGTTAATAAGCGTGGCCGTTTTGTTAATTATGGCATCGTGGCCTTTGATTTCAGCCTTTATCTGGGCTGAGAATGAGGCGAGGTTATCCTCGGCCTGTTTCTTTTTGTTGATGTGTTCGCTCATCTCTTTGGAGATTGCGAGCATTTCCTCATCGGAGAGGGTG
>CAJAUM010000025.1 GCA_903945175.1 uncultured Bacteroidales bacterium | reverse complement strand
CTGGTTATAGGGCAGGTTATCCGACAAACTGAGAAATACTTTGAAAATATCCTTCCGGTCCTTCAATTCCGCTTTATGTAATTCCCAGAAACGTGTAATCTTGAGATAATCATTCTCATTCATTTGGAAATCAACATACATCGGATCAATTGCTGATACGGTCGATAACAGGGTGCTTTCCCCCTTTCCGACCAGGTTCCCGGGGCGTACATTGCACGCACCGATGTAACCTGTGATCGGCGACGCCATCGTTGCATAGGAGAGGTTCAGTTTGGCCTGTGCGAGGTTGGATTTCGAACTTGCCACCAGCGCCCGGTCCTGCTGTTCCGTCGTAACGGCTTTATCATAATCATTCTGGCTGATGGCGTTGGTTGAAAGCAATGGTTTGAGCCGGGCTACATCCAGTTTTGCCTTCTCCCATGCAGCGATTTTATTCTCCAGGTCTGCCTCAGCGAAATTCACATTATTTTGGTATTCATCCTTTTCGATGGAAAAAAGTACTTGTCCCTTCTGAACCACAGATCCTTCCTGGAAGGTCCAGTTCTGCAGGTATCCTGCAACCCGGGCACGGATCTCAACCGTGGGAATTCCTATGGCCTGGCCTACCATCTGAAGGTAAACCGGAACTTTGGTTCCTTTGAGCTCCATCACTTTGAATGAAGGGGGCGGGCCTTGCTTTTGCTCTTTTGATTTACAGGCGGTCATGAAACAGCCCGAAAGGAATAGCCCAGCAGCCAGTAGCAGAATTTTTGTTTTAATAAAGTGACGCATAAGAAATGATTTAAATGAATGGATAGTTCATGGTAAAATAAAGATTAAATATACTTTTTTTGTCCGTAAGGTTTATTTTAATTATACACAAAAAGCAATACCGGGGGAATAAGCAGAAGGCAGGCGAGAATCATAAAGATCAGGGAGAGTGGCAGCATAAAACGGAGCCACTTGTCGTAAGGGATCTTCCCGATAGCCAGGATTCCCATGGTTACGCCGCTCGTCGGGAAGATGTTGGTAAAAAGTCCATCCCCCAATTGGTAAGCTAAAACAGCCGTTTGACGGGTGATTCCGATCAGGTCGCTCAGCGGAGCCATCAATGGCATGGTGAGGGCAGCCTGTCCGGACCCAGAGGGAACAAAAAAGTTCATAAACCCCTGAAAGAAAAACATGAGTTGAACTGAGATCACCTTGGGAAATTGTCCGGCTGAACCGGCAATGCCATTTAAAATCGTATCGATGATCTTTCCGTCGGTTGCGATGATCAGCATGCCGCGGGTCAGCCCGATAACCATGGCTGCGGTCATCATGTCGCGCGCACCTTCGAGGAATGCGCCAACGGCTGAGTTGGGAGAAAGACGGAAAAACAGGGCAGTCAGAAGCCCCATGGCAATAAACAGTCCGGCGATCTCATTGATATACCAATCCCAGATATTGACACCTACAATCAGCATGATGATTGCGCTGAGGAAGATGAGCAAAACCACTTTTCTTTTCAGGGTGAAGGTAAAATCCTCAGAGGAATGGTCAATTGAATCTACCCTGGTACGATCAATGTCATAAACAAGGCTTCGCTTTGGATTTTTTTCAATTTTCCTGGCATAGATCATAACGAAAATGATGGCAGCAGTCATCAGGACAAGCCACACCACAATCCGGTATTCCCATCCGCTGAAGATCGGGATCTCTGAAATCCCCTGGGCTATTCCGATGGTAAAAGGGTTACTGAATGCCCCTGCGAATCCGGTAGCCGCCCCGATAAATGGAATGGCAATACCCGTAAGTGAGTCATAGCCCAAGGCCATGGCCAACGGTATGGTGATCAGGATAAAGACCATCACCTCCTCGCACATGCCAAACGTGGCTCCGGCAATGGAGAAAAGCATCATGACACCCGGAATGATAAACTTTTTGAACGACTGCCTTTTCCGCGTAAATTCGAGGATGCTGGCCAGTCCGGCGTGAATGGCGCCGGTTTTGGTTACGATGCCAAAAGCGCCGCCAATCAGCAATACAAAGGCAATAATCTGGGAGGCTGCGATCATCCCCCTGATCGGGGCCGTTAGAAAATTCATTAATCCTTGTGGACTCTGTTCGACAGAATGATAGGTACCCGGCACTACCACCTCTCTCCCGTTAAAAACCCGGCGATCAAATTGCCCCGCAGGCACAATCCAGGTAAGAATGAGAAAAACAACCAGGATTGTAAGTACAATGATAATCGTGTGGGGCATTTTTTTCTTTTCCGTCATAATTCAGGCTAAGTTAAAATAATTAAATTTTATACTGTTTACTGCCGATCTGCCCCCATTATAATCTCACTGCACACAAGGCCTGCAGTGAATACATCCAGTCGGAGGCCTTCCCGAAATTCAGCACCTTGAACTCACCCCCGACCTGCCAGTGCTTCGACAAGGGATATAAATAGGATCCGGAACACTGGTAGTTTGACATGGACAATATATTGCTGGTCACTTTATTATCAATACCTGTCACTTTATTGAACATCAGTGCCATACCACCTCCGACACTAAGGTAGAAATGGTCGACAATACGCATCCTGACCACAAGCAGCAAAGGGATTGCCGACATGGTTGCCTGGCCCGACGCTTCGGCGATTGATTTAAGTTTTACCTTGTACAACCTGTAGAAACCCGATTCCAGACCAAGGCTGAGGCGGTGTTCGGGTTCCCAGAAAAATTTCAATGAAATCCCTATTGAGTTGATCGTGGCATTGTCCTTGCCAATCTCAAGAGAGTTGATATAATGAGCCCAACCAACCCCTGCCGTCAGAGAGTAATAATTCTTTCTCGCCTTGACGCTGTCGGCATGCTGGGAAAAACCTGTACAAGATAGAAACAGGAAAATCACGAAAATAAATAGCTGCCTTTTTGCCATAATTCGTTTATTGTATGTAGTGATAGTAAGCAACAACATAGGGGAAATTCGTCAGTAACCCATCAAAAATACCATTCTCAAGGTAATCCTTTATCCAGGAAGGCTGGTCAATCGTCCAGCAAACGGCGAGACGTCCTTCGCTATGCATCTGCTGAACCAGTTCATTCTGGGTACCCAGGGTCCATCGCGGAGCCCACACCATTGAGTTAACTGCGTGTACATCGTCAACTGAGAGTTCACACAGGGAGGGAATCGAGGTGTAATTCGGATAGGTCATCAGGTCATTGAGAACATCGGTTGAAGGAATACCTACCACAATCTTGATATCCCTGCCCTTTTTCTGCGCACGTTCCAGTGCAAGCTTCTGAATGGGAATGACTTTAGCCATGGTGCCCACATCCCCCTTCATGTCAAGGTAGACAAACCGCAACAGGGTGCTGTCGATGGTGAAATTCAGCGCCTCCTCCAGGGTTGGGATCATCTCACCATGAATCAGCCTTACAAAAGTTGTAAGCTGGGCCCAGGTGTAATTTTCACTCGGGCCTGCCAGAGGGCCCTTCTGCGTAAGACGCGTATTCAGATCACCATCATGATAAATGTAGGGCACCCCATCCTTGCTCATCCGCACATCCACCTCAATCCCTGTGGATCCAAGCTTTTCGGTGTAGTTGATCATGGCGATGCTGTTCTCTGAAACAGGAAGTTTGTCTGAAGTTCTGCCACCGGCACGATGGGCCAGGATATAAAAATTGCTGTTCTTCGCTATATCTGAAAATGGCCTGAGATATTCAAGCTCAAACGCCTGGTCGGGAAGTGCTTCTTCTTTCCCATACGCGCCATAAATGGCAATCTTTTGGTCCCCCTGACCAGTTAAAATCCTGGTTCCCCCCTCATTCCTGGGGATGTACATTTGTACCAACCCTGTTCCGTCAGAATACCCATTCCGCCAATATCCCTGGAGAAAAACCACCGTATCGAGATGTCCCACATCCAGGATGAAATGCTTCCCGTCTTTATTTGAAATGGAAAGGTTGGTTCGGTTCCACTTGACGATCACATAATCTCCAAAGAAATCGGCGCCAGAGGCTACCTTGTAAACTCCCTCCATCATGATTTTCGATGCATTATTCAAGGGATGGGTCTCCTCCATGATCGAATTGGGACCAGCCGAAGGAATCGGAACTGTAGTGTCTTTGCTGCAACCGCACAGTGCAATCAAAAGGATTGCCAGGGCTATTAAATTTGGCTTCATAAAATCCAGCTAAATGAAAGTTCAGGGATATGATAAAAACGATTGAAGGTAGAGAAGAGCATCCAGGTAGGCCAGTAAAACTTCTCGTAATTATCCTTCAAACCAATGACAAATACATGGTTTTTCCACAACCGTTGTTCAATATAGAGGGCAAATGTAAACCCGTTGTAAAAATATTTTGAACGTTCAACTTCATTGGTACCGCTGGTCTGCACCAGGCTCGTAACCCCGACCACCTCTCCCTTCAGGGTAAATGCGATATCCTTCAGCTTATAACCCAACGAAAGGTTGGGATAATGAATCCATATCTTCGATTTGTTATCAAAACCGGCAAATTTCATCTGTCCATAGCAAAAAGCCACATCCCAACCCATATTGATCGAAAAGTTCTTTATCACAAACCCAAGGTGAGGCCCAAGCGCGAACTGGTTGGAAACCACCAACGTGGTTACATCTCCCTCAAGGGAAAGTTTCCAGGGCAGCCCGAAGGTCATGTGAATGTTTACCAGGGGCGCCTGGATGGCATTTTCAAGTAGGTCCTTGGGGGGAGCTACCAGCGAAAATCCGGCAGCGATCCGGAAACGCCATTTGTCTAACTGGTGCGGATATCGCATGCTGCTCGCAGCGATATTAAAGCTATCCCTTGCCACGGGCACCTGGGCCGGGAGGAACCAGGCACTCAGGAGAAAAAGCAGAATGAGTGGTAAAAATCGTACACGCATCGGCAAGTTTTTAATTGATGACAATATTTCGGATTTACTTTTCAAAGTTAAATATTATCTGATAATTTCAAATATAATTATCAAATGAGAAAAACATAGATCGTATTTTATTTATCTTGGCATCAATTTTCAAACGCCTTCTATGAAAAAGAAGCCCCTGTTATGTTCTCTGATCGGCATTTTATTGCTGATCTCCCACGTTACTGCAATAGCGGCCACTGACACACTGCACCGAAAGGGTATTGCTTCAGTGGATTCAGTAAAAACACAACCTTATGGCGCTCCGGTGGCTCCGTTCGGGGATACCCTCTTTACCATTCATTGCAGGATTGGTCCATTTACTCCTCAGGAAAGAGCAAAAGCTGCAGCACAAAAGGTATCTGACATCGCCCGGGATCCATTCTTCCGCCAGGATTCCATAAACATTATTAAAGGGGATGAGACCTTTGATATCGTGTATGGTGAACTGGTGATCACCTCCATCAGCGAAGCAGACGCAAAGGCAGAAAGATCAACCATGGAGGATATTGCCAGGGTCAGGGAAACCAAAATTATTTATGCCATCCAGCAGCACCGCAAGTCAACAAGCCTGACGGAAATTTTGAAAAACGCAGCCTTTTCCGTGGGGCTGATCGTTTTACTCATCATTCTGATTACCCTGATAAATAAGCTATTCAGACTATTGTCTCAGAGAATGGCCCTATGGCAGGAAATCATCATGAAGAGGCTGCATCTGAAAGAGTACGCATTCTTTAACAGGCAAAGGCAACTTTCGATCCTGTTGGTCATGCTGAAGATGCTGAGATGGTTGTTGATCCTTGTGATGTTCATGGCCATGCTGCTCTCCATTTTCTATCTCCTTCCCTGGACAAAGGCCTTCAGCGTTTCAATCCTGGGTTTTGTGCTCAATCCATTAAAAAATATTCTGGTGAGTATTTGGGACTATGTTCCTAACCTGATCACCATCATCGTCATTCTGATTGTATCCCGGCTTATCATCCGCCTGTTTAAATTCATCAAATCCGAAATTGAAAAAGAGACCCTGAAAATTCCCGGATTTTACCCCGATTGGGCGCTGCCTACCTTCAACATTTTCAGGGTTCTGATCATCATTTTCACCATCGTAGCCATTTGGCCCTATTTACCTGGTTCAGGCTCCCAGGTATTCCAGGGGGTTTCGGTATTCTTTGGATTGGTTTTTTCGCTTACCTCAGCAAGCGCCCTGTCGAATTTTATGGCCGGACTCACCATTACCTATACCCGGGCGTTCAAGATGGGCGATCGGGTGAAAATTGGGGAGGTTACAGGCGACATCATTGAAAAATCGATGCTGGTTACCAAGATTCGAACGATTAAAAATGAGGAGATCACCGTTCCGAACAATAAAATCATGAATTCCGAGGTGATCAATTACAGCACATGTGCCCCCGATTTGGGTTTGATCATACACACAACCGTCACCATCGGATACGATGCTCCATGGCGCCAGGTGCACGAGTTACTGATCGATGCAGCGCTACATACTGAGCTTCTCCTGAAACAACCAAAACCCTTTGTGCTCCAAACGGCTTTGAATGATTTTTATATCAGTTATCAGATCAATGCATACACCCGATCACCCAACAAGCTGGCAGGCATCTTCTCACATCTTCATCAGAACATCCAGGATGCATTCAACAAGGCCGGTGTGGAGATCATGTCGCCCCATTACAAAGCAATCCGCGATGGAAATACGATAGCGATACCGGAGGAAAACCGGGCAGAAGACTATACTCCGCCTTCGTTCAGAGTTGAAAAAAAGTAGAAGAAATTTACTATTTTAAATTTTGCTCAAGACTCAAATCTACATGTTCAGCACCTGCTTCAGCACCTTATATCCGGAGGTGCTTGCCCGCAGCTTGGCGCCGTTCTTGGTAAGCACAGCGTAATTTTCCTTGTCGTAGTATTCAATCCGGTCTATAAACCTGGCATTTACGATAAATGAGCGGTGGATGCGTATAAACTGTGTGGGGTCGAGGTGGGTCTCAAAGTATTTCATCGTCTTTTCCTTGAGATGCTTGGATTCCTTGGTGTGCAGCATCACATAATCACCCTCAGCCTCCAGGTAGATGATCTCATCGATGGGTACTACCGTAACCTTGTGGCGTGATTTCACTGCAATGCGCTGAAGGAACTCAGGGTTTTCATCGAGCGTTTTCACCAGGTTTTGCACCGGCGCCGCTACCCTGATGCCATTGGCAGCCTGCGCAATGGCCTTTTGCACTGCCTGCATGAAACGTTCTTTCGAGTATGGCTTCAGCAGGTAATCGATGGCATTCATCTCGAAGGCCTTGATGGCATATTGGTCATACGCAGTACTGAATATAATCAGCGGAGGCTGCTCCAGCAGGTCAAGCAACTCAAGCCCGGTAAGTTTGGGCATCTGCACATCCAGAAATACCAGGTCCGGCTTTAGCTCCTGGATCGCTTTCAGTCCGCTGAATCCATCAGTAAATTCACCTATGATCTCTATTTCAGAAAAATCCTTCAGGTAAAACTTTACAATATCCCTGGCAGGCTGTTCATCGTCGATTAAAATGGTTCGGAGAGACATAACTGATTATGATTTGAGGATTTGAGGATTTGAGAATTTGAGAATTTGAGGATTTGAGGATTTGAGGATTTGAGAATTTGAAAATTTGAAAATGATTATATAAAAGAAATTGGTCATTGGTCATTGGTCATTCGTCATTTGTCATTGGTCATTCGTCATTGGTCATTCGTCATTCTTCACTTTTTCCGTATTTGGCAAACTCAAAAATACAAAGAATCTTGTACCCTCCACCGTGGTGCGCAGGAGTTTATCATTTTTATATAAAAGTCTCAATCGTTCGCGGATATTGTTCAACCCGATACCGGTTCCTTTGCGGGCATGGGCGTTGGGATCAAAATCATTGACAAGGCGGATTTCAAGATAGCCCGCTGTGTATTCACAGTCCATTTCGATGCTTACCTGTTCGGTGCTTTCATACACCCCGTGCTTGATGGCGTTCTCAAACAGGGGCTGGAGCAGCATGACCGGGATCTGATGGTTGCGGCAAGAGCCTTGCAAGTTAAAGCTGAATAAAAGTTTTTCACCAAAACGCACCTTTTCAATTTCAAGATATCGCTGGATATTGGCCATTTCTGTTTCAAGTGTGGTAAAGCTTGTGGCATTGTGGGAAACGGAATACCTTAAAAAATCAGACAATTTTATCACCATATCCCGTGCCTTTTCCGGGTTGGTAATGGTAAGCGAACTGATGGAATTCAGGCTGTTGAACAGGAAATGTGGGTTGATCTGCGATTTCAGCATGTTGAGTTCCGTCTCCTTCAGCACCTCGCGTAACCTGGATTCAACATTGACCTTTTCCTGGATTTTTATGTAATAGATAAAAAGATAATAAACCAGTGCAATCACAATATAGAAGATGATGCCACTGATAATTTTATTGGGGATGGACAACATCAGCGTATCCATGTAAACTTTATTTGAGCTGAATACCGTGCTGAGTATTGTATATGATATTCCATTCCACACGGCCAATGTCAGGGTAAGAAATGCAAGGTGGTTGAATACGACATTCCAGCTGTTTTTTTGGTCGGGAATGCTGTACCTGACGATATACCACATGGAGATGCCCACCAGAGAAAAAAGTCCGTTGAACACCAGGCTATCGGCCAATGCCACCTCAATGGAGAAAAAATAGATGAAGTAAAAAACAGAAAAGTGGACCCCCATGATGAGGGCCCACAAACCAAAATAAACGGAAACGGACTTTCTATTGAGAAAAACAGGATGCTGCATATTCCTCAGTTTGTTGTTCAGTAACTTTTGATCTCACCACCACCAAATATGGTGCTGCCTTTGATAACCAAAACCTTGGATGGATCAGGACTTTCTTTGACGTAGGATCTTTTATCGGAAAACCCGCCCATGATGGAGGTCATCTTCAGCTGAATCCGCCAGTCAGCCGGCACAATGAGTGTAACCCCACCAAAAATCGTTGTGATTTCAAGTTCGCTCACGCCATCTGCAAGGGTAGCCTGTGTAAGGTCCAGTTCAGAGCCCCCGAAAACGCAGCTGATCTGTCCGCCGCGAAAAACCTGATGCATCACGCGTTGTTTTCCGCCGCTGAAAATATTTTCTTCATGAATAAATCCATCTTCTACTGATTGGTGAGAAACCTGGTTCCCATAGGTATGCCAAGGACGGCGTGGCAAACGCTTTGTAAGTATAAGAACCCCAATGGCGATCAGGATGACCGGCCAGAAAACGTGCATGACATTAAATGACAGGTCGAACATACGGGGCAGGATAAAAATACCACCGATTAGTATAAGGATGGTTCCGGGTGTACGACTTTCACTGCTGAACAGGCTGATAACGCCGATACCGATAAGCAGCATCTGCCATGAAAAAATGACATGCATGACGTCATATGGTAAAAAACCGGTATTTGATAACAGCAGCAGGAATCCTGCAACAATAATGATGACCCCGAGAATGTACTTTTTCATTTGCGGGCCTTTTTCGTGGGTTGTTTTATTTGGTTCCATGATCAAGATTTTTTAAAGATGTTATTTTGATAAAGCAAAAATATACCGGTTTTTAAGGCTGGCAAACGATAAATCGATAAATGGCAGCAAAATCACGACAAAGAGATGATTATCACAATGCCAGGTATATATTGCCATTTCTTCATCCATTCATCAGAATATCTCCGTTGCCTGCAGATAAAGTCCCTGGGATACCTCCCCGATTCCAAAATCAATCAATATGTTCGTGCGGTCTACTTTGCCAACCATGATGCGGAACCCAAAACCGCAACCGGGTTTCAGGTACCCGAAAAGCGGAACGCTCATGTCGCGGTTTGAGGCAGTGCTCACATTGGCGAAAAGAACCCCGCCAACAATCCCGTTGCAGGGAGAGATCGGAAAACGATATTCAACCTCACCATACATGAAGTCTTCGCCCCGCCATCGGCCCTGCGCATATCCACGGCCAGAGGAGTTCATTTGGTCAAAACCATTCGACATCAGGTTGAGATAAGGGATCTCTCCGGTGGTCTTGAAGCTTCCATATACCCAAAATGCCAGCAGATGCCGCGGAATCCTTTTAGAGAGACCGACATAGGTGCGAAATTCAGTCCATAAACGTGAACCGTCGCGATCACTTCCTAGGAGTGAAAAATTGTAGAGGTAACTGGCATTGACATATACGCCTTTGTATGCATTGATGATATTATCGCGGGTATCATAGGTAAAATTAAGGCTGATGCCGGATGTAATGTAGGCCAGGGAGTTAATTTCGTGCAGTTTGGAATAGGCATAATGCGGCGTGATCACCTCAACGACTGAGTCAATATTCAATTTCTCGTCCACAATATCATAATAGGAATCGAAGTGATAACCGAGGCCACCATAAAAATGGCTGGTAATCTCCCTGAATACGATGTTGTGAAATTTGATCCAATTGTATCTCATCGGAAATTTTCCGCCTTCATAGGATACCGGATTTGCAGGCAAATTTTGTTCTTCGGGGATGACAGGAATGTTATCGATCGGTCCCGTGCCCAACCCGTAAGTGGGCAAACGAAAAAGATACCATCGCCAGTCGGTTTGAAGGATCCATTTATTCTGACTGAAGAACACATTCGTTCTGATGTAGGAGATCAACTGCTTCTTGGTGGTCCATAAAACCTGTACCGATCCTGCCGAGAGCTTGGTTACAGGATGGTTCCCGATGGTCCAAGATACGGAAGAACCGGCACCAAGTTGCAGACCTGTAGAGGGGGAAGATGCAATCAGCGGAAGGATGATCGCCCGCACTTTTCGCGATGGGATTTCAGGGGCCTGAAGCTTTTTTTTGGTGAGGATATCGAAAATATCTTGCTGTGGACAACTCCCTGTAGTCGGCAATGAGTCAGATGCTACGCGTCCGGCTGTGCCCTGTCCGGGGGAAAATTTTACCATCCCCAGCGAGATGAAAATGAACAAAAAACGGAAAAGAGTCTGCCTCATCAGGCATCAAAAGTAATAAATTAATTGCTTTTCATTAGCTTTGTAACCGCAAGAACCCTATGAAACTCACCTTTACAAAATACCATGGCACAGGCAATGATTTCATCATCATTGATAACCGGTTGATTCACTGGCTCCCCGGCAAGGAGGAGGTATCCTCACTTTGCGACCGCCACGTTGGGATTGGTGCCGATGGTTTGATGCTGCTCTCTACAAGGAGCGGATACGATTTTGCCATGAACTATTACAATTCCGATGGAAATGAGAGTACCCTGTGCGGCAATGGCGGACGATGCATGACGGCCTTCGCCAAATCGCTGGGGCTGGTCGGAAACAGGGCGCACTTTTGGGCCGTGGATGGGGGCCACAACGCTGAAATATCCGCGATCGGCGAGGATTACACCTACCGCATCAAAATGAAGGACACCTTTATCGATAAGGTATATAACGATGGGATGTTCATTGATACCGGGTCACCCCATTTTGTAACGTTTGCGGCGGACGTTTCGCACATCGATGTTTTCACTGAAGGACGAAGATTGCGCTATGATGAACGGTTTGCCCCGGGCGGCACCAATGTCGATTTTGTTGAGCAGTTGGCCGAAGGGCTGTTCGTCAGGTCATACGAGCGGGGTGTGGAGGATGAAACACTTTCATGTGGCACGGGCGTTACTGCATCGGCCATTGCAGCGGCATCGGTCAATCGTCTCAATCAGGGCTTTTATCACATCGAAACACCCGGGGGAAATTTAAAGGTCAGTTTCATTCAAACAGGAACGCTTTTTTCTGAAATCTGGCTCGAGGGACCGGCGACCTTTGTATTCAAAGGAGAAATTGAAGTTTAAATACAACCATATTACCCTGTTACCTTATTACCTTGTTACTTTTATTAAACAATGACAAACAACATTCTCTCCGGTCCAAATCTTCATCTGCGTGCGTTAGAGCCCCAGGATATTGAAACGTTGTATGCATGGGAGAATGACACATCCATATGGAAAGTAAGCAATACCCTGACCCCGTTCTCGAAGTTTCAAATGGAGGAGTATGTGCTGAATTCACAAAACGATATATTTGCTACTAGGCAATTGCGGCTGATGGTGGATCTGCTTGAACCGAACGGGGATGAAACATCTGTTGGAACGGTTGACCTGTTCGATTTTGATCCATTTCATTTCCGCGCAGGCGTAGGGATTATGATCCGCGAGAAGAGCCGAGGGAAGGGATATGCCGGGGAAGCCCTGGAGATTATGATCAGGTATGCATTCGAAACACTCAGGCTTCACCAGCTCTACTGCAACATTTCACCTGACAATGCATCGAGCCTGCATTTATTCGAAAAACTTGGCTTCGTCAGGTGTGCCGTAAAACGTGATTGGATCAATGAAGGATCTCTGTGGAAGGAGGAGTGGACGTTTCAACTGATCAACGTTTAGTCCGTTATGAAGTACAAATTGCATACTCATAAATATACAAAATCGTATCAGGATGACAATCTCCTCCACATTTTAAGTTAATTGCAGTAACGAGATCATTGTCTGGCTAAAATTATTTTCTGACGGGAATGCGATGGAAAGCATTGCTCCCGGAATTTCAACCGTAAGCGCCGTGAACACCGACAGGTTTTTAAAGCGGCACTGGTGTATGCGTTGAGGTTCGGTTCTCAGGGTTTCAATAAATTCAATCTCATACCACGCTGTCGGCACGAGAAATCCAAGGCCGATGGCCTTTGCTGCTGCCTCCTTCGCGGTCCAGAGGAGGTGAATAATTTCAAGGGTATCTCCTTCGCTGCTGCAAAGATCCTTTTCATGATCGCTAAGTATGGAGGCTATGATCGCCCGGTTTTTCTCTGTGATGGTTTCTACATCTATGCCCATTGGAACGGAAAGGGGGAAACATACACCAGCATTCCACAATTCATTATGGGAAATGGAGATGCCATATGGTTGTGGGAGGGCCTCTATTACCGGTCTCCCGATGGACCCGGTTATGATCCGGCAGGCTGCTGGCGGAATGCCAGGGAATACCTGATTCATGGCCATTTTCCCAACTATTCTTCCGTTAAAAAATGATCTTCGGCGCACCTCTGAGGCATAACCGCCACCGATTTTTATCTCTTCAGGATGAAGTAATTCCAGGGTTTTATTGTTAAGCCCTTCGTTGCTGAGTGAGGTGAAAAGCGTGAGGCCAGCTGCCAATTCTTCATTTCCTAAAGAAAAGTGGATCGTTGATTGAAAAAATTCTTTTGTATTCTTCATGCGATCTTCATTGGTGCGATCTCCTTTTATAAAGCGGAATTCACCCATTTCATTAAGGCAAGCGCAATCTGTTTAACAAAGGGTTGAGCAATAATGGAAACATGATTGCCCGGAATATTTGCAATCGCAAGATCCATTCCAATCCAGCGTATCCAACCCAGATCGGCACTTCGAATCGGATTTTCGATCTGTTTTTCAATCGGTGTCAAAGCATCCTCAGCCCGTATCAGGAGTGTTTTGCCAGCAAAGGAGCCAGGGGGGCAAGCCGAGGTGATTTCATTGTGATGGATCATCAATTCCAAATATCCGTGGAAATCGCTGATTTTCATATCAGGAGGAACAAGGTTAACCGATTTAAATTCAGTCAGAAAAATTTCGGATTGTTCTTCCGTAGTTTTCCCTGTCAGGTTGGCAACGGTGATCCCGAGGGGGCGTCCGACAAGATGCTCCACTTTGCCGGCAAAGGAGATCATCCGCTCAACAGGATCGATGATTTTATTCTCACCCAAATCATGTTCTTTATCGGGAGCCAGCTGGTCGATGATCATTAACCGTGGATTTGTTCCATACATTTCCCCTACCTGCCTGGCCATCTCAAAAGCAATAAGCGCACCCATCGACCATCCTGCAAAAATCACATCATCCTTACAATCGGGTAGCTTGATTTCACTCAGGTACAAACCTGCCATGTCGTTTACCGTATCCACATTTTTGCCATAAAGCCCCATCGCCTGTATCCCGTAAACAGTATATTCATTTCCCAATTCCTTTGCCAGCTCATAATAACAAAGAACATTTCCCCCGGCCGGATGCACAAGAAACAATTGTTTTTTCCCTTTCCCCTGCCTGATGAGAACCAATGAGGTCTGTTTCAGAATCATGCCGGATTTACGCACTATTTCGGCAAGATTCATCACGTTTCCCCGTTCAAATAAAGTGGCGAGCGGCAGATGAACATGAAATACACGCTCGATCGCGGCAAATAACTGTATGGCCAGAAGTGAATGTCCTCCCAGATCAAAAAACCCATCTTCAATACCAACATCTTCCCTCTTTAATACATCCTGGAAAATATTGACCATCTGAAGTTCTGTCATATCCCGGGGCGGATTGTGTGCCTTAATCTGATTCCCGGGCTGATCAACTATCCGGATTAACTCCTTGATGGCCAGCTTGCCATTGGAGGTGAGGGGAAAAAAATCCATTACATGAATCTCCGAAGGGATCATGTACACAGGGAGCTGGTGCGAAAGCCACACCCTGAGCGCCGGCTCATCATAAACAAAACCTTGCCTGATGATCACAGCGACCTTTAATGAATTGATTATTCCGGAATGATCGGGAACAATCACCACTGCCTGTTCGATGGATGGAAAATTTTTTAGAGCGGCCTCAATTTCCATAGTTTCAACCCGGTAGCCCCTGATTTTTACCTGAAAATCCTTGCGCCCATGAAAAATAACAACTCCGTCTCCGTTCATTCGGCCAAGATCACCGGTAAAATAAATCCTCTCCCCTGGTCTGAATGGATCATCTGCAAATTTATCACAGGTCAAGGCATCCTGGTTCAGGTAGCCCTTTGCAATATTCCTTCCGCTTAAAATGATTTCCCCTGGAATATTTTTCGGGAGAAGCTGCAGATCAGGTCCCACAATATATACCGCCGTATTGTCAAGGGGAAATCCGACAGGATAAGAGGAATATTGCGGTGTCTGGTTAAAGGGAATCTCCCAGGTCAATGAACTTATCGTGGCTTCTGTAGGGCCATAACTGTTAATAATCCTCAGGTTGGGGGAAATATCCCTTACCTGTTCTACAATCCCGGCGGAGCAACCTTCTCCTGCAAGCACAAGCAATTTCTGAGGGAGCAGTTTTCCAGCCCGGGATGAATGGAGCAGGCTCATCAGATGCGATGGGACAATTTTCAGACAATCGACCGGCTGGCTTCCAAACCAATCTGCCAAAAGAGAGGCATCGGTGGTGAATTTTTCAGGTACAATAACCACCTCTCCTCCATGAATCAGGGGTGGAAAGATCATCGTATTCCCGAGGTCGGCTGCGATGGATGAAATGGTTGCAAACGATTCTCCAGCCTGCAGTTTCATACGATTCCAGACCGTTTTTGAACAATTCAGCAACTGGTCGAATCCGATGCACACGCCCTTGGGAGTGCCTGATGTACCCGAAGTATAGATCACGTAAGCAAGGTCATCGGGAGCGGGAATCGACCATTCAGGCAGCATAGGGCCCGACATCACCTCCGTGAAAAACAAAACAGGGATTCCACTCCCGGAAACTGCAACAGATAACTCCTTCGTGCTGATGATCACTTTTAACCCGGCATCCTTCGCTATGAAATTCATTCGGGCTTCCGGAATACCCATATCCAGGGGAACATATGCAGCCCCCGTTTTAAATATTCCCAGCATGGAAATTACCAGGGAATTATCTCTCGGCAGGAACAATCCGACCAGATCTCCCTTTCTGACCCCTTTTTCGAATAAAACAGAGGCCAAACGATCGGAGTCCATATCCAGTTCCCGGTATGTCATACGACGATTCAGGTCGCGCAGGGCAATGAAATCGGGTGTAGCCTTTACCTGAGCCTTGAATTCACCAAGCCATGTGGAGGGTTGGGCAGTGCCTGGCTCCTGATCTCCTGTGGTGAAACCGACGCAAACAGATCGTTCTGCACCAGGAAAAAATGCCAGACGTCCACATTCTTCTTCCGGTTGGCTTATAATGGATTTCAAAAGGATCTTGTAATTGATCAGGATTTTCTGAATGGTAGGAGGAAGGAAAATGTCAAGCGGATAGGTTGCCGATAGGATCAGTTCCTGATTTGCCTCCTCCACCCAAAAATTCAGGTCAAATTTGGCATAAGAATAATCAATACTTTCAGGCTTTACGGTCAAACCTTTGACACTATACAATGAGGGAATATTCTGGTGTACGAAATGCACCTGGAATACAGGGTTTGTACTCAGGTTCCGGTCGGGGTTCACCTCCTCGATAAGTTTTTCAAATGGCAGTTCCTGACGTATGAAGGCCTCCTGGCAATAGGATTTTATCCACTTCAGGAATTCTGAAGCAGTCAGCTTCTCCTCTGCTTTTATCCTCATAGGCAAGGTATTGATAAAAAGACCCATGGTTTGCTGGAACCAGGTCTGGTTGCGCCTTGCAACTGGGATGCCTATCATAATATCTTTCTGGCCACTATATTTTGACATCAGCAATGAGAATGCTCCGAATAATAAATGAAACAGGGTAAGGTTCTCCCGCTGGCAGAATTGTCTGAGTTTATCCGTTTCTGCAGCATCCAGGGCATCCACCTCTTTACCCCCCCTGTGCGACATGACCGCAGGCCGTTGAAAATCAAGAGGGAGATGCAGCGATTCGGGCAGGTCGGCAAGCTGGGTCTTCCAGAATGCAAGCTGTTCCCTGTAAACATGCGTTTGGATCCAGTCTTTCTCCCATTGCACATAATCAATATACTGGAATTCAGGAACTGGAAATGATGGATTCTCATGGCCTTCAAGGGCAGCATAGGTCATGGAGAGTTCCTTGGCGAAAAGGGCATTCGACCATCCATCGGAAATGATGTGGTGGGGGTTAATCAAAAGCAAATACTCCAGGTCGCGCAGATGAAGCACCTTGAATCTCAGCAGGGGCAGCTCGTTAAGAGGAATGGCGGTTTTCCCGTGTTCCAGGGCAACCTTCATAGCCCATGTCTCCCTTTCTTTTGCCTGCAGATCACGGAGATCCTCGTATATGATCTCGGGCTTGCCTGTGGCGTGAATCCTTTGGACCGGGATACCGTTCTCGAGATGAAAGGTGGTTCGAAGAATTTCATGCCGTTCAATCAAATTATCCAGACTTTGAATCAGGATATCAATATTGAGCGGGAATAGCGCCAAAATCCTCAAGGCCACGGGATTGTTGTAAATAGCCTCTCCTTCAGTGAGCCTGTCAAGGAACCACATCCTTTCCTGTGCCTTTGACAGAGGATAGATCCCAGCCGGATTTTTTTCCATTTTAGGAGGTTTTCCGGGTCTGGCAGACGATTCGTCTCTTCCCTTCCTGAGCAAGGCTTTCAGTTGATCGGGGGTTAATCCTGACAAGCGCTCACTCAATGATTTTTCTTCCCTGGCCATGCTTTTTATCATTCCCGGATGAAATCCCGGCTGTTGTTTATTCGATGAATTTCACTCTAAATTTTCGCCTGCAACTACGATGAATAGGTGAGCACAAGTTTTCCGATATGTTTCGAACGCGACATGGCTGTAAGCGCTTCTTTAAGCTCTTGAACAGGGAATGTCACACAAGGAATCGGTTTAAAAACACCACTGTTGAAAAGCGCGGCGATTTCCATGAGTTGTTCTTTCAGCTTGCGCGGCTGTATCAGGTACAAAGAAATGTCGAGAACCGAAAAAGTGATCCCTTTTCTGAACAGGTTCATCGGCAGAAGTGAATTCCTTGCAATGTCCTTTTTATCGAGCTGAATAAAACGGCCGAACGGCGCAAGAACCTCCATTCCTTTCATCATGGCATCTCCCGAAAGAGTATTCAATACCACATCGACACCCCTGCCCCTGCTGAGTTCCATGATCTCCTCGCCAAAGGCAACGGATCTGGAATCCATGGGATGAACGATTCCTCGTTTAACAAGGAATTCTCTTTTCTCCGGCGATCCTGCCGTTGCATATATTTCAGCCTTTTTCCAGCGGGCTATCTCAAGTGCTGCCAGGCCTACGCCACCTGTGGCTGTATGGATCAATACCGATTCGCCTTCAGTAAGGCCTGCCAGCCTTACCAGTCCGGTGAAAGCCGTAAGGAAAACAGTAGGAACTGCAGCCGCATCTTCAAAACTGAGCAACGCAGGTTTTGGCACGACCTGCAGGTGTGAAACGTTGAAAATATTAATAAAATGGCTCTGGGGCTGCACCTGGCCTCCGATAAACGTACCAGCCGAAAGGGCAATGACTTCATCGCCTTCCCTTATACCCTCAACCCCTGCCCCAACCCGCGTCACGATGCCCGCATAATCCGATCCCATATTCGATGGCACTCCAGGAGCTTCCGGATATTGTCCCATGGCAATCATCAGGTCACGATAATTCATACCGGCTGCCCGCGCCTTCACCTGCACATAACCTTCGGGAGGGTCAGCAACTGCAGCTTCTCTGAAGCTGATATTCAATGTACCGGGATTACCGGGATCGCAGGAAAAACAATCCGGCAGGTGTAGCTCCTCCTTTACCTGGTTGTCGTGATTTTCGGCCCCCTTCGCTGAAGCATAACCAAGGCGTTTTAAAAGGATATCTTTCTGTAAGGGAGAAAGATTTGCGATCTTCTTTAACAGTTCGTCATTGTTCATTCTCGATCTCCTTCAACATGGCTTCTATTTCATCTGATCCCTTAGCTGCAATGATCATCCCGACAATCTTTTCAGATAAGCCTCTCACCGTGGGGTTCTCAAAGAATACATTTGGCTGGAGCTCAAGATCAAACTCATCGGCAATATTTGAAATGGTTTGTATCGCCAGCAGCGAATTCCCTCCTAGCTCCATGAACGTGTCATTGATCCCGATTTTGTCAATACCCAGAATTCCTTTCCAGATGCCTGCCACAGCCGATTCGATCTCGTTTGAAGGAGGTTCGAAAGGGGTCGACAAAGCCGGCCGTTCATAGGAAGATGCTTTTTCGTCCTGTTCCTCCTCTTTTTCCTGCTTCTCACGTTTCTTATATGAAGGTCTTTCTTCAATGATGTCCTGGTTCAGATCGGTCGTGCTGACAACAACCTGAGGGAACTCATTGAACGTTAGAAAGTGTTCAAATACTTTAACTCCCTCTTCAGGCAAAATATCGTTCTTGCCGGCAAAAACGGAGCTGGTCTCAGAGGAGGGTGTGCCAACACGCTCTTTAAATTCTGAATTTGAGTATCCGCCGAGATTCTGCATCAACCGCTTGAACGAAACCTGTCCGAAACTTACAAGAAGACGGTTCTCGGAATCTATAAGCCTGACAGTAAATTTCATCTCTTCATTACCGGGTTTCCAGTCATCGCTAAGCTTAGTATAGCACCAAAATTGGGCAGGGAGAGGTTCATAAACAGCGATATCCTTATAGGCGAATGGAAGAAACAACTTCTTTTCAATCAATGGAATGGAACAAGAGGTCGCTACATCCAACATGGCGGGATGGAATGAGAAAAAATTCAGGTCATCCAGAAACTCATCCCTGAGCTTAATTCCAATCAAAAACTCCTTCCCGTTATACTGGTTTGATACTTTGCAATCCCATCGATTGTCATACTTCAGAACTGGGCGGCCTTCTTCGTTTAACAATTCAAGAAAATGAGGTGTTTTATCCGTTGTACCACCGATTTTTTTTGAAATATCCTGTATGTCAATGATTTCAGAGTGGGGATCCATTGCAATTTTAAATTCCCCTTTCACATGGTCCATCCAAACATCTCTTGATGATCCACCTTTATCTTCTTTACTACTGATCCTGAATGACATGAATTTTTCAGATGATTTTACCAGCAACCTGATTTTACGGCTGATTTCAGGATCAAAAATGAGTGGAGTTACAAAGGAGAGAGAACTCACTTCTGGTCTTCCGTTTGTATTTTTGATCTTAACAAATTCATTTAGTATCTCCAGTGTTGCAATCCCTATGAATGCCGCCTTCCCCGACAGGCGATGTGACCCCAGCAGCCAGTCGCGTTCAGGATCAAGGTCAATGATGTAGATCTCCTGATCATTTTCCGATGTTTGGAATTGCAGTCTGATGCCATTCCTTGTCTCCTTGGGGGTAATGGTTTTTCCCGATTGTAAAAGCTGTTTTTTTTCAGCTTTTGATTTTTCCCAGTTTGCGGCCATGCCGACAACGCCCCAGGAGCCCCAGTTTATCGACATGGTGCCGTCACCATTGAGCCGTTTGCGGTAATTGGCGAAAGCATCCATGAATGAATTAGAACCGCAATAATCGATCCTTGCAGCTTCCCCAAAAATGGAGGAAACCGAGGAAAACAGAAAAAAGAAGTCGAGTTTCCGTTCCCTGAAGATGTCATGAAGGATGAGGGTTCCGTGCACTTTTGACTTCAGCACCAGGTCGGCCTGCTCCTTCTCCTTCAGGGCAATAACCCCTGCACCTGGCATTCCTGCTGAATGCAGCACACCCCTCACCGCTCCGTACTCATTTTCGACCTTCTCTACAAGATCCCTTGTCCCCTCATAGTCGGAGGCATCAAGCCTACCAAGGACCACCGTGGCTCCAAGGGATTCAAGCTCCAGTATATCCCTGATGCGACGCGCACTGGCATCGTCGTTTGCCTCATGATGTGCAATGTTCTGCCATTCTTCGCGCGGAGGGAGGGGAGAACGGTGCGTAAGGACAAGGGTCGCTTTTACCGACCTGGCTATGAATTTGGCAAGTTCCATTCCTATTCCGCTAACACCGCCTGTAATCAGATAAACTCCGTTCACAACCAGGGCGGGATCCGGAGAACCGCTGTCTTCAGGCAGGATGGCGGTATAGTCTTCAATCCAGCGGGCCCCATTCCTGTAGGCCACGATATTCTCATCTGCCGACAGGCGACATTCATTGATTAAAGAAGCGCTTAGTTCCCTGAGCCGGGAACCGGAGGCAAACGGCAAATCAACTAGCCTGGAGATGATCCCCGGATGTTCCTGCCCGATCACACGGGCTGGTCCGATCGCAAGCGCTTTCTCAGGAGCCAAAACTTCTTCCCCCGTCACATCAAACAGGTCGTTTACGACAAACAGCAGAAACTGGTTTTTTACAAAGCCTTCACTGATCAATGCCTGTTCAAGGTACAAGGGAGCGAAAAAATGATCGGCGGTCAGCTGTTCTGCAAGGTCCGGGCTGAGATGTCCCGCTGACGGCGGGCTTCCGTAATTCCAGGCATAAATGATATGGCCCGGGTTCCAATTCGCGGTTTTCAGTGTTTTGATCAGCCTGACAAACTGTTCCTTTCTGAGATGATCCAGAGCAAAGCCATCTTCCAGCTTTTCAAAGTCCTTTCCTTTTCTTACCTTGAAAAAAGGAATGGTTTCCGATTGCAGTTCTTCCGCGATTCTGTCACAAAGGCCCGATTCATCAGTAAACAGCAGCCAGCAGGTTTTTTCAGAAGTTTGTTCCGCAGCAGCCATACCGTTGGCAGGAATCCATTGAGGAGGGGCAGTTCTCTTCCAGCCGGGAATGTAGAACCACTGGAGGATGTCGGGTTTCTTTTTAATTTCAGATTTGGTCTTGGAGTTATCTTTGCGCGAGAAATCAATGCTATAGGGTTTACGTTCGAAGGGATAGCCCGGGTATGAGATCATCTGCCTTTTACCTGAGTCAAACAACTCCCAGTTAAAATAATCACCCAGACCCCAGAGTTGGCCCAACGCCGAATAATAATAAATCAGGGGATCTGCTTTGGTATCCAATGAAGGGATGGTGCTGAAGACCCCGTGCGGACTTTCCTTTGTAAGCTGTCGTTTGACGGCCGATTCGAGGGATTGTCCCGGACCTGACTCTATGAAAATAGATGGAGCTGCATCAATGCATAGCTTAGCGGCATCAGCAAACCGCACTGTTTTTCTGACATGCTTCACCCAGAAATCGGGATTGGTCGATTCTCCGGCGCTTAACCATTGTCCGGTTACCGTTGAGGCAATCGGAATCGTTGGCGCAGAGAGGGAGATTTCTTTGAAAAACTCGGCGAAGGCAGGCAAAGCCGGGTCCATCATAGCCGAATGGAAGGCATGCGAAGTCGGAATCTTTTTATTGAAGGTTCTCGTTTTATTCATCTGATCGGCAAAACGGTCGATCAGCTCAACCGGGCCTGACACAACGCATAATCCCGGGCTGTTCACAACAGCTATCTCAAGGCCTTCCGGGAGTAATGGCGACAGTTGTTCTTCGGTAAGCAGAATGGCTAGCATGGCTCCCCCTGGAAGATCCTGAACCAGCCGCCCCCTGCGGGCAACGGCTTTCAATGCATCCTTCAGTGAAAACACCCCAGAGATGGCCGCGGCAACATATTCACCCACGCTATGGCCAATCAGCATGTCGGGCTGAAGGCCCAGCGACATCAGCAACTTCGCCTGTGCATAGCTGACCATGAAAAGAGCGGGTTGTGTAATATACGTTTCGTTGATTTTAATAGAAGCCTCTACTTCATCGGCAGGGGAAGGGAAGAGTATAGTGCGGATGTCGAAACCCAATTCCTCTTTCAGGATTTCAGAACATTCATCAATCGTCTGTTTGAATACTTCCTGGGTTTCATATAAAGGCAGTCCCATCTTGATATACTGATTTCCTTGTCCGGGGAACATAAACACCAGGGGTTTTTTCTCAGGTGATTTTATCGATGTGGCCGTTTTTGTTCCCAGCGCTGCGAGCAAATCTTCCCTGTTCCTGAATGGTATGGCTGTTCTGTTAAGGAACGGATGCCTGCCATAACGAGAAGTGTAGGCAATGGCGTGTGGATCTGCCTCTGGAAATGCTTCAAGAAAAGCTTTGATTTCCGACTGGGCTGCATTCACTGCATTTTGACTGCGGCCGGAAACAAGCAGCAAATCGCAGGGAAGGTCATCTGCCTCCATGCGGGCCACCGGAGCCTCTTCAAGAATAATACAGGCATTGGTGCCGCCCACACCAAATGCATTCACCAGGGCACGCAGTGGTGTGCCATTTTGCGGCAGCCAGTCCCTGAGTTCCGTATTGACAAAAAACGGACTGTTCTGAAAATCGATCTTCGGGTTTGCCTCATTAAAATGCAAGGAAGCAGGGATCTTTCTGCTCTTAAGGCATAGCGCAGTTTTGATGATGCTTGCTGCCCCAGAGGCAATGTCGGTATGCCCTATGTTGGTTTTGACCGATCCGATGGCACAAAATTGTTTTCTTGCAGAATGCTTCCTGAACGACTCAGAAAGTGAAGTCACTTCGATGGGGTCTCCGATCGGAGTTGCTGTACCATGAGCCTCAACATACGTTATCGTATCTGCAGAGATATCCGACAAGGCAAGGGCTTCTGTAATGACTTCGACCTGGCCTTCAACCGAAGGCGCAGTGTATCCTACTTTTTTGTTGCCATCGTTATTTACGGCACCTCCAAGGATAACGGCATAAATATGATTGCGATCGTGCAATGCATCCTCCAGTCGCTTGAGTACTATCACTCCGCAACCCCGGCTGAAAACAGTTCCGTTGGCATCCTTGTCAAAGGTTCTGCAATGCCCGTCGGCCGATTCCATACCGCCAGCCTGGTAAAGATAACCATGCCGTTCGGGCAGTTCGATCGTTGCTCCACCTGCAATGATCAGATCGCTCTGATAGCTTATCAGGCTGTTGATCCCTGTAACAATGGCAACAAGGGAGGTTGAACAGGCGCTTTGCACATCGAAGCTGGGACCAGTCAGATTCAGTTTGTACGAGACCCTTGTCGTGACATAATCCTTGTCATTGCTTGTAACAATGGATGCTCCACTCGCATTCTTGCGGACCCAGGGGTTTGCCATCGTTTCGACCAGGTGAAGCGGTGTCCCTGTGCCTCCGAAAACACCAATCCTTTCCTTTGTGTGATAGGGATCGCAGCCTGCATCTTCGAGGGCATGCCAGGAGCATTCGAGGAATACCCTTTGCTGGGGGTCCATCAACTCGGCTTCGCGGGGGGTATACCCAAAAAATTCCGCATCGAAATATTCAGCTCCATCAATAATACCTCGATTTCTGATATAATTTGGCTGTCTGAATACCGAGGGATCTACACCCGCTGCCAGGAGTTCCTTATCGGAAAAGGTGCTCATCGTTTCAACCCCGTCAAGAAGGTTCTTCCAGTATTCATATATATTTCTTGCACCAGGCAGGCGGCAGGCCATGCCGATGATCGCAATTTTACCTTCAAAATTTTTTCCTTCATCAGATTGCATGAGTGTGGTTTTTAGAATTGATTTTTATCCGGGAAGATTCGTTTAATGATCTGTTGCTTGATATTCCTGTTCCGCATAGCAACGCGTTTAGCAATATCGGAAATGGGGTTTTCAGGCTTATCCTTTCTCAGAAAAGCAGCAAGACTTGAGATCGAGGGATAATGGAAAAGATCGACAATGCTGACTTCCGCATTCAATTTTTCAGCGATGAGCTCTTTCATCCTCACCAAAAGCAGAGAATGACCCCCTGCTTCAAAAAAATTATCCTTCATGGTGAATGAATCATGATCAAGGATCTCATTCCAAATGGCTGAAAGTGAAACCTCCGTCTCGTTCATTTGATGGTGAATGAATTCGGGAATTTTAGGAGCATGCGGCCGAAGACTGACCAATGACTTAGTATCCAACTTCCCATTGGGCAGCGATGGAAACTTAGGTAAAATCATAAAATGCCCGGGAATCATGTAAACCGGAAGATGAAGACGCAAAAAATCCCTTAATTCATTCTTATTAATTGTTGATCCGGGTTCAGGAATCAGGTATGCAGAAAGCCTGACATCTTCTGCTGTTTTATCACTCACTTGAACCGATACATGTCTGACCCCGGGAAAACGCTGTATAACCGATTCAACTTCGCCAAGTTCAATCCGGAAACCGCGAACTTTCACCTGATGGTCACTTCTGCCAAGAATTTCCACAGAACCATTGTGCAGAAACCTGCCTAAGTCGCCTGTTTTATATATCCTGTTCCCTGTGCCTTGAATGAATGGATTGGCAAGAAACCGGGAAGATGTTTGTTCCGGGTCTTCAAAATACCCATCTGCAAGAACATCGCCTCCGATATAAATTTCACCGGTTATCCCGATTGGAGCCGGCTCCAGGTTTTCATTCAAAATATACATGGATGCATTGAAAATAGGCGTGCCAATGGGCACAGTCCTGAGTGGATTGTCGCGAAGGCAATGCCAGCATGTCACATAAACAGTAGCTTCTGTTGGACCATACGAATTTATCAACTCGCCATCAAATTCTCCGAAAATCTGCTCCTGCAGGATTTTCGACAGCTTCTCACCTCCTGAAATAATGCATCTCAGGTGAGAAGCCCGCCGCAATGTACCAGCATCACACAAAGCTTTAAGCCCTGAGGGAACAAACTGTATGATATTCACCTTCATCTCATTCAGGATGGCTTCAATCTTTTCAGGAGCCTGTAACCCGCTTCTTTTTTCCAACACCAGCCTGGCGCCACTGATCAATGGGGCAAACAGCTCTATAAAAGAGATATCGAAATTGATGGATGCAGTAGATAAAACTGTATCCTTCGGCGAAAGGTTTATCTCCATCTTCATCCAGACAAGAAGATTCCGCAAGCTATCGTGACCGACCATCACGCCTTTCGGATTACCTGTTGATCCAGATGTGAACATGATATATGCCAGACCGTCCGAATTTGTATGACCATATGTTCCTGCAGGCAAGTGATCTGCAGATTCGATCAGCAGTTTACTGACCGGTATGATCTGTTCCGATAATTCCTGTTTCCGGTTCGCACAGTCATCGTCAACAACCAGAAACCGTGTCCTGGTCTTTTCAATGACATAACGGAGACGCTCCTGAGGGTAATAGGGATCCATCGGAATGTAAATGCCTCCTGCTTTAAAAACAGCGATGATGCACATAACCATAACCGGAGAATTTTCAATATGAATACCGGCAGTCATCCCATTTTTAAATCCAAGACGACGCAGGTTAGATGCCATAACATCCGTTTTGTGCCCCATCTCCCTGTACGAAATAACCTCATGCCGTGAAACCAGCGCCGGCAGGTCGGGAGTTCTTTCAATCTGCTGATCGATCAGGTCGACTATATTTTCCTTATTCTCATGCGTGAAGACATTCTGATTCCATGTGTACACAATCCGGTTATACTCTGCAGGTGAATGAAGGATTAGCTCATTCATTTTGGCTTCTGGAGAAATGCAGAGGTGCTCAAGTAACTGAATAAAATGGTCAAGCAGTATCGCGACTGTTGCCGGATGGTAAAGCTGCGATGAATAGGTAACAACTATTTCGGTATCTTCTTTCCGGTCGAAAATTTCGGTAAAAAGATCGAATTTTGAACAGCCGAAAAACGTTTCTCCAGCCATACCGTTTATACCAGACCGGGTTGAAAACTCCCAATTTGTTTCATGATATGCAAACATCACCTGAAAAAACGGATTGATGCCCGGGATCCGTTCGGTTTTAATTACTTCGCTCATCCGGCTGAAGGGAAACCTGGAATGATGAAGATTTTCGAGGATCTGCTCCCGCACCAATCCCAGCCAATCCATGAACGACAAACCCGGATCGATCTTTGCCCTGAAAAGCATGGTGTTGACAAGATACCCCATCATAGATACAAAGGTTTTTTTTACCCGGTTCGCAACAGGGATGCCAACAAGAAAATCCTTACGGTCGGTATGACGATATAAGAGGATCGAAAAAGCAGCCAGGCAGGTCATAAACATACTGGCACCCACATCATCACTAATTTTTTTTAATTTTGATTTTAGTATCGGATCAATTATGCTCCTGACTTGTCCCCCTTCATAGGTGACGGTTGCAGGCCGGGTAAAATCAGTAGGGATTTCAAAGTGCGTTGGGGCTGATAATAGTTGCTGTTGCCAGTATTGCCTGTCTTCCGAATATTTTATTCCGCTCAGGTAATGCATCTCTTCTTCGCAAAAATGGTTATAAGACACTGCCGGAACTGTGGGACCTGACAAAAACCCCGATTTTTCCTGATCATAGAAGAAAGAAAGCTCCCTAAGAAAAATTTCAAATGAAGATCCATCAAAGACAATATGGTGCACAATGAATGCAAGCACAAACTGATGATCCTCCAGTTCGTACAGGATCATTCGAAAAGGGAGCTCTTGATCCAGGTTAAAAGGGAGCGCTGCCTGAGTGCTGGCATGGGCATGGGCCTGAGATGAAGAAAATGGCAAATTTTCAGGTTGCGGATTGAATGTCTCCAAAAGTTTATCATTCAAAACCTGATGCTCTTCCCTGTTTTGATTTTTCTTTATCTGAAACTTTGTTTTCAGTATTGGGTACTTATCAATAATTTGACTGAGCGCCTTTTCAAGAGCCTTTAAATCTAAAGAACCTGTAATTGCAATACTGTAAAGAATATTATAGGCTGAAAGAGTTGGATAAGCATGCTGAACAAACCAAAGGGCTTTCTGATTTTCAGATAATCCCGGTGGAAGGCCACCGGGGAATTCATCTTCCGGGGAATAGCTTTTATGCGAAGTCGTATGCACAAAGGCAGGTTTGCTATCCGACACCATCTCCGTCTGTTGGTTCTCTGATGTAAGGGCAATATGCCTGACCAGGCTTCCGGGAGTGAGCGCATCGAAAATATTCTTAATCTGAATGGAAACGCCTGTTGCAGCATTCAATTCAACAACGATTGCATTTGCCTTTAATGAATTGCCTCCAAGATCGAAGAAGTTATCTTCCAGTCCAACACCTTCTATTCCCAGCACCTCTTCCCAAACACGGATCATCCTTTTTTCATCAGGAGTTACAGGGGAAATAAACTGATATCCAAGATCGGGTCTTTGAATTCCCGGTAGTGGCAGCAATTTGCGGTCAATTTTTCCATTTGGGAGTTGTGGCAGATGCTCAAGGGTTACAAATACCTCAGGCACCATGAAATCGGGAAGAGTGCGCCTCAGGTGTTTGCGCAGCTCATTAACAGGGATGGTTATCTCCCGTTTGTATACCAGGTAGGCTGCCAGCCTTTTCCCATTTTGCCTGTCTTCGACAACCTTTAAAATGGCATGTTTCACCTCGGGTATGGCAAGCAGGGCTTGTTCTATTTCGGGAAGTTCGATACGGAACCCGCGAATTTTAACCTGCTGGTCTTTGCGACCGAGATAAATCAGTAGTCCCGATTCATCTTCCTTAACCAGGTCACCGGTTCGATATACATCTATTGGAGCCCCTCCATTGAATGTTATGGGAAAGAAGGTTTTACTGGTAAGTCCCGGCAGGTTAAGATATCCCCGGGCAATGCCCGGTCCGCTTGCTAAAAGTTCGCCAGGAGCACCGGTATCGACCAGAGCCAGGTCATCGCCTACGATGAATATTTTTGTTCCTTCGAGCGGTTTTCCAATATTGACAGGGTTTTCAGGATACAGGCGGGTGGCGGTAAGGTTGGCTGTTGCCTCCGTAGGGCCATAAAGATTCCAGAGTTGTAAGTTGGGGAAAAACCTGAAGCATCTTTTAAGCAGAACATCTGTAACGGCTTCTCCTGAAAGATAAACACAAGATGGTGCCATATTTTCAGAGACCGCTCCATTTCTTGTCTCCAAATAATGAAGAATTTCCGACCAAAGTGTTGGCACACAGTATAAGCCCATTTCAGGATGTGTAGCATACCATTCTAACAATTTTTCAGGTTGACGCACCATAAATGGATCCAGCATGTGAAGCGTTTTTCCTGAGAGGAGGGTTGAATAAAATTGTGTGACGGCGGCAGCAAAGATAAATGACGATGTCAATGGCAGCCCGACCCTGGATTGAGATATAACCGACTGACAAAACCAGTGGATGTAATAGCTGAGGTTTCTGTGTTCAATCATTACTCCTTTCGGATTGCCCGTAGAACCAGAGGTATACAATATGTAAGCCAGGTCGGATGGATTGATATCGATTGGCTTTAAGACTCTTCTTTCATCATGTTGCTTTAGGCTTGGCCAATCCGGGATAAACAAAGGGGTATGCACAGAAGCCAGCGCATTTGATAGTGTTTTATCGGTAATAACAAATTTTGCTGCTGCATCATGAAGTATAAACCTTATCCGCTCTTCAGGAAAATGGGGAGAGAGCGGGATATAAGCCGCCCCGGATTTGAGGACGGCAAATATTGAAATAGCCAGGCTTAAATCAGGATGTAAATAAATTCCAACTTTAGATCCCGGTCCTATCCCCGACTCCTGCAACTGCCAGGCAAGTTTGGAGGAAAAATGGTCAAGACTGTTGAAACTGATACCCTCATTCTGATCAATTATTGCTCGTGATTCGGGTGTTGTTGCCGACTTCAGGAATATTTCCTCGTGTAAAGGAATAAATTTATCCATAATTAACTGTTGGACCACCCGGTTAATTAAAATTTTAAAAATCGATCTGCTATTTCGTGTTGAAAACCCAGGGATTATAAGTGACCAGCTCATCAGAACTTACGGGAAAGTCTCCGATCAGATATTTCAGGTTTATCACCCTGTTGATAATTGCCAGACGACCTGACTCCACATTCAAAAGGGCCTTATTATAATCCATATAGGTATTGATCATATCGATCTGGGTTGAAGCCCCCATATCAAATTTCTGAACTTCACTCTGGAAAGTTTTTTTCTCAATTTCGGCGAGATCAATCTGGTTCTTGAATAAAGGCATAAGATTCCCAATATCGCTTAAAAGTTTATAAACCTTCGATTTCGCCTCAAATTTCACCCTCTGGAGTTGCGTGTTGTTGTATTCAAAGGTAGATAGTTTGGAAAGGTAATCGCCTTTACGCTCCTCATTCAAAAAAGGTATCTTATATGACAAGGTAATATTCAAGGCAGATCCCGGCAACCCACTGGAAAAACTGTCTCCGAATTGCGAAATCGGCTCACCTACTGTTGACCCGAAATACATGAATCGAAAATCAAGGTTAAGATCATTTAACTGATTAAACTTTGCGCCATTCATTATAATCTGAGAGGAGGAAGTCAGCAGGTCCTGACTTTTAAAATACGGAGTATTGACCACCATTGAATCAATGTTCCTGATAATGTAGGCTGAATATTTGTCCCACGGAAAGGTGGATGGATCAGGAAGCGAATCAAGAAAGGTAGGTAAAGTATTGGCAACCAGGGTTCCTTTTATACCCAAAGAGGTAATGAGATCATAGAATGAATTAACGATATCATTGCGCGCCAATGAAAATTGTTGGGAAATGTTGAGCTGATAGGCTTGTGCTCGATAGACCTCGGTTTTTGGTAATTGCTCATTATCTATCAATGCCTGAATATCGGCAACGTATTCGTGTGCATCTTTATTGGCATCGCGCAGTATTTTGAAAGCTGTAACGCACTGATACGTATTATAATATGATATAAGGGCATCCCTGATGAACTGGCATATCCCATCGTTAAACGAAACACTCTGGGCTTTGTACATCATTTTGGCTGAAAGAAATGTTACATTGTTGGAATTGTTTCGGCCAAGATCGCGAAGGAGGGGCAAGTAAAAACCGGCCCACATACCCGATTCATTGATAAGTAAATACTGAGAAGGAAAAATTCCCGGAGCACCGGTAATTATATCGATTTCGTTGGAAAGCTTAAATCCCGTATAGAACTTGATTCCAGAACGGGTAGGAACTAAAAGCTGTCCCTTCAGGGAATAGGAATCCTGGAATGTCATCGTTGGATCCTGACCATAAAATCCATAACCTTCCATCGTAAGTTGCGGATTAAAGATGCCTTTGGCAGTAGTCATTTGCCCCATGCTTCCATTCACTACATATCTTTTCAACTTGATGTTAAAATTTGTCTCAAGACCTGTCTGCAGTATCCTGAATGTAGACAAGGAATCATAATTAAAGGTCTCTTGGCATTTCACAATTGAGGTTCCCGCTGCAAGAAGGATGAGGATCAGGATTGTCTTTTTCATTGCTCTATTAACCTTGTTAAATGTCTGTCCGATTCATGAGTTGATCAGATTTTACAGTTTCATGCCAATTGACGCCGGGTCAGTTCTGCAAAGAACCCGTTCTTCTCAATTAGTTCCTGGTAGCTGCCCTCTTCGATAAGCTGACCTTTGTCAAGCACAAAAATCCGGTCAGCATTGATGATGGTACTCAGGCGATGTGCTATTACGATACGTGTAGCATTCAGTTTTTCAATACTTGCGCTAACGATCCCTTGTGTTTCATTGTCGAGTGCGCTGGTAGCCTCATCAAAAATAAATATCTTCGGATTACGGATCAGCGCCCGTGCAATAATGATTCGTTGCTGCTGTCCTCCCGACAAGGTATCGCCGCCAGGAGGCAGTATTGTATACATCCTGTTTGGAAGGTTTCTGATCTCATCATCACATCCTGCCATCTCAGCAGCCCTCCAGGCATCCTCTTCCGTGAAGAGAGATGAACCCGTAATGTTATACAAAACGGTTCCCTGCATAATTTTTGAATTCTGCAACACAACGCCCAATTGATCTCTTATACCTCTGATATCAAGATCTTTAAGCTCCCTGTCATCAAAAAGAATACTACCTGTATTATAATTTTCGAATCCGAGCAGTAACCTCACCAACGTTGATTTTCCTGAACCAGAACTTCCGGTAATCGCCACAAACTGACCTGGAGAAATCACCATGGAAAGATCTTTCAGGCTCCAGTCTGGAGCGTTCGGATATTGAAAACTCAGTTTTGTGATTTCGATGCCGCCGCTGAGCTCCCCCGGATCAAGTTTCTCGTTCATATCTTCGGTATCGGCCTCTAAAATCGGTTGAAACAATTGATATGTAGGCTTGATGTTCAGCAAAGGTACTGTGACCATGAAAGTTTGTATCATGGCTCCCTGAAAGCTGAGATAGGCACTGTTGAATGCTACGAAATCTCCGATGCCGAAACCGGGCATTCCCGAAGTAAAAATGTCATATACCCTGATAAAAATAAGCATGGATGCAAGGACAGGAAAAGTCACCGTGAAAATACTTGCAACCATGAGTAGCGTACGTTTTTGACGGTAATGGACTTTTTGCTGCGCATACCGGTCAGCCCACAAGGAGAACACCTTTTCTTTGCTGCCGGTAACCCGTATTTTGTTAATTCCGCGAATAGCCATGAGTAGGAACCCGGAAATCATGGCATCCATACGGCGCATGAATACGACGTGTTTATATGCCAATAAACTGATTGTAAGAGTAAATCCGGCAACCACAAGTCCCAGAAAGAGGGCAAGTAGTGCCAGCTTGAGATCATAAAAAAACAGAAGCGCAAGATAAAAAACCGAAAAAATTCCCGAAATCATGGCGCCCAGGACGGTCGTTGACAGTGTATCGCGGATCCGCTCAATCCCCATACTTCGCTCAGCAAGGTTGCCAGGGCTGTAGTTCCTGAAAAAATCAACTTTAAGGGATAGTATACGGTCCCATAAGGCTGACTGGAGCTTATAACCTGCCTTTCCGGCTATCCTGAGAACCGCAATGGATTTAGCAAAATTCAGTAGGCCGATTGTGATTACACAAATGACCATAATAGCCCCGATCTGCCAAAGCTCACTGGTGTCGCCTCCAGGAATTACCTTATTGAATACATATCCTCCAACAACAGGAATAATCAACGCCAGCAACGCGCCAATGATACCAATAACCATAAAACTGACAATATCCTTGTAGGTAAATTGAAGGGCAAAACGAATTAGTTCTTTGCCCTGAAGTTTTCCCTTGGGAAAAGGTGTGAAAAAACTATATCCCCTTGAATCCAGTTGCTGGTGAACCGCTTCTGTTACCACCTCCTTTTTACGGTTCTTCAGATCAATCATCCAGTACCCTGTATTTCCTCTGGCAATAAGTCCCACAGGCGTATGGCCATCTTTAAGAAAACCAAGCATCGAGCCGGCATTATTGGTCCACCAGTGCGGTTCAAGGGTTACCATTCTCGAACGGATGTTTGAAGCCCTGAGAATGTTCCAGAGAGAATCATGCCTATCGCTGATACGGGTTCCCGGGTCGATGAAATCGATCTTCTCTCCCTCACCAATTAACTGACAGGTTTGCAGGATCAGCATCTTCTCATTAACCGGAGTGAATGGGTCTCCACCGGGGCTCTTGACGTCTTTAAAAAGATCATCGTTATCTTTACCCGTAATAATAGATTTGAACCGTCTCAGTGCACTGGAAACTGATTGCGTCCTGTAGGTGTATGTTTCTTTAACCTGGGCAAGTTCAATTTTTTGCTCCGAAGCGTATAAATTTTTTAATACGATTATAATCAGATTATTAAATTCAAATAACTGAGGCAGAAACTGATCATCTGCAATAATTTGCCTTGTCAGAAATATTTTTCTCTGTGTAGTTACGCCAAAATTCATCCAAAGATTTGATGTAATCGGCAAGAATTTGATATTCAACGACAAAGGATCAGCAATATGATAATATAGTGGTTTCAGGCCCATCGCTTCCACCCATAACACTTCATCGGGGTTGGATGCGCTGTAGCTTTTCAGCGGATCGGCCGAAAAGGAGGGCATCGCTGTGAGACCGTTTAACAGGGGCATTGTTCCGAATTGGTTCAGTCCTGAAGAGACCTTGATTAACCAACTATCAAAAAGAGATGAAGCATAATCGGTGTTTGCCGATACAAGACTGTTCAATGAATCCGTATTGAGAACTCCGATGGTACAATTCGTTAACGCATAAATAACCATCGACAGGGAATCATTTTCCTTAAATGATGGTATCAGAAACGGGCCATTTACTCTGATGAGGAATAGTCTCCTGCCCGGACCGGTGGGTAGTTTTTCAACATAGAAAACATCGGCATCGCCCTCTTCAAGGTAGAAACCTACTGTTGAACGGCTGTTTAGAGAAAGTGGCTGATTACTGACCAGTTGCACAGTTTGGCTATAAAACGAAGAAATCGTTTGCTGCTCCATATCAGTTTAGATTTACCAGTTTAAAATAAAGCCCTTGCCTGTCCCTAACCAATTCCCCGTGTGTTCCACGCTGAGCTACTTTTCCATTATCAAGCACAATGATTTCATCGCAATCGCGGATCGTACTGAGCCGGTGGGCAATAATAAGCGTGGTACAGCCCCGCCGGCGTATGTTATTATCAATGCTTTTTTCGGTATTTGCATCCAGGGCACTGGTCGCTTCATCCATCACAAGAATAGTAGGGTTAACGACCAATGCACGGGCAATTTCTATCCGTTGCCGCTGTCCTCCGCTGAGGTTGTTTCCTGCATTGATAAGCATGCTGGTGTAACCGCCGGGTCTTGATGAGATAACATCGTGAATGCAGGCATCTTTGGTCGACTGGATAATGTCGGGCGTACCAATGGTATTATTCCACATTGTGATATTCTCGTTGACTGTTCCTTTGAAAAGGAATATTTCCTGATCAACAAGTGAAACGGAGTTTCTGATTAAATCTTGCGGAAATGCGTTCCGTTCGCAGTTATCGAAAAGAATTTGCCCGGCCCAGGGGTGGTATAACCCGGCCACCAGTTTTGCCAGGGTCGATTTTCCTGATCCAGAACCTCCCACCAGGGCAATCCTTCGTCCCGGTTCAACATGCAATGAAAAGTTCTCTATCAGTGGATCACGGAAGCGATCATACCCGAAGGTGACATTTTTAAAATCAAGGAATCCATGTAATTTGGAATTTGCAGCAGTGATGGATTGTGGGTTTTCAACGGTCTCATCATTATAATAGATATCCGGTTTGGTCGACAAAGCGTCCTGAATGGTGTTGATATTGCTCTTTGCCACCTGCATGTCGCTTCCCATAGAAACAACAGACTTTACAGGTCCGGTAAAATTAGACATCAGGCTCTGGAATGCAATGAAAATACCAATGGTCATCTCGCCATAAATAACGAGCAGCCCGCCAAGCGTCAATAAAATGATATTATTCAGGTTTGAGAGAAAATCTGGTAACGCATCAAGAAGGTTGGAAGTAAAATTCAGCTTCTGATCAAACACAACTGCATTGGAAAGGTTTCCCGACCACAGACCGAAAAAATCGTTTTCGGATCCGGTAGCTTTTATGGTTTCTATTTGCTCAAGCCCGACACCGGCGGTGCTGAATGTACGTTGGTTGCGCTCAAAAAGCAGCTGGTTCAGGGTGGATCTTTTTTCAGAAATGATGCGAAGCACAAAAAGGTTGACCAGGATTACACTGACCCCAATTACAGTAAGAAGAACATTATACTGGATCATGACAGCAGCATAAAATATAACTGTAATCATGCTTGAAACCGTGCCTGCAAGTTGGGTTGAGAGCAAGGATGCCAGGTCGTCATTGAGTTGAACGCGCTTAAAAATTTCTCCAGGTTGGCGCGTCATAAAAAATCGGATGGGAAGCTTTAAAATATGCATCAAAAGTTTTGAGGACTCAACAATGGCAAGGCGTAGTTCAACTTTGACAAGAATTTTTTGTTGCAGATATGTAAGAAAGCCATTTAAAAAGAAAAGCCCGGCAATCAACACCAACATAGGTTTGAAGTACATTGGCTGTTTTAATCCAATAATATCATCAAAAAACAGTTTATTCAACCCGGCCATAATTATTGCAGGTATAACCAGTATGGTCCCACACAGTAAAACAAAACCCAAATCAAACTTGCTAGGAGCTATTCGACCCCAAACTCTGTCAAAAAATACGTTCTTCTCTTTGTCTGATTTAAAATCGGGGCCGGGTGTAATAACCAAGGTGTGACCGTCATACGCCTTTTCCAGTTCCGCTCCGCTTAGGCGCGTCTTCCCTTCATGGGTGTCATTTACCTGGAAAGTATCTTTATTATAGCCGGTTAAGACACTGTAATATCCACCATTAATCCCAATGATAACTGGCAATTGAAGTGACTTTAGCTCTTCAATGCCACAAGAGCGGACTTCCGATATAAACTCATGGCCTGCGGCTACCTTCATTAATCGGTCGATCGGTATTTTTGAATTATCAGAAACACCACATTCCTGGTTTAGAGCATCCTTTGCCGGGTTACAATGGTAGAAGGAAAAAACCATTGTGAGCGCAACCGGACCGGATTCATTTTCACCAATCTGGAGAATGACCGGAACCTTTTTTTTCACATGCAGATTGCTCATGGTAAGGTCTCGCTAGATTTTTACGGGTGGTTATTCGAAAAATGATTTAAAAATTGGAATGATGTAGTCTATGGGAGGTTTTTCCTTCACCAGCACGGAGGCATTACAGAGCGTACCGGTATTAATGGTGTAGGGGGGGCCTGTTCTGTTTGACCACTTAAAACCGCTTTTTGTTGAAGGATCAGTTATCAATGCAATCTTAACCCGGTAAGTAGGACCTTGCTGCTGTATAAGTGCCACCAGATCAGGATTGTTCAATTCATCGAGGATGGAGCTTGTATTTGAAACAAAATGATTAACCTCTAACACCTTGCCTATTAACCACCCATAAAGATTGTGATTTACAGTAAATGGTTCTATCATAACCTCCATACCCGGTGTTACCTCAGCGTTTGAGTTAAACGGAATAAAGAGATCTAACAAATGGTTTTTTTGGTTTCCTAAATCTTCAACCACCATCATCCGGGTACCCGCATTTACGAAATCGCCATTGGTCACCGACATATCGATAATGATGCCATCGACCGGGCTACCAATGATACTCTGGCGATTATAATCCTCGCTAATATTATCTATCTTTTTTTCTAAAATCTGTATCTGGCCCAGGTAATCTTCCTGCTTGTAAACACGGTCATACATCCATGTTTGCTGATCCAGCTGATTGGTCCGAACCATTTGCTCAGTTTGAATTCGCTGGTCATGAGCTTCCGACAATTGATTTTTGGCATCCACAAAATTTTCCCTTGTTGCAAGGCCCTTGTTCCATAAATCCTGCTGCTGCTGGATCTTCAACTCAAAAAAAGTAATCTGGTCCTGAAGATGTTCCGTCTCCTTTTTCAAGCGTTCCTCCTCAAGACTGTAATATCTCATTTTATTGGGATAATCCCGTGTATCACGAATTCTGAGAAGGGAATCCTGCAATTTCAGTACTTCCATCTCGGCATTCAGTTCAACAAGTTGATGTAATACCTGAGGTTGATTTAAATGAAGCAAAATATCGCCTTTTTTTACCTTCTCCCCCAATTCAAAATTAACCTGTTCAACACCACCCGGATAGAGTGCGATAATCCCGTGAAGGCCCTGTTCGCTAACAATTTCCCCCAAACCTTCAATCCGTTGTGGAATGCTTCCGAATATGCCCCAAATTATGGTGATTATAACGAGCAAACCGAGGGCAGTCAGGGAGATCCAATAGTGTGGCCGTGTAATTTTCAACATACGGTTCATCTCTTCAGGATTGCCAGTTGATCCTGCAGGTTGTATTTTTTCTGCCTTATCCATCATTAAATTTATTACCGGTTAACATAATAAACCAACAGGGCGGGTTGTGTTAAACAACCCGCCTTAAAACGTTTAAGCCTCAAAAAATTTACTTCATATTTTGCTTCCTCCAATGTGCTAAACCCAATGCAACCAATTTTGGCTTCCAATTGCCATTTTCATCCAGATGGTTCTTAATATGGTGGTTCCACTTGGTGGGGTCCGGCATTTTACCAGGTTCTGATTCACCGGATTTCTTTGGCATGTTCATTTTAGCAGGCATCTTGGGGAAATTCGGATAAAAATTTTTCTTTTGATTTTCCATGGTTGTAATTTTTGATTTGTGAAAAATGAATGAATGAATGAATGAATGAACGTTAAGAACTGACGTGTTTTATTTCAAAATCTCTTTTTCCTGATCCGCATTTTTTGCATGAATTTGGATTTTTTTAACGATTAACAGGATCCCATATACGAACATGACGGTCGTTGCAGTATTCCAAAACTGCGTAATGAGTTTGATCTTATTAAAACCTTCAACATCGTAAAGCTGAATCAGGAAAATTCTCAGAAAAATATCCGACAGATCGCGCATTGCCAAAAATCCCGTCAATAACATAAAATATTTGAAATATGGCATCTGGCGATAGAGCAAACGGGTATGATCCTTTGGAACGCCATGCAGTGATGCATAGTCAATAAAGAAGATCATCCCCATGGGTTTCTTAATGATCATGGTGAAACACCAGAATATCACCAGGCCAATATTTAAATAAACCATGTTCCAAAGCATCTGATATGCCGTTTTCGAGTAGATATCCAGAATGCCTCCGATGATCATGGTGGCAAGAATAAATAAACCTGTGATACTGTATTGCTTTTCTTTAAAGAAGGTGTACAGGGTATAAAGGATACCTGGCAAAGTCGACAGAAGCATCGAAAAATAATCGCCCAGCCATGGTCGGCACGTATTCCATATTAACAATGGAATACCCAGATACATTATAAGATCCTGAAGGGTCCGTTTGTTAAAAATATTTGCCAGCATTTTTCTGAATGGGTTCTTGAGTAAACAAATGAATCAAAACAATCCTGGTACTAAATTAATTATTTTTTAAAAATATTTTACAAAAAGTCCAGTTTTATTTAAAATATATTTATTCTCATTGTTAATCCCATAAACAAAGAGGTTGATTGTGTGAAATAATTTTGCAAACTCATTTCACCATTTTCATAAAACTTCAACTCCTTCCGAAATTTCAAGGATGCATTGACTCAAATCAAGATTTCGCTCAAATTCAATTTGGGATAAAATAGTCTTCTTTGTTATTTCCACATTCTGAGATTCAAATTGCTGCCTTACAATTAATCCAACGATATTATTCAATTGGTGTGGAACCTTGCTTGCAGCGTAATTCAAGATCTTTTCAACACATGCTCGCTCTTTTTGATCAATTTTACAAATGAAATCAATTAAACCCGCTGGCAATTTCCCACCTGTTATCCGGACATCTTCTTTATTTTCTCGTTCCGGAACGTAGGTGATAAGGTCGATATAGCCAATCATGCGCTCCGTGAAATTATCCATGTCGAATAGCCGGTCTAATAATTTTATATAATTCTCAAATAGGCTGACACGGGTCATCGACGCCGGAATGATATTGGATATCAGGAATGTATCAAAATAATTTTCAGCCAGATGAAGTTTCGTTGTGTCGAGTACCCGCCTCTCAAGGATCAGCCTGTCAAAAAGGTCAGTGCCGGGTTTAGCCTGCAGCAAGCGAATGCGCGGGTATGGAATGCATGATTTTTGTATAAAATCAAACTGCTCATCAAAAATGCCTTCATCATCCTCATCAAATCCCACAATCATGGAGGCTTCAACAGGCAAGCCATAAGAAAGTATTTTTTTACAATTTTCTACCAGATCACCTTTTAAGTTTTGTATTTTTTTTGACTCGATAAGGCTTGCTGCTTTGGGAGATTCAATGCCAATAAACAGACCGTTAAATCCTGCATCAGCCATCATTTTGAGAAATTCATCGTCAGCAGCGATGGTAACGGAAATCTGCGTAATGAAATGCAAAGGCTCGGCCTGGGTTTTATTAAAATTAATTAATGCAGCCAGGATTTCTCTGGCATATTTATGATTTCCGTAAAAATTATCAACCCCAAAAACTATTTGTTTCAGCCCGGCATTACTGAGCTCTTCAATCTCCTCAATCACCTGTTGCGTGGTTTTTGTACGCACCTTTCTTCCAAAAACTTTCCATTCATTGCAGAAGGAGCATGAGAAAGGACATCCCCTTGTGGTTTGAACCGCGCCTACTGTATAGTTGCCGGACATCGATGCCTTAATGTTTCCCCACTTGGGTTTGGGAGAGTGTATCATATTGACCGGGTTGATCTCCTTATAGATTCTTTTATAATTTCCTTCAAGAAAATCATGTAAAAACTGAGGCCAGATATATTCACTTTCTCCCAAAATTATAACATCAAAATACGCGCGGTATTCTTTAGGTGCAGCTGTGACTCCAGCTCCGCCTGCGACCAGGAAATCGCCTCTCCGTTTAAATATTTCAGCAAGGATTTTAACTCGGAAAATATGCGTATAATACCCTCCTATTCCAACAATATCATAAGATACAGGGAACCGGGTGTCATCATCGATAAAGCCATGAACACTTTCGTCCCATATATCAGTTTCGAAATCCTCAGGGGTCAGGGCAGCAATGGTGGCCAAAGACAATGGGGGCATTAACGCTTTCTTATTGAGGTATGGATGATCATTGGGGGTCCATTGAGAGGTAGCCGACCTCCAATCAGGCATCACAAGCAAAATTCTTTTTTTCCCAGCTGTGTTTACATCCATCCTTGTAGTTCTATACGGTGCCATCGACAGTTGAATCCTTTAGAATAAATTTACTGAGATCGAGATTTCGTTCAAATTCTATTTGATTCATAATGGATTTCCGTGTAATCTCCAGATTTTGAGCCTCTAATTGCTGCCTGACAATGATCGAAACAACATTATACAATTGATGAGGCGCTTTATTAGCCGTATGGTTCAATATCTTCACCACACATTGCCGCTCCTTTTCACCAAGTAAAGAGATAAAATTTGTCAACTCCTGCGGCAATTTTCGGTCTGGGTCCCTGACCTCCGGTTTACGATCCCTTTCCGGAATGTACACAATAATATCAATAAAACCTATCATTCGTTCTGTAAAATTATCCCAGTCATAAAGTCGCTCCAACAATTCAATATAATGTTCAAATAAGCTGATACGGGTCATCTTAGCAGGAATTATATTGGGGATCAGGTACATGTCAAAATATGTTCCTTCTGAATGGAGTTTCGATGTATCAAGTACACGGTTTTCCCGCATCAACTTCCCGAATGTCTCTGTCCCGGCCCTGGCCTGTAACATACGCATTCGCGGGTAGGGAATGCATGCCTTCTGCAAGAATTCGAACTGCATGTCAAATATCCCTTCATCATCATGATCAAATCCGACAATCATGGAGGCTTCAACAGGCAAACCGTAAGATTGAATTTTGTTACAATTTTCAATCAGATCGCCTTTCAGATTTTGTACCTTTTTCGATTCACTAAGGCTATCTCTGCTGGGAGATTCAACGCCAATAAAAAGACCGGCAAACCCTGCATCGGCAAGCATTTTCAGGACTTCGTCGTCGGAGGCTATATTGATGGAGATCTCTGTATAGTAATATAAAGGCACTGTCTGGGTTTTGTTCAAATCAATCAATGCCCTTAAGATTTCTTTGGTGTATTTAGGATTTCCGAAAAAATTATCTTCACAAAAAGCAATATGCTTCATCCCCGCATCACTGATTTCTTCAATCTCTTCTATAACCTGTTGTTTGGTTTTGGTACGCATCTTTCTTCCGAAAACTTTCCACACATTGCAAAATTCGCATCTGAAAGGACATCCCCTTGAAGTTTGAATTGCGCCAACTGCATAATTGTCTAACATCAACGCCTTAATGTTTCCCCATTTAGGTTTTGGAGAAAGCGATATGTCGACCAGATTCTTGTCTTTATATCTTTTTTTATAACTCCCTGCCAGAAAATCATGTAAAAACCGAGGCCAGATATTTTCACTTTCGCCCAATATCATCACATCAAAATGATCGCGATACGCTTGTGGGGAGGCTGTAACACCGGCTCCTCCAACAACAACCAACACACCTCTTTTTTTAAAGAAATTTGCAATGGCTACAGCCCGGAAAAAATGTGTGAAATATCCGCCTATGCCAACAATCTCATAGGACACAGGGAACCGGGTCTCTTTATCAATGAAGCCGTGAACACTTTCGTCCCAGATATCAACTTCAAAATTATCGGGAGTGACTGCAGCAATTATCGCCAATGATATTGGAGGAATAAAAGCTCTTTTTTTAATATAAGGGTGGTTATTCAGGCTCCATCGGGAAGTGGTCAACCTCCATTCAGGCATTATCAGTAAAATCCGTTTTTTCGCTGTCATGTTAATATCCTCTACGAATACCAATTTGCAGGTTTCAGGTCCAAGGTTTCATGGTAGGACAAATGTACATGACATTTTTTATATTTCACATAGACCAATAAAAATCAAAAACAGATTTATTGGAGAATTTCCTTGGTTTTAATTGATCGCTTTCAAAATCTGTGTATATTTCGGAATTGTTAAGCTCAATATTACGCTAAAGCCGTTTCATCTGTAACAATTTGTTTTTCAATGGTCAGATGGAATAATCCTATTGTCATTTCCATGGGTAATTTTTTTTATCAATACCAAACCAATCCAAGGCGATCTCTTTTTGGCGACCTGATGCCGGTAATCCTCGTGGGGGCAACCCTGATCATCCTGGGTTTTGCCTTGTTCCGCCTCTGTTTTTTTGCGACCCGGTCCATGGTCGATCTGCGCGGAAAAGAAAGCGCATACTTTTACATCCCAACCGGATCAGACTTTGAATCCGTGAAGGATTCGCTGCTAAACAAAGGCTATCTTAAAGATCGTTTTGCCTTTGAATGGTTATCAAGGCGGAAGCATTATGACCATAAGGTAAAGGCCGGCCGTTACCAGCTAAAGGATGGCATGAGCAACAATGCACTTGTCAATCTTTTGAGGTCAGGGAGGCAGGTTCCCGTGCGGATCATCGTTCAGAACATCCGGACCCGCGAAGAGCTGGCAGGCAGGATCGGCCGGCAGCTGGAGGTCGATTCAACGACGCTGATCAGGATGTTCAATGACCGAAGTTATCTTAAAACATTCGGACTTGCCCCTCCTACCCTCTTCATTCTGTTCATCCCCAACACCTATGAGTTTTTCTGGAACACATCCGGAGAACAGCTATTCGCAAGGATGAACGAGGAATTCAACCAGTTCTGGACTCCGAAACGCAGGCATCAGGCCGACTCACTGCACCTGACCATCCCTGAAATTGTCACCCTGGCCTCCATTGTCGAAAAGGAGAGCAATAAGCATGATGAGAAGCCTGTCATTGCCGGGGTTTATCTCAACCGCCTGAAGATAGGCATTCCGCTACAGGCTGATCCGACGATCATTTTTGCATGGAATGATTACACCATCAGGCGGGTCCTGAACCTTCACCTGAAGATCAATTCCCCCTATAACACCTATCTTCGGGCAGGACTTCCTCCGGGGCCTATCTGTATTCCATCGATGGCTTCTGTTGAGTCGGTTCTCCATTCAACTTCTCATGCTTACCTTTATTTTTGCGCGAAGGAGGATCTTTCGGGTTACCATAATTTTGCCGTGAACCTGTCAGATCATAACCGGAATGCTCACAAATACCAGCAAGCGCTTAATAAACTAAAGGTAAAGTGATTAAAAATTTCGATCTTGTCATTTCAAAAAAAATCAAGTATCTTTACCTTTTAATTTGCCATGGAAAATCAATCCAACCATTTCGGATCCGATAAGCAAGGGGATCTTTACACCAAGCCCGTTCCTCAAAATCTGCCCAACGCCAATCTCATCCTGATCCTGGGTATTTTATCCATATTGTTGTGCTGGTGGCATTTCATCTCCATCGCCGGGATTGTGCTGGGAATTATTTCTCTTGTGCTGTCAAAAAGGGAAATTGCATTATACTCAGCTGACCCGTCGCGCTATTCTGAAGGTTCATTGAATAATGTCAAAGCAGGACGCATATGCGCCCTCATCGGAATGACGATTTCTATCATCGTATTTGTGTTTGTCATGCTGATGATCATCGGCGTCCTGGTCACTTTGCCCTTCTGGGGAATGATCCAATGACCATGAAAATTTTACCAGTTTCGCTGATCAGGGATGCGGATGCTTATACCATCGGGCATGAACCGATTTCAGAAATCGACCTGATGGAACGTGCTGCATCGGCATGCGTTCAGTGGCTGGAGAAACACCTGGACAAAGGTCAAAAAATATTGATTTTTTCCGGATCCGGCAATAACGGGGGCGATGGCCTTGTCATAGCGCGTATGCTGCTGCTTTCGGGATTCAGGATAGAGGCTTTTGTACTTCACGGGCCCGAAAAAATGACACCCTCCTGCCTCGCCAACTATGAACGATTGCTGACCATGCAACCAATGCCGCTACACCTGCTCAGTCCTTCACTTGAATTGCCGGCCATTGGAAAGACAGATATCATAATTGATGCCCTGTTTGGCAGTGGATTAACCAGGCCTCCTGATGGTTTTTCAGTTGATCTGATCCGCCACATCAATTCAAGCGGGGCGAGGATTGTGGCCATCGACGTTCCGTCAGGACTTTTCTGTGACGCAACATCGGTGGAAAGGAATAATCCACCAGTGATCAGGGCGGATTATACACTTACCTTTTCCCCACCTAAACTGGCCTTTTTCTTTCCTGAAAACGATGCGTTCGTTGGGGAGTGGCAACTGCTGGATATTGGCATAATGCAGGATTTTATTGAGGCTGCCGCCGTAAACAACATCATGCTTGACCAGCCTGACATGAAATATATCCTCAGGAAACGCAATAAATTTTCACACAAGGGAAATTTCGGACATACGCTGCTTATTTGCGGTTCATTGGGGAAAATGGGTGCTGCGATTTTGTCTGCTCGGGCCTGCCTGCGTTCGGGAAGCGGCCTTGTCACGGTACATCTCCCAAAGTCAGGAGTTCCCATTGTGCAAACAGCCGTTCCTGAAGCCATGGTCTCCATTGATCAGGATGAGCATCTCTTTACGGCATCTCCCGATTTGTCAGCCTATTCCGCCATCGCCATCGGGCCAGGCATCGGAACATCTCAAAAGACGGCCGCTGCATTGAAGATCCTGATACAAAATTCATCGCTTCCGATACTCTTTGATGCTGATGCGATCAATTTACTTTCTGAAAATAAAACATGGCTTGGGTTTATACCCAGGGGCTCGATATTTACCCCGCACCCCAAAGAATTTGAGCGATTGGCCGGAAAAAGCAGCAATAATTTTGACCGGAACAGGATGCAGCTGGATTTTTCTGTCAAACATCAATGTTACATCGTACTGAAAGGCGCCCACACCGCCATAACCACTCCTGATGGCCGCTGTTATTTCAACTCCACCGGCAATCCCGGCATGGCGACCGGCGGCAGCGGAGATGTCCTTACAGGGATCATTGCCGGACTTCAGGCACAGGGGTATTCCGCGCTTGAATCATGCCTCCTTGGCGTCTACCTTCATGGACTTTCAGGAGATATAGCTGCATCAGAAGAGGGCTATGAAGCCATGATCGCCAATGATATTATTTTAAATCTCGGGAAATCATTTCAAACACTCTATGGAAAATTTTGAAAAAGACATTCTTGCCGTCATGGTCATTGCGCCTTACCTTCAGAAAGCTACCGCCCTCCGCGGTGTAAAAAGGTATGTAGGGGGCAACCAGTTCAGGCATGCCTTTGCCACATTTGCGATTCTGATCGATTATCATTACATGGACGCTGTATTGCTTAAAGCCTCTGTGATTCATGACCTGATAGAGGATGTCAAATGCACCTCCTATGACGAAATCAGGTCAATTGACAGAGATGGCCAGCAGGTGCTGGAACTTGTTTTGGAAGTGACCCGCCGGAAGCCGGAGACCAAGGAAGATTTCCTGAAGCGCATCCTGTTTGAAGGTTCTGACAGCGCCAAGGTGTTGAAAATTGCCGACCGCATCAGCAATCTCACTGACCTTCATCCTGACATTTTTGACAAGGAGTATATAAAAAACATGATCGCAGATACCAAAAAGTGGGTCATTCCGATGGCTGAAAAGGTCAATCAGGATATGCTTTTTGAATTGCAGGATTTGCTGCGACGGCGTGAATCGAACATGAAACTATCTTCTGTAATCTGGCCAATGAAACGAAATGAATAGGTTCAGGCCACCAATGCATCCTCGATTATATCGGCTTCCACCTTCAGATTATCGATGATAAAGTTCTGGCGCTCCGGCGTATTTTTTCCCATATAAAAGGTCAGCACATCCAGCACGGCCGATTCCCTCGTAAGTATGACCGGATCGAGGCGAATGTCTTTGGCAATGAAGTACTTGAATTCATCTGGTGATATTTCGCCCAATCCTTTGAAGCGGGTAATTTCCGGATTTACACCCAGCTTTTCCATCGCAGCCAGCTTTTCCTGATGAGAGTAGCAATAGATCGTTTTCTGCTTATTCCTGACCCGGAACAACGGGGTCTGTAAGATATAAAGGTGTCCGTTGCGGACCAGGTCCGGATAAAACTGCAGAAAAAAGGTCAGCAGCAATAACCGGATGTGCATGCCATCCACATCCGCATCCGTGGCAACAACCACATAATTGTAACGCAGATTTTCCAGGCCATCCTCCACATTCAAGGCAGACTGAAGCAGGTTGAACTCCTCATTTTCATACACCACACGTTTGCTCAATCCAAAGCAGTTCAGCGGCTTTCCCTTTAAGCTGAATACGGCCTGCGTATTCACATCGCGTGCCTTGGTAATGGATCCGCTTGCTGAATCACCTTCGGTTATGAAGATCGTTGATTCATAACGGCGGTCATCGTGGTTGTTGTAGTGGATCCGGCAGTCGCGCAGCTTTTTATTGTGCAGGCTTACCTTTTTCACACTTTCCTTGGCAATCTTTTTGATGTTTGCCCACTCCTTCCGCTCCTTCTCACTTTGCATGATCTTCCGGAGCAAGGCCTCGGCCGTGTCGGGATTCATGTGCAGAAAATTGTCAAGCTGTTTTTTGACAATATCCATGATATAGTTGCGGATGGTTATGCCATCAGGCTCGATGTGAATTGAACCCAGCTTGGTTTTGGTCTGTGATTCAAAAACCGGATCCTGTACCTTGATGCTCAGTGCTGCGATCAAGGATGCTTTGATATCGTTGGTATCGAAATCTTTTTTATAAAACTCCCGGATTGTTTTCACCAGCGCTTCGCGAAAGGCCGCCAGATGCGTACCTCCCTGGGTGGTATGCTGCCCGTTTACAAAGGTATAATACTCCTCACCATACATTTCACAATGGGAAAAGGCGCATTCAAAATCACCATCCCTCAGATGTATGATTGGATAGAGATTTGGTGTGTCGATATAACTGTTGAGCAGGTCGAGCAAACCGTTTTGGGCATGAAACCGCTCCCCGTTGAAAATAATGGTGAGCCCGTTGTTGAGGAACACATAGTTCCACAACATTTTTTGCACATATTCAGGAATATAGTGATACTTTCCAAAGATTTCCTCATCGGGCATGAAGGTAATGATGGTTCCGGAACGAAGCTCGATCTGTTTTTCGGGCTCATCCTGAACCAAATCACCCCTGTGAAACTCAACGATGCGGGTTCGGCTATCACGGATGGCCTGCGCTTTAAACAGGGAAGACAACGCATTTACAGCCTTTGAACCAACCCCGTTCAATCCAACGGCCTTCTTAAAGACCTTTGAATCATACTTGGCCCCGGTGTTAATTTTTGATACGCATTCCACCACTTTCCCCAGAGGGATTCCCCGTCCGTAATCGCGCACGCACACAAGCTGGTCCTTGATGGTAACCTCAATGGTCTTTCCGTATCCCATGACAAATTCATCGATGGAATTATCCAGGATTTCCTTAATAAGCACATAAATGCCGTCATCCGGAGATGATCCGTCACCCAGCTTTCCAATGTACATGCCCGGCCTGAGGCGGATATGTTCGCTCCACTCCAGCGACCTGATGCTATCTTCCGAATAGATTACCTCTTCTGCCATTCCAACAAATGCTTATCAAGCGGCAAATATATAGGAAAGGCTTGTCAGCGCTATATAAATCACAAAATATTTACGATTAAGTTATTCACATTTCCATGAAAATCCGTTACTTTGATGCACTGAACTTTTTAATTCAAGAAAATATGACACTGGTACTGAAAGAACTGAACGAACAGATCGGGTGGATTACCCTGAATCACGACGCCAAGCGAAATGCATTAAGCATTGCGTTACTTACTGAATTGAATTTGGCGCTGAAGTCACTGAAGGAGGAGAAGGCAAGGGTGATCATCATCCGGGCCAACAAAGGGATGAAGGTGTGGTCGTCGGGCTTTTTTATCGATGAATTACCCCGTGATGGAAGTGATCCGCTGGCGTATGATAACCCTTTGCAAAAGGTGATCCGCACCATACAGGGCATTCCTGTGCCAGTTATCGCCATGGCCGAAGGAAGCATCTGGGGAGGCGCCTGTAACATTGCCTTTGTTTGTGATATAGTAATCGGGACCAAGGATACATGCCTGGCGATCACACCTGCAAAAATTGGCGTTCCCTACAACACCTCCGGCATCCTGCAATTTTTGGATATTATTGGGGCACATATAGTTAAGGAAATGTTTTTCACGGCAGAACCCATTGCAGCTGAAAAAGCGCAATCCCTGGGGATCATCAACCACCTGGTGGATTCAGGTGAGCTGGAGGATTTCACCGTCAGGCTGGCAAAAAAAATCATCGCCAACTCCCCGCTCAGCATCCAGGTAATCAAAGAGCAGCTCAACATCCTGGGAAATGCCCTTCCAATGACCCCGCAGACCTTTGAGCACATCGATATGCTGCGCAGCATCGCCGGAAGGAGCTATGATTACCTCGAAGGAATCCATGCTTTTTACGAGAAGCGGAAGCCGGAGTTTAAGGGGGAGTGATTTTCTTTATTTCTCCATAGAGCAGCCTGATCTCGGCACGGCTTATGAGAAAGTCACGAAGACGGAGTTTGGTCATCCGGGAAAAAACGATGAATTGGTAAAGTGTGGCAAACGTATATGAAAAGCTTGCGGACACACCGGCACCGACCATCCCATATTTCGGGATGAGCAGCAATCCGAACACGATGGTAAAGACCAGGCCGATTGCAGAACTTATGGTGTTGTGATAGGGCTTGTTAATGCTGGAAAAAAAGCCGCTGAAGATCATGGATACGCTCAGGGTGACGATACCGACAGCGAGCGAGGCAATGACCATTTTCACATCTCCGAATTTTGCTGAAAAAAGGGTGATGAAAACAAAATTGGGAATGGCAAGCAGCGCCACCATGCCTGCTCCGGTTATAACCCAGGTGATCTTTGCAAAGGTAAGGGTCAGTTTTACCGAATAGTCATAATTCATTTCATTTGACAGCCGGGAGTACTGAACCATGGCAATGCTGCGGCTTATCAGCCAAAGTCCTTCTGCCAGCGTGATCCCGATCGATAAAACGCCCACTGCCCCGCGTCCGGAAAAATAATCAACAAACTTCAGGCTGAGGCGATAATTCAGTGTCTGAAATATATTGGCAAATTGCACATAGGTTCCGAAGCGCAGAATTTCAACCATGAGCGATTTCATGTTGGTCAGCGGAACCTTCTTAAAGGAGGGCCAAAGCATGATTAAACTGATGATCAGGGCGATGATGTAGGACACGCATATGGCCCAGTAGTATGCCATCACCTCCAGGAAGCGGATTCCAAAGAGGCAAAACATCAGAATCATGAAAAGTATTGAAATCTGTACAAGATTGATATAGTTATAGGTTTTCACCTTCTCGAGGCCCAACAGCAGCATGGAGTTTACCGATGCAAACGACATGATGAGCGCGAGAAACAACACCTGCCAGAAATAACCTGCAGGAATAACCTCCAATACCGGAAACAGGGAGGCCATGAGATCAAGGAGAAAAGCAACAAGAATGGTCATGAAAAATGTCCATAAATAGGCTGGGATGAACAATTTATAGATCCCGGTACGTGGTGTAAGATAAATAAGGGCAGCTCCGCCGATAAAATTGATTACAAGCTGTATAATTGTAACGGAGAAGATGATGAGGAAAATGGTTCCAACTTTTTCGGGATCCAGGTAATGTGCATTCAAGGTCCAAATCACGAACGCAAGAAGCGCATTGATCAAGCGGGTTCCGATTGTCCCGACAATTTTTTTAAACATTTTACTGCTTCGATTTATTCAGCTTTTCCCGGAGCTGGCTCATAAAGAAAAAGCGGTTGATCCGGTAACGTTTGCCATCGATCAGGGTGTAATTCCCAGCCCTTGATATGGTATGCAACCCATCGTCGAACGGGCTTCCTGGTACCGAATCAATGATCCTGACTGTTTTTTCAACGAACTCATCTTTGGTCAGGCGCAGTACCTGATTGATCACTACACGGCCTCCATAGGTGACCGAGCAGTCCTGGGCTGGCCGGTAAAGATTTCCCTCAAAGATAAAGGGGGTTCCGGCAGGCCGCGCCGAACAGATATCAATCTTTACGGGGTTGCGGCGATGTGGCTCGTACTTACCCTTAAGCTCTTTCGAATAATAGATATACAGATGGGTTGTGGAGTGTTTTTTAATTGTAAATAACATCCACCAGCAATCATCATACAAAAACAATGTCGGATCCACAGCTTCCACCTTATCAATCAGCAACTGGTCTTCAATGAAGGCCTCTTCTGAAAAATTACGCCGGTAAAGGGTGATATTTGAGGAGCGGAAAGACTCAGGAACACAATAAACAAGATTCTGATGTTCAATAATATAGGGATAGGAAAGGTGCTTGTCACCCTCAATAATCCTTATTGGAACAGAAAAACTATCGCGGTTGATATCCCAGATGATTTCAGAAATATTGGCTTTCTGCCACCGGTAGTTATAGTCCTCCGCCATGATATGAAGTTTCCCGTTTTCCATAAAACCAAAAGGATCGGCCAGGTATTTGGTATTGGCAAACTGGCGAAGCCACGTGATATCTGACTTTTTTAATTTATCAGTTCCAAGGGCCACTTCATGGATCGGTTTATTGATCAGGCCGACATTCCAGACCTCTGCAGCGGCCAATTCTTTGTAATAAAATTTAATCCTGTTCAAAAACAACTTCAGAAGAAACTGTTTCATTTGATAATTTCCAGGTACTTTGTAGATTGGGGCTGTCGTTTGGCTGGTTGAAGAAAATTCATCAGGATAGATTAAAATTTCATTGGCAACCTGGGCCGGCCAGGAAGAGGAAACAGAATACAACTGCTCCAGATTTCCCTTGTAGGAATGCATGATGGTTTTAAGATACCCCTTTTTAAGAATGGTTCCTCCGTCAAGCTTATCCGTGAGTCTCTGCAATATGACGCCACTGACCGGATCTCCATTAAAAATCTCCCAGAAACCTGCCGGGCCTCCACGATACTTCATTTCATCGTCGTGGTGAAACGACCAAACCCCGAACCGGGCTGCATTCAGGATATCCCCTCGGATGATGTTAAATCCAAAACGAAGAATAAAATCGAGGTCATATGTACGAATGGCCTCCACCTCTGCGGTCGGAAAATATTCTGAATACCCTTGTAGCTCCACCGTACAGGGAAGGGAATCAACGCCCTCAAGCTCATGTTCCAGGTTGACCAGTGTTTTGGCCTTTGGAGTAAAATACCGTTTCTCCAAATAATGATAAAGGAACATGCTCCATTTTTTTTTCAAAATCCAGCTTCCGGCGTTCAGTTCACGACCTTTTCTCACATCTCTGATCAGCAAAACCAAATCATGTCCATGAAACTTCAGCTCCTTCAGCGCATCAGCCTGCCATTGCTGAAAAACAGGGCCATTGCACATGACTGCAAACCGCAGGGGCTTCGATCGTTTTTCTTTGGTTTCCTTGGCCATCAAAGATAAAATTACTGCGTTAAATTACGTTCCGGAATCAAAGGCCGGTAAAGATCGGCCAGTTGCCTTCCGATTGTTTCTTTGCTGAATTTATCCGAAACATCGGCATGAATTTCCATTTTATCATAGTCCCTGCACCGTTCAATCATCGCATACAGTGCAAAAATCATGGCCTCTTTGTCGCCAGGGGGAACAAGCATCCCGTTTTTTTCGTTGATCACGGCCTGGGCAATTCCCACCCTGGTTGCAACAACAGGAATTCCGCAAGACAAGCTTTCAATAACCACTGTGCCAAAAGTCTCATAATGGCTTGATACAACGGTAAAATCTGCCTCCTGTATGATTTTTACTAAATCAACACCTGTCTTTAACCCGGTGAAGAAGGCAAATTTATCAATAATTCCAAGGCTTCCGGCATATGATTTCAGCGAATCCCAGTCAGGGCCTGCGCCAACCAGCAGGCATTGAAAATCGCTGCGCTTCATCGACAGCTCCTTAATGGCTTCGAGGAATCCTGAAATGTTTTTTGACTTATCCTCGAAACAGGAAATGTGAACAATTGTTTTTATGGGATGTTCAGAAAAAACCGGAATTGGTTTAAACGTCAGGGTATCCACCACATTGGGAATGATCTGAAAATTCTGATTGATCAATTGACATTGCTGCATGGCCGACTTAAGCGGCTCCGAAACTGCTATGACCAGGGAGGCCTTTCCTACAACACGGGAGGTTCCCCACCGCCTTAACCATCCATGGTATGAATTATTTTGCGGAAAATATCTGGACCAGTGTTCGGAAATCACGAGGGGAATCCGATGGCTTCGACAAACTTTCCAGGCAATAAGGCCCATCCTGGTCAGGACATGGGCATGCACCAGGTCGGGAGAGAACTGCCTGATACTGTGAATTGCTTTCATGTTTGCCCTGTAAAACTTCCACCAGCCGTGTGCCTTGCCCATGAAGGTAGCCGACTGACCCTTTACCTTATAGTACACCCTCAGTACCCTGACTTCATTTTCTTCGCTGAATTCTACCTCATATTTATTCGGACAATCGGGATCGGGATGGACATAGATTACGGCCACATCGCAAAAAGGCGTGAGTGACTCTGCCTGGCGCTGAATAAACAATCCGGGCATGGGATCATACCTGTGAGGATACCATTTTGGCAAAAAGAGAACCCTGATCTTTCGAGGCACGTAATAGGTTGTTTTGCAATCATCAAATATCTGCAAATGGATTGAAACTAGAAAGGAAAGTTATCAATAGTTTTCAATGCATTGCTGAGCCGATCGGGACCGCTTCCGCGGATGACCGCAAATGGGAACTGCCTGCATTTTAACTCATTGTAATACAAATCGTACAGATACTGACGTTTATGCGGGTGTTCGCGAAGCGGATCATATTGCCAGGGGAGATCGATGTCACAAAGAAGATACAAATCGTATCGGTGTGTTTCAATCGCTTCCATGATCCATGGATCACAATGGTTATACTTCACCTCGCTCCAGATTTTGATAACGAGCAGCTCAGTGTCGCAAAAAAGATATTTTTCAGCCAGGTTGGTTTGAGTCTCCTCCCGTTCCAGTTGGCCTTTTGCTATCATCAAAAGATCATGTTCCACATAGGGTCGTTCCAGTTTTTCAAGATATGCACGGGCATATTCAGGGACCCAGGATGTATGAAAGTGGCTGGCAAGCTGTTCTGCAAGAACCGATTTTCCAGTTGATTCCGGACCGGTAATGGCGATTCTCCGGATCATTTCATCAGTTTTATCCGCCATTCAAGAAAACCGAGCGTGGCAATGATGGTAAAGACAAAGTACTGAAAGCTGGTGAAGTAAAGTCCTTCCCATACACACATGACGACCATGATTGTATCGGCTGATATCCACAATATCCAGTTTTCAATTTTCTTTTGTGAAAGCATCCATTGGGCAATGATGTAGATAGCGGTGGTTAATGAATCCCATGTGGGAATTTGGCTTGATGTGTAGCGGATAAGTAAAAACCTGATGATTATGAAAAAAACAACCAGGGCCAGGAAGTTCAGCAGAAGTTCCAGTTTTGAGCACTGCCCAATCCGGATGGTTTTATTGTTGCTGTCTTTACGCGACCAGTTGTAAAATCCATAGACACTCATGAGGAAGAAAAAACCATTAATTCCTGCATTGGCAAAGAGCCTGGAAGAAAAAAATATGTACACATAGATAAGCACATTGACAATTCCAAACGGGAATGCCAGCAGGCTTTCCTTTTTCATGTACCAAACGGAAAGCAGCCCGAATGCAACGGCAAAAAGTTCAAGGAAGGTGGTTTGAACGGGTCCAATGTTGATCAGTGAGGTCAAATCCATGGGGACAAAGGTAGCGTTTCCATTCTTACCGAAACGAAACGCGGCCACAACCTTTTATTTCTAAGGTATCGAAAAAGAAACTAATTTTGCATCTGCACTCAGGAATTCAGGTCAACATGTTCCATCTCGTCCACACGCAGCTCCCTTTCATTGTCAACCTGCTGATCCTACTCTTGGTGGCGAAATTACTGGGAGAATTAGCCGAACGTTTCAGGCAGCCTTCAATGATCGGTGAGGTGATCGCAGGTGTGATTCTTGGCCCCTCAATGCTGCACATCATCCCGGATGCCGGTGAAATCAAGGTCATCGCAGAGCTGGGTGTTTTTATGCTGATCGTTCTGGCCGGGATGGAGATTGAAGTGGAAGAGATCCGGAATTCGATCCGCGGAAAGAGCATCTGGATCGCACTGCTTGGGTTCATCGTTCCGATGGCCAGTGGAATAGGGATCGGATTATTTTTTCATTTTTCAAATACCTTTACCATCTTCCTTGGTCTGTGTATTGCGATAACGGCGCTCCCCGTGAGCATCCGGATCCTGATGGATCTTGGAAAGCTAAAAACCGATATTGGCCAGCGAATTATTTCAGCAGCTATTTTTAATGATATCCTTGCACTTTTGATCCTTGGGATTATCCTGGATTTCAATGATGCGACAAAAAACCTGAAAGACCTCACCTTGTCCATCCTGTGGACCACCCTGAAAGTTGTTGTTTTTACGGCCATCCTGATGGTATCGTATCACTTTTTTAAACTTGCCAAAAGGAAGGTCAATGTCGTAAATCCGAGGATGAACAAATTCACCCATTACCTCCGCGGGAAGGAGTCGATTTTCGCCCTTGTCATCCTGTTTGTTTTGATATTTTCAAGCATTGCTGAACTGCTGGGGCTGCATTTCGTGGTAGGGGCCTTTTTCGGGGCCATTCTGATTCCGCGAAGCATGTTCGCCAACCGTGATTTTGAAAAGGTTCAACGCAGCATTTCAGGGATTACGATGGGTTTTCTCGCCCCGATTTTCTTTGCTACCATGGGCATATCGTTTAATTTCGGGTCATTTAACAATATGACCCTCCTGCTTGTCGTACTCGGCGCCTCCTTTTTCAGTAAAATTTTCGGGGGATACCTCGGAGGGAGACTGGCAGGATTTGACCACGCCAAATCATTGACACTGGGGCTTGGGTTAAATGCACGTGGAATCATGGAACTCGTCATTGCCAACATTGCCCTTGCCAAGGGATTTATTGATATTCAGGTGTTTTCAATTCTGGTGATCATGGCGCTGCTCACCACCATATTCACACCGTTTTTATTAAAAGAAGGGTTTAGGCTGATCGACAGGGCCCAGCAAAAGCCAACAACAATTTTACCTTAATATACGCTTGCCCCTATGTTTGGTCTCGACACCTCTTACACCATTCTCCTCTTAATCTGTTTATTAGCTGCTGCTGCTTTTGAATTCATCAACGGGTTTCATGACACGGCCAACGCAGTGGCTACGGTAATCTATACCCATTCCCTTAAACCAACCACGGCCGTTATCTGGTCGGGATTGTGGAATTTTATCGGGGTAAATGTCGGCGGGATCGCAGTGGCCATGGGGATCGTGAACCTTTTGCCTGTTGAACTGCTGGTTGACCAGAATCTGGCACACAGCATTTCCATGATTTTCGCCCTAATCTTCACTGCCATCATCTGGAACCTCGCAACATGGTATATCGGAATTCCATGCAGCAGCTCGCATACCTTGATCGGATCAATTTTCGGGGTTGGCCTTGCCTATTATTTTCTTCCCGGAGTGACAGCCTATGCCTTAAACTGGAACAAGGTGCTTGATGTAGGGCTTTCTCTGCTGGTTTCACCGCTGTTTGGTTTTGCCTTTGCGCTGCTTCTCATGTATATCCTGCGAAAAACGGTGAAGAATAAAATGATCTTTAAGGAACCACCGGCAAAAAAGGCGCCCCCATTTTGGATCCGCAGCATCCTGATCCTGACCTGTACAAGTGTCAGCTACGCACATGGCTCAAATGACGGACAAAAGGGCGTTGGACTGATCATGTTGATCCTCATTGGATTTTCTCCGGTTTATTTTTCTGTTGACCGATCAAAAAAGCCTGAAAACCTGCTATATCAGACCCGCCAGATTGAATGGAACCTAACCCATTTCGATACAAATACGCTGAGTCTTGGCGACCGAGCTTCGCTCCAGGCTGTTTTGATGAATCTGGAATTTATGAAAACGACCCTCACCGGAGTTAAAACCTTTGATGATCTAAAGAAGGATGATCATTTTAAAATGAGAAAGGCCATCATTCTGGTAAGTAAAAAGACTGAATCCATTCTAAAAACCATCAAGGCAAATCCTGCAGCAGCCATTTCTCCAACCCGGCAGGCCATCATTACATCCAATCTGAAAAAATTCAAGACCAATACGGAATACTCTCCCCGTTGGGTGATCCTGCTGGTCTCCATCTCGCTCGGCCTCGGCACCATGATCGGCTGGAAACGAATCGTGGTTACCATTGGAGAAAAGATTGGAAAAACGCACCTTACCTATGCCCAGGGCGCAAGCGCGGAATTAGTGGCGGCCAGTACCATTGGCGTATCGACCATGTTCGGGCTGCCGGTAAGTACCACCCATGTTTTATCCTCAGGCATTGCAGGCTCTATGGTCGCGGGTGGTGGCAGGCAAAACCTGCGCATGGGCACGGTAAAAAATATTATGATCGCATGGCTTATCACCCTGCCCATTACGATCGTACTTTCAGGACTCCTCTTTTTTATCCTTAGGATGATTTTCAAATAACACCGACCGTTTCGTTCTCCGAAAATTAACGGCCTTGTATACCTCGAACCAGGTGATGGTGAGCAATCCGGCTGCAATGCATATCATCGAATCTGCAATCCCCGGCTGCTCGAACTGGAACATCTTCAGGCAGAAAGGAATATTCAGGATAAGGATCATAAAAAGAACAGCGCCTCCAATGACCCATCCGGCCGCTTTATTCCGGATAGTAATCAATTCAAAGATACTTCGTGTCCAGGAGCGGTTCGACATGATAAATGCAATGTTTGCGGCAATGAGTGTGATGAACGACATGGCACGGACCTGCCCCTCACTGTGCCCGCTGTAATGGCTGTACAGATAGATCCCCATGACAAAAACCAGGATCCCGACTCCCTGCATGCAACTAAGAATAATTTTTTTAAAGCCAAAGAACGGTTCCTTGATATCCCTTGGAGGTCGGTCCATGACATTTTTCTCCTCCTTTTCCGCTTCAAAGATCATTGAACAGGCAGGATCGATGATGAGTTCCAAAAATACGATGTGAATGGGCCAAAGGATGAGCGGAAGATCCATGAGCAGGATGGGTATAAGCGAGAGGCCTGCAATAGGGACATGGATCGCAAAGATGTATCCAAGGGCCTTCTGAAGATTGTCAAAGATCCGACGCCCCATGGCGTTCCCGGCGACGATCGAAGCGAAGTTGTCATCCAGAAGCACCAGCGATGCGGCTTCCCGTGCGACATCCGTACCCTTTTCGCCCATGGCAATCCCAATGTGGGCGGCTTTCAGGGCTGGGGCATCGTTGATCCCATCCCCTGTCATGGCTACGACCTCCCCGTTCCTTTTCAGGGCATTTACAAGCATCAGCTTTTGCTCGGGGACGACCCTGGCAAAGACATTCACATTGCTGATCCGCATGCCAAGTTCCTCTTCTGTCATGGCTTTGAGCTCCGGTCCGCTGATGCAAATACCGGGATTCCTGAGACCAATTTGCCCGGCGATGTTCATGGCTGTTACGGGATAGTCGCCCGTGATCATGATCACCCGGATTCCTGCCCTGTAACATTCGGCGACTGCATCCTTTACTTCAGGCCTGATGGGGTCTGAAAGGCCTATCAATCCCAGAAATTCAAATTCGAAATCATGCTGGTTCTCAGGCAGAACATCCGAAGAAATTTTTGACATGGCGACTCCCAATACCCGGAGGCCGTTTCCAGCCATCTCTTCAATGGCGCCCGCATACTTTTCGCGGAGGTCAGCGGACAGATGGCATAGATCGCAAATCACTTCGGGAGCGCCTTTGGCTGCAATGTTTCGTTCTCCTGTTGTGCGTTCGGAAAAAACGCGCGACATGGCAAGCAGTTCTTTTGAAAGCGGATACTCGCGAATCATCTCCCACTGATGGTTCACATGTTCACTCCCCTGAAGAAATTGATCACCGAGCCGGGCAATGGCTTTCTCCATCGGATCGAAGGGGTTAACCTGGCTGGCAAGGATTCCATATTCAACAACCCTGTGAAATGTTTCAGGCAACGCGTTCTCCTTATCCGACATGAAAAAATCGGTGCCATTAAATAGCTGGTGAACGGTCATTTTATTTAATGTCAGGGTGCCTGTCTTGTCGGTACACAGTACGGTAGCAGAACCAAGTGTTTCTATGGCCGAGGGTTTTCTTGTCAGCACATTTTTTTTCGACATCCGCCAGGCGCCCAAAGCCAGAAAAATGGCTAAAACCACAGGAAATTCTTCGGGCAGCATCGCCATCGCAAGGGTAATCCCGGCCAGAAATCCCTTCAGCAGATCTCCCCTGGTCAGTGTATACACAACAATGACAAGCAAACACAAGACGAACCCGGTAATTGCCAGTCGCTTCACCAGTATTCCCATCTCTTTCTTTAACCGCGTGGGCTCCTCCTTTACCTCTCCGATGGCCTTGCCGATCTTCCCGATCTCCGTGTTGATCCCGGTCGCCGAAACCTGCGCTACACCCGATCCCTGAACGATCATAGAACCAGAATAAACAAACGGCAGGTCGTCGCCGCCGGGTTGGACCCCCGGATTTTTCCCGTCCCAGTCCTGTTTTCGAACCGGCACGGGCTCACCTGTAAGCAGCGATTCATCGGCCAGAAGGCTGACCGAGGAGAGAATGGTCGCATCGGCCGGTACGCGGTCACCCTCCTGCAAAATCAGGATATCACCGGTAACAACCTCTCTGCCGGCGATCCTTTTCTCGACCCCGTCGCGGATAACCAGGGCCCTTGGACTTGCCAGGTCACGTAACGCATCCAGCGCCTTCTCGGTTTTTTTCTCCTGGTAAAACTCAATACCCATGATTACAAAGACAAAACTGAGGAGCATGAGCCCTTCCTGCACATCACCCAGAAACATATAAAGCGTTCCGCAGGCAACAAGCAGCAGGAACATTGGTTCCTTAACAACCCCAAGGGCTATGGTGATAAAATTTCTCGATTTCGAAGAGGGCAGTTCATTGTACCCTTCGGACAATAGTGTCTTTTCAACCTCTTCAGAGCTAAGTCCGGATATTTTTCCAGGATCAAAATCTATTTTCATTTTAAGAGCAGGTTTGATTTGTCATTGTATACTGTATGTAAATATTTTTTTGCTTCCGGGCCGCCGACCTCGCCAAGGAAATCTGTATAGATGGCTGCAATTTCGGGATTTTCATGACAATATCGGGTGGTGGCTTCCATATCTGCCGTATTCAGTGCGCTGATGCGCTTTTGTATTTTACTGCTTCCGGCAGGCTGACCTACGCCTCCAACACATCCCCCTTTACAGGCCATCACCTCGATAAAATGGTATTTGCAGGTACCGTTCATCACCTGTTCAAGTAATCTCTGCGCATTTCTCATCTCATAACACACCGCCACGTTGAGCGTTGTATCCCCTATGGTGACCTGTGCTTCTTTTAAGCCATTGAGTCCCTGCACCTGTTGCAGATCAAGAAGGTTGGCAGGTGGATTTGCACCTGTAATATTATAATAGGCCGTTCGAAGAGCCGCTCTCGTCACGCCACCTGTATTGCCAAAGATGATGCCGGCGCCTGAGGCGGCGCCCATACAAGAGTCGAAGTTACCTTTTTGCGCTGTTAAATTGACATTACGCCTTTTCAACATTCTCGCTAACTCATTGGTTGTTATAACGATGTCGGTTCCCTGGATGCCGTCCATCGCGAGATCGTCACGCGTTATTTCATATTTTTTAGCAGCGCATGGCGTAATGGCCACATGGACGATATTGCGGGGATTCAGGCCCTTCTTTTGTGCAAAGTAGCTTTTAACCATGGCGCCTTGCATGCTAACCGGACTTTTAGCAGTTGACAGATATGGAAGTAGTAAAGGGTAATAAATTTCCACATACTTTACCCAGGCCGGGCAGCAACTCGTAAATTGAGGAATGTCGACCTTCTCCTGTATGCGTTTCTGGAGTTCGCCGGCCTCTTCCATGATGGTTAAATCGGCGCTGAAGTTGGTATCCAGCACATAGTCAAATCCAACGGCACGGCAGGCTCCCACCATATTTTCCAATACAAATGAACCTGGTTCCATGCCAAAGTAGTCGCCAATTCCAACACGGACTGAAGGAGAGATAGAGGCTATGACAATGGTTGATGGATCGTCAATGGCATTTAACACATCCTTCCAGTGATACTTTTCAGTCAGGGCGCCCTCTTCACATGCCATGATGCATGTTCCGCAATGGATGCAAACATGGTTGACCGCATTTGCATGATAGGTTCCAAACACTTTTTGCTTTTCTGCACAAGCCTCAACACAGTCGCCACACTCTTCGCACTTCTCCCTCCACAAAGCGATCGCGGGATTTTCATTTTGGATAGGCAAATAGTCCCATTCGGAATCCATGGTCGCACCACTGGAATCCTTTGCACAGGAAATGAGCCATCCTGCTCCCAACAGGGCTGATGCGTTGTAGAACACGCATTTGCCAATAAATTTTCTTCTGCTGATTTTGGTCATTTTTTTGATTAAATAAATTTTATTACAACGATCGCTACTGAGCGTAATAATACGCCCAGGGTTTCGTACCATGCATACTTATACCCATACGCTACAGACGGGTGCGAGAAAAATTAAAAATTATTTCAGGAAATTTTTGGCGGTTGCCAGAAAGAAAGGAAGAATTCATGAATCAAATTGCAGTTCCGGGAAATGGCCGTTGTTACGAATGGCTCCACCAATGATCTGATCTCAATGGCATGAAAAATTTGATCATCATCAAAAAAGTCCATTTCTGAGCAGAGGTCATTCCAACCAATCGTTGAATCTGCAGATAGCTGAATGGTATGTAATCGGAAATCCGGATTTGGACAGCCATTTATTCCTGAACAGAAAAGAGTTGTCAGGGAAAATAGCATTCCAAATGAGATTATCCGGCTATGATTCATGGGATGCAAAAATAGAAATGTTGGCAGCGATTTTCCAAGTCACGTTTGTTAAATATTTGTTAATAAATTATTTATGAAGCAACCTGTCATTCAATCACTTTTCTTGACTTATCTTTGTCGATCATTTTCACAAACATCCCATCATTCTATGCTCGAACTTCTCAAGAATTTCCTTGATATCATCATGCACATTGATATCCATCTTCAGCAATGGGTAACTGATTACCGGACCTGGACCTATCTGATTTTATTTCTCATTGTTTTTATGGAGACGGGGTTTGTGGTCACGCCATTTTTACCGGGCGACTCGATGTTATTTGCTGCGGGCACCGTGGCCGCGATGGAAGGAGAGCCACTTAGCATCTTGATTCTAATCCCATTGCTTACCATCGCAGCGTTTTTGGGCGATACAGTTAATTATTTTACAGGGAAATACCTTGGAAAAAGTGTATATGAAAAGAACTACCGGCTGATTAAACGCGAATACCTGGATAAAACCCATGCATTTTATGAAAAACATGGCGGAAAAACAATCATCATTGCACGGTTTATGCCCATCATCCGTACCTTTGCTCCTTTTGTTGCCGGTATTGGAACCATGGGTTACCAACGGTTTACCTCCTTTAATATTATCGGTGGGTTCCTTTGGGTTGCATCCTTTTGTATTGCCGGTTATTTTTTCGGCAACATTCCTTTCGTGAAAAATAATTTCTCCATTGTCATCCTGGTTATTATCTTTATATCGCTTTTACCCATGCTTATTGCGTTTCTCCAAAAATTCACGGATCGCAAGAAGCTTACCTAAATCCGATGAATCATTCAACAAATAAAAGCCAGATTGACAAGATAACCACCGCTGGGCTGATTGTCACTTTGGGGATTATTTACGGAGATATCGGCACCTCTCCCCTCTATGTGATGCGGGCCATTATTGCCGGAGCAGATTCCATCAATGCCCCGTTCATCATCGGCGGGCTCTCATGTATTGTATGGACGCTTACGATGCAAACGACCATCAAATACATCACCTTTGCGTTACGTGCCGACAACAAAGGAGAGGGTGGAATATTTGCCCTTTTTGCACTGATCAGAAAGAGAGCCAAATGGGCCTTTCTTTTTGCCATGATCGGTGGTTGTACGCTGCTGGCCGACAGCATCATCACACCTGCCATCACCATCGTTTCTGCCATTGAAGGAACCCTGATCAAAAATCCACGAATCCCGGTGGTGCCCATAGCCGTAATGATCATCACACTGCTGTTCCTGATCCAGAAATTCGGAACCAAGATGATCGGAAAATCTTTCGGTCCGATCATGTTCATCTGGTTTTCAATGCTTGGCATTCTTGGCATGATTCAACTCTTGCAGTTCCCTCAGATCCTCCATGCCCTGAATCCTGCCTATGCATTCGATTTCCTTACAAAGTACCCCAAGGGATTCGTCCTCCTGGGCGCCGTATTCCTGTGCACCACCGGTGCTGATGCGCTCTACTCCGACCTGGGTCACTGCGGAAGAAACAACATACGTATAACCTGGGGCTTTGTGAAAATTTGCCTTCTTCTCAACTATTTTGGTCAGGGCGCCTGGATCCTTAAAAATGTCGATTTCGTAAATGAATGGACCAATCCTTTTTTCGCCATCATGCCCTCCTGGTTTCTTATGCCGGGAATCGTGATTGCAACAGTGGCAGCCATCATTGCAAGCCAGGCCATGATTACCAGTTCCTTTACGCTGATCAGTGAAGCCATCTCCCTCAATTTCTGGCCAAAAGTAAAGATCAATTACCCAACCAATATCAAGGGACAAATGTACATCTCCAGCATTAACTGGATCCTGTATATCTGTTGCATCGGCGTCGTCCTCTTTTTTCAAAAATCGTCAAACATGGAGGCGGCCTATGGGCTTACGATCAACATTACAATGCTGATGACCACCATTTTGCTGGGGACCTATTTGTATTACAAGCATGTTCCGAAGTACCTGCTCGTGTTGTTCCTGCTAATTTACCTTTTCATCGAAGGATCCTTCCTTATCGCCAATATGAATAAATTCCTCCATGGCGGATACCTCACCTTTATGATCGGCAGCATCCTATTCATCATTATGTACGTATGGTTCCATGGACGAAAAATCAAGAACAGCTTTATAGAGTTCCTTAAAATTGATCAGTATATTGATATCATCAAAGCCCTTGCCAGAGACAAGTCAATACCAAAATATGCCACAAACCTGGTTTTCCTGACAAAAGCCAACAGGGAAACGGATGTTGAGTCAAAAATCATCTATTCTCTTTTGAATAAGCAACCCAAGCGGGCCGACACCTATTGGTTGCTGCACATCGATATTCTTGATGAACCTCACGTGCTCGAGTACAAGGTCACACAAATCATCCAGGGAATTTTGATTAAGGTTGATTTCAAAATCGGGTTTAAAGTTCAGCCCAGGTTGAACCTCTTTTTCAGGCAGGTTCTCGAAGAGATGAGCAGGAATAAAGAAATCGACCTGTTAAGCCATTATGTTTCACTCAGACAATTCAATATATTGAGCGATTTTCGTTTTGTTATCATTGACCGGATACAGAATTACGATTTCGACTTCCCCCCCCGGGAGCAATTTATCATGGATATCTATGACATCCTAAAGCGGTTTGGAATCGGTGAAGTACGTTCGTTGGGTTTGGACACCAGCAATGTTACTGTTGAGACAGTTCCACTATACATTGACAAGGAGACCCCGGTTTTGCTTACCCGCAACGACCTGACCAAACATTATGGTTAGCCTTCGACAAAATCCCTGATAAAATTGTCGCCGGGTTGCTTTGCTAAAAAAAAGATTACATTTGCACACTTTTTATCCACAGGTTAATCCGTTATCCATATGCGGAGTGCCATACACAAGAGCCACGGCCAGGCAATTTCAGCTGCAGGTTTACTAATCACCCTCGGGATCATTTACGGTGATATTGGAACATCGCCCCTTTATGTTATGAAAGCCATCGTGGCCGGGGCCGATTCAATTACCGAACCCTTCATCATGGGCGGCTTGTCATGCATTTTTTGGACACTGACCCTTCAGACAACGGTAAAATATATCATCATCACCCTGCGAGCCGACAACAACGGAGAGGGTGGCATCTTCTCCCTGTTTGCCCTGATCAGGAAAAGGGCCAAATGGGCCTATGTGTTTGCAATCATCGGTGGAAGCACGCTGCTGGCCGACGGGGTCATTACCCCATCCATTACCATTGTTTCTGCTGTAGAGGGACTAACCATCATTAACCCGCGGATTCCGATAATACCGATTGTTCTTGTGATCATCACCGGGCTTTTCCTGGTGCAAAAATTCGGGACCAAAGCAGTCGGGGCATCCTTCGGCCCCATCATGTTCGTATGGTTCGCCATGCTTGGGGTGTTAGGCTTTTCCCAGATTCTCAACAATCCCATGATTCTGAAGGCCATCGACCCCCATCATGCCTATGTTTTTCTGACACAATATCCGCAGGGATTCCTGCTTATGGGGGCCGTATTTCTATGCACCACCGGCGCCGAAGCGCTCTATTCCGATCTGGGGCATTGCGGGCTGAAAAACATCCGGATCACCTGGATATATGTCAAAAGTATGCTTCTGCTTAATTATTTCGGACAGGGTTCATGGATTATTGCCAACTCCGACAGCATTTATGAATGGACCAACCCTTTCTTTGCCATCATGCCGCACTGGTTCCTGCTCATCGGGATCATCATCTCCACAGCAGCAGCCGTCATCGCCAGCCAGGCCCTGATCAGCGGTTCTTATACGCTGATCAGCGAAGCCATCCAGCTCAACTTCTGGCCAAAGATCAAGATCAACTACCCTACCAATATCAAAGGGCAGATGTATATCTCCAGCATCAACTGGATGCTCTATTTTTCCTGCCTCTTTGTTGTCCTGTTCTTTCAACGATCAACCAATATGGAAGCAGCATATGGACTGTCGATTACCATCACCATGCTGATGACCACCAGCCTCCTCAGCATCTATCTTTTTTATAAAAAAACCCCCATTTACGTGATTATTATTTTTCTGATAGTGTATCTTTCCATCGAGGGCTCCTTCCTCATTGCAAACCTGAACAAGTTCATGCATGGAGGATGGTTTACCCTGCTGCTTGGCGGATTCCTGTTTTTAATCATGTATGTATGGTTCAGCGGCCGGCGCATCAAAAACAGTTTTATCGAATTTCAGCGGATTGAGAAATATGTGGATGTAATTAAAGACCTGAGTCACGATGTTACTGTGCCGAAATATGCGACCAACCTGGTTTTTCTTACCAAGGCCAACAAAGTGACCGACATCGAATCAAAGATCATTTATTCCATCCTGAACAAGCATCCTAAGCGTGCCGACCTTTACTGGCTGCTGCATGTCGACATTCTTGATGACCCGCATGTGCTGGAATACAAGATTACCCATATCATTCCAGGGACCTTGATAAAGGTGGATTTTAAAATCGGATTTAAAGTACAGCCCAGGGTGAACCTCTTTTTCAGGCAGGTTCTTGAAGAATTAAGCCACAATCACGAAATTGATATGCTCAGTCACTATGCCTCCCTCCGGAAGCATTTGATAAGTGCCGACTTCAGGTTCGTCGTGATCGACCGGATTCAGAATTACGATTTTGATTTTCCGCCAAAAGAGCAGTTTGTCATGGATCTCTATTCCATTTTCAAGCGTTTCGGAATATCCGAAGTAAAGGCACTGGGGCTTGATACCAGCAATGTAACTGTGGAAACCGTTCCGCTCTATGTCGACAAGGAAACCCCGATACTTTTATCGAGGAATGACCTGACGAAACACTGGGGTTGATTGCGAATGGCTGCGTCTGATTACGTTCTTGCCATGGCCTTGAGCGCCGCAGCCACAATATCCGGAACATCCAGTCCGAATTTCTTCAGCAGATCTTCAGGTTTCCCGCTTTCCCCAAAATGATCATTGACGGCAACCATTTCCATGGGGGCCGGATGCTTCAGGGCAAGCAGTTGGGCAATGCTGTCGCCCAATCCGCCATTTCTCATGTGTTCCTCTGCCGTTACCACGCACCCTGTTTTAATCACTGAGGCAAGAATGGCCTCCTCATCCAGGGGCTTAATGGTATGAACATCGATGATCTCTGCATGAATCCCTTGTTCCTCAAGCACTTTACAGGCCTGCAATGCGGTCCAAACCAGGTGCCCTGTTGCAAAAATGGAGACATCCGAACCTTCGCTGAGCATCAGGGCCTTCCCAATGATGAACGGCTGTTCCGGTGATGTGAAATTGGGCCATTTGGGGCGGCCAAAACGCAGATACACCGGTCCTGGATGGTTCGCGATGGCCAGGGTGGCAGCCTTGGTCTGGTTAAAATCACACGGGTTGATCACGGTCATGTTTGGGAGCATCTTCATCAATCCCAGGTCCTCAAGGATCTGATGCGTTGCCCCATCCTCGCCCAGGGTGAGTCCTGCGTGTGAAGCACAGATTTTCACATTTTTGTTGGCATAAGCGATCGATTGCCTGATCTGATCATAGACCCTGCCTGTAGAAAAATTGGCGAAGGTTCCTGTATAGGGAATTTTACCTCCGATAGTCAGCCCTGCGGCAATGCCCATCATGTTGGCTTCTGCGATCCCAACCTGAATAAAGCGGGCAGGAAATTCATGCGCAAATGCATCCATCTTCATCGATCCGGTAAGATCGGCACACAAGGCAACCACATTGGGGTTTTGCCTGCCCACCTCAAGCAGCGCCTCTCCAAATCCGGACCGGGTATCTTTGGAACCAAGGTTTTTATATTCAGTCATATCAGTTCGGGTATAATTTTAAATTGACCGTTTGGCCAGGTTCGACTTTAAATGTTTTTTCTGTTGTATAGGATGATTTATTAGAATATTTTGAACGAAACACCACGCGATATGTTCCCGGCTGCAAATAGAGCGTTTCCTGCTGCTGCTGGTTGTCCCTGAGATTGTATAACCAAACCAGCTGGTTTTTATCCTCCAGGTATAGACTGCCGTAACCATTGGTCGATTTCTGGATCACAGCAATCCCGGGAAGGGGCATTTCGACCATGGTTGTATGGCTTTGCTTTACTTCAACATCACGAACTTTGAGCCTTGGGAGACATAAAATCTCGACATCATAGGAACCGGTAAGATATTTTTCAATCTGGTCAAACTGCTGAACGTTGATGGTTTCGTTTTGATCTTTCTTACGGATAATACACGGGAGATACTTCAGCGTGCTGTTACCGGATGCCTTGAATGCCAGAAACCCCTGTGGCGCATCAATGCCAACGATGTTATGCTTGCCGGGCGTGAGCTTAACACTGTCCTTGCGAACCGGTGGAATGGTGTGGACTACCACATCGTAGGTGATCAGCGGATCGATATCGAGTGTATCCGGAAGTCCTTTGGCATTGAATGAGTGGATAAAATTGTATTTAGGAAGAGCAGAAAAATTATCGTACAGGGTCATGTTGACATTGGTTTCTGTTGGTTTACCATAAATATCAAGCAGGTTCACCTGGATGGTTGTCGGGTTCAAAGTTCTGGAAATGATCACATTGAGGGCATTTCTGAATTCCTTTTCGTTAGAAGCATCAAAATAGGTGCCCACGCATTCAAACTGATCGCGAAAATTTTTCCCGATCCCGACAATAAAAGGCTTTAACATGATGCCCTTTTTCTGAAGTTCAAGAGAAACGGCGCATGGGTCACCACCGCATTCTTCCAGCCCATCGGTTATCAGGATCACTACATTCCTGCAATTATCGCATGGCGGGAAATCTTTGGTTGCCTGAGAAAGGGCATAGGCAATGGGGGTTGTTCCTTTGGGGATAATTGTTTTGAGAACATGTTTAATCCTGGTTATATTATCTTTCGCAAAAGGCACCTCAAGCCGGGTATCATTGCAATCCTGTGGTGGGAATTGCTTCTGGTGTCCGTACATACGTAAAGCCAGTTCCAGGTTGGGTTGGGTGCGTAAACTATCAAGGATGTTTGAGAAAAGTTTGACGGCAATATTGAATTTGGTATCACTCTGCCAACGGCCAAACATGCTCTGAGAGGCATCAAACACAAACAAAATACGGGTGGTCGGCTTTGGCCTTCCCTGTTCTTGCTGACCCTGGGAAAAACCAGAGAGGGAGAGGCAAAATAAAAAGAGGAGGAGCAGAATGAGGAAAAATGACCAGTTACCAATGACCAATGACCAATGAAAAATTGAATACCGACCCGTTAAGAGTGCTGCTCTCCCTGATTTATCCTCCGAAATTGGTAATTGGTCACTGGTCATTGGTAATTCGCCATTCGTCATTCGTCATTCGTCATTTTTTTAATAGTCTCCAACCGTCTCCTCCAACTGTTCAAGGGCGCTTTTCGTTTGTTCATCATTTGGAAATATGCCATGCCACTCATGGTTGTCTAACATAAAGTCAACACCATATCCCATGTGGGTTGTCATCAGGATCATCACAGGTTGCCCCTGGCCGGTATACCACTGGGCCTTTTTCAGTGTCTCCACCACTTCGGTCATGTCGTTGCCGTACATTGATATCACATTCCATCCAAAGGATAAAAATTTTGCCTGAAGATCACCCAAAGGCAGAACACGCTCATTTGGCCCGTCAATTTGCTGGCCGTTGCAGTCTACCACAGCAATGAGATTATCCACTTTTTTGCCCGCTGCAAACATTGCTGCCTCCCAGTTCTGACCCTCCTGAAGCTCTCCATCGCCCATCAAACAGTACACAAGATGGTCGTCATTGTTCATTTTCTTTGCAATAGAGGCTCCAATAGCAACGGATAAACCCTGCCCAAGGGAACCTGAACTCATACGCACACCGGGCAACCCCTCGGCTGTGGCAGGATGTCCCTGCAAACGCGATCCCAGCTTGCGGAATGTGGTCAGTTCTTTCACGTCGAAATAACCATAACGCGCCAAAACACTATACCATAAAGCTGAAAGATGTCCGTTTGACAAAAAGAAGAGATCCTCTCCCACCCCATCAATGGAAAATTTCAAAAGATCGGGCTTCATGATTTTAAAATAGAGGGCGACAAGGAAATCTGCACATCCCAGCGGTCCTCCGGGATGGCCGGATGATACTCCGTTAACCATACGAACAATGTCGCGTCTGACTTGCGAGGCAAGTTTTTCTAAAGCATCAATTGAAAGCATCGAATTGTATAAAAAATGAAAAATGAAAATTTTCTTAATTTGACCTGAAACAAAGATAGGTTAATTACCCAACGGGCACGGGCGCATGTTAATAAAAAAAGAAAAGATTTGGCAAGGGTCGCTTCAGAATGAATATGAAAGTTCTGACTTTTGTAAAGCGGGATCATGTCATGAGATGGATCTTCAACAGACAATATAAACTGAACATTATGAAATACTTAATCCTGCTATGCCTGTTCGCTGGAATCTTCCACACAGCTGAAACGGCCTCTGGACAGGTCAATTCAAATTACTGGGTCGATTCCGTATACAAATCTTTGTCCATCGAACAACGGATCGCCCAATTGTGCATCATCCGGGCCTACTCCTGGAAAGACTCTACTTACAACGACAGTCTTACCCGGGTCATACAGAAATACAATGTGGGTGGTGTTTGTTTTTTTAAGGGATCTCCGGTAATGCAGGCCATCCTGTCGAACAGGTTGCAGCAATCGGCACAAACCCCCATGCTGATTTCGATGGATGCAGAATGGGGACTGGGAATGCGGCTCGACAGCGCCTTTTCTTTTCCCCGGCAGATGGCGCTGGGAGCGATAACAGATGATTCACTCATCTATGCGATGGGAAGGATGGTGGCAAAGAGTTGCCAGAGACTGGGAATCCAGATCAATTTTGCTCCGGTGGTTGACATCAATAATAATCCGAAAAATCCGGTCATCAGCTTCAGATCGTTTGGCGAAAATCGTGATCTGGTAACACGTAAAAGCCTGTTGTACATGAAAGGCATGCAAGATGGGGGAATCATGACTACGGCAAAACATTTCCCCGGTCACGGCGATACGGATAACGATTCGCACCTCACCCTTCCCATTATCAACCACAGCAGGCAACGCATGGATTCAGTCGAACTGTATCCTTTCAAAGCCCTGATCAATGCAGGTGAAATGGGCGTGATGATCGGGCATCTGTATGTGCCCAGCCTCGATTCTATGAAAAACACCCCGGCAACCCTGTCAAAAAGTGTCATCACCGATCTGCTGAAAAAGCAACTGGGATTCAACGGGTATGTTTTCACGGATGCCCTTGACATGCAAGGTGTAACGAAATATTACAAACCGGGTGAAATCGAGTTGAAGGCGCTTCAGGCAGGGAATGACATCCTGCTGCTTCCGCAGGATATGGATATGGCCATCCGTGGAATTAAAACGGCCATCGACAATGGATTATTCTCAAATGACACCCTGGAGCGCAGGTGCCGGCGGATTCTGGAACTGAAAGAGAAACTTGGCCTGATGCATAAGCCGGTCATCCGCCTTGAAAACCTGGTGACAGACCTGAATCCTCCGGCATCAAATGTACTCCGACAGAAGATGGTCAATGAATCGGTGACCATTATAAAAAATGATTTGATGATGATCCCCCTTACCGGTCTCGATCGCAGGAAAATGGCCGTTCTGTCAATGGGCGATTCGCTGCCAAACCTTTTTCAGACCACCCTGAAAAAATATGTGAATATGCAGGTTTTCAATCTGCCGAAAATATTCACAAAACAGCATTCGGACAGTATATTGGCGCAAATTTCCACCAGAGATATCGTGATCCTTGGCATTCATGGCATCACCAGCAATGCGGCTGATACCTTTGGTTTGAGGCATTCCACGATCCGTTTCATCGATGCCCTTACGCGTACAAACCGCACCATCATGGCCCTTTTCGGGACCCCTTATGCACTCAGCCAAATCCCCGGTATCGCCAAAGCTGAAGCCATCGTGGTAGCCTACCAGGATAATTCCTCCACAGAACTTGCCATGGCCGAGGTTATTTTTGGAGGAATCGGAGCTCACGGGAAACTCCCGGTAACAGCCGGTCAGTTCACCTATGCAACCGGTGATGTAACTGAAAAGAGCAGGCTTGAATTTGTGATACCCGAAGAGATTGGATTACCCTCTGAATCATTGGAAATAATTGATTCACTCGCGCAACAAGGCATCGCTTCGGGAGCCTATCCCGGCTGCCAGATCCTGCTGGCAAAAAACGGAAAGATCTTTTATGAAAAGTCATTCGGACATCCCCGGTACGAAGACACCGTGGCAGTTACCCGGCAAGATCTTTACGATCTGGCCTCTGTCACTAAAGTTGCAGCCACCACCCTGGCTGTGATGAAACTGTATGACCAGGGTAATATAAAACTGAATGACAGCCTCGGAACTTTGCTGCCGGTTCTCAAAGGAAGCAACAAAGCAAACCTCCGGATCCGCGATGTTATGACGCACCAGGCAGGATTGCAGGACTGGATCCCGTTTTTTAAAGCCACGTTACAGAATGGGAATCCTGATCCGGCGATTTACCAGGCTGATTCATCGAAGGCATTCCCGGTGAGGGTGGCGCAAAACCTTTACATCCGTAAGGATTATAAAGATACGCTTATCAAACGGATCATCGATTCACCGCTTCGCCAAAACAGCGATTATAAGTACAGCGACATTGGGTTTTACCTGCTGCGCATGGTCGTTGAACGTATCAGCGGACTGCCTTTCGACCGTTATCTGGAAGCAACATTCTATAAGCCATTGGGATTAACGACCTTGGGATTCAGCCCCCGGAACAGGTTCCCGATGTCACAGATCATTCCCACAGAATATGAACCCCTTTTTCGAAAGCAGCTGATTTGGGGCGACGTTCACGATCCTGGTGCGGCCATGCTTGGTGGCATGTCGGGTCATGCCGGCCTCTTCAGCAATGCTTCAGACGTGGCAGTCATCCTGCAGATGCTGCTGCAACAAGGAAGTTATGGAGGCAAAGAATATGTATCGTCCTCCACCATCCTTGAATTTACGCGGGTTCAGTTTCCGGAAAAGGGAAACCGCAGAGGGCTTGGATTCGATAAACCGTTGCTGATCTTCTCACCTGACGGACCCTCCTGCAAGGGGACCTCTCCGCAAAGCTATGGACATTCGGGGTTTACCGGCACGTACATCTGGGCTGATCCCGTGAATGAACTGATCTACATTTTTCTCTCTAACCGCGTCTATCCTGATGCAGCTAACCACAGGCTGTCAGAGATGAATATCCGGACAAATATTCATCAGGCTGTATATGATCTACTGGAGCAATATCGGATCAAATAATTATCTTTGCAGAAGAAAAGAAATTATTCTTTAACACTGGTTATTTATGAATTTAACGTTGAAATCTATTCTTATCTGGCTTTTTGCAATCCTATTTACTGTGGCGCTCGCCATGTACCAGCGAATGACCGGTCCTACCTATCCGGTTCGTGGAACGACGGAGATCGGCCAGCAAACAATTAAATATAAACTGATCCGGTCGTATGACAAGCAGGATGATGCGCCCATCAGGATTGTGGCTGCTGACACAAGCATCAAAGGAGAGTTGAAATTGCGCCGCTTTAAAAGTTATGACACCTGGCATATACAGCCAATGCAGCGTCATGGCGACACGTTGGTCGGATATCTTCCGCATCAGGAACCTGCAGGAAAAGTGATGTATCAGGTTACCCTGGTCAAGGATAATCAGCGCATCTTGCTCAATGATCACCCTGCTGTTTTGCGCTATACCGGATTTGTGTCATGGATTGTTTTATTGCCTCATATTTTGTTTGTGTTTTGTGGCATGCTGTTTTCAACACTTACCGGCATGATGGTCATCTTCAGGATGAAAAACACCTATATCTATGCCTGGATCACAGTAATTACCACAGGTATCGGGGTGCTGATCCTGGGTCCCATCATGCAGAAACTTGCCTTTGATGCCTTTTGGACCGGATGGCCATTCGGACATGATCTGACCGATAACAAATCACTGGTTGCCTTTATCTTCTGGGTTATTGCCTTGGTTGTCATGAAAAAGAACCGCGAAAACCGGCTTTGGCCCATCCTTGCATCCATTGTACTGCTTGCCATATTCCTGATTCCCCACAGTGTACTGGGATCTGAAACCGACTTCACCAAAGAAAAACAAATAGAAACGACCAAGTAATTTCGCCACCTCGCTAACGCACTATTTCGTTCATTTATATGGTAATCACCTACATCATCATCTTCATTACAGCTGCAGTTTCAGTTTTTTCGCTGAACAACGAAGCGTGGTTTGCGAAATTAAAGTTCAATGCGTACGATGCAAAACACAGCAACCACTGGTACCGTTTCTTCACCTATGGTTTTCTTCATGCAGGGTATGTGCATCTGTTTATCAACATGCTCGTACTCTATTCATTTGGTGTAATCGTTGAAGCTTATTTCGGCTTATATTTCCCAGGCAAGTCAGGTTTTTACTTTATCCTCCTCTATGTCGGCGGTCTCATCCTGTCGATTATTCCGGCCTTCGGAAAATATAAAAACGATGTGTTCTACAATGCAGTTGGCGCCTCGGGCGCTGTATCTGCCGTGGTATTTTCAAGCATCATCCTCTATCCTGCCGGGAAAATTTTCCTGTTCTTCATCCCTTTGCCTATTCCTGCCCCCGTTTTCGGGGTTTTATATGTAGCCTATGAATATTACATGGCTAAAAAAGGCCGGGATAACATCGGACATGATGCCCACTTATGGGGCGCTGTGTTCGGAGTGGTATTTACCCTGGCCCTTAAACCAGGATTGGCATTGATTTTTCTGCAGCAGATCGGCCTGAATTAAATCGTGACACGTTACGCGTGACAAACAAAACGTGACACGTGACACGTTACGCGTGACAAAATGTCCACGCCTGAATAGCGTTGACCGTTTTAGGGGATTTTATTCTTGATTTTCAAAAGTAATGTTTGTTATTGTTTCTTTTCTTTTTTGGTCCTTTTTTCTTTTGTCAACAACTCGTTATTCTGTTAATAATTCCTCGAATTTAACAGGACTAAGACGATTAACTGATTGATGTGGCCTGATATAATTGTACATGTAGATGGCCTTTTGCGTCATTTGATACAGCTGCAGGTAATTTTGTGGATTATAGAAAACCAGGTAATCATTTTTTATCGTTCCATTGACCCTTTCTGCATGTGGATTCTCATATACACTGTCGCACATGCTGT
>CAJAUM010000024.1 GCA_903945175.1 uncultured Bacteroidales bacterium | reverse complement strand
TTTTGATAGATAGACTTCAAGTCCTTTGTCGGCGATACAGACAGAGGCATTGGGTGCGATGGATTGTACTGATTTTGCAAACATTTTTGAATCTGAATTTCCGCTGCTCAGGTGAAGCAGGACAATGTTCCGCACCTGCCTTATATCGTTTGCACGCAGGAATCCCAGGCAGGTATCGAGGCTCATGTGATGGCCAACGGCCCGGTCGTTGGTGAGGATGGAATCCTCGTAGTTGGCTTCGATCAGGATGTGGTTCAGGTTATTGAATTTATGCGGGATACAGGCGGCATCGGTGACAAATAGAATAGAACCTGCCAAGGGATGTTTGATCAAAAAACCGAGGGTAGGCACGCCGTGCGGGACAGCAAAGCATTTGATCGTAAACTGACCCAGTTGAACAGGCTGTGGACCGAGAGGAAATAGCCGGTGGCCCGATAAATTCGTTGCTGCGATGGTTTCTTTTGAACTGTAGATGTCGATGCCGGCTTTAAGGTAGTCATCTGCATACTTGCAATGATCGCCATGGGCGTGGGTGACCAGGCAGCCGATAATCTTGCTCATGTCATAATTCAGGGCTTTTTTTAACTCCTGGAGCCGGATTCCTGCTTCGATAATCAAGCACTGGGAATCCGACTCGATGAGATAACAGTTACCTGCTGATTCGCTGGAAAGGACCTTGAGTGTCATCAGAATCCGGGTTCTTTGGGTGAAGGCTGTAATGCAGGGCCGGGTACAATAGGTGAAGGTTCGTTTTTCCATTCACGCTTGTTTTCGGGTTTTGCAGGTGCAGGCGCGGAAACTTCTGTAACTTCTTCTGCAACCTGAATCGGCTCCTCCTCGGGAATGTCAATTACGCTGCCCTGATTTGCGACTGATTCGATTTCAGCTTTCGCTCTTCCCATACGGCCATCTTCGCCTGGTTCCATGAGCACTGAATCGTCGCTGGAAGCTATGAGCAGTTTACATGCGCGGTTGATGACAGTTTTCTTGGCCATTTCGCCCGGGAAGTTTGTATGGGCAGGACTTTTGCCTTTGGTTGGACCTTGTTCCCAGGATTTTTGAATCTGGGCCATGGTCATGATCTCGGTATTTACACTACCGTCGTCGAACGTTACAACTGCATAGGCTCCGATGATTTTGGCATCATCGAGGTTTTCCATCCGCTGGGCATGAACGGTGATCTTTTTCATGCCCGTGGTTGTGTCGATGGCATATTCGAACACATCGCCTTTGTAGATAACTCCGGCATAGATGTTCTTCATCGCGCTGTACCTGCGTGCCAGGGCAATGCTGCCGGCGTACTCCCGTTGCATCGTCAATTTGTCGCCATACAAAATGAAACTACACTGGCGTTTGGCGGGATTTAATCCCTGCACCACCATGTTAAACAAAGAGTTTGCTATGGAATCGGGCGTGGATGTTTTCAATACCGGGAGGTTGGCCCTGTCTTTCATGTCCTGAAGGATGAGCCAGGCTGAGCGGAGTGCATTTTCGGCGCTGTAATCGGGTGGAAGGGCGATGCCGCCGATTTCTTTGAGGCTGTTGACTTTGGTGAGGACTTTTTCGACCATGGGAGGTTCGAATTTTTTTACTGTTGTTTCTGGGGTCATAGGGGTAAGGTTTAGGGGTTGGGCATTGGCCATTAGCCATTAGGGATTGGGTTATTTGATTATTAAGGTTTTGTCGGTGCTAACTATCAAGTTAATTACCTGTGATGTTGTGGATGGGATGTTGTTTGTGGATTCGCGGTTGTCGATCCAGATGGGGGCTGATATGCCGTAGTGTTTGCTCAGGGTATTGATGATGTCGATGCCGGCCTGGATCTTTCCGGCTGAATTAACATCGTTAAAGGGAACGCCTTGAACCATGCACTCGCAGGCCTCTTCGATGCCGCCGTTGATGAGGGTATTGAACATGCGGAACCGGACCAAAGAGAATTTGCCATTAATCCTGGCTTCGACTGTGTCCATGCGGGAGCGGGTATAGGCATTTATGGCGAATTCCTGCTTTTCGAGGTCGCTGATTTGCTGGCTCAGGTTCTTTTCCTCGCTCAGGAGTTCTTTGATACGAGAATTTCCACGGTCGATGACCTCCTTTCTGCCCAAGGTGACTTGCAGGTCATAGATTTCGGATTGAATTTCTTCCTTTTGTTTCTTAAGCGATTCGATATCAAGTTTGGGTGATTCGAGTATTTGAAGTTCAAGCCTGGTGATTTGGTCTGGAATGACGCTATATTGGGGAGCAACAAGTTCAAGTTCGGCAGACATTGCGGTTTTAATTTGTGCTGCAAGCTCGGTAGCTTCAACTGACAATGCCGAAATTTCATTATTGGTGTACTCTATGATCTTGTTTGTTTGGGCAAGTTCAGATCCAAACAATTTACCCTGATCAGAAATATTGGATAGCCGGTCTGATTTCCATTGTTCGAAGATTAACTTTGGGTTCAACTCATTATCGGCCATGGCCGAAGGATCGAGAGGTTGTTTGCAGGTAGGGCAAAAATCATCCTCTTCTTTAAAGAGATATTTTTTATCATTTATTGTTTTCCATTGATTCCGAAGTTCGAGCATCGCATTTTCTGTTTCAGTTTTCTTTTGTAATTGTTTTGGCAAAGAATCCTGATTGGCCTTGGAACGTAGTAAACATTCGGCATGCTTTTGTTTAAGGCCGGCGATGAGGAATGTACGTTCGTTGTAGATTCGTTGAGCTTCGCTTTTTGCCTCAAACTCCATTGACTGCTGTTGTTTTTTGAGTGCGAATATCTCATTTTGTATTGCCTGAACCGCTTCGCCTTGTGACTTATAAGCTGAAACCTGGTCGTTGATAGCCTGTTCAATTTCAGCAAGAGCCAGCGATGTTTTGCAGATATCAGCCTTGACTGTTTCGAAGTCGACAGGTTCCGGGATGGCCCTTGTGACTTCATCGATGCGGGAGGGGATGGTTTTCAGTTCATCGCTGAGTTTCTTTTTACGCATTGCCAGTTCTTTGAGAAAATCAGCCAGCGGTTTGCCGCTGTTGAGAATGGCGGTTATTTCGGTAACCTGTTGTTTATTCATTTTGGCCAGCACATCGGCATTTGAAATTTCTCCGGCAAGCAGGATCAGCACCAACCGGCGATCCTGCCATTTCATGGAGTTGAAGTACAGCGCTGATGTGAGCAGTTTGAAAAGGCCTTCATTCACCAGAGCATCCACCTTTGATTTAAATTCACCTGCCTGCTGCGGCACCCCGTTCCAATGGTAGAGTGTTTCGTGGCCGGTGAGCTCTGATTCTTCGGCGCCGCGCCTGCGTTGCCACTTTTCCTGGTAACTGCGTTTCATGGTTATCTCTGTGCCATCCACATCCAGAATGCCTTCGACCACATGGTCGAGCATGGGTGTTGCCTTTCCTGTTGAATCAAGGGTTTTGATATTGAAATCCTTTGAATCGTGGGAGTCTTTGCCGAACAGTAGCCAGGTGAAGGCATCGAAAATGGTGGACTTGCCGGTGCCGTTTTCACCATGGATGTTGGTGACCTCGTCAAATTCGATGGAGAGTTCCCTGATCCCTTTGAAATTTAGCAGGGAGAGTTTTTTGATCTTGATGTTCATAGCGGATCGATTTCGAGTTGGGTTTGCAAATACCTTTGAGGGATGGGGCGTTCAAGTTGCGCAACTTCGCCTGTGTCGGAACGTATCCACGAAACAGTATCATGGGAGGAGTCGATGATCACTTCGCATTTGATGTTCCGGTATTCTGATCCGGCGTTAATAAGCGTGGCAGTCTTATTGATGATGGCATCGTGGCCTTTGATTTCAGCCTTTATCTGGGCTGAGAATGAGGCGAGGTTATCCTCGGCCTGTTTCTTTTTGTTGATGTGTTCGCTCATCTCTTTGGAGATTGCGAGCATTTCCTCATCGGAGAGGGCGCATTTGAGGTTTAATGTTTCGATTTTGTTCATGGGGTTTTGATTTAAAGTTGGTTTGGAACATTATATCGGTATCTGTCGTTGTAAATCCGATAAGCTGAACCTATAGACAGACTTTCACTTGTGGCGGCAATGAAACATGCATCATGTTTGGATTTTCCTTTGCGGATCAGAAAGTCGATGAGCAGGATCATCCTGATGTTGCGGAAGATTAAGATGCTGTGGTTGGGGGTAAGTGTTCTCATAAATTTCCTTTTGAAACTTCAAAACAGTAATTGGTAAAAAAGCGTTCGGGGAATGGGTGCGGGATATCAAAGGCTTTAATGATCCTGCCCTGTTTAAGCACGATGATCTTGTCGTCACCGACCAGCCATGCCACCTTGAGTTCAGTTTCATAGTCGATTATGGCGATATACTGATTGAGATCCTTGTTGTATTTTGTAAGCAGGAATATCATATCACCTGGATTTAGCAGATGATTTATCCATTTTCTTACCTCTGAAGGCCAGGCTGGAGATTGCTTCGGCCTTGATTTCATCGGCCGTTGAGCGGCGGCTGGTTTTGACCCATTCGAGAATTTCCATTTTAGAAAAGTATAACCGGCCGCGGCGTTTCATGCATGGGATGGATCGCTGGTGCACATAGCCATACACTGTGGGAACCGTTACAGATAACATGTCGGCCACATGAACGATGGTGAGCAGCTCTACTTTAACAGGATCGGAAGGCTTGGGATTGAACTCGGACATTGCCCGGCAGACCTGGTTGAAGATCAGGCTTTCCA
>CAJAUM010000023.1 GCA_903945175.1 uncultured Bacteroidales bacterium | reverse complement strand
TGAGACTTTCGTGTTTAATCATTGAAGTAATAGGAATTCTTCATGGAATTCACTGCGAACCACACCCGGCAGCAATTAGTTGTCAGCCATCCTAAGCACGCCTTTTAATACTCTTTGGCATGTCATCCAAATATGAGTCAAACAGTTTGCCAGTAAAATTGAAATCATCCACCTGACTTTCATGGATCATTTCATTAGAGATAAAGGTTTTATAATGATTAATTTCTTTCCCTGTTTTTCTGAAGCCTTCTTTATATCCTAAGACAATTCCTTCCTTAACTCTTCCGAAGATATTATATTGTTTTTTTTCATCGTTGAATTCTGAATGAATAACTTCCACAGAATTATTCGAGATAAATCGTTTCAATAATTCAAGTTTAGAGAGGTAGGGCTGCTTTAGGCATCTTTCATTATACCTATCAAGAAAATGTGGCGTAAAATGAGTCAATGATTGATTGTCAGCATCCACCCTTATTCCGTTTAATCCGTATTCGTCTATAAAGTAAACTACAACAATAAATCCCGGGTGGCCAATAATATAATCAGCTACTATAAACCATTTATTGAACCTCGTGGATTTGTAATCGAAAATTCTGTGCACATGCTTGGCTTTAGATTTTATAGCTTCTCTTCGTAAACTTTCTGTCAGGTACATAGCTTTTCTTCCTACAATTTCAAAATCCTTGAATATTTCAATTAGTAATTCTTTGGAGGTCATGCTCGGTACAATCATGGCTGGTAAGATTTGATTTGAATAATTTTAGTTGTCGCTGTTATAACTAAGCTCCGAACTAAGCCGCTTTTCGTAAATCGTTGTAAAGGTCGATTACAGAGGTATCTGGATTTGACCTTTGAGAGGGTGGATTGTATCTGTCATTGAGGGCGATAAAATTCAAATCCTTTTCCAATCCTAATCCATATGTAAACCACGATGTATGAAACCATGCTCCGTTTTTCTTCTGAGTGAAACTAAATCTTCCATCCGGCACTAATAATTGTATATTGTTTTCTCTAAACAGTTTCCCTCGTTTTTTCCCTTCAAGGGTGGTTGTTGGGAGCAGGAACATAAATGGCTTTTTAAGGCTGAAGGCTCGTTTCAGGAACTCGTACTTGAGTGAATAAGGAGGATTAGTGATAATGATATCATAATCCTCGACAGGTTTATATGTTAGGAAATCCTTACCATCATCAATATGCGAAGGAATTACATCATATCCATTAACCCTTAGAACTTCAACAATTCGACTTTCTTTGATAGCAGTACATTCCCAAATTGTTTTGACAGATTCCGGGATGAATGGCAATATCATTTCGACCGCTTCAATAGGAGTATAATACTCATCATTTGGGCCATTAATAATATAATCGACTTTTGCTTTAATTATACTCATTTTGTAATGTTTAATTGTTAAAAAAAATCAGTTAAAGGGGCTGGTGAAAAATGTCACCAGCCCATAGAAATTTCATAATTATATCATTATGCTGCGAGAGGGATCTCATCGAGTCCATCGGAATCCTCCGATGGATTGTAGTCT